>NZ_JBWKJS010000013.1:0-54639 GCF_056432085.1 Streptomyces sp. NPDC045678
GCCCGGTTACATTCCGAACCCGGAAGCTAAGCCTCACAGCGCCGATGGTACTGCAGGGGGGACCCTGTGGGAGAGTAGGACGCCGCCGAACTTTTCTTATAGCCGTGGTCCCTGGATTCAATTCCAGGGACCACGGCTTTTTTGTTTTCCCGGCGTCCTGCCACCCCTCTGCACCCCCGAGGTGCCACTGAGGGTAAGGTCAGGAGGCATCATTGGTTCTTTTCCCCACAGGAGGCCCCCGGGTGGAGGTCCAGGAGACGCGTGTCCAGACGGACCGTGTCCTCACCATCCCGAACATCCTCAGCATGGCGCGCCTCGCCGGCGTGCCCCTCTTCCTGTGGCTGATCCTCAGGCCCGAGTTCGGGGGACCCAACAGCGACGGATGGGCGCTGCTGGTCCTGGCGCTGAGCGGAGTCAGTGACTACCTCGACGGCAAGCTCGCGCGCCGCTGGAACCAGATCAGCAACCTGGGCCGGCTCCTCGACCCCGCGGCCGACCGGCTCTATATCCTCTCCACCCTGGTCGGACTCACCTGGCGGGAGATTCTTCCGCTCTGGCTGACCGCGGCACTGCTGCTGCGTGAGATGGTCCTCCTGGTGATGGTCGGGATCCTCAGGCACCACGGCTATCCGCCACCGCAGGTGAACTTCCTGGGCAAGGCCGCGACCTTCAACCTGATGTACGCCTTTCCACTACTGCTCCTCAGTGATGGAAGCGGTCCGCTCGCCACACTCGCTGCTATTTTCGGATGGGCGTTCGCAGGTTGGGGTACAAGTCTGTACTGGTGGGCAGGGATCCTGTATGTGGTTCAGGTCCGCCGACTTGTCAAGGTGGACAAGCCAGCCGATTGAGCTCGCCGTTATGGCGGCCGCAGAGGCTCCAAGGCTCTCATCCGAGCAATGATGGCAAGCCCATCCCGGTGAGCTGTGTCGGCTGGTTCGTCGTCTAATGAGGAGGACGTTTCCGACATGAAGGCCGTCGTGATGGCCGGCGGTGAGGGCACCCGCCTTCGCCCCATGACCTCGAGCATGCCCAAGCCGCTCCTTCCCGTGGCCAACCGGCCGATCATGGAGCACGTGCTGCGCCTGCTGAAGAGGCACGGGCTCACCGAGACCGTAGTGACAGTGCAGTTCTTGGCGTCGCTCGTCAAGAACTACTTCGGCGACGGCGAAGAGCTGGGAATGGAGCTCACCTATGCCAACGAGGAAAAACCGCTCGGGACCGCGGGCAGCGTGAAGAACGCCGAGGAAGCGCTGAAGGACGACGCCTTCCTCGTGATCTCCGGCGACGCGCTCACCGATTTCGACCTCAGCGAGCTCATTTCCTTCCACAAGGAAAAGGGCGCGCTCGTCACCGTGTGTCTCACGCGCGTACCCAACCCGCTGGAATTCGGCATCACCATCGTCGACGAAGAAGGCAAGGTCGAGCGCTTCCTGGAGAAGCCGACCTGGGGGCAGGTCTTCTCCGACACGGTGAACACGGGCATCTACGTGATGGAGCCCGAAGTATTCGACTACGTCGACCCCGATGTGCCGGTCGACTGGTCCGGGGACGTCTTCCCGCAGCTCATGAAGGAAGGCAAGCCGGTCTACGGCTACGTCGCCGAGGGCTACTGGGAGGACGTCGGTACGCACGAGAGCTACGTCAAGGCGCAGGCCGACGTGCTCGAGGGCAAGGTCGACGTCGAACTCGACGGCTTCGAGATCTCCCCCGGTGTATGGGTGGCCGAAGGGGCCGAGGTGCACCCCGACGCCGTACTGCGCGGTCCGCTGTACGTCGGCGACTACGCCAAGATCGAAGCAGATGCCGAAATCCGCGAGCACACCGTCATCGGCTCGAACGTCGTGGTGAAGAGCGGCGCGTTCCTGCACAAGGCCGTCGTGCACGACAACGTCTACATCGGGCAGCACAGCAATCTCCGTGGCTGTGTCGTCGGCAAGAACACCGACATCATGCGCGCCGCGAGAATCGAGGACGGCGCGGTCATCGGGGACGAGTGCCTGGTCGGTGAAGAATCGATCGTCCAGGGCAACGTCAGGGTGTATCCGTTCAAGACGATCGAGGCCGGCGCGTTCGTCAACACCTCGGTCATCTGGGAGTCCCGGGGCCAGGCGCACCTGTTCGGCGCGCGTGGAGTCTCCGGAATCCTGAACGTGGAGATCACGCCCGAGCTCGCCGTGCGCCTCGCGGGGGCGTACGCGACGACCCTGAAGAAGGGCTCCACCGTCACCACCGCGCGTGACCACTCGCGTGGTGCGCGTGCGCTGAAGCGTGCGGTGATCTCGGCGCTGCAGGCCAGCGCCATCGACGTACGGGACCTGGAGAACGTGCCGCTGCCGGTCGCGCGGCAGCAGACGGCCCGGGGCAGCGCCGGAGGGATCATGATCCGGACGACGCCCGGTGTGCCGGACTCCGTCGACATCATGTTCTTCGACGGGAACGGAGCCGACCTGTCACAGGGGAGCCAGCGCAAGCTCGACCGGGTCTACGCGCGCCAGGAGTACCGGCGGGCCTTCCCGGGCGAGATCGGTGACCTGCACTTCCCGTCCAGCGTCTTCGACTCGTACACCGGGTCGCTGCTGCGGAACGTGGACACCACCGGTGTCGCCGAGTCGGGGCTGAAGGTCGTCGTCGACGCGTCCAACGGAAGCTCCGGACTCGTACTGCCGAGCCTCCTCGGGAAGCTCGGAGTGGACGCGCTGACGATCAACCCGGGGCTCGACGAGTCGCGGCCCACCGAGACGGCCGACGCCCGCAGGTCCGGGCTCGTACGGCTCGGGGAGATCGTGGCGTCAGCGCGGGCAGCCTTCGGCGTGCGGTTCGACCCCGTGGGCGAGCGCCTCTCGCTCGTGGACGAGAAGGGGCGGATCGTCGAGGACGACAGGGCCCTGCTGGTCATGCTCGACCTGGTGGCCGCCGAGCGGCGGAGCGGGCGGGTGGCGCTGCCGGTGACCACCACGCGTATCGCCGAGCAGGTCGCCGCGTACCACGGCACTCAGGTGGACTGGACGACCACGTCGCCCGACGACCTGACGAGGGTGGGGCGGGGCGACTCGACCATCTTCGGCGGCGACGGGCGCGGCGGGTTCATCGTGCCCGAGTTCAGTGGCGTCTTCGACGGAACCGCCGCATTCGTGCGGCTCGTCGGGCTGGTCGCGCGGACGCAGCTCACGCTCAGTCAGATCGACGCGCGGATCCCGCGGGCGCACGTGCTGAAGCGTGATCTCGCTACGCCGTGGGCGGTCAAGGGACTCGTGATGCGGCGTGTGGTCGAGGCCGCCGGTGACCGGTCCGTGGACACCACCGACGGCGTGCGGGTCGTGGAGGCCGACGGGCGTTGGGTGCTGGTACTGCCCGACCCGGCCGAGGCCGTCACGCACCTGTGGGCCGAGGGCCCCGACGACGCGTCCGCGCAGGCGCTGCTCGACGAGTGGGCCACAGTGGTGGACAGCGCCGGTCGCTGACCTTCCCGGGCGCCGGGCAGCAGCCGCAACAGGTGCTGCCCGGCGCGCCGGTGGGGCCATTCGGAGGTAACGCCCGCGACGTGCGACGATGTGCGGCATGCCGCAGCAGCCCCCCGTTCGGAGCACCCCCTCGCGCCCCCGGCGCCCGGACGCCTCCATGTCGCTGCTCACCACCGTCATGGACCACAGTCTGGACGAGGGGTACGCGGAGGCGGCGGCCCGCAAGAAGGCCAGAGGGGACAGTGGTGTGCCGCGTCCGCTGCGGGCCAAACTGGGCCTCGCGGCCGGTCTGGTGCTGGCGGCCCTGGTGGTCACGGTGGGCGCCGCGCAGGCGCGCATAGAGGCACCTGTGGTGGCCAAGGAGCGCGAAGAGCTCATCGATCGCGTCGAAGAGGCGACGGCGGGCGCCGACGCGCTCGAGGACGACGTGGACAAACTCCGCGACGATGTCGGAGAGCGTCAGGAAGCCGCGCTGAAGAGGCACGGCGGCAGCCAGGGCGAGTTGGTGGGGCTCCTCTCGGGCGCCACGGAAGTCCACGGACCCGGCGTGCAGCTCGTCGTGAACGACAAGAAAGAAGCGGAACAGGGCGGCGGCGGTCCGCGCGAGAGTGCCGGTTTCTCCGACACGGGGCGTGTACGTGACCGGGACATGCAGCGTGTCGTCAACGGCCTGTGGCAGTCCGGCGCCGAAGCGATTTCCATCAACGACCAGCGTCTCACCGCGCTGTCGGCGATCAGGGCCGCCGGCGACGCGATACTGGTCGACAACCGGCCGCTGGTGCCGCCGTATACGGTGCTCGCGGTGGGAGACGGCAAACGCTTGAGCACCCGGTTCCAGAACAGCCGCGACGGTCAGTACCTGCATGCTCTGCAGGAGAACTTCGGCATCCGGACCGGCATCTCCGTGTCGGACGAGCTCCGGCTGCCGGCAGCGCCGAGCGTGACCGTACGAACAGCAGAGCCGAAGGCAGGAAAGGGCACATCGTGATCGCCGTACTGGGCCTCGTCGTGGGAGTCGTGGCCGGATTGTTGGTTCGGCCCGAGGTTCCGGCGGTGGTCGAGCCGTACCTTCCGATCGCCGTGGTCGCGGCTCTCGACGCCGTGTTCGGAGGGCTGCGGGCCATGCTCGACGGGATCTTCGACGACAAGGTGTTCGTGGTGTCGTTCCTGTCGAACGTGGTGGTGGCCGCACTCATCGTGTTCCTGGGCGACAAACTGGGCGTGGGCGCCCAGCTGTCCACCGGTGTGGTGGTCGTCCTCGGCATCCGGATCTTCTCCAACGCCGCGGCGATCCGTCGGCACGTCTTCAGGGCGTGACGCCGATGAGTGCCGACGAGAGCCCCGACTACAACCGGCGCAAGGAACTCCCCGCGGAGGTCCCCCACGTGCCCGGTGCCGGCGCGCCCGAGACGCCCGCGTCCGAGTCCCCGGGGAAACCGCAGCTCACCGGCCGTCAGCGGCTGGCTCAGGGCCTGTGGCCGCCCCGCGTGACCCGGCCCCAACTCATCGTCGCCCTGCTGCTGTTCGTGCTCGGCCTCGGCCTGGCCATCCAGGTGCGGTCCAACAACGACAGCAGCGCGCTGCGGGGCGCACGGCAAGAAGATCTCGTACGCATCCTCGATGAACTGGATGACCGAACTGAGCGTCTGGAAGAGGAGAAGCGTCGCCTCGAAGAGCAGCGGACCGGGCTGGAGAACAGCTCGGACCAGGCCGAGGAGGCCCGCAAGCAGACGGTCGAGCGGGAACGGCAACTCGGCATCCTGGCAGGCACGGTGGCGGCCCAGGGGCCCGGCATCCAGCTGACCATCGAGGACACGAAGGGGGCGATCGAGGCGGACATGCTGCTCGACGCCATTCAGGAGCTGCGCGCCGCGGGGGCGGAGGCGATCCAGATCAACGACGTGCGCGTCGTCGCCGACACGTATCTGTCGGACGCCGGCGGCGGTGGCGTCCGTGTGGACGGCCACAAGGTCGGTGAGCCGTACCTCTTCAAGGTGATCGGCAAGCCGCAGGATCTGGAACCTGCGCTGAACATCCCGGGAGGCGTGGTGCAGACTCTGGAGAAGGAGCAGGCCACAGTCACTGTGGAACGCTCGGAGAAGATCGTTGTGGACGCCTTGCGACCTGCGAAGCGGCCTGACTACGCTCGGTCGTCCTCCCAGTGACGGGCGGACGCATGGGTGTCGTCGGGCGGGGGCATGAGGTTGCGGGGGGTCGGCGCACCGGAACTACGGTGCGTGGTGGAAACTGTTTGGTGGTCACGGACGTTGTGAGGATGTCTGGCTCACCGACGAATGCCGGTGTGTGCAATCAGGGTTCGTCCTGCCCCACGGGCGGGTCTGTTTCGGTCAAGGGGAATCGCCCGTGAAGTTGTTTGCGAAGTTGTTCGGCAAGAGCGCACGTGAGGACAGCGGCAATCCGGCCACTGCCCGGCACCGTGCCCCGCGCCATGGAGATGCCGAGGAGCAGGGCGCCGGGCGCCCGATGTTCCGCGATCAGGTCGCTGGTCCAGGTGGTGACAATTCGGGCGGACAGGGCGCGTCGTCTGTTGACCCTGCCGGTCCCGGCCGCATAGGTTTCGGGGAACCTTCAACCTCAGGTACGGGTGGAGGGTTCACCCCCGGCCCGTACGGATCGAATGCCCCCGCGGGGCAGCCACGGCAGGAGGACCCGTCCATGGCCCTGGTGTGTACGAGGTGCGGGAACCGCAACGCCGAGGCGAGCCGGTTCTGCTCCAACTGCGGTGCGCCGCTGCGGGCCGGAGCCACTCCGGAGCGCGCGTCCGAGACCACCTCGACGATCTCGATCTCGGGTCTGGAGGCCTACGACGCCGAGGTGACGGGCCAGAACCCGTCTCCCGCGCTCTCCCCGGAGGCGCAGGCGGCCGTCGACGCCCTGCCGCTCGGCTCGGCGCTCCTCGTGGTGCGCCGCGGTCCGAACTCGGGAAGCCGCTTCCTGCTGGACGGCGAGCTGACCACGGCCGGCCGTCACCCGCAGAGCGACATCTTCCTCGACGACGTGACCGTGTCGCGTCGCCACGTGGAGTTCCGTCGGGTCCAGGACGGTTCCTTCACCGTCGCGGACGTGGGCAGCCTCAACGGCACGTACGTCAACCGGGAGCGGATCGACTCGGTCTCGCTCTCGAACGGCGACGAGGTGCAGATCGGCAAGTACCGGCTGGTCTTCTACGCGAGCCAGCGGGCCGTCGGCCTCTGACCCTCCCCCAGGCACCGTCTGGGGGTACAACCCCCAGGGAAGGTCCATGCTTCAAACACCGAGGGGCGGTGCCGGGAACGGCACCGCCGCAGCGGACCGTCGGCTGATGAGCATCGGTACCGTGCTGAACGAACTGCGCGACGAATTCCCCGAGGTCACGATCTCGAAGATCCGCTTCCTCGAGGCCGAGGGGCTCATCGAGCCGCAGCGCACGCCTTCCGGCTACCGGAAGTTCAGCCCGGAGGATGTCGAACGGCTCGGTCACGTCCTGCGGATGCAGCGGGACCACTATCTGCCGCTCAAGGTCATCCGTGAGCACCTCGAGGCGCTGGAGCGCGGTGAGAGGCCCCCGCTGCCGTCCCTGGGGCGTCAGCGGGAGGACGGCGACGGTCAGGGCCAGGACGAGGCCGAGGGGCCTACGGCGGCCCGTGTGGGCCGTGACGAACTGCTGGCCGCGGCCGAGATCGATGAAGGACAGCTGCATGAGTGGGAGGCGTACGGCCTGGTCGCGCCGTTGCCGGACGGCGGGTACGACGCGGAGGCCGTCACGGTCGCCTCACTCGTGGTCGAGCTCGGCCGGTTCGGTATCGAGCCCCGCCACCTGCGGGCCATGAAGGCCGCCGCGGAGCGGGAGGCCGGCCTCGTCGACGCGGTGGTCGCGCCGCTGCGCAGGCACCGCAACCCGCAGACCAGGGCCCATGCCGAGGCCCGTACCAAGGAGCTGGCGGGTCTCACGGGAAGGCTGCATTCGGCGCTCGTGCAGACCGCGCTCGGCATCAGATTGCCCTGACTCGGCCGCACCCGGCCGGTACTCGACGGGTGCCCGACTACCCAAACCTGCCAGCCACGTCCTAGGGTTGCTGTGTGAACGAGCTCGACGTCGTAGGTGTCCGGGTCGAAATGCCCTCCAACCAGCCGATCGTGCTCCTGCGTGAAGTGGGAGGCGATCGGTACCTCCCCATCTGGATCGGACCAGGTGAGGCGACCGCCATCGCCTTCGCGCAGCAGGGCATGGCACCTGCACGGCCGCTGACCCACGACCTTTTCAAGGACGTGCTGGAGGCGGTCGGCCAGGAGCTCTCCGAAGTGCGCATCACCGACCTGCGGGAAGGTGTCTTCTACGCGGAGCTGGTCTTCGCCAGCGGTGTCGAGGTGAGTGCGCGGCCGTCCGACGCCATAGCGCTTGCGCTGCGGACCGGCACGCCGATCTTCGGGAGCGACGGCGTGCTGGACGACGCCGGCATCGCCATTCCGGACGAGCAGGAGGACGAGGTGGAGAAGTTCCGCGAGTTCCTCGACCAGATCTCGCCCGAGGACTTCGGTACCAACAGCCAGTGAGCCGTGTCCGGAGGTCCGGTTTCGGACCATTCGGATAGCCTTTCCCCGGTTGAGGTACGGGAAACCACTCTCAGGGTGATTATCACTCGGCGTGCCGAGTGTGGCGATCGTTGACGAGCCCCTGGCGACTGCCTACCGTCGAGAAGGCAGGTCAAGGAGGGAGGTCGGCGTGAGAAGCAGCGGCGACGGTACGGCGATGGGCGGTCCGTACCCGTTCCACGGCGGTGCGGTCGATCACTCTCCGAACCGACCGATGGCGGTCCAGGGGAGCGGGGACGCCATGTCCGAGGACGTGGAACAAGCAGAGCACGTCGGCTACCGCGGCCCCACCGCGTGCGCGGCCGCGGGCATCACCTACCGGCAGCTGGACTACTGGGCCCGTACCGGCCTGGTCGAGCCCAGTGTGCGTGCGGCCGGGGGCTCCGGGACGCAGCGGCTCTACAGCTTCCGCGACGTCGTCGTCCTCAAGATCGTGAAACGGTTCCTCGACACAGGTGTGTCTCTGCAGAACATCCGCACCACCGTCCAGCACCTGCGGGAGCGCGGGTTCCGCGACCTCGAGCGCATGACGCTGATGAGCGACGGCGCGACCGTGTACGAGTGCACGACGTCCAGCGAGGTCCACGAACTGCTCCAGGGCGGGCAGGGGGTCTTCGGGATCGCCGTGGGAGTTGTCTGGCGCGACGTCGAGGCCGCCTTGTCCCAGCTGCACGGCGAGCGCATCGACACCGGGGAGACGCTCATCGGGCACAACCCCGCCGACGAGCTGGCCAGAAGGCGCAACAGGGCTGTCTGAGGCCGCGTTGTCAGTGGCGTAGGGCAGCATCAGAGGTGTGAGAAGCGCGCCGACGATCCTGCATCTGGACATGGATGCCTTCTACGCGTCCGCAGAGCAGGCCGCGAAGCCCAGTCTGCGTGGGAAAGCCGTGATCGTGGGCGGTCTCGGGCCGCGGGGTGTGGTGGCGACCGCTTCCTACGAGGCGCGGAAATTCGGTGTGCACTCGGCGATGCCCATGGGGCAGGCGCGCAGGCTGGCGCCCAACGCCGCCTATCTCGTGCCGCGCTTCGGGTTGTACCGCGAGATCAGCGAACAGGTCATGGAACTGCTGCGGGGGCTGTCGCCGCTGGTGGAGCCGCTCAGCCTGGACGAGGCCTTCGTGGACCTGGAGGCGGGTGGCGTCGCGGATTCCGCCGAGTCGGCCAGGGCGGTGGGGGAGCGGTTGCGGGCGGACATCAGAGCGGTGACGGGGCTCTCCGCGTCGGTGGGACTCGCTGCGTCCAAGATGCTGGCGAAGATCGCCTCGGAGGAGGCCAAGCCGGACGGGCTCAGGCTCATAGCGCCGGGGACGGAGCGTGCGCTCCTCGGGCCGATGTCGGTGCGGACGCTGCCCGGGGTGGGGCCCGCCACGGGGGACCACCTGCGGCGGGCCGGGATCCTCACGGTCGCCGAGATCGCGGAGGCGGGTGAGGACGAGCTCGTACGGCTCCTGGGCAAGGCCCACGGAGGCTCTCTGTACGCGATGGCGCTCGCGCGGGACGAGCGGCCCGTCGTGGCGGAGCGGGAGTCGAAGTCGGTCAGTGTCGAGGACACGTACGACGTGGACATCCACGACCGGGTGCGGGTCAGGGCGGAGGTCGCGCGGCTCGCCGAGCGGTGTGTGCAGCGGCTGCGGGCGGCGGGGCACTCGGGGCGGACCATCGTGCTCAAGGTGCGGCGGTTCGACTTCTCCACGCTGACGCGGTCCGAGACGCTGCGCGGGCCCACGGACGACCCAGGGGTGGTCCAGGAGGCCGCGGCGCGGCTTCTGGAGGCCGTGGACACCACAGGGGGCGTCCGGCTCCTGGGAGTGGGCGTCACGGGCCTCGCGGACTACACGCAGGAAGATCTCTTCGCGCAGGCCCAGGCGGAGGCGCAGGCGCAGACCGCGAGCGCGGAGGGAGTGTCCCTGGCGAAGAGCGGGGAGGCCGGGCCGGGGGAGGCGGTGGGGCCGGTGGGTCCGGAGCCGGAGCGTGCCGAGGAACCGGTGGCGCCGGCGCAGCGGCGTTGGGTCGCCGGGCACGATGTGCGGCATGCCCAGTACGGGCACGGGTGGGTGCAGGGAAGCGGCCTCGGGCGGGTGACGGTGCGCTTCGAGACGCCGCTGTCGGCGCCGGGGCGGGTGCGGACGTTCCGTACGGACGACCCGGAGCTGGCGCCCGCGGAGCCGCTGCCGCTGGTCGCCGCGCCGGCGCCGGCCGCACGGCCCGTTTCCGGCTGAGGTGCGTCAGGGGCTCTCCGTGCCCGCGACGCGGCCGAAGTCCTGGTCCGGGGGTGGCACGGAGGAGGGCGGGGGCTGTGGGGGTGTCGTGTCCAGGCCGTAGTGGTGGTAGAGCTGGAGTTCCTGCTCGGGGGAGAGGTGGCGCCCCACTCCGAAGTCCGGGGCGTCCTTGATCAGGTCGCGGTCGAAAGGGATGCGCAGGGTGCCGTCCTCGACGAGTTCGCTGGGTTCCAGGGGGACGAAGGCGTCCCGGCTGAAGAGACCGGTGCGTATGGCGGCCCACTCCGGGGCGCCGGTCGCATCGTCGAGGTAGACCTCGTCGACCGTGCCGATCTTCGCCCCGTTCCGGTCGAACGCCTTGCGGCCGATCAGGTTGCGCGGATCGATATCGGTCTGCACGGGCCCTCCAGCTGGTCGCGGCTTGTCGAAAACGGGCGTAACTCATCCTTAATCATTCGTAGTCACTACGAAAGAGCACTTCGGGGCAGGCGGCCACTCGAGGGATCGGGCATGGTCCTCGCTGGTACGCTGGCGCCTGGCCGCTGACCCCGTGCGGGAGAGCTCTCCGGATCACACATCCGGAGGCGCCGAAGGAGCAAATCCTCCCCGGAATCTCTCAGGCACCCGTACCGCACGGACGAGGTCACTCTGGAAAGCAGGGCGGGCGTCGGGCGGGCACGTTCGGAACCCTTCCTCACCGACGGTGAAAGCAGATCTGTCGCGAGACGGGCCTGTGAAGCTCTCAGGTTGACATGACAGAGGGGGAGGCCGTCCGGGTACCCGCGCCGTGGTACCCCTCGCAGGTCGTGCAGACCAGGAGGCCTCCGCAATGACTGCCACCAATCGCATCCCGCTCTCCGAGCTCGAGCAGGGCATCCCCTTCGAGCAGCGGCACATAGGGCCCGATGCGGAAGCGCGGGCCAAGATGCTCGCCCAGGTCGGGTACGGCTCGCTCGACGAGCTGACGGCCGCCGCGGTACCGGATGTGATCAAGAACGCCGAGGCGCTGAACCTGCCCGGCGCGCGCACCGAGGCCGAGGTGCTGGCCGAGCTGCGCTCCCTCGCCGACCGCAACCAGGTCCTCGACTCCATGATCGGACTCGGGTACTACGGGACGTTCACGCCGCCGGTCATCCTGCGGAACGTGATGGAGAACCCGGCCTGGTACACGGCCTACACGCCGTACCAGCCCGAGATCTCGCAGGGCCGTCTCGAGGCGCTGCTCAACTTCCAGACGATGGTCGCCGAGCTGACCGGTCTGCCCACCTCCGGGGCCTCGCTCCTCGACGAGGGCACCGCCGCCGCCGAGGCCATGGCGCTGTCGCGGCGCATGGGCAAGGTCAAGAACGGCGTCTTCGTCGTCGACGCCGACGCGCTGCCCCAGACCGTCGCCGTCATCCAGACCCGCGCCGAGCCGACCGGTGTCGAGATCGTCGTCGCCGATCTGAGCCAGGGCATCCCGGCCGAGGTCGCCGAGCGCGGGGTCGTGGGCGTGCTCGTCCAGTACCCGGGCGCCTCCGGTGTCGTACGGGACATCAAGCCGCTGATCGACGAGGCCCACGAGCTCGGCGCGGTCGTCACCGTCGCCGCCGACCTGCTCGCGCTGACCCTGCTCACCTCGCCCGGCGAGCTCGGCGCCGACATCGCCGTCGGCACGACGCAGCGCTTCGGCGTGCCGATGGGCTTCGGCGGCCCGCACGCCGGCTACATGGCGGTCCGTGAGAAGTTCGCCCGCAGCCTCCCCGGCCGCCTCGTCGGCGTCTCCGTCGACGCCGACGGCAACAAGGCCTACCGCCTCGCCCTCCAGACCCGCGAGCAGCACATCCGGCGCGAGAAGGCCACCAGCAACATCTGTACCGCACAGGTGCTGCTCGCCGTCATGGCCGGAATGTACGCCGTGTACCACGGGCCCGAGGGCCTGAAGTCCATCGCGCGCCGCACGCACCGGTACGCGACGCTCCTCGCGGCCGGGCTCACCGCCGGTGGCGTCGAGGTCGTCCACGGTGCGTACTTCGACACGCTGACCGTGCGCGTCGAGGGCAAGGCCGAGCAGCTCGTCTCCGCCGCCCGCGAAGCCGGCGTGAACATCCACCGGGTCGACGCCGACCACGTCTCCCTCTCCTGTGACGAGACCACGACGCGCGCCCAACTGGCCGCCGTCTGGGGTGCGTTCGGAGTGGACGCCGACATCGAGGCGCTGGACGCCGCCACCGCGGACACGCTGCCCGCGGGCCTGCTGCGCGGCGACGACTACCTGACGCACCCCGTCTTCCACCAGCACCGCTCCGAGACCGCGATGCTGCGCTACCTGCGCAAGCTCGCCGACCGCGACTACGCGCTCGACCGCGGCATGATCCCGCTGGGCTCCTGCACCATGAAGCTCAACGCGACCACCGAGATGGAGCCGGTCACCTGGCCCGAATTCGGCCAGCTGCACCCCTTCGCCCCCGCCCAGCAGGCCCAGGGCTACCTCACGCTCATCCGCGAGCTGGAGGAGCGTCTCGCCGAGGTCACCGGGTACGACAAGGTCTCCCTGCAGCCCAACGCCGGATCGCAGGGCGAGCTCGCCGGGCTCCTCGCGGTCCGCGGCTACCACCGCGCCAACGGCGACGCGCAGCGCACCGTCTGCCTCATCCCGTCCTCCGCGCACGGCACCAACGCCGCGAGCGCCGTCATGGCGGGCATGAAGGTCGTCGTCGTGAAGACCGCCGACGACGGCGAGATCGACGTCGAGGACCTGCGCGCCAAGATCGAGAAGCACCGTGACGAGCTGTCCGTGCTGATGATCACCTACCCCTCGACGCACGGTGTCTTCGAGGAGCACGTCGCCGACATCTGCGCGTCGGTGCACGAGGCGGGCGGCCAGGTGTACGTCGACGGCGCCAACCTCAACGCCCTGGTGGGCCTCGCCAAGCCGGGCCACTTCGGCGGCGACGTCTCGCACCTCAACCTGCACAAGACGTTCTGCATCCCGCACGGCGGCGGCGGCCCCGGCGTCGGCCCGGTCGGTGTCCGCGAGCACCTCGCGCCGTACCTGCCCAACCACCCGCTGCAGCCCGCCGCGGGCCCCGAGACCGGCGTCGGTCCGATCTCCGCGGCGCCGTGGGGCTCCGCCGGGATCCTCCCGATCTCCTGGTCGTACGTCCGCCTCATGGGCGGCGAGGGCCTCAAGCGCGCCACGCAGGTCGCGGTGCTCTCCGCCAACTACATCGCCAAGCGCCTGGAGCCGCACTACCCGGTGCTCTACACCGGTCCCGCGGGCCTCGTCGCGCACGAGTGCATCGTGGACCTGCGGCCGCTCAGCAAGGCGACCGGCGTCAGCGTCGACGACATCGCCAAGCGCCTCATCGACTACGGCTTCCACGCGCCGACCATGTCGTTCCCCGTCGCCGGCACGCTGATGATCGAGCCGACGGAGAGCGAGGACCTGAACGAGATCGACCGGTTCTGCGAGGCGATGATCGCCATCCGCCGTGAGATCGAGAAGGTCGGCTCGGGCGAGTGGGCCGCCGACGACAACCCGCTGCGGAACGCCCCGCACACCGCCGCCGCGCTGAGCGGCGAGTGGGAGCACGGCTACAGCCGCGAGGAGGCCGTCTTCCCGGCCGGAGTCGTCGCGGCGGACAAGTACTGGCCGCCGGTGCGCCGCATCGACCAGGCGTACGGCGACCGGAACCTGGTCTGCTCCTGCCCGCCGCTGGATGCGTACGAGGACTGATGCGGGCGCCCGCTTCGAGCGGGCATGCGTCGGGGCCGGTTCGGAGAGTTTCCTCCGGGCCGGCCCCTCGTCGTTCCGTGGTGCTCTGGCGCTGTGCGCGGTGCCGTGCGGTCGTGCGGATGTGCCGGCGGTCAGGCGGCCGTCATGATCTGATCGGTGCCCAGCGGTCGGTGCGGGGCGATGATCTGGCCGTCCGGCAGCAGCTCACCGGTGTCCTCGAAGAGCAGGACGCCGTTGCACAGCAGGCTCCAGCCCTGCTCCGGGTGGCTGGCCGCGAGGAGCGCGGCTTCCCGGTCGGCGGAGTCGGCTGTCGGGCACGGTGGTTGGTGCTGGCACATGGAAGGGTTCTTTCGCTGCGATGTGATGGCTGTGACGTCGGTCCTGTGGCTCGATGCGGTATTCATAACCGCCCCCCGTTGTAGTCGGTCCGATCCCAGTGTTGCCCTACGAGCGTCAATCCGCAGGGATTTTGCCGCAGCGGCTCCTACTGCTTAATGACGTATCACCCGCCCGGACGGTTCAGCCCAACTTCCCTGTCCCTTCGGGTGGTTCGGGGTGGCCTGACCGGGCTAGTCCACTCGCGGCCGGTGGGCAGCGCTGTGCCCCGCGGCCGGTGGGCGGCGGGGCACAGGAGCGTGACGGCGCTGTCAGGCGGGTGAGCTCAGCAGCGGTGCCGGTGTCAGGCGGTGGTTGAGCATCGGCAGGAGCTCGGCGACGCGGTGCGGGCGGTGTGCCGCGATGCCGGGCGGGGCGGGCGCGAGCGGCACGAGCAGATCGGAGGCGGCCAGTGAGCCCTCGGCGCCGTCGTCCGTGCAGTCACGGTGGAGCCAGAGCGTGAGCATATACAGCTCGGGTACGGAGAGCAGCCGCGGTTGGCACGGCATCGGCATGGCCTCCGCGTGCCGCAGGGCGCGCTCCGTCGACGTGATGTAGGGCCCTTCGAAGAAGTGGGAGAACGCCCATCCGTCCGGCGTGAGGACCGTGTCGGCGGCGGCGACGGACCGCTCGGCGCAGCGGATGAGGAAGCGCCAGCCGGCCAGCCGGGTGGGCGAAGTGGCCTGCGGGGTGATGTGGTCCAACACGTGGACCGGCAGCGGGAGTTCGGGGCTTGCGGGTCCCTGTGCGGTACGCAGGGACGGTGTGCGGGCCTCACGCACGGCGGTGGGGGAACCGAGTGCGGTGAGGACGCAGCGAAGGGCGGGCGCGGGAGCCGGGGGGACATGCAGCGGCATGGTGGGTCGCCTCTCTCATTCGACAGGCACAGTGGAGCGGGGGCAGGTGCGTGACGGCGCTGTCAGCTCTGGGTCAGAGGGGCGGGGGCTGGGGCCGCGAGCGCCAACTCTCTGCCTAGATTGCGGAGTTTATACGAGCCGTGTTCGAGCGGTGTTTCGTCTAGACGAACCGTATATTGCGAGCAAGGACTTATCGCGCCGTCCTTGTGCGGGCCTTTACACCGATTTTGTACGGGCCCCGACGTCATGACCTCGTATTCCCTGTTCCGCGCGGTCGGCCAAATTCTGCCGGTGCTTTTGACCAGACGCTTCGGAACGGAATCTTCACCGTGCCGCATGCCTGGTGAATGTGCCCGACTCGCGGCGCGTCGAGCGTACTGGTCGGCGGCCCCTCGCGGGGCGTTATCGATCACATTGCCTGGGCATCATCCCCCGTACACAGCGGCCGGATCGTTGGCTGCCCGTTCGAGGAGGGACGCTTCGATGGGGGAGAAGGTCGTGGCGGGCACGTTCGACCTGGCCGACAGGCACCACTACCGAGGCAAGCTCCGAGAGTGTCTCGCGGGGCTGGAGCGGATGCTGGAGGAGGGGCGATTCGACAGGCCCAAGAATCTGATGGGCATGGAGATCGAGCTGAATCTCGCCGGGCCCGACGGACTGCCGAGAATGTTGAATGCGCAGGTACTCGAGCGCATCGCGAGTCGGGATTTCCAGACGGAACTCGGAATGTTCAATCTCGAAGTCAACATCGCCCCGCACCGGCTCGGCGGACGCGTTCTCGACCGGCTCGCGGAGGAACTGCGCACGGGCCTCAACTATGCACACAGGAAAGCGGCCGAGCTCTCCGCCGGCATTGTCATGATCGGAATTCTGCCGACCCTGAACCGCGCCGATCTGGTCTCCGCGAACCTCTCCGACGTCGATCGGTACGCCCTCCTGAACGACCAGATCGTGGCGGCACGCGGCGAGCACTTCGCGCTGGACATCCAGGGCGTGGAGCGGCTGACCTGCACCTCGACGTCGATCGCGCCCGAAGCGGCCTGTACCTCCGTGCAGTTGCACCTCCAGGTCACACCCGGCCGGTTCGCCGACGTGTGGAACGCGGCGCAGGCCATCGCCGCCGCACAGATCGCCGTCGGCGCCAACGCGCCCTTCCTGTTCGGGCATGAGTTGTGGCGCGAGTCGCGCCCGCCGCTGTTCCTGCAGTCCACGGATACGCGGCCGCCCGAGCTGCAGGCCCAGGGCGTGCGGCCGCGCACCTGGTTCGGGGAGCGCTGGATCACCGAGCCGCTCGAGCTCTTCGAGGAGAACCTGCGGTACTTCCCCGCGCTGCTGCCCCTGATGGAGGAGGAGGACCCGCTGGGCGTCCTCGACGCGGGCGGCGTGCCGCGGCTCGGCGAACTCGTCCTGCACAACGGCACCGTGTACCGCTGGAACCGCCCGGTGTACGGCATCGCCGACGGCGTCCCGCACCTGCGGGTGGAGAACCGCGTCCTGCCCGCGGGCCCCACCATCACCGACGTGATCGCCAACGCCGCCTTCTACTACGGGCTCGTGCGGGCGCTCGCGGAGGAGGCACGGCCCGTGTGGTCCCGGCTGCCCTTCGAGACCGCCGCCCGCAACTTCGACATCGCGTGCCGCCACGGCATCGACGCCACCCTGCAGTGGCCGCGGCGCGGCAGGCTCGGCGGCACCACCGAGGTGGCGGCCGTCCACCTCGTACGCGACGAACTGCTGCCGCTCGCCGCGGCGGGCCTGAACGCGTGGGGTGTGGAGCCCGCCGACCGCGACCTGTACCTCGGGGTGATCGAGGAACGGTGCAGACGGCGGGTCAACGGAGCGTCCTGGCAGGCGACGACGTACCACCGGGCCCGGGACGGCGGCATGTCCAGGGAGGAGGCGCTGGCCGCGACCACCAAGCGGTACAGCGAGCTGATGCACACCGGGGAGCCGGTGCACACGTGGCCGGTGGGGCTGCGGGAGCCCGCGGTGCCGCGCCGCTGAGCTCCGGCAGGCGGGCCGGTCGGGACGGTCAGCCCTGGTTGCTGCCCGCCTCCATGATCGCCTTGAGGATGACCGCGTGGATCTGGGCCGGGTCGTCGACCTGGTGCCCGGAGCCGCCGGTCGCCTCCGCGATCTGCTGGACCTCGTCCTTGTCCGCCTCGGGGCCGACCGCGATGGCGATGATCGGCACCGGGTGCGCACGGTCGGAGATCTCCTCCAGCTGCGCGATCAGGGAGCTGCGCGAGATGCTGCCCGGGTCCTGGTTGGCGCCGTCGGTCAGGATCACCAGGGCGTTGAACTTGCCGCGCGCGTACGTCGACCGGGCTTCCTTGTAGGCGGCGAGCGTCGTGTCGTACAGGCCCGTGGCGCCGCCCGGCACGGGCTGCAGGCTGCTGAAGGCGTCGGACAGCTCGTCGCGGTGGGTCGCGCCGCCCTTGCGGTCGCCCAGGCGCCGGGTCGGCTCCAGTTCGCGGTAGTCGCGGGCGCCGTCGAGCCGGGTGGCGAACTCCCACAGACCGATCTCGTCCTCGTCGGTGAAGCCTGCGAGGGCACGCAGCAGCGACGCCTTGGTGACCTCCATACGGGACTGGTCGCGGCCGGGCACGAACTGCCGCATGGACTCCGAGGCGTCGACGACGGTGCTCAGCCGCGCGCTCTGGACGGTGATCGTCCACATGCCGAGGGTCTCCTGGAGCTTCTTGTCCGACGGCGGGTCCGTGGCCTCGTCCGCGTACGGCTGCGGGGCGCGGCCGCCCGCGGCGGTGATCAGCCTGTCGGACGGCCGGCCGGGGTCGGTCCTGAAACCGTGCTCGGCCAGGATCCGCCGGCCGTCGTCATCGCTGAACATCGTCATGAAGCGCAGGGCCGCGCGGCTCGTGTCGGTGGACATGCGGCCGTCCTCGACGAGCGTGTACGGGTAGTCGAGCCGGGGTGAGCCGTCCTTGGGGTAGAAGAGGTCGAGGCTGTTCTCCTCGCCCGCCGACGCGTTGTGCGCGTAGGCGGCCTGCTCGGAGAGGATCAGGGCCTGGTTGCGGCGCGGGTTGCCCTGTTCGGCGCCGGAGCCGTCGCGGGCCAGCGTGTCCAGGAGGCGGCCGTCGCTGCCGGTGGTGCGGGCCGCGAGGGCCTTGGCCAGTGCGGCGGCCCGGGTGCCGCCCTCCTTGCCGCCCTGCTTCTTCGCGGACCCACCCATCTTGGCGAGGGCGAGCAGACCGCTCGCGCTGCGCGCGGGATCGGCCGCGCCGAGGCGCAGCTTGTCGCCCTTCGTCGCGGCCGTGGTCAACTCCGGCCAGCTGTACGTCTTCTTCGGCCAGCCCAGCGACTCGGCGGCGGACGGCACCATGCCGATACCGACGGGCGAGGAGGCTATGTTGCCCGCGGGGGAGATCTTGCTCTGCTTGCCCCCGAGGCCGACGCGCTGCACCCACACATCGGAGTCCGGCACCCACACGTCGTACGCCGGGTCACTCCTGCCCGTGCGCAGTTCGGCCGTCACCTTGTACGAGTCGCGTGCCGTCACCCGCACGTCGATGCAGTGCCCGTCCGAGGTGATCTCCTGCTCGCGGGCCTGGTCGGCCGCCTCGCGCAGGGCCGGGGACACCGCCGGCGCGGCGACGACGTCGAGGCGTACCGCGTCGTCGCCGCACGAGTCGGCGAACGAGAGCAGTCCGGTACGGACCGCGGCCGCCGCGCCTCCCGCCACCACCAGGACGAGGGCCGTGGCGATGGCGACCGTGCGTCCGCGCGACCGCGGCCGGGGGCCGGGCGTTGCCGTCCCACGCTCATCGGGCAAGCTGTGACGTCCCATGGCGGTGGTGCCTCTCCTTGAACGATGAAGCAAGGAAAGAGGGGAGCTGTGCGCCTGGAATCGGCGTCCGCCCCCCTCGGCCTGTCGCGCACGATCTTCGTAACTTCTTTCGAGACCCTAGCGGGGCGAGGATGGGGATGAGGCGGGATTACTCAACTGGAGGCGTAAGTGCAAGCGGAGCCGGGGCCGATGGCCGGTTCTTTTCCTGTGGACGGTCCTTCGCGGCGGACCCTGAGGGATGAGACGCTGCTCGTCCTGGCCCTCTCGCTCGGCGCGAGCGGGGTGTCCGCGCTGATCAGCTTTGTCGGGTCGGTCACCAAACCGGGGGGACTCAAGGACCAGGCGGCCACGCTGAACGCGTCGGCCGCGCCGGGCCGGCCGTGGCTTGATCTCGCATGGCAACTGTTCGGCATCACGACCGCGTTGGTGCCGGTGGCGCTCGTGGCGCACTTCCTGCTGCGTGAGCGGGCGGGGCTGGCGACGATCGGTTTCGACCGGACGCGGCCCTGGCCGGACCTGGGGCGCGGCGCAGCGATCGCCGCGGTGATCGGCAGCACCGGGATCGCCTTCTACCTGGCGGCCCGCGGGCTCGGCTTCAATCTCACCGTGGTGCCCGAGGCGCTCCCCGACGTGTGGTGGAAGTACCCGGTCCTCGTGCTGTCCGCGGTGCAGAACGCGGTGCTCGAGGAAGTCATCGTCGTCGGATATCTGCTGCGCAGGCTCGGGCAGTTGGGGTGGACGCCAATGGCGGCGCTGGTGGGCAGTTCGGTGCTCCGGGGCTCGTACCACCTCTACCAGGGCATCGGCGGGTTCGTCGGGAACCTCGCGATGGGTGTGGTGTTCGTCCTGCTCTATCGCAGGTGGGGGAGGGTCGGCCCGCTGGTCGTGGCCCACTCCCTGCTCGACATCGGCGCGTTCGTCGGCTACGCGCTGCTCGCGGGGAAGGTGGAGTGGCTGCCCACGCCTGCGTAGCGCATCGGTGGGCAGCTCTCCGTTCCCTCGCGCGGGCGTCGGCGGTGCCGGGTTCGGCCGTGTGGGCCTCGGCCGTGGCGGCTTCGCTTCGGGTCAGGCGAACAGTTCGCCCTCGATGACCGTGACCGCGTGGCCGGTCAGGAGGGTGCGGTCGCCCCGCAGCCGGGTGCGGACCAGGCCGGTGCGGGCCGAGGCCTGGAGACCGGTCAGTTCGGTGCGGCCGAGGCGTTCGGACCAGAAGGGGGCGAGGGCGGTGTGCGCGCTGCCCGTCACCGGGTCCTCGTCGATGCCGACGCGCGGGAAGAAGCAGCGGGACACGAAGTCGTAGCCGCGGGCGGGGTCCTCGGCCCCGGCCGTGGCGATGATGCCGCGCTCGGAGTGGCGGACGAGGGCCTTGTGGTCGGGCGTGAGCGACCTGACCGTCTTCTCGTCGGCGAGCTCGACCAGCAGGTCGCCGGTGTTCCGGCCCGTGTCGTACGCGAGGAGGGGCTCGGCGCCCAAAGCTTCCGCGATGCCGTCGGGGAGTTCGGCGGCGGTGAGCGGGGCGGTCGGGAAGTCGAGGGTGAGGGTGCCGTCCTCGTGCGCGGTGGCGGCGAGGATGCCGCTGCGGGTGGTGAAGCGGACGGTGCCGGAGGCGGCGCCGGTGGTGTGCAGGACGTGCGCTGTGGCCAAAGTGGCATGGCCGCAGAGGTCGACCTCGGTGGCGGGGGTGAACCACCGCAGCGCCCAGTCGGCGTCCCCGCCCGGCGGCAACGGATGGGCGAAGGCGGTCTCGGCGTGGTTGACCTCCTTGGCCACGTTCTGCAGCCAGGCGTCGTCGGGGAAGTCGTCGAGGAGCAGGACTCCGGCCGGGTTGCCGGCGAAGGGGCGGTCCGTGAAGGCGTCGACGACGCGGAAGCGGTGAGAAGTCGGCATGCGCTTCACGGTAGAGGGCTGGGGAGCGCGCCGGGTAAGGCCAATTCGGTATGGCTGGACTGGTTGGGGCGGGCGATTGGCCTGCTGTCGCGGCGGGCGCGTGCCGCGAGGCTGCTCGGGGGCTCGCTCGCGGCACGCGCCCGGAGGGGCGGGGTCAGGTGGTGATGGTGGCCACGGGCTCGACGCCGTAGGTGTGTGCGTAGCCGTTCTCGGTGCCGACGAGGAGGTCGACCACCACGAAGTAGCGGTCCCAGAAGGGGGTTTCCCGGAGCGCGTCGATCAGGACCTGGTAGGCGCCGTGGCTGTCCGCCTCCCACACCCAGACGTCGGTGACGCGCGCGGAGTAGAACTCCGTGTCGTAGAAGCGGGACCGGACCCCGGACGTCCTCTCCTTGATCACGGGGACGATCTCGGTGTTGAAGGCCTCGATCCGCTGTTCGACGGTCATGGCCAGCCATTCGGGGTTGGTCTTGACGAGCATGAACGCCGTGACCGGCGTCTCTGTTGCGGTGCTGGGCATGGGGTGCCTTTCTTAGGGGTGGTTCGGGGCGGAGTGGTTCGAGACGGAGTGGGTCGGGACGGAGCGGGTCGGAGGCGGGCCGAGTCGGGCGGCGGGCCGGGTCGGTTTCAGGCGCGTACGGCGGGCTTGAGCACCCGGGCGCACCACTGCTCGAAGGTTGTGGCTGTGGCTGTGGCTGTGGCTGTGGTCGTGGCCCCGGCCCTGGCCGTGGTCGAGGTCGGGCTTGTGGTCGCGGGGGAGGAGTGCGCGTCGGTGCGCGGAACGCCCGCGTCCAGCCCTTCGTCCTTGGCCCGCTTCATGTCCACGACGCCTTGGGCGAACTCCTTGTCGAGGCCGTAGCCGACGAGGGCGGCGAGCAACTCCTCGTAGGACTGGCGCTCGTAGCGGACGGGCCGGCCGAGCTGCTCGGACATGATGCGGGCCAGGTCGGTGGGGGACAGGTCCTGCGGGCCGAGGACGGGGACGCTGCCGACGCCGGTCCAGGTCCGGTCCAGGAGCAGGGACGCGGCCGCGGCGGCGATGTCGGCGACGGCCACCAGAGGTGCCTTGCGGTCCGCGTCGAGACAGTCGACGAAGACGCCGTTCTCCCGGATCGAGTCGGCCTCCTCCAGGAAGTTCTCGAAGAACGACGGGTTGGCGAGGGCCCGGTAGGCGACTCCGGAGGAAGCGATGAGGTCGTCCATGGCGAGGGAGGCGGTCACGAGCCCGGCGCGGTCGGCGACGGGGGTGCCGCGGCCGAGCGCGGAGACGCCGACGACGTGACCGACGCCGTGCGTGGCCAGTGCCTTCGCGGCGGGACGGGTGAAACCGCTGAAGGCTGCCTCCGGGGTCAGGGAGGAGTCCGGGGGGACGAGCCAGAAGACGGCGTCCGCGCCCTCGAAGGCGCGGTCGACGGTTCCGGGGTCGCCGTGCGAGCCGGTGATCACCTCGACGCGTTCACGTACGTCGTCGGGGAGCCGTGCCGGATCGCGCACGACCACGCGGAGGTCTTCCGGGGCCGGATCGGAGTCGAGGAGCCGGGTGAGCAGAGCGCTGCCGATGTTCCCGGTGGGTGCGGTGATGACGATCATGAGGGCTTCCTGGTCGGTGCCTGTTCGGGACGTCACCATCCTGCGAACGCGCCAGGTGTTGCCACAATGGGCACTTCGGCACGCAATCATTGTCTGAGGTGGAATAATGCAGGTCAAAGGAACGGGGCCGGTTCTCGACGCCAATCTCGCCATCGCGCTGGACGCCCTCCTGGCGGAGGAGAGCGTCACGAAGGCCGCCGCTCGTCTGCACACGTCGCCCGCCGCCATGAGCCGTACGCTCGGCCGCCTCCGGCGCATCCTCCGCGACCCGCTCCTGGTCCGCGCGGGGCAGGTCATGGTCCCCACCCCCCGCGCGCTTGCCCTGCGCGAGGAGGCCGCCGGAGTGGTGCGGCGCATCACGGCGCTGCTCACGCCCGAGACTCCCGTCGACCCGGCCACCTTGAGCAGCACCTTCACCGTCCAGGCCGCCGATCTGATCGGCGCCGCGCTGGCGCCCGCCCTGCTGCGGCTGTCCCGTGAGGAGGCGCCGGGGGTCTCCCTGCGGATGCGGGCCGAGGAGCTGGAGGCGGGACCGGCGCTCCGTGACGGCCGCGTCGACCTGGAGATCGGGGCCATCGACCATGTCGACCCCGAGACGCGGGTGGAGGAACTGGTGACCCTGCGGATGGCGGCGGCCGTACGCCCGGACCACCCCCTCACCCGCAAGCCGCTGACGCCGGCCCGGCTCGCCGCGGCCGAGCACGTGGTGGTCAGCCGCCGCGGCCGCTTCTCGGGCCCGATGGATGCCGCACTCGCCGAACACGGCCTGCAGCGGCGCGTGAGCGCGGTCCTGCCCAGCCACTTGGCCGCGTTGACCCTCGCGGCCGTCAGCGACGTCGTCTGCCTCGTCCCCGCTGTGCCCGCCGGCGAGGCTCCGTCACCCGTCACCGCGCCCGCGTCCGTCCTGGGGCTGCGCGTGCTGGACATCCCGCTGCCCTTGCCGCCGCTGACCATCGGCATGGCCTGGCATCCCCGTCACACGGCTGACGGAGCGCATCAGTGGCTGCGGCGGGCGGTGCGCCAGACCTTTCGTACGACCACGCCTGCCGGGGCGCCGGGACAGGGGCCAGAGCTGGACGCGTGATGACCGTGCTGATCGCGGCCGACGAGGCGTGACCGCGCCGTCACGCTTGCCGTGGCCGCGCGTCAAGCGCTTGCCCAGTCGTCGGCTCACCCGCCAACCTCCGGCATCGGGTTGTCAGCCGAACTGTTTCGATATATCGTTGAGGCATCGCGACAGGTTCGCGACTGATACGAAAGATCGACGACAGGAGTGATCACCATGCGTACCCATGGTTTTGAACACGAGCACGGACGCGGCCACGGACACGGCCGCCGCGGCGGCCCCGAGGGCCGTGAGGGCTTCGGCCGCGAAGGTTTCGGCGGATTCGGCGGCTATGAGGGGCGGCGCGGCGCGTTCGGTCCGTTCGGTCCCGGCTTCGGCGGGCCCGGTGGTCCCTGGGGCGGCCGCGGCGGACGCGGAGGAGGCCCGCGCGGAAGGGCGAGGCGTGGCGACGTACGCGCGTCGATCCTGGCCCTGCTGAAGGACCGGCCCATGCACGGCTACGAAATGATCCAGGAGATCGCCGAGCGCAGCGGCGGGGCGTGGAAGCCCAGCCCCGGTTCGGTCTACCCGACCCTTCAGCTGCTGGAGGACGAGGGCCTGATCAGCAGTGCGAGCGAAGGCGGCAAGAAGCTCTTCTCGCTCACCGACGCAGGGCGCGAGGCGGCCGAAGAAGGTCCCGAGGCGCCGTGGGAAGAGGCCGGTCGCGGTGTCGACTGGGACACGCTGAACGAGATCCGGCAGGCCGGCTTCGGTCTGATGGAGGCGTTCGGGCAGGTCTGGAAGACCGGCAGCAAGGAGCAGCGCGAGAAGGCGCTGACGGTCATCAACGACGCACGCAAGAAGCTGTACCTGATCCTCGCCGATGAGGACTGACGTGGTCGGGGCCGACGGCCCCCGCCACAGATGAGGCGCCCCGCACGCATCGTGTGGGGCGCCTCTTGGTTGTGCGAGGGGCGACGCCGGGGTCTTGGCCGCTGGGGTCTTGATGGGCTCGAGCGTGTTCTGTGCGCCGGGTTCTGGAAGTCAGGTCACCAAGCCGTCCAGCTTGCGCAGCGATTCGTTGAGGGCGGCGGTCGCCGAGTCCTTCAGCTTGCCCGCCATCAGGGAGACCGCGGCACCGGTGAACTCGCCCTCGATGCGGACCACCGTCGCCGAACCCTCGGGGGAGAGGGAGTAGCGGGTGCCGACAGTGACGCCCATCGGGCCCTTTCCCGCGATGGCCAGGGTGCGGGCGGTCTCCAGTTCGCCGATGGTCCAGTCGACCTCGGCGGGGAAGCCCATCAGCTTCATGTTCTCCACGAAGGTGCCGCCCACTTCCAGCGTCGTGGGGCCGCCCCGGGGGAAGCTCGTGTGCGTGGCGTTCCACTCGCCGTAGGAGGAGAAGTCGGTGAGCTGGGCCCAGATCTTCTCGGCGGGTGCCTCGATCCTTGCCTCCGCGCTGACTTCGGCCATGCGACCACCCCTTCCCGTCGGGCGCTGCGACGGCCGCAGCTACGGTGTCGCGGAACGTAGCCGCAGGCCCCTGAACATTCAATACTGATGAACCGTCAGCTCTCGTGGTGAGCGTGGCCGGTGAGTGTGGCCACGGCCGTGACCTCGTATGTTCTGGTCGGTCAGGGGGTGAGGTACTGTTCCCTCTGCCCTGTGACGGACGCAGGCGGCGCGCTTGGGAGGTGAGACCCATTACCGCAGTAGCAGGTCGGGTGCTCCCCCCTCACGACCGCACGGTTCACCCGGCGTACCGGCGCAGGTGACCGAGGGAGCCCCATCGGGTTCCCGAAAGGTATTCCTCACATGTCGGTCTCTGCTTTCTCCACGTCACACCACTCCTCCGTCACGAGTACGCTGCGCGCCGCCGGCTGCGTCTTCGCCGAGGACGAGGCGGAGTTGATCCTCTCCACCGCGCGTACCCCCTCCGAAGCGGCCGCCATGGTCGAGCGCCGCGCGGCCGGTCTGCCGCTCGAACACGTCCTCGGGTGGGCGGAGTTCCTGGGGCTGCGGATAGTCGTGGACCCGGGAGTGTTCGTACCGCGCCGCCGCACCGAGCTCCTCGTCGGACTGGCCGCGGAACTCGCCGGTCGCGCGGCCGTCGTCGTCGATCTGTGCTGCGGGTCGGGCGCTCTCGGGGCCGCGCTCGCCGCGGGTCTCGACGAAGTCGAGCTGTACGCGGCCGACATCGACCCCACGGCGGTCCGCTGCGCCCGCCGCAACGTCGCCGACGTCGAAGGCGAGGTCTACGAAGGGGACCTCTACGACCCGCTGCCCGTCGCGCTGCGGGGGCGCGTCGACATCCTCCTCGCGAACGTCCCGTACGTCCCCTCCGAAGAGGTGGGCCTGCTGCCCGCAGAGGCCCGCGTCCACGAGGCGCGCGTGGCGCTCGACGGAGGCGCGGACGGACTCGACGTGCTGCGCCGGGTGACCGAGGAGGCGCCCGGGTGGCTGGCGCCCGGCGGGCACCTCCTCTTCGAGACGAGCGAGGGGCAGGTGCCCGCGGCCGTCGACGCCGTCGAACGGGCCGGCTTGGCGGCGCGCGTGGTGAGCGACGAGGAGAGGTGCGCGACGGTGGTCATCGGGACGTGGCTGGGGCGCAAGCCTGGGGAGCTCGGGGCGGACGGGCTTGGAGTGGACGGGTTCCGGGCGGGCGGGTTCCGGGCGGGCGGGCCCGGCGCGGGCGGGCTCGGCGGCGGGGGTGCGTACCGGAACTAGCCGACCCGTCGTATGACCGCCGCGTCGAACAGGTCCGACGCCCTCGGGAACGGGCTTTCGTCGTGGCAGTGCCAGGCGTCCCAGAAGAGGTCGGCGGGCAGCGCGTCGTCGGGGGCGTACACCCGGTAGACGTACTGCCTGCCGTCGACCGCAGGCAGGGCGACCATCCAGCACCTGCTTTCCATGCTTATGGGACGAACGGGGCGGTGTGATGGTTGCGCGCCGGATACGGGCGCCCGGCGCGCGAGGTGGTGGGGGCAAGGCGGCGCGCGAACGTCCGCGCGGATCGTTGGATCTCATCCGTAAGGAGGACAACCAACGCCCGCTTGCCCAACCTGTGTCGGACGCGAAGATGCTTCCCGCCGCCGATGCATATGCCCCTGGGGGTTGATGTGGTGGGAGATGTGCATAGCCGTACCCCGTCGGGCGCCGAGCCCGGCCCGACCCGAGAAGAACTCGACTCCGGACTCACCGCGGAGCTGGCGTCAGTGGTGTCCGGGGCGCGTCGCCGCGCCGTCCGCGACGGGGACCGGCAGATCGACACCGCGCACCTGCTGCACTCCCTCCTGGAGACCGACCCCGAGGTGCGTGCCGTCTTCGAGAGCGGTGCGCAGGCCGTACGGATCCTCGGCTATCTCGTGCAGCGCAGCATCGGCTACGGACTGCAGTGGCAGGGCACCGTCGAGGACTCCGGTGCCGTCCCGGTCGTGACGCCCGTGCGCGAGACCGGGTGGTCCCCGGCCGCCACCAGCGCCATGGAAGTGGCCCTGGGGCGCGCCGAACGGCGCGGCGAACCACGCGCCCTCGGCATCGACCTGCTCGCGGGGCTCGTCGCCGACCCGGAGTGCCGGGCCGTCGAGGTCCTCGCACGAGCGCGTGTCGACGTTCCGGCGCTGCTGTCCCGCATAGAGGCGGGGTGCAGGCAGTACGCCGCCGAGGGCGGTCACGGGCACGGGTACGTCGGAGGCCAGGGGTAGGGACAGGCGGCGTACTGCGGAGCGTGCGGCGGTGTCCGCCGATTGAGACAGGGGTCTAACGGCGTGACGCTCATGACGTCGACTGTCATGATGTGCCGGTGCAAGCGTCTGAGGGGATACGGGTAAAGCCCGGCAGGGGCGTCGGTCTTGGACTCGCCCTGCTGTCGGCGGTCGCGTTCGGCGGTTCCGGTGTCGCGGCGAAACCGCTGATCGAGGCGGGTCTCGACCCTCTGCACGTGGTGTGGCTGCGGGTGGCGGGCGCCGCCCTGGTCATGCTGCCCGTGGCCTGGCGCCACCGCGGACTGCTGCGGAGCAGGCCCGCGCTGCTCGCCGGTTTCGGCCTCCTCGCCGTCGCGGGCGTCCAGGCCTGCTACTTCGCGGCGCTCTCCCGCATCCCCGTCGGTGTCGCCCTGCTGATCGAGTACCTCGCGCCCGCGCTCGTCCTCGGGTGGGTGCGCTTCGTGCAGCGTCGCCCGGTGACGCGGGCCGCCGCGCTCGGCGTGGTCCTCGCCGTGGGCGGTCTCGCCTGTGTCGTCGAGGTGTGGGCGGGGCTGAGCTTCGACGCCGTCGGACTCCTGCTCGCGCTCGGCGCCGCCTGCTGCCAGGTCGGCTACTTCGTCCTGTCCGACCAGGGCAGCGACGCGGGCGCCGACGCCCCCGACCCGCTCGGCGTCATCGCGTACGGGCTGCTCGTCGGCACCGTCGTACTCACCGTCGTCGCACGGCCGTGGGGCATGGACTGGTCGGTACTCGCCGGTAGCGCGGACCTCGACGGCTCCGCGGTACCGGCCTGGGGCCTCCTCGCCTGGATCGTGCTCATCGCGACGGTCGTCGCCTACGTCACCGGGGTGCTGTCCGTGCGCAGGCTCTCGCCCCAGGTGGCCGGTGTCGTGGCCTGCCTCGAAGCCGTCATCGCGACCGCCCTGGCCTGGGTCGTCCTGGGTGAGCACCTTTCGGCGCCGCAGGTCGTCGGCGGCGCGGTCGTGCTGGTGGGCGCGTTCATCGCCCAGTCGTCGGCGCCGGCCGAGCCCGCCGAGCCCGCCGAGCCGGGCGCCGTCCCAGCACCCGAAACGGGGTTGTCGTACAGCGGAAGCCGGTCCTAGGGTGCCGGTCATGCACGCACGCGCACTCGTTCTTCCGCCTCCCGCCGCTTAAGCGCGGGGCGCTCACGGATCTCGCCCGAGCCGGTGGCCGGGCGGAACGGTGCTGCCCGCAGACGGAGCCAGCCATTCCTCTCTGCTGCGGAGAAATCACGTGTCGAACTTCTTGCGCACGTCCGACGTGCCTTCTGTCCCGAACCCTGTCGGATCCGGTGCCGCCGGACCGAGCGCTGATGGCCTCGGCGTTGGTGGTCCCGGCACCGGTGGCCTTGGTGTCGGGCGTGGGCTCTTCTATCTGATCGTCGCCGGTGTCGCATGGGGGACCGCGGGTGCCGCCGCCGCGCTGGTCTTCCGGGCCAGCGACATGGGGCCCGTGAGCCTCTCCTTCTGGCGGTGCGCGGGCGGCTTCGTGCTGCTGCTCGCCGCACGTCGGGCCGCACGTCTGACGCGGCCGCGGGGCTCGACCGCGCGCCCGTCGACCGCGCGCCCCTCGACCGCGAACCCGTCGACTGCGCGTGCGGCGGCTGCCGAGCCGGTCCGCCGCCGGGTGCGCCGGATCCTCGCGACCGGCGTGGCCCTCGCGGTCTTCCAGACCGCCTACTTCGCCTCGGTCGAGGCGACCGGCCTCGCGGTCGGCACCGTCGTCACCATGGGCTCGGGCCCCGTCCTCATCGCCCTGGGTGCACGGCTGGCCCTGGGGGAGCGGCTCGGACGCGGCGGCGTCGTCGCCGTGTTGGGCGCTCTTACAGGTCTCGTCGTTCTCGTCCTCGGGGATGACGGCGGCGGGGGCGCGACCGTGCGGCCGGCCGGCGTGATCTGGGGGCTCGTCTCGGCGGCCGCGTACGCCGCGATGACGCTGCTGACGCGCTGGTGGGGGAGGAACGGTACGGCGGACTCGTCCGACACCACTGTCTGGGCGTTCGCCGTCGTCTCGCTCTGCCTGCTGCCGCTCGCCGCGGCCGAGGGCCTCGTCCCCCACAGCGCCGACCCCGCGCGCGTGGCGGCCTATTTGCTGTACATCGCCGCCGTGCCGACGGCGGTCGCGTACGCCCTCTACTTCGCCGGGGCTGCCGTCGTACGGTCCGCCACCGTCTCCGTGATCATGCTCCTGGAGCCAGTGGGTGCCGCCGTCATCGCGGTCGCGCTGCTCGGCGAGGACCTGACGGCGACGACGGTGGCAGGCACGGCCCTGATGCTGGCCGCGGTGACGGGCCTGGCGGCCGCGGAGGCGCGGGGCGCGGTGGCGGAACGGCGGGGTGCGGTGGCGGCGCGGCGGGAGGGGTAGGGGAGCGGGGGAGCGCGGGGCCTTGCGGGTGGGGAGGTTCGGGGTGGGATGGCGGCGTGGTGGGACGCGTAGGGGAGCGGTGGGTCTCGCGGGTGGGGGGGGCGGCGCGGGCTGTGGTGGCCGTGCGACGGGCGCGGTGGCGGTGCGGCGGAAGGCGTAGGGGGGCGGTGGGTCTCGCGGGTGGGGTGGTGCGGGCTGTGGTGGCCGTGCGACGGGCGCGGGGTGCGGTGGCCGTGCGACCGGGGCGGTGGGGTGCGGTGGCCTCGCGGTCGCGGAAGGGCGGGGTGCGGTGGTGGCGCGGTGGGGTGCCTGGAGGGGTGACGGGCCTTGCTGGGGTGGCGTGAGGCCTGCCGTTTGTTCTGACTGCTCCGGGTCCTCACCTGTGCCGGCTCTTCCGGCCTGCCCTTTGTCCCGTCTTCTCTGGCCCGCAGCCTGTCCCGCCTGTCCCGCTTGTCCCGCCGGCTTCGGGCACGCCGCCCCGTTCCGCCTGCTCCGGTTCGCTGGCCTCGGCGGGTCGGAGCAGGCGGGATCGAGCAGGCTAGGGGTTACGGCGCCGTGCCTGGTGTGCGCGGGCGGACGTGTCTCGCGGGCCCTGTCGTTCGGTGAGGCCCGCGGTGATGCGGTCCTGCACCTCCCCCGGCTTGTGGCTCGCGTACTTGAACTTCGCCCGTACGTCGCGCACCTCGAGGCAGAGCGCCCGGATGCCGGAGAGCATGCGGCCGTACGGAGCCTCGCCCACCGCCGCCCGCGCCGAGCCGCCCTCCGGCTGGAAGTGGCCGACCTGGCGGTTCAGGATGTCGGCCTTCTCCTCGGGATCGTCGACGACACGGGCGGTGCAGCGCAGCTGCACGGCGGCGTAGAAGCTGGTCGGTACGCCGTGCTCGGCCGGGACGTCGGGTGCGGCCTGCCAGGGGCCCGGCACGTACACGTAGTCGTCGACCACGCTCAGGAGCACCTGGCCGTCCGCCTCCAGGGCCGGCCACAGGGGGTTCGGGCGTGCCAGGTGCGTGAGGACCCGGCCGTGCGCGCCGTGTTCGGACTCGTACACGAAATGGAGCGGCTGGACATGGGGCGGCTCGCCCCGGAGCCCGTTCACGGCGAGTTGCCCGAAGTCGTGGGCGGCGAGCCACTGCTGCCACTCCGCGTCGGTGCGGGCGGCGTCCCAGGGGTGGATCAGCATCAGAGCTCGACGAGGTAGTCGGGCACCTTGATGCCGGGCGCCAGGTCCTCCGAGGGGATGAGGGCATCGTGTCCCTTGCGGAGTGGAACGACACCCGCCCAGTGGGGGAGTTGCGTGTCCTCAGGGTCGTCGTTCGGGCCGCCGGTGCGCGCCTTCGCCGACACCTCGTTCAGGTCGAGGCTGAGCACGGCGGTCGCCGCGAGTTCCTTGGTGTTGGCCGGACGGGAGTCGGCCGACCGGCCCGGCACCACGTGGTCGACCAGCGCGTCGAGCGCGAGCCGCTTCTCCTCGGGGTCCGTGACCTGGTGAGCGGTGCCGTGGATCACCACGGAGCGGTAGTTGATGGAGTGGTGGAAGGCCGACCGGGCCAGGACCAGGCCGTCGACGTGCGTGACGGTCAGACACACCTCCAGGCCCGGGTCCCGCTCATCGGACGTGGCACGCGCCATGCGCAGCGGCCGGGAACCGGTGGAACCGTGCACGTACAGGCGCTCGCCCACCCGTCCGTAGAGCGTCGGGAGCACGACGGGGGCGCCGTCGCGCACGAACCCGAGATGGCAGACGTAGGCCTCGTCGAGTATCGCGTGCACCGTCTCCCGGTCGTACGAGGCGCGATCCGCGGAGCGCGTGGGGATCGTGCGGTCGGTCGGTGCGTAGGCGGCGCTGTCCGGCGTAGTGGTGTCGGTGGTACCCGGCGTCGTCTGCATGGCTCTCCCTGTGCTGAACCTGTACTGATCTGCCCGCAGGCGGCGAGTTCCGGGCGACGCTGCGCGCTGCCCTGATCGCCGACTTGCGAGACATATTGCACTAGTGCATACTTTGCTTTGTGCTAGGAGAGTATCCGATCAGTGGGCGACGCGCAGCCGAGATTGCGGCCAGCGTGGAGCGTGCCGTGGGCGACGGCGACCTCGAACCCGGCCAACTGCTTCCGCCCATGCGTGAGTTGGCGACGCGCCTCGGTGTGAATCCCAATACCGTGGCGGCCGCCTACCGCACGCTGCGCGAACGAGGCGTCATCGAGACGGCGGGGCGGCGCGGCAGCCGGGTGCGTCCCAAGCCCGCCACCACGACACGTGAACTCCTCAGGGTGGACGCGCCGCCCGGCGTACGGGACGTCTCCATGGGCAATCCGGACCCGAAGCTGCTGCCGGCCCTCTCCGGAGCCTTCGTGGCGGCCGCGGCGCAGGGCGACGCGCAACCCGTCCTCTACGGGGAGAGCGCGGTGGACCCGGAGCTCGAACGGTACGCACGGGCGGCGTTCGCGGCCGACGGCGTCCCGCACGCCCCGCTCGCCGTCACCTCCGGATCGCTCGACGCCATCGAGCGCGTGCTGGCCGTGCACCTCAAGCCGGGCGACGGGGTCGCTGTCGAGGACCCGGGCTGGGGAAGCCTGCTCGACCTCGTCTCCGCCCTCGGCCTGCGTGCGATTCCGGTCGGCGTGGACGACGAGGGCCCGCTGCCCGCCGACATGGAACGGGCGCTCGCCACCGGGGCACGCGCCGCTGTGGTGACGGACCGCGCGCAGAACCCCACGGGTGCCGCTGTCACCGCTCCACGCGCGCGTGCCCTGCGGGAGGTGTTCGCCGCGCACGAGGACGTGCTGCTCATCGAGGACGACCACGGCCACGGCATCGTCGACCTCCCGCTGCACCCGCTGGCTGGATCGACCCGGAACTGGGCCCTCACCCGCTCGACCGCCAAGGCGTACGGCCCCGACCTGCGGCTCGCCGTGGTCACCGGTGACCCCGTCACGGTCGACCGGCTGCGCGGGCGCCAGCGGCTCGGACCGGGCTGGGTGAGCCGGCTGCTGCAGCGCGCCGTCGCGCGGCTCTGGGCCGAGGACGCGGTCGATCCCCGTGTGGTGGCGGCGTCCTACGGGCGGCGGCGCGAGGCGCTGATCGCGGCGCTCGCCGAGCGGGGCATCACCGCGTACGGACGCAGTGGCATGAACGCGTGGGTGCCGGTTCCCGACGAGACGGGGGCGGTCTCGCGGCTGCTGCACGCGGGGTGGGCCGTGGCTCCCGGGGCGAGGTTCCGGCTGAACGCGCCGCCCGCGGTGCGGATCACCGTGGCGGCGCTGGAGGACGAGGAGATCGTGGCGGTGGCGGACGCCGTCGCCTCCGCCACCGGGCCCGCTCCCGCGCGGCGTTACGACTGACGGGGCGTTGCGACGGGCGGGGCGCTACGACTGCCGAGGCGCTATGGCTGCTGCCGGAGCGCTATGGCCGAGGCGGGCGCTCGCCCGTCCCCGCCCCCTTGCCCCGGTTCGCCGACCCGCGAGGCCGGGACTGGGTGAGCGCCGCGCCCGCCAGGACGATCACCGCGCCGACCGGCGTCGACCAGCTCAGGGACTCGCCGAGCACCGCGACGCCCGCGCCGGTCGCGATGACCGGGATGAAGTACGTGACCATCTGGGCGGTGGTCGGGCCCACCTCGGCGACCAGTGCGTACTGCAACAGGAAGGCGAGCCCGGTGCCGAGGGCGCCCAGCGCCGCGATCGCCAGCAGCGGCACGACGGGAAAGTGCGACGGGAACGCGGTGAACAGCGGCGTCACCACGGCCAGTTCCGCGGTCGCGACCAGCAACTGCGCGCCGGAGAGCGACAGGTTGGAGTGCCCGGCGCCGGCCAGCGTGCGACGTACGTAGATCCAGCCGATCGGGTAGCTGAGCGAGGCGAGCAGCGCCATCGCCGTGCCGCCGAGATCGAGACCGCTGAAGCCCTGCCAGGCGCCGAGCGCGGTCAGCACTCCGAAGAACCCGAGGCCCAGACCCGCGACGCGGCGCCGCGTCGGACGGTCCTCGGTGAGCGCGACGAGCGAGAGCGCCATGCCCCACAGGGGCGACGTCGCGTTGCAGATCCCGGCGAGCGTCGAGGGGATCGACAGTTCCGCGTACGCGAAGAGCGAGAAGGGCAGGGCGTTGAGCAGCAACGCCGACACCGTCAGATGCAGCCAGATCCGCGGGGAGCGCGGCAGCCGCTCCCGCTTCACCACGAGCACGGCGGCGACGACGACGGTGCCGAACGCCAGCCGTCCCAGGGTGACCTGGAACGGCGCGTACCCCTCCGTGCCCACCTTGATCAAGAGGAAGCTGAAACCCCAGATCAGCGAGAGCACGCCGAAACGGATGCGCCAGTTGAGGGAGGATGCCGACGTTGTTGGAGTTGTCGTTGTGGAGGTCGTTACGGGTGTCGTTGCTGCGGGTGTCGTGGCTGATGGCGCTGCTGCTGATCGCGATGGCGCGGACGCGGTGGTCATGCGTCTCACGATGAACCCGGCGATCTCGTAGCACAAGCGAGATTTTGTGCGGGGTATCGCGTAGCATCGCTTACATGTTGAACCTGGAGCGCCTGCGTACGCTCGACGCCCTTGCCCGGCACGGATCCGTCAGCGGCGCGGCCGCCGGTCTGCACGTCACGACCTCCGCCGTCTCGCAGCAGATGACGAAGCTGGAGCGCGAGGTCGGCCAGCAACTGCTCGCCAAGAACGGCAGAGGCGTGCGCCTGACCGACGCGGGACGGCTGCTCGCGCAGCACGCGGCGCGGATCCTCTCGCAGGTCGAGCTCGCTCAGGCGGACCTGGAGGAACAGCGGGGCAAGGCGGTGGGCGAGCTGCGGATCTCCGCTTTCCCCACGGCCATGCGCGGCCTCATGCCCGCCACGCTGTCCGCGCTCCGCGTCGACCACCCCGGGCTGCGGGTGCGCTGCCAGGAGACGGAACCGACGCCGGCCGTCGCGGCCGTGGTGCGCGGCGACCTCGACATGGCGGTCGTCCTCGACTGGTACAACAAACCCCTGCCGATCCCGGAAGGCCTGGTCAAGACCCCCCTCCTCGATGACCCCGCCGACGTGGCCCTGCCCGCCGCGCACCCCCTCGCCGACCGCGCCGAAGTGGATCTGGAGGAGTTCGCGGACGACGAGTGGATCACCTGGGCGGCGGGCGAGTTCTGCCACGAGTGGCTGATGTTCACCCTGCGCGGCAAGGGCATCGAGCCGCGCATCGCGCACCGCGCGGAGGAGCACCACACCCAGCTCGCCCTGGTCGCCGCGGGCCTCGGCGTGTGCGTGGCCCCGCGGCTGGGCCGCGATCCGATGCCGGCGGGCGTGCGGACGGTCCCGGTGCGGCACCGGGTGCGGCGGCACGTGTACGTGGTGTGGCGGGCGGACGCGGACCGCCGCCCTTCGATCAGGGCGGCGGCGGAGGCGCTGAGGGGGGCGGGGGCCGGGTTGAGGTAGTTCCTCTTTCTCGGCCCGCTGAGGCTCGGTGTTCCGTGCCGTCAGGCCTTGTGCGCGGGGGATCAACCGGAGTGGCGGCTGCCCTTGTCGTCGCAGGGCAGTTCGGCGGCGGTGTGGTGAGCGAGGAAGTCGCGGGTGGCCTGGCGTTGCACCTCGGCGATGGCGTTGGGTTCGACGTTGATGATGCCGCCGAAGGGGCGGTCGACGTCTCGGATGATGCACAAGGTGGAGGTCAGGAGGGCGGTGATGACGGTCAGGGTGATGATCTGCCCGCGATTGTTGCGGCGGGGCAGACAGATCCCCAGGGCCGCCACGGTGATGACCAGGGTGGCGAGCAGGAACCACAGGATGGCGCTGGGGATGCTCGCCGTGGCCTGGGTCAGGCGTTCCTCCCGCTCGTCGGAGCGCTTGTGGTCGGCGGAGACCAGCATGCCGAAGACCGGCTTGCCCTCGACTTCGCGAAAGACACGGCGCAGATCGGTCGACCAGATGCTGGGGACCGGTGACCCCTTCCCGTCGGACATGGCGGGCCACTCCCGCTCGCGTACGGCACGGGCGTAGCAGACGGCGTCCGCCTGGACCTCGGCGCGCTGCTCGGCGGGAGCGTACTCGGCGGATTCCACGAGTTGGTCGACGGCTCGCGCCTCGCCGCGTGAGGCGACTTCGGCCTTGCCGTAGGAGCCGTTGGCGGTCACCAGGACGAAGGCGAGCAGCAGCACGGTCAGGGTGAGCAGCGGGCCGACCAGGTCTTTGACGGCCATGCCGGTGTCGTCGTCCTCGTGCATGATGCGGGGTCGCAGGAAGCGGTTGGCGGCCAGGCCCGCGAGCAGGGCCAGCACGGCGACGACGATGATCAAGACCACGAACGGCCACCTCCGGGTGGGGGACGGTCGCACCCCGAAGGTCGGGGCGCCGAGGTCCTGTCCTCCCAGGCCGCGTACGCCCCCTAACGGCAGAAACGTCTCTTCGCCTCCGAACGGGCGGTCCTCGTTGGGCCGGTGAGCCCCATGCCGGCCTCGGGCGCTACGCCCGGCCGAGGCCGGCCAGCTTTCGGAAGTCCCAGGACGCGACGGTGTCCGGGGTCAGGCGCAGCCACGCATGACGGCCGTCGTGCGGCATCTCGTCGAGGCCGAAGACCTTGCGTGCGAACAGTCGCTCCGGGGCGTCGAGTTCGGGGCACGGTTCGCCCGTGCGCGGAACCTCGCCCACGCACTCCACCGTGCCGGACAGCTCCACGCCGCGCAGCTCGCCGTACTCCTCGCCCGTATCGACCACCACCGCGATCCGCGGGTCCTTGCGCAGGTCGGCCCAGCGCTTGCTGCGGGTGACCGAGTACAGCCAGAGCGATGTGCCGTCCCACGCGAACCACAGCGTGCTGGCGTGCGGGGCGCCGTCCGGTGACACGGTCGCCACCCGGCAGGTGCGCTCCTCGGCGAGGAACGCGTCGAGCTCCTCCGGCGTCATCATGATCCGGCGACCCCGGCGCTGCGTGACGGCCATGTGCCCTCCCGTTCGGACGCACCTGACTGAGTGTCAGGAAGAATGTCGGGACAGCATGGACGCTCTTCCGTAGTGACGCAATGGCCGTTAGCCTCTCGCCGGCCGGTGTCCGGGACGTCCGCGACAAGGGGAAGCCATGCCGTCGTACGAAAAGCTCAGGGAGATCCTCGACCCCGCCACCACCGCCCTGCTGACCGTCGAATGCCAGCAGGGTGTCGTCGGCACCGAGAGCGCCCTGCCCGAGCTCGCCGCCGAAGCGAGGTCGTCGGGGGCTCTCGCCAACGTCGCACGGCTGGTGAACGCCGCGCACCAGTACGGCGTCCAGGTGCTGCACGCGGTGGCCGAGCGGCGGCCCGACGGGCGCGGGGCCGGCCACAACGCCCGGCTGTTCCGGGCCGCCGAGCGACTGCCCGTGCAGCAGCTCTCGGGCACCGCGGCCGTACGGATCGCGCCGCCGATCGAGGTGGCCGACGAGGACTTCGTCGTACGCCGCCTGCACGGCCTGTCACCCATCGCGGGCACCGACGTGGACCCGCTGCTCCGCAATCTCGGCTGCCGCACCCTGCTGGTCACCGGAGTCTCGGCCAATGTCGCGATCCCGAACGCCGTGTTCGACGCGGTGAACCTCGGCTACACCGCCGTCGTACCCGCCGACGCCATCGCGGGCGTCCCCTCCGACTACACACCGGCCATGATCCGCAACACCCTCGCACTCGTCGCCACCATCACGGCCACGCAGGACGTGCTGGCCGCCTGGAAACTCCCGGGCCGGCCGGTCAGGCCGTCCTGATCGAGCCGCCCGCCACGGTGATCGCGACGGCGGGCAGCGGCTTCGGCGCCGGCCCGCCCCGCACGCTGCCGTCGGCGATGTCGAACTTGCTGCCGTGGCAGGGGCAGTTGACAGTGCCGCCCTCGACGCTCGTCACCGGGCACCCCTTGTGGGTGCAGAGGCTGGAGAACGCCTTGAACTCGCCCTTCGTGGGCTGGGTGACCACCACCTCCGCGTCCTTGAAGATCTTGCCGCCGCCCACGGGGATGTCGGACGTTTCGGCGAGCACGCCGCCTCCGTCACCTCCCGCGTCGCCGGCGCCGCTCTCCCCGCCCCCACAGGCGGTGAGCGCGGCGGCCAGGCCCGCGGCGCCGATCGTGGCCACGACCGTGCGGCGGCTGGGCTCGGAGAGCGTCTCTTCGTAAGTCGTCATGGCCAGTGGTACGGGGCCGCGGACCACTCCGTTCAACTCTGTAATCTGGGCCAATGCTCAGCCACGTCACCGCGGTCCGTTACGTCACACCCTTGCGGGAAGGCGGATCACTGCCCGGGCTCGTCGAGACCGACGACCACGGAACGTACGGAACGTACGTCCTCAAGTTCACCGGCGCGGGACAGGGCCGCAAGACACTCGTCGCCGAGGTGATCTGCGGTGAGCTGGCCCGCAGGCTCGGCCTGCGGATGCCGCGGCTCACGGGGATCGTGCTCGACCCGGTCCTCGGCCTCGGCGAGCCCGACGAACGGGTGCAGGCGCTGCTCAAGGCGAGCGGCGGACTCAATCTCGGCATGGAGTTCCTGTCGGGCGCCCTCGGTTTCGACCCGCTCGCCCACGCGGTGGACTCGGCCGAGGCGGGCCGCGTCATCTGGTTCGACGCGCTGATCAACAACGTGGACCGTTCCTGGCGCAATCCGAACCTGCTCGTGTGGCACGGCGACCTGTGGCTGATCGACCACGGCGCGAGCATGATCTGGCACCACAACTGGCGCACAGCCGAGACCGCGGCCGCCAAGTCCTACGACGCGTCGGACCACGTCCTCGCCCCCTACGGCCCCGACATCGCGACGGCCGCCGCCGACCTCGCCCCCCTAGTCACCGAGGAGCTGCTCACCGAGGTCGCCGCAGAGGTGCCCGAGGAGTGGCTGGCGGACGAGCCGGGCTTCGACGGCCCCGACGACGTGCGCCGCGCCTACGTGGCGGCCCTCCTGCCGCGCGCCAAGACCATCCACGAGCGGATCACCCTGCCGGGTGCCGGACCGAAGGGCGCCACCCAGTGACCGAGCGGACCGGGCCCGTACGGGACGTCTTCGAGTACGCGCTGGTGCGCGTCGTGCCGCGCGTGGAGCGCGGCGAGCAGTTCAACGCGGGCGTCGTGCTCTACTGCCGCGCCAAGTCCTACGTCGCCGCCCGCACGCACCTGGACGAGGCGAAGCTCCTCGCCCTGGACCCGGCCGCCGACGCGGCCGGGATCCGCGCAGCGCTGGGCGCCGTCGAGCGGATCTGCGAGGGCGGCGAGGCCGCGGGCCAGGCCGAGCGCGACGACGCGGGACGGCGCTTCCGCTGGCTGATCGCGCCGCGCTCCACGGTGCTCCAGCCGGGGCCGGTGCACACCGGTCTCACGGCGGATCCCGAGGCCGAGGTGAACCGGCTCCTCGACCTGTTGGTGAAGTAAAGAGTCACACCTCTCCTGTAGGCCGTTGACACCCGGTGCCAGGGCTTCTAGCGTCTCGTCCAGCTGAAGGTACTAAGCGGTCGCTCACCATCGGGGCGTACCGTTGGAGCCCCACTCCGTGGAGCCCCACTCCGTAAAGCTCCATCCCGTAGAGCCGCATCCCAAGGGCGAGGAGAACCAGAATGTCCACCACAGAGCAGCGCGTCGCTGTCGTGACCGGCGCGGCGCGAGGCATCGGCGCGGCGACCGCCGTACGGCTCGCAGCCGAGGGCCGCGCCGTGGCCGTCATCGACCTCGACGAGGCCGCCTGCAAGGACACCGTCGCGCAGATCACCGCGGCCGGTGGCAAGGCGATCGCGGTCGGCTGCGACGTGTCCGACGAGGCCCAGGTCGAGGCCGCCGTCGCCCGTATCGCCGAGGAGCTCGGCGCGCCGACGATCCTCGTCAACAACGCCGGCGTGCTCCGCGACAACCTCCTCTTCAAGATGAGCGCGAGCGACTGGGACACGGTCATGAACGTGCACCTGCGCGGCGCCTTCCTGATGTCGAAGGCCTGCCAGAAGCACATGGTGGACGCCAAGTTCGGCCGCATCGTCAACCTCTCCTCGTCCTCGGCGCTCGGCAACCGCGGCCAGGTCAACTACGCCGCCGCCAAGGCCGGCCTCCAGGGCTTCACCAAGACCCTCGCCAAGGAGCTCGGCAAGTTCGGCGTCACCGCCAACTCCGTCGCCCCGGGCTTCATCGTCACCGAGATGACGAAGTCCACCGCCGAACGCGTCGGCATGGGCTTCGAGGACTTCCAGGCCGCGGCCGCCACCCAGATCCCGGTCCAGCGCGTCGGCCGCCCCGAGGACATCGCCAACGCCATCGCCTTCTTCACGGGTGACGCGGCCGGGTTTGTTTCCGGACAGGTCATGTACGTGGCCGGCGGCCCGCTCAACTGACCTGAAAGGCGGAGACAGGGATCATGGCTGTGCAGGACAGCGGAAAGGCCGCGCTCGTCACGGGAGCGAGCCGCGGCATCGGATACGGCATCGCCGAGGCGCTGGTCGCCCGCGGCGACCGGGTCTGCATCACGGGACGCAACGAGGACGCCCTCAAGGAGGCCGTCGAGAAGCTCGGCGCCGACCGCGTCATCGGAGTCGCCGGCAAGGCGCACGACGAGGCCCACCAGGCGGTCGCCGTCGAGCGCGCCATGGAGGCCTTCGGCCGCGTCGACTTCCTGATCAACAACGCCGGTACGAACCCGGTGTTCGGTCCGATGGCCGAGCTGGACCTCAACGTGGCCCGCAAGGTGTTCGAGACCAACGTCATCTCGGCGCTCGGCTTCGCCCAGCAGACCTGGAAGGCATGGCAGAGCGAGAACGGCGGCGCGATCGTGAACATCGCCTCCGTCGCCGGCGTCTCCGCGTCGCCGTTCATCGGCGCGTACGGGATGAGCAAGGCCGCCATGGTCAACCTCAGCCTGCAGCTCGCGCACGAGTTCGCCCCGAAGGTGCGCGTGAACTCGATCGCGCCCGCGGTCGTCAAGACCAAGTTCGCCCAGGCGCTGTACGAGGGCCGCGAGGCGGAGGCGGCGGCCTCCTACCCGCTCGGCAGGCTCGGGGTGCCGGAGGACATCGGGGGCGCGGCCGCGTTCCTCACGTCCGCCCAGTCCGACTGGATCACGGGCCAGACACTCGTGGTCGATGGCGGCATCTTCCTCAATGCGGGCGTCGGCTGACGAAGGCCGCACACCCGGCGGAGAAGCCCTTTCGGTGACGTTCTCCCGCATCAAGTGCCCTGTCGGCGCCGAGACTTGGCCCGGCGGGGCACTGCGATATTGTCTCCCGACCCCATGGCATGGCCGATCGAGGAGCGTGCGCGTGTTCAGTGAAGTTCCCCCTGCTAAGCGGATCAGGGGTCTGCGTCCGGTGGCGGCGATCGCGTCCATGTCGCTGCTCGCCGGCTGCGGGATGCTGTCGTCCGATGGGTCGGACGACGAGGAGCGGATCACCGTCGGCACGATGAGCGCGCCCAGCACCCTGGACCCGGCGAAGGCCTGGGACAGCTCCTGGGAGCTCTACAGAAACGTTTTCCAGACACTGCTCAGCTTCCCCTCGGGGGCCACCGAGCCGGAGCCCGACGCCGCCGAGTCCTGCAAGTTCAGCGACGCCTCCAGCACGGTCTACACCTGCGAGCTGCGCGAGGGCCTGAAGTTCTCCGACGGCGACACACTGGACGCGGCCGCCGTGAAGTACTCCTTCGACCGCATACGGACCATCAACGCCAAGGGCGGCCCCACCGGACTGCTCGGGTCGCTCGACAAGGTCGAGACGAAGGGGGACCTGACGGTCGTCTTCCGCCTCAAGAAGGCCGACGCGACCTTCCCCTTCGTGCTCGCGACCCCCGCCATGTCGGTCGTCGACCCCAAGGAGTATCCGGCGGACAAGCTCCGCGAGGGCACCGAGCTGACCGGCTCGGGCCCGTACACCCTGGACGCGTACACGCCGAACGACAAGGCCGAGCTGGTCAAGAACGACCACTACGAAGGCGCGGCCGACGTCAAGAACGACGCCGTGACCATCCGCTACTTCAAGAAGTCGTCGGCCATGGTCGACGCCCTCAAGGACAAGCAGATCGACGTGACCTTCCGAGGCCTGGCCTCCGAGGACATCGTCACCATGCAGGGCCGGGGCAGGCGCGAGCAGGACATCGAGCTCGTCGAGGGCTCGGGCACCGAGATCCGCTACCTGGTCTTCAACACCAAGGACCCGTGGGCGCGGAAACTGCCGGTCAGGCGGGCCGTCGCGCAGATCGTCGACCGCGGCGCCATCGCCCACAAGATCTACAAGGACACCGTCGAACCGCTGTACTCGATGGTCCCCAGGGGACTCACGGGCCACGCCACCGGGTTCTTCGACGACTACGGGAACCCGAGCGCCGCCAAGGCCAGGAAGATCCTCACCGACGCGGGCATCCACGAGCCGGTGCCGCTCACCCTCTGGTACGCCACCGACCGCTACGGCTCGGCGACCGAGCCGGAGTTCGCCGAGCTCAAGCGCCAGCTGGAGGGCTCCGGACTCTTCAAGATCGCCCTCAAGAGCCGCCCCTGGACCGAGTTCCAGGAGGGGTACAGCAACGGTGAGTACCCCGTCTTCGGCCGCGGCTGGTTCCCGGACTTCCCGGACGCGGACAACTTCATCGCGCCGTTCGTCGGCCCGAAGAACGTGCTCAACACGCCCTACCCGTCCAAGGAGATCACGGACCAGGTGCTGCCGCGCGAGCGCAGGGAGGCCGACCGGGGTGCCGTGGTCGACGAGTTCGAGCGGGCCCAGGAGATCCTCGTCGACGACGTCAGGCTGCTGCCGCTGTGGCAGGGCAAGCAGTACATCATGTCCAGCGAGGAGATCGCGGGCGGTGAGCGGGCCCTCGACCCGTCGGCGATCATGATGATGTGGGAGCTGCAGCGCAAGACCAGCTGGTGACCGATGGGGGGCGGGCCGGTTGTCAGTGGGCGCCGGTAGGTTCTGTGGTGAGAAGTGACCGCACACCGGAGGTTGTTGACGTGACCGACATCGCCATGCTGCCCGCGTCCTGGCGCGGAGTCCTCGGCGAGGAGCTCCAGAAGCCCTACTTCAAGGAGCTCACCGAGTTCGTCGAGGAGGAGCGGGCGAAGGGTCCCGTCTACCCTCCGCGCGACGAGGTCTTCGCCGCCCTCGACGCGACGCCGTACGACCAGGTCAAGGTCCTCGTCCTCGGCCAGGACCCCTACCACGGCGAGGGCCAGGGCCACGGCCTCTGCTTCTCCGTGCGGCCCGGCGTGAAGACCCCGCCGTCCCTGCGGAACATCTACAAGGAGATGAAGGGGGAGCTCGGCCACCCCGTGCCCGACAACGGCTATCTGATGCCGTGGGCTCGCCAGGGCGTCCTCCTGCTCAACGCGGTCCTCACCGTCCGCTCCGGCGAGGCCAACTCCCACAAGGGCAAGGGCTGGGAGAAGTTCACGGACGCGGTGATCCGGGCGGTGGCCGACCGCCCCGACCCCGCCGTCTTCGTCCTGTGGGGCAACTACGCGAAGAAGAAGCTCCCGCTCATCGACGAGGAGCGGCACATCGTCGTGCAGGGCGCCCACCCCTCGCCGCTGTCCGCGAAGAAGTTCTTCGGCTCGCGCCCGTTCACGCAGATCAACGAAGCGGTCGCGGCGCAGGGCCACGAGCCGATCGACTGGCGGATCCCGGACATCGGCTGACGTCAGTCCGGCAGGGCGTAGGCGAGGGAGTACGGGGTGGCGGGCCGGCCCTCGCGCGCCGTGAACGTACCGGTACCGGTGAGCCCGGCCAGCTCACCGGTCGCCGAGCCGGTCAGCACGGAGAAGGAGCACTCGATGACGCCGTCGGCTCCGAAGGAACCGCGCTGCTCCAGGACGAACGAGCCCTTGCGGCCGTCGAGCGTGCCGGCGACGAACTCGTAGCCGACGAAGGCGCCGGCCGTCTCGTTCGTGTACGCGATGGTGTACTCGCAGGAGGCGCCCGCCGCCTCGATTCCACCGGCGTAGTCGTTGGTGACGGCGGCGTGCGCGATACGGGCGCCGCCGTCCGCGCCGGCGACCGGCTTCTCGTCCCAGTGGGCGAAGGTGAAGGTGCCGCTGGTCTGGTGGGTCATGGGGTCCTCTCGACGGTGGGGCCCGGTCGGGCCGCTCCGAGGAAGATGCTGACAGCGGTACCTGACACCTTCTGTCAGGTACCGGGGCAGACTTGGCCGCATGCGCGCCGACCGGCTCCTGGCCCTCCTCCTGCTGCTCCAGAACCGCGGACGCATGTCCGCACCCGAGCTCGCCGAGGAGCTGGAGGTCTCGGTCAGGACCGTCTACCGGGACGCGGAGGCGCTGGCCGCCTCCGGAGTGCCCGTCTACGCCGAGCGCGGCCCCACGGGCGGCTTCCGGCTCCTCGACGGCTACCGCACCCGGCTGACGGGACTCACCGAGGGCGAGGCCGACTCCCTGGCCCTCGCCGGCATGCCGACGGCCGCCGCCGACCTGGGCCTCGGCGCGGAACTGGCCACGGCGCAGCTGAAGTTGGCCGCCGCGCTGCCCGCGGCGCTCGGTGAGCGCTCACGACGCGTCCAGGAACGCTTCCACCTCGACGCGGCCGCCTGGTTCCGCACCGCGGACCCGGCGCCGCTGCTCGACGTCGTCGCCGACGCCGTCTGGCGGCAGCGTGTCCTGCGGGCGCACTACCGGCGCTGGGGCGGTGAAGTCCGGCGCGACCTGCACCCGTTGGGCCTGGTCCTCAAGGCGGGCAACTGGTACCTGGCGGCGTCCGTCGACGGCGTCGTGCGGACGTACCGGGTGTCGCGGTTCCTGTCGGCGACCGTGGCGGACGATCCCAGCGACCGTCCCGACGGCTTCGACCTCGCGGCGTACTGGGAGGAGGCCTCGCGCGGCCTGGAGGCACGCGTGCTGCGGGGTACGGCGCGGCTCAGGGTGTCTCCGGCGGGGAGGCGGCTGCTGCCCGCGATGTTCGGGGCGGCGGGGGCGCGGGCCGCGGAGGGGGCGGGCGCGCCGGACGCGGACGGCTGGACGGAGGTGGAGCTCGACGTGGAGGAGCTGCCGGTGGCGGTGAGCGACATCCTGCGGCTCGGCCTCGAGGCGGAGGTCCTCGGGCCGCCCGAGCTCCGTGCCGAGGTGGCCAGGAGCGTCACCGGGCTGGCCCAGCGGTACGGGTGAGTGCCCCGCCCACGATCGTGCCTGACCGTGATTGTCAGTGGTGGCGGCTAGCGTCGTGAGAGGTGGGGGCGACGGCCGTACGACCACGGAGGACCCGGTGACGGAGCAGCAGGAGCAGACGGCGGAGGACGCGATGATGACGCGGATCGGGCAGGCGGTCATGCTGCATCACGGCGGCGACCGTGAGGAGGCTCAGGACCGCTTCCTCGGCCTGTGGGGAGAGATCGGCGAGAACGGCGACCCGCTGCACCGCTGCACGCTCGCGCACTACATGGCGGACACGCAGGCCGACCCGTCCGACGAACTGGCGTGGGACCTGCGGGCGTTGTCGGCGGCGGACGAGCTCACGGACGAGCGCCTGAACGAACACCACCAGTCGCTCGCGGTGCGCGGCTTCTATCCCTCGCTGCACCTGAACCTCGCCGCGGACTACGTGAAGCTGGGCCGTCCGGGGGCGGCCCGCAGCCATCTGCGCCGGGCGCGCGGCGGGGTGGGCGCGCTGGAGGACGACGGCTACGGCAGGGGCATCAGGGACGCCATCGCCCGCCTGGAGGGAGAGGTGGGGGAGGGGAGTGAGGAGGAGTGAGCGCGCGCCGTCGCTGGGTCAGCGGCCGTACGTGTCGCGGCAGATGACGGCTTCGGGGCTGTTCGGCCGCCACTTGCCGTAGGCCTCGCCGAGGGCGCAGACGTCGGTGACCGGGGCGGCGGGGGCTCCGGCGGGCGCGGGCCGGGTGGCTCCCGCGTCCGGGCGTGTGGCGGCCGGTCTGCGGGCGGGGGCGGCGGCCGCGGTGCCGGGAGGTGGTGCTGAGCGGTTCGTGCGGGAGGGTGGCGGGGCGGAGGGGCCGGCTTCGGCGGCGGTGTCCGCGCTTCCGTTCGCCTTCCGGGGGGACGGGCTGCGGGGTGGGTCCATGCGTTGCAGGGCCTCCCGCGCCGGGGCCTGCACGATCTTCGGCCGCTGCTTTCCGTCGGTGCGGGGCGCGGGATGCGGTGCGGTGGCCGCTGCCGGGCCGGGGGTCGAGGGCCGGTCGACGCGCGTGCAGCCGGTGACGGCGGCCGAGGTGGCCGCCGAGACGGCCACGGTGACGAGGAGTACGGCGGCAGTGGTCGTCGATCGATGCATCTGCGCAACTCTGCTGGGTGGGCGAGAGGTTGGCGCGGGAACGTGGTGAGGATGCCCCGCACGGGTGACGGGACCGAGGGGTGACGGGTCGCATGGGGAGAGGAGGGGCGGGTGGGAGGTCTCACGTGTGAGAGGACCTAGAGGTTGGAGGTCCCGCGAGTGAGAGAGCCGGTGCGCCCTTACCCGTCCAGCATCCCCCGCAGCAGTTCCGCCACGCTGCTCCGCAGCTCTTCCTCCGTCGGCGTCGCAGCGTGGTACGAACCCGCCACGCACGAGAACATCAGCCCGTCGCACCAGGCCACCAGGGAGAGCGTGTGGCGTTCCGGCGCGGTGGAGCCCGCGGCGCGCAGCAGGGACTCCAGGGGCTCCCGGAACTGGGCGCCCGCCGCGTCGTAGAAGGCCCGCAGTTCCGGCCTGCGAGTCGCTTCCATGGCCAACTCGTAGCGGGATACGAGGAGTTGGCGGTGGGCGCCGGTCAGGTACCGGTGCAGGGCCAGGGCCAGTCCGGCGGCCAGCTGCTCGCGTCCCGCCGACGGGTGCGGCATCTCGGCGGGGTTCAGCACCTCCGCCTCGCGCTCGGCCTGCCGTCGTACCGCGGCCTCCAGAAGGGCGAGCCGGGTCCGTGCGTGGTTGGACGTGGAGCCCTGGGGGAGGCCCGCCGCCTCGTCGACGGCGCGGTGGGTGAGGCCGCGCATGCCGCGTTCCGCGAGCAGGGCGAGGGCGGTGTCGGCGATGAGTTCGGTGCGGGGAGCCCCCGCGTTGCGTACGGGCATGGCGGAAACCCTATCTGGCGCACTACAGGTGTAGTACGGTCATGCCGATCGCTCACTACACCTGTAGTTCCGAGGGGGAGTCATGAACCAGGCTTGGAAGCCGCAGCACCACGCCGTCGTCATAGGCGGCGGCATCGGCGGGCTCGCCGCGGCCGTCGGGCTGCACGCGTCGGGCTGGCGGGTGACCGTCCTGGAGCGCGCGGCCTCCCTGGAACCCGTCGGCTCGGGCATCGGTCTCGCCCCCAACTCCCAGCGCGCCCTGGACGTCCTCGGCCTCGGCGACCGGGTCCGTGCGCTCGCCGCCTGGGAGGGCGACGGCGGCGTGCGCGCGCAGAACGGCCGGTGGCTGGTGCGTACGAGTGCCGCCGCGGCCGAGGGGACGTACGGCGGATCGCTCGTCATGCTGCACCGCGCGACCCTCGTCGACCTGCTGGTCTCCGCGCTGCCCGAGAAGTCGCTGCGCACCGGCGCGCGGGCCCGCCTCACGGACCCCGGCACCACGGACCGCCCGGCTGTCGTCACCACCGACGACGGCGACATCGAGGCGGACCTCGTCGTCGGTGCCGACGGCATCAACTCCGGCGTGCGCACGGCACTCTTCCCGGCCCACCCCGGGCCCGTGTACGCGGGCTTCACCGCCTGGCGCTTCGTCGTCCCGGCCCCGGACCGGCCCTTCACCCCGCACGAGACCTGGGGCCGCGGCGGCGTCTGGGGCACGCATCCGCTGAAGGACGGCAGGGTGTACGCGTACGCCACCGCCCGGCTGCCCGAGGGAGGCAGGGCGCCCGACAGCGAGAAGGCGGAGCTCCAGCGCCGCTTCGCCGACTGGCACGACCCGATCCCCGGCCTGATCGCCGCCGTCAGGACGGAGGACGTCCTGCGCAACGACGTCCGGCATCTGACGACGCCGCTCTCCGCGTACCACCGCGGTCGCGTGGCCCTCCTCGGCGACGCCGCGCACGCCATGGCGCCGAGCCTCGGCCAGGGCGGCAACCAGGCCATCGAGGACGCGGTGGTCCTCGCCCACCACGTGGCGCCGGGCGCCGACCTCGCCGCGGGCCTCGCGGCCTACAGCGCGGCCCGCGTCCCCCGCACCACCGACATCGTCCGGCGTGCCGCACGGGCCGCCCGCCTCACGCACCTCACCGGCGGCCCGCTCATCGGCGTACGCAACGCCCTCATCTCGACGGCGACGCGGCTCGGCCCCGACTTCGTCATGCGGAGCTTCTCCTCCATCGCCGACTGGCGTCCCCCGCAACCCCCGTATGCTGCGGGAACGACGACCGGAGCCGCCGAGCGGTGACAGGCCGGCGACCGTCGTCGGCAGGCAGACAGCAGACAGGAGAACAGTGGTGAAGATCGGCTGCATCGGACTCGGCGACATCGCGCAGAAGGCGTACCTGCCCGTCCTCACCACCCTCCCCGGGGTCGAACTGCACCTCCAGACGCGCACGCCCGCCACCCTCGCCCGGGTCGCCGGCGTCCACCACATCCCGGACTCCCGCTGCCACACCGACCTGGACGCCCTGCTCGCCCAGGACCTCGACGCCGCTTTCGTGCACGCGCCGACGGCCGTGCACCCGGAGATCGTCACCCGGCTCGTCGAGGCGGGCGTGCCGACGTACGTCGACAAGCCCATCGCGTACGAACTCGCCGACTCCGAGCGTCTCGTGGGCCTCGCGGAGGAGCGCGGCGTCAGCCTCGCGGTCGGCTTCAACCGCCGCTTCGCGCCCGGCTACGCGCAGTGCGTCGAGCACCCCCGCGACATGATCCTCATGCAGAAGAACCGTGTGGGGCTGCCCGAGGACCCGCGCACGCTCGTGCTCGACGACTTCATCCACGTCCTGGACACGCTGCGGTTCCTGGCACCGGGTCCGATCGACGACGTCACGGTGCGTTCCCGCGTCGAGGACGGGCTCATGCAGCACGTGGCCGTGCAGCTCGCGGGTGACGGGTTCGTCGCGATCGGGATGATGAACCGGCTGAGCGGCTCCACCGAGGAGATCCTCGAAGTCTCCGGCCAGGACACCAAGCGGCAGGTGATCAACCTCGCCGAGATCGTCGACCACAAGGGCCAGCCCAGTGTGCGGCGGCGCGGTGACTGGGTGCCGGTGGCCCGTCAGCGGGGCATCGAGCAGGTCGTGCTGTCCTTCCTGGATGCCGTACGAGCGGGCAAGCCGCTCAGCGCCCGGGACGCGCTGGCGACCCATGAGCTGTGCGAGCGTGTGGTTCGCGCGGCTCAGGAGCAGGCCCGGGGGTAGTCCCGGGGGTAGTGGCCCTGGGAGCTGTCCCGCGGGCGGTCCGCCTGAGGGGTCGTAGCGATCGCACGCGTCGCAGGCCCTCGGTCAGGCCCAGCGTGAGGAGCACGAGCAGCGCGGCGTGCACGGGCCAGTCGCCCCACTTGACGTACGCCGTCTCGCCGGTGGCCAGCGGTACGTCGTACAGGGCCGCAGTGCTCGCGGAGGTGCCGATCGTGCTGCCGACACGCGAACCCTCCGGCCCGTACACCGCGGAGACGCCGGTGAGCGTGGCGTGCACCATGGGGCGGCCCGTCTCCGCGGCCCGTACCGCCGCGAGCGACGCGTGCTGCCGGGGCGCCCAGCTGTGCTGGAACGAGGACGTGGCGGACTGGGCGAGCAGCAGCTGGGCCCCGTCCTGGGTGAGCCGACGGCTCATGTCGGGAAACGCGGACTCGAAGCAGACGAGGGGCCCGACGCGGAGATCTTGGGCGTGATCGTGACTGTGACCGTGTCGGACGTCTCGGCCGGTGTGCATCACCACCTGGTGGTCGCCGCGCCTGCGGTCCTCGCCCGCGGCCTTGCCGACGGACGTCGCCCACCCGAGCAGGGAGCGTGCCGGAACGTATTCGCCGAAGGGCACGAGCCGCATCTTGTCGTAGCGGTCGCCGGTCGGTCCGTCCGGGCCCACCAGGACGGAGCTCTTGAATATCCCGGGCCGGTCGGAGCGGCGCGCGTCGACGTTCACCAGGATGTCCGCGCCCACCTCACGGGAGAGCGCGGCTATGCGGCGGGCGACGTCCGGCCGGTCGGCCAGGTCGAACCCGACGCTGCTCTCGCCCCAGACGACGAGGTCCGGGTTCCGGCCCGCCAGGGTGCGGGTCAGCGCCTCCTCGCGGGCCAGCCGCTTGTCGGCGCTCGCGACCCCGTCCGCGATGATGCCGGGCTGGACGACGGCGACGCGGGTGTGCCCGGCTGGTTCGGGCCGGGGGGCCCACGCCCAGGCGGCCGCTGTGGCGATGGCCACGGTGAGGATGCCGGCGAGAGCGGGGAGGGGGGTGGCGGTGACGGCTGTGGTGGTGGCGGTGGGCGTACGTGGCGTGTTCGTTCGCGGAGTGTTCGTACGTCGGGTCGAGGACCGTGCCGCAGCCACCCCCGCGACGGCCAGCAGCACGACCGCCGTGTTCACGACCACGACGAACGCGCTGACCAGCCACACTCCACCCACCGAGGCGAGTCGCAGCGCGGGCGGCACCTGCCACTGGCTGGAGCCGAGCAGACCCCACGGCCCGCCCAGCCCCTCCCAGGACCTGACCAGTTCGACCATCAGCCACCCCGAGGGCAGCACCACGAGCGCGGCCGCGGCCCGCCCCGGCCCCGGCACACCGCCGAGCAGCCGCCGCACCAGCCAACCCCAGGGCGCCCACAGCAGGCCGAGCAGCGCGGCTATGACGACGGTGAACACGTGCAGGCTCGGCAGCAGCCAGTGGTGCACGGCCACCATGAAGCCGAGGCCGCCCAGCCAGCCGTCGAGCGCTGCCCGCCGGGCGGTCGGGGCCGACCGCGCCAGGAGCATCCACGGCACCAGAGCGACGTAAGCGAACCACCACAGTGCGGGGGCGGGAAAAGCGAGGGCGGGCAGCGCTCCCGCGGTGACGGCGATGCCGCCGCGCCACCAGCGGGACGCGAGCAGCCTGTCGGCACGCTGCCGATACCGCTCGCGTCGCTGGTTCCGCCCCTGCGGTTCGTCACGCTCGTACGGCTCGTCGCGCTCGTGCCGCTCGTCGCGCTCCTGCGGCTCGTTGCGCTTGTATGGCTCGTCGCGCTCCCGCGGCTCGTTGTGCTCGAACGCTTCGTCGCGCTCCCGCCGGTCGTCGCCGGACAGCTCCATGCAGCGCCTCCCTCGGTCCCCGATGCCCGGTCGTACGACCAGTGTGCGCGACGTAGACGATCTAGGACAGTGGGTCGTCGCGCACGCGGAGGACACCTGGCCGGCTCACGCCTCGGAGACGGCTTCCCGACGCTGGTCGGCCATCTGGCGCCATTTCTCCGTGACGACCACTTGGCGCAACCGCCAGCCACTGGGCGTACGAACGAGGGTGAAGGCGTAGCGGCCGCCACAGATGAAATCCGGCGCGGTCGCGGTCGTGGTAGCCGTGGCGGTCGCGGGCTCGGCGGTCGGTGCCGGGCCCGCCGTCGAGCCTGGGGGCTGCGCGAACCGCATCGGGTTCACGTAGTCGGCCTGGACGCGGGCGACGTCGTCGATGTCCTGTTCCAGCGTCCCGAACTCCAGCCTCCGGTTGGTGATCAGGTGCTGGCGCATCGGGAACATCCGCATGGTCGCGGACAACCACGCGGTGATCTCGTCGGCTCCTCCTTCGATGCCGCCCGCGGAGCGGTAGTCGGCGCGTCCGTCGGGCGCGAAGAGCTGTCGGTAGGCGGCCCAGTCGCCGTCGTCGACGGCCACGGCGTACTCGGTGATGAGGGCATCGACGGCCAACCGGTCGATCACGGCGGCGAGTTCCACGCGCTGCGTCATCGGCTCAGTGTTGGGCACGGGAGGTGGGGAGCCAAGGGGCGTGCAGGGATACGCAGGGATATACGGGAAGGGGCGGCTACGCGGCCTTCACGATCTCCGCGCGGACAGCGGCGGCCCACTCCGTCACCAACTGCTCGTACTCTCTGCGCTGTTCGGCGGAGAGCTTGCCACCTGCGCGCAGCCACAGGCCGCGGATCCGCTCGTTCAGCTCGTCGGAAGAGCGCACGGAACCATGGGATGGTGGGGTTAAGGGCATGGCGCCAAGCCTAGGGGATGGCTACGACAATCGGAACTGTCAGCTACCGCACACCTGCGCCACGTGACCGAGCGGACGCTGCCGCACGGCGGTCGACGTGCGGGCTTACGTGCTCGCCGCCGTGCGGCCATGCCCGATCGTCGACGGTCAGAAATGGCTCGACCACGACGGTGGCCGGGGTGGTGCCGGTGAAGGCCACGACGTCCCGGTGCAGATGGGACTGGTCGCAGTAGCCGCTGTCCGCCGCGACGTCGGCCGCGCTGTGGCCCGCGATCAGGCGGTGCACCGCATGGTCGAAGCGGGCCAGTCTGGCGGCTCGTTTGGGCGGCATGCCGGTGGCGGTCCGGAACCGGGACCACAGGCGCTTACGACTCCATCCGAGTTCGGTTGCCAGATGGTCGATCCGGGCGCGGCCCGCGCTGCCGACGATGCGCTGCCAGGCCCAGACCACCTCCGGGTCCACCGATGTACGGGCCGCGTGGCTGCGGCGGGCGAGCAGAGCGTCCATGAACGCGAACCGCCCTTCCCACGAGGGAATCCCACCGAGTTGCTCCCGCACCTGTGAGGCCTCACGGCCCCACAGGTCGTCCAGGGTCACGATCGCGCCGTCGGCCAGTTCGGCCACTTCTGCGGGGCAGGCACCCAGCACCGCGCCGGCGACCACGGGGGACAGCCGCACCTGCACGCACTCGACGTGTTCACCCCAGGCCCGGACTTCCCCTCCGGAGCCGAACCCCGGCCCGGCTACGAGACTTCCCAACTGCCGGTTGCCGGTGCCGTCGTACACGGTGGACGGGGTGGGGCCGAACTCCAGGATCAGCATCACGGCTGGATGCGGAACGAGTCGGAGGCCGCCGGGGAGTGTGCCGGGAACCCGGAACCCGGCCATGTCGACACCGGGCGTGCGACTGGGGCTGCGCGGGCGGGCCACATCCCACAGCGCGGAACTGCCACGTTCACCGGTGGACCCCATCGCCCCAGGCTACGCGAGCAGGCAGGGACCGTTCGAGGGAACATTCGTCCAAGCCGCCAAGGCGAACCAACAGCGACAGTTCAGCCATGACCACTCTTCCCAAGGACTCAGTCCTCCGCCTGGACGACGGCGACCTCTACATCCGTGAGGACGGCGAGCGGGACGCCCCCGTGCTCCTCCTCATCCACGGTTCGGCGGCTTCGAGCACCTCATGGAACGCACTGGTTCCACTCCTCTCCACCACTCATCGGGTCATCAGGGTCGATCTGCCGGGACACGGACGTTCGGCGCAGCCGGTCAGCGGCGACTACGCGATCCCCGAGCAGGCGCGCAGGCTCGGCACGGCCCTGGACCGAATGGGCGTCGAGCAGGCCACGCTCGTCGGTCACTCCAGCGGCGGCTACACGGCCACGGCACTGGGCGAGGTGCGGCCCGACCTGGTGCAGGCCTTCGTCCTCATCAGCACCGGCCCAGGCATGCACGCGTTCATCGCACCCGAATCCACGGCGGCGGCCCTCAACCAGTGGCCCCCGACCGACGAACAGATCCGCCGGTTCGCGAGCACGGGGTTCCGCGAGGGCTACGAGGTCCCGCAGGACCTCGTGGACGAACTGCGAAACATGAGCCACGACGCGCTCACCGCGGCCATGCGGGCATCCACGGCCTACCTGACCGACCAGCCACTCCCGAGCCGCCTGATCGTCCTCGGTAAGCCACTTCACGTGATCTTCGGCGCCGAGGACCGCAGATGGCTCCCTTCCTCCGTGGCGGACTACGAGGCGGTTCCGGGCGCGAGGGTGGATCTCCTGCACGGCACGGGCCACACACCCATCATCGAGGAACCGTCGCGGACAGCGGCACTCATCCTGGCCGGGCGCTAGCCGATCTGTTCGGCGAGGGCGACGATGATGCCCACGGGGCCGCGGAGGTAGCAGAGGCGGTAGCTGTTCTCGAACTGGACGACATCGCCGAGGAGTTCGGCGCCATGGGGACGCAGGCGGGCGATGGTGTCGTCGATGTCGTCGACGGCGAACATGACACGGTGCAGGCCCAGCGTGTTGGGCGACGGGTGGGGCGACGCGGCGGCGAGCGCCGCGGGGGCGTGGTACTTCGTCAGCTCCAGCCTGCCGTGGCCGTCCGGGACGCGCATCATCGCGATGTCGGTGCGTACGCCGTCGAGTCCGACGGTACGGTCCGCGACGAGGCCCTCGATCGCCGCCGTACCCTCCAGTTCCATGCCGATCTCGGTGAAGAAGGCGATGGCGGCGTCCAGGTCCTCGACGATGATGGCGACGTTGTCCATCCGCTGAAGCGACATGGTGGTACTCCTTCTGGGTCGTGTGGCCTGCCTGTGGCCACTGATACACCCAGGACGGAGCCGACACCGCAATCTCGACACCTCGGCACCTCGAAAAGCGCGGATAGATTCCAGGTCCGGCGACCACGCATCCGCGAGGTCGTCCGAACTGGCCGAGGAGTGCTGCGTGTGGCGTGTCGTCTTCCACGTGAACGCGTGGACGGCGTGCTGTTTCGCCGTCGCCGCGGGGGCGGCCGCTGTCGGGTTGGGAGTATGGCGGCGTATGTCGCCGCGCCAACAGTGTCGGGTGGCCCACATCCTCTGGTCGGTGTGTTTGGGACGGTGCTGGCGGCCACCGTGGTCCCGGACCGCCCCTTGGCGGACCGCCCCGGCTGGACACCGGAGGCTCCCGCCGCGGTGGCCGCCGAGGAGCACGAGCCGTAGGACGAGAAGCCCCTGGCCGATGTCGCGAGCGACACCGAGCAGCCCGCCGCGGACGAGCGCCGCGTGCCAACGCTGCAGGAGCTCCACGAAGCCTTCGCCGCGGTCGGCACGTCGCACGCTCGCCTCGCCGTGCCCGCCTCCCGGTTTGGCACCAACGGCGAGCAGCTGCGCGAGGTCCTCGACTCCCGATCACGCGAGACAGACATCTCAGGCCCCTAACACGTCAAGCCGCATCACGCAGAGAGGAGGGGAAGGCCACGTGCTCTTCGAACAGGTTGCCCGTCTGAAGACAGTG
>NZ_JBWKJS010000013.1:54737-257076 GCF_056432085.1 Streptomyces sp. NPDC045678
CAAGCGCCCGGAGCACCACAGGCATTACGGCCTGGCCATCGAACAGCGCGACCGGGACGTCCTCCGGACCTGCGCCACTAACCACTGATTAGGAGCAGCACCGTGACCACCCGACTCGCACAAGCAATCACCGTCCACATGGCCTGGCGTGAGGACGACGACGCCTGGGATGGCTTCGCCCTCTACCTCGACGAGGACACAGCCAAGGCGGCCACAGCCGACCACTGGGAGTCCTACGAGTACGGCGACTTCGACGAGAACGACGCGCGCCGCCGCCCGCTCCTGACCTGGGAGACCGGCTTCGACCGCTGGAACCTCCTCGAAGACGGCCGCGACACCGGCGTCCGCGTCAACGCGATGCCAGTACAGCGTGCGGCCAGCACCCGCGAGATCCAGGCGCAGGACGCCCTCACCGCCGCGCAGGAAGCCGCGCGGACAACCCCCGCCCCGTGACCGCCTGTGTGCAGCGCCCGGGGCGTATCCGGGCGCTGCACCCTCCGACCCTCCCAGAACCGACCGGAGATGACCATGAGTGAGATCGACTACGAAGCGCACTACGAGCCCGCCCCGCCCGTTGACCGGTACCGGTTGGCGTGGCAGAACGCCCGAGCGCGGGCCCGCTTCCTGTCCGGCGAGTTGACCCGCCGCGCCCCGCTCCTCGGCGAGTACGCGGTCGAGAACACGAAGCTGCACCAGTGGCATGACGAAGATCGGACCGCGCTCAGGGAGATGCGGGTCACGATCGAGCGGCTGCGCAAGGAGCGTGACGGGTTCCGGGATCAGCGGAACGCCGTGTTCGCGGACAACGAGCAGCTGCTGGCCCGGATCGAGGAGGGCACCGAGGCGCGGCTGCGGGCTGAGAACGAGGTCCGCGCAGCATCCCACCACCCCGCCGCGCCGTCTGCGCCCGCCGACACCGACCTCCGCGAGCGCCTCTGGGAGATCGCCAACCGTCTGGCCGCCCACGCGAAGGGCTTCGGGGACGTGCTCGACGAGTCCGACCGTGGGCCGTGGGGGCGGCTGGTCGGCGGCGACATCGACGAGCTGCGAGCCGTCCTGGCCGCCTTCCCCGAGCCCCGCCGCCCGTTCGATGCGCAGGCCGGACTGCAACGCCTCGCCGACGCGGTGGAGCGCGGGGAGCTGGCGGACGCGACCCTGGAGGCTACCGACGGGGGCACATGCCCCGACCCGATCGAGTGCGGACACGAGGCTGCCCTCGGACAAGCACGAGAGACGAACCGCCGCCTCAACTATCGCGCCCAGCAGCTGGACTCTGAGGTGGCCGTGTACCGGCGTGCCGTCGGCCAGTGGGAGGTCAGCGAGCGCGGCACGTACATCCCGCACTCCAGCCTTCGCGCGATCGGCCTCGCATCCGGCAAGGACATCCTCGGAAGCGTCCGGCACCTGAGGCGCTTCGAGCGCATCGAGCGGGCCGAGGCTGCAGTGCAGGCGGTCCGCGACTTCCTCGACCAGGACCAGGCTGGACTGTGCTGCTCGCATGTCGTGGGGCAGCTGCGGGCGCTCCTTGGCCCTGGTGGAGCGTCTGCCGGGCGTGCGCCTGCCACTGACCGGGCCGAGTTCCGCCGCATGGCCGACGAGGCGCAGCAGGTCGAGCTGTGGGATGCGCCCGACGCCCGCCCGGGGACTACCGACTACACGCTGCAGCAGCGACACAGGCAGGCCGACGAGGGTCAGCCTGCCGAGACCGTGCACGGCTGCCCGCCCGACGGCTCCGGCCTCACCCCCTGCTGCGGCCGAACACCTTTCGAGTTGCCGCTCACGGACCGGATCAGCAGCGAGGCACCCACCACCTGCCCCGGAGCCGTCGAGGCGCGGCAGGCCCAGGCGGGGGAGGGGCGATGACCGGCTACCTGCCACCCGTCGGCGGCTCCAAGCATCAGTACTTCCCGCCAGAGGACGAGTGCGTCGACGCAGACGGCAACTCCTGGCCCGAGCACGACTACCCGCCCGTCGGCCAAGGCAACGAGTGCCGTCGATGCGGCGCCGAAGCCGACGACTGAAGCCCAAGGGGCGGCGGTGTCCGGCCACCGCCCCGTCGCGAACCGCAAGGAGCATCGATGCCTCTCCGCAAGCCTGTACCCGAGCCGACCCCCGAACAGGTCGAGCTGATCATGAATCGACTTCTCGGAGCCACGAAAGCCCGCGAACAGCAGACGCTGTTCCGTATCGGCAAGCGCGCCGGATTCTTCTGGACCCACCGCGGCTGCCCGTACCCCAAAGGCGTCAACCCTCTCACCGGGGACCTCTGCATCCACTGCGGGGCACCCAAGCCGAAGGCGAAGCCGTGACCGCCCGGCAGCCGGTCCGCTGGATGCCCGACGACCGCTCCGCGCAAGCTCTCGCTGAGCAGCGGTCCGTCGCCCTGGACTACCTCGAGTCCCTCGTCGGTCGCGCGATCACCGAGACGGACCAGTTGCGGCTGCTCCAGATCCTCGACGACGGCCGCCAGCAGGGCCCGCTCTGCGGCAACACCCTGACGCACGACGGCCATACGTACCCGCCTTGCGCCCGACCCTCCGGCCACATCGAGGCCTACTGCCGCGACGCCAAACGGACCAGCTACTTCATCGCCGCCGAGACTGTCAGGAGCCACCCGTGACCGCCGAGCACACGACCCCGGCCCGCCGTCCGCAGGCCCGCAAGTACGTCAACGCCGCAGCCGGGGAACTGTTGGCCCGCTGCTTCCCCGGCATGATCCCCGCCCTCGTCATTGAGGAAGCCCTCCGGGAGAAAGCCGCCCGCGAAGGACGGCTTTCGCTCAAACCCCAGTCCAGGAGGCAGTCGTGACCAGTCCGGGCCCCCACCCCGCCCTCAACCCCAAGCATCCCGAACCGTGACCGACGCCGAGGCGCTCGATAAGGCGCAGCGCCGCGGCGACCTCTGGAAACGGATGGAAGAGACGACGCGAGCCGACCGGGACCGCACCAACAAGGCCCTGCAGCAGGCCGAGCAGCGGGCCAACGCCCTCGAAGCCGTCCTCACCCGCATCAGGCAGATGACCGACGCCTGGGAGCAGCGCCTGCCCAACACGATCGCCACCGCGACGGCCGTCGACGCCATCCGCACCGCACTGGAACGCGCAGACGCCGCGCCACCGCTGGACCACCGTCAGATCCTCGACCGGGCCATCGCGCACCTGCGCTCCGTGCAAGTCCAGTGCACCGGCCTCACCGGGCCCGTCTGGTACGGCTCCGGCTGGAAGGACGCCATCACCGAGTTCGAGGAATACGCCGACCGCACGGGCCCGCGGACTACGTCCGCCGCAGCCGCATCGACACCCGAGGAGGCCTGACCATGGTGATGATCAACGGGCGGGAGTACTGGAGGCCCCGAACCCACACCCTCAACGGCTACGCCCTGCCTCGACGAGTAGGAGCAGCCATGCCCGACAACCGACGCTTCGATCAGGACCCCGACGCTCTCGCGTGGGCACGGGCCAAGGTGCAGGCCTACATCGACCGTCTCACCGTCTTCGAGCAGCGGGCCAAGGCCGAAGGGGACTTGCGTGCCGCGACGGGCTGCGCCGTATCCCGTCTGCTGGCGCAGCGACACTTCCTCGGCGACGGCGGATGCACCATCGGCGCCTTTGGTGAGCGTCTGCCCAAGTGGTCCATGCGCATCGACTCTGCGCTGCCTGCCCCTGTGGATCAGGCCGTACGGCGCGACCATTCCCTGTGTGGGGTTCGTCCCTGCTCGGACTGTCGGTGAGGTTCAGGCCGCCGAGTCTTCCGCCCCCGCCGGGCTGTCGGCGGGGGCGCCGTCGTCGACGCGCTGGTCCACCGACTGCGCCCACTGGTAGATCAGTTCGTTCATGGTGCTGACCTGCCACAGCGCTTTCAGCCCGGCGATCTCCTCGGCGAGTTTCCGCTCCGATACGCCGATCTTGCGGGCGATGGTCGCCTGCGACATGCCGTTGCACAGGTAGCGCATGATCTGCCGCTGGCGCCGTGTGGTGCGCGCGCCCTCCACCGACGACGAGCCGATCGTGTCCCGCCCGTCCCCGCGCCGCGCCCGCAGCTCCCCGGACCACGGCCGTGCCCACATCCACTGCGTGTCGAACACGCGGGCCAGCACGGCGACGGATGCAGGGTCGGTGATGAGCCACGCGGCGTGCGGCGGGGACCCAGCGACAATGTGGTCCTCGACGACCGCGTACTCCCGGTCGACCAGGATCATCCGCTCGAAGCTGCCGGCCAGCGTCCGGTACTGCGCGGACCGTCCGGCGGCCCGCCCCGACATGGCGCGCGCGTACTGGGCGGTCACCGGGTGGTCGCGGACGGTGTCGCGGTACAGGGTGCGCATCTCCACCCCGCGGTCCAGGGCGACGCTGTCGCGGGCCATGGCCTTGTCGAGGAGCATCTGGTCGCGGGGCCCGCCGGGTTGCGCGGCGAGGACTTCGCGGCGGGCGCCGCCGACGACGTCCTGGAGGCGGGCGTTCACGGCGGCCTGGTCGTCGAGGTAGATGGAGGCGCCGCCGGAGGCGCGCAGCTGCACGGCCTCGTAGTGGTGGGTGAGCTCCGCCGACAGGGCGGGCAGGTTCTTGAGGAGGGCGACCTGGGCTTCGGCGGCGGCGAGGACTTCGTCGGTGCGGCGCTGCAGGGCGTGCTGAGGGTCGCGGACGCCGGGGACTCCGCCGGGCTGGTCCTCGAGGGTGATGAGGCCCCAGGTGAGGAGTTCGTCCTGCGCGCCGGGATGCGCGGCGCGAATCTCCTCGACCTGTTCGGTATTTCGGATTGCGCATGCGCCGTAAAGCCGCAAAGCGGCCTCCGACAATTCACTACCGCCACCGTACGCACCAGGTATGGCCAAAGCTCGTGATCCCCCGTCAACGCGCTTAGATCAACTGCGGATTGCCGCACCGCGAACAACCGCACGAACAACTCATTGAGAATGCAAACAGCCTACGCCAGCCTGGTCACGGGGCGTCCCCCGACGCTCGTACCTTCACGTCCTCCCCAACCCCAACGCCTCTACTGCCAGGTAACTAAAGCCGCCGGGAAAAGGGTCGCAGCAGGACACGAAGGCACGACAACCGGGGCGACGCCCCCTCATCATTTCCACCCACACCAAGCAAATGGGGATCACCATGAAGCCACTGCGCCGCATCCTCACCGTCCTCACCCTCCCCGCCGCCGCCCTCACCCTCGCCCTCACCGCGGCGGGCCCCGCAGGCGCCGACACCACGCCCACCACCAGCACCACACCCGCCGACGAACACACCGACGACTCCTGGTGGGGCACCCCGCCCAACACCCCCGCCCCGGCCCCCACGCAGCCCCCTGCCGCCCCCATGGACTCCTGGTGGGGCTAACCCCCGCCAGCACCTAGACCGGCCCGGCAGCCGCGCCCCCGGCAACGCTGCCGGGCCTCCTGCTGCCCGGGCGCCCCGGGGGGAACAACTCCCCAACCGCGCGGGACCGTAGACGCATGGCCCCCACCGAAGACTCCACCGTCACAGACCTCCGTCGCGAACTCGCTAAAGCCGAAGACACCCTCATCGCCTGCCTCCTCCACCTCTCCCGCCACGCCGAGATGAACGCCGCCCTCCACTGCTCCGAGCGCGTCATGTACTCGCCGCTGCACGCCAAGGTCGAAGCCACCATCGACGGCATCGCGCACGCCCGCAGGCGCACCGACGAGCCCGCAGAGAGCACGTTCGCGCGGTCCCTCGCGGCCACCCAGGGACTCGTCAAGGTCCTCACCGACCTCGACCGCTGCCAGCACGGCCGCCACCAGGGCGACGCGTGCGGTCCGGCAGACGACTGCACCGGCACCTCGGCAGGGAACCCGCTTCTACGCCCTGGCCAGGTCATCGGATACGGCCTACGCGGCGACCCCATCGTCATGCCTGACCGCGAACACAAGCACGACCCCACCGCCTGGCGCCGACAGCCCGCCCAGGATGGTGCCTGATGGCCGGCAGCCTCACCCCGCCCGCCGCTGAAGGCCTCCCCATCAGCAAGAACAACCTGCCCTGCACTCCACCCTCCGATTACGAGTTCGCCAGCGTCCAGGGCGGAAGGCCGGGCAGCCCCGGCGTGACCCTGATCCCGAACGACGACAGCGGCCCCGTGGTCGTACGGCGCCGCGTCACATACGGCGACTGGGAACCCGTCCGCCCCGACCACTGGGCCCACGAACCCGAACCCTCAGGGGACACGTGCCGTCCCGTGGAGGTCGATGGGGAAGCAATCCGGGTCCTTGGCCAGGAGAGCCTGTCCGCTGAAGGCCACCAGGCCCTGTCCGCCATCGTGCGCGCGGCGAAGGCCAAGTTCACGGAGGAGGCGCCCGAGCGAATCGGAGCGCTGCAGCAGCGGCTCCGCCTCGCCCACAGGGCTCGCCGTGCGAAGGAGCATCAACTGGACGACGTCCGGCGGGCCCTCTGCGACGCCGGGCTCATGGAAGACGACGCCCCGTACGGACACGCCGACCTGGCCGACGTCATCCGGCAAGCAGGCGAAGAACTCCGTGAGGACGGCACCTGATGGCCACGCTCGGCCCCACCGAAGAGCAACGCCAGGCGCTCTGCGCGTGGCTGACCGCCAACAACATCGACCCGAACACGGTGCCCCTGCACACCGACCTGTCCATCACCGAGACGGGCGGGCAGCGGCTCATCGAGTACACCGAGTACGTCCGAGACGAAAAGACCGGCAACGTCCTCGCCGACGGCCAGGGCTACGCCCGCATGCGGGGCCGCCGCGTTCCGTGCATCGAAGAGCCGCCCGCCTGGCTGAACATCCCCGAAGGGTCCTCATGACCGAGCCTGCCGTCATCCGCCACACCGAACTCCTCCTCGACGAGAAGCCCCACGGCCTCGACCTCACCGGCGACATCCTCCACGTCGCCGTCCGCCGGTCCCGCGCCGTCGACATCTGGTACCAGCCGCGCCCCGAGAGCGTGCAGCACATGCGGCGCAGCTTCCAGGGCTTCGCCAGCGAGCAGTCCATCCCCGCGCACTTCGGGACCACCGTCTCCCCCGCGGGCACCGCCATCCAGCCGGAGTCGGCACTGGTGTGGCACGTCCTGGAGAACCACTGCCCACACCCGGCCGTCGATCCCGATCCGGCGCCCGAGGAGCCGGCCACCGAGACAGGGGCCTGTGAGGTGTGCGGCGTCGCCATGCAGGGGGACGGCCAAGGCGGCTGGATCCCCGTCTGACCCACCTGCCGGAACCCGCCCCTCGGCGGCCGTACGGCTGGCAGAGTAGCGGCAGATCCCGGTGTGACGGCGCGGCCGGCTCCACCGGCCGCGAACCCCGGAGCAGTGGCCCGGCCTTCTCCCGTGAAGAGGCCGGGCCACACCGCTGCCCGGGTCAGGCAGGCTGGGGCAGCTCGCCGGGCTTCGCTTCCGACACCACCACGTCCGTGCACTTCGCCGCGACGAGCCGCTTCTTGCGGTCCTCCGTGCTGCCCTTGTCGTAGCTGACCGCCGAGCCCCGCTTCACTCCGTCGGTGTCGGTCCAGGTCAGCACGTAGTTCGTCATCGTGATCGCCATGAACGCATCATCGCCGACGGCACTGACAACGCCCGCCCCGGCGCCACCGAACGGCCCGCTGTCAGTGCCGCGTGGCACCCTGGCAGGGCCCGGCGGTACCCATCCCCGAAGACGATGCTGCCGCCGGGCCACCCGCCCCACCTGCCCGCCTGTCCGTACCGCGGTGATCAGCGGATCCGCGTCACGGTGACCACCGCGTGCCGGGTGGTGCCCGCGGCGACCTCCACCACGATCCCCGCGCCGTCGACGGCCGTGTACGGCTCACCGCCGACGGTCCGCGCGCGGCCGCCGGGCCCGGCCGCGGCCACGTACCGGCCGACCTCGGCGGACAGGGGCGCCGTCAGCGTCTGCGACAGGACCCGCCGCCCATCCGGCAGCTGCACCGCGACCCGGCGCGGCCGCACCGGGGATCCGGTGTAGCCGACGACGGTGACGTCCACGGTGTCGGAGTGCCTGAGCTTCTTCCAGATCCGCCCGGCCCGGTAGGTGCCCGCAGCCCTCTTGGCGACGATGCCCTCGAGGCCCTGCTCGCGCAGGTGCTCGTACCAGGCGAGCGCCACGTCGGGGTCGTCGCTCGCCGGCGTCGCCTGGATCGGCGGCGGCACCCCGTCCAGCACCTCCAGCAGGGCCGCGCGGCGCTCCGTGTACGGGCGGCCGCGCAGATCCTGCCCGTCGAGCTGGAGGCAGTCCCACGCGACGTAGTTCGCCGGGTACTCCGCCGCGAGCGCCGCCGAGCGCCCGGATGAGGAGTTGCCGCGGGACTGCGCCGCCGAGAACGACAGCTGGCCCTCCACCCACACGACCGCCTCACCGTCCAGCACGGTGCCCGGACGCAGCGCGGCCTGCCCGGCGACGGCCAGGTCCATCCACACGCTGGTGACGGTGCGCCCGGAGCGGGTGTGGCAGCGCGTCGTGTCCGCGGTGCGGTGCATCACGAGGCGATGCCCGTCGAACTTCGGCTCGTACCACCAGCCCGGGCCGCGCGGCAGCGTGGTGACAGCCTCGGCGAGCGCGACCTGGAGGGGGTACTCCACGCTCAGTGCGCCCACACGTCGGGGCCGCCGCCGCGCCACTCGATGAGCGACGAGCGGACCACGTCCATCTCGTCGTAGCTTTGCAGGCCCGCGGTCTGCATGAACGCGGCCACGTCCTGCACGGTGAAGGCGCGGCCGGAGATCTGCCCGTCGACGCGCACGCGTCGGCCGCCGTCCTCATCGGGCGGATACACGACGACAGGATGATCAGCCATGAGGCCAGCGTGACGGGGCACCGGTCCCGGCGCTCGGACAGCTCGCCCATCCGGCCGACCATCCCAGGCGCGCTCTACTCCAGCACCCGCAGCTCGACGTCAGGCTGGCAGTGCGTGCAGGCCCGGACCCCGTCGGCGAGGAGACGCCGCGCATCGTCCCGCGTCACCGGCCGGCGCCGCTTCCCCGCCGCATGGCAGTCCCCGCGGTGCACCTCGATGAGCGGCGAGCCCTGCCCGATACCGAGCTCGACGATCCAGTCCGGGGCCCGCCGTTCGCGCTCCCGGGCGGCCCGCTCCTGCTGCTCCTCCTCCCGCACCCGCGCAATCTTGCCGTCGATGCGGTCCAGCCACATGGCGTGCCACGTCCGGAGCGTCTCCAGACGTTCCAGGTCAGGCGGCAGATCATCGAGCATAAGTTCGAGTCTAGCCCCACAAAAAGAAGCGGCCCGCGATCCCCCGAAGGGAGACCGCGGGCCGCTGCACCGTTCAGAGGTCCCCCCTCACGACGGTCCTGCCACGCTACGCCCACCACCCCGATCACCGGTAGGGGCGAAAGGAACGGCCCGCGACCCGGCCGCCGTCAACCAGCTCGGAGAGCCTCGGTACGCAGAGCGCGCAGCAGGGTCAACGCGTCCTGGTTGTCTGCGTCGGTGAAGGCTTGGATCGCGTGCAGGATGGATCCGCCGATCCGTTTGGCGGTGACGAGGTCGTCGCCAGCGAGGGCGGCCTGGTGGTGCAGGGAGTCGGTCAGAAGGAAGACGATGCGCGCCATGGGATCGCCGTTGAGCTCCGCGAGGCGCTGGCCGGTCTCGTCGCGCGTCATGGTGGCCTCGATACCGAACGCGGCGACCAGGATGCGTTCGAGTGTGTGCTTCCCGTACGCGGCGAGCAGGGCCGCCAGCGGCGGCTCGTGCGCGCCGCCTGCCAGAACCCTCAGGGCGCCGTCGTCGTTCTGGACGACGGCCTCCAGCGCGGCCAGGGCCCGGAGATGTTCGTCGTTGGTCAGCTCGTCATCCATGGCATCGCAGAGTAGGCCGCGGTCTGGGGTGCGCGGAGGTACTCGGCACGAAACCACCCTCCAGTGGCGCCCGCCACCGTCACCGGTAGGGGCGCAGCACCTGATCCACCCGCGCGGTCAGCGCGGCCGCCCGCCGCGGGTCCGCCTGCCGGGGCGCCGCCGCGAGCGTCGGCACCAGCCAGTCAGGCCCCAGCACGTGCACCACCCCGTCCCAGTCCGGGGCACGGGCCTCGAGCCGGCCACCGCGGATCGGGGAGCCGTGCACGACCAGCAGCGGCCACACCACCACCCCCGGCACGGCGAGCGCCTGCCCGGTCCGGCGCGCGTACCCGGCGACCGCCTCGACCTGGCCGTGCCGGTCCTCCGTCCCGCAGTGCACCCGACCGCCGACCAGTTGCGTGGCCCGGCGGGCGTGCCACCGCTTCGTGTCGAGGACGACGACCGCTCCCCCGCACGGCGAGACCAGCACGTGGTCGAGGTTCGCGCGGGAGCGGGGTAACGCGAGGTCGTGGCGTATGTGCCAGCCGAGGGGCTCGAGTTGGGCGAGCAGCGCCGCTGTGTGCACCTCGGCCTGGGCTCCGACGTCCCGGCGGTCTGCGACGGCGTCCGCGCGCCGCGTGTGGGCGGTGACGCCCATCCACGACAGGGCCTTCCTCCACACGCCGCGCCGCGCGTGAGCCCTCGTCGCGGCCGCCCACTGCTGCGCCGACCCGCCCGCGCTCACCGGCCGTCCTCCTTCGCCCGGTCCATGGCCTCGATCAGCCGGTCCGCGTAGTCGACGGCGACACCGTGCGGGGAGCAGAAGTCCCGCATCTCCCCGGCGAACTTCCGGGCCGCCGCCACCTCGCGCTCTGCGGATTCCGCGCGGTGCCGCAGGACGTCGGGGTCGTCGCCCTCCGGCCGGTAGCCGGGAGCGAGCATCCGCTCGTACTTCGGCCGGTACGCCTCACAGCCAGGGCAGGTGGCCTCCGTCCCGTCGGGTAGCGGGCCCTGCTCCGTCGAACGCCCGCACAGCGCCAGCCCCGTCGCCCACGCCTTGAACTGCGGCAGCCACTCGTACAGGGACAGGTGCACCAGGTCCGGCTCGTCGGGCAGCTGCAGGCGGGCGACGGGGCGCAGGTAGCGACGCGAGCGGTCCAGGCCCTCCTCGTCACCGAGGTGCACGTTCACGTTCATCGCATCGCCTTCCGTAGCTTCTGGGCTTCCTCTGCCGCCTGCTGCGCGATCCGCTCCAGCTCGGCCGCATGCCGTTCGGCACGCTCCGTCGCCTCCAGCCGTGCGACGTGTCCGCGCATGAACTCGGCCAGGCCCTGCGCCGCTCCCTGCGGGTCCAACCGGTCCCGCCACGGGTATGCGCCCAGCCGCAGGTCCATCGCCTTTTCCAGCTCCTCCATCAGGTGCAGGCGCCGGGCATCGTCCGGGGCCACGACGCCCTGTTCCCTGCGAACCCTCTCCATCTGCTCACGGAAGCCCTTGACGAGCTGCTGCTCCTGCGCCCGCAGGTCTTTCACGCGCGCGGTCTCGGTGTTCTTCAGCAGCGTCAGCAGCAGGCCGACTGTCAGCTGCGGCTCGCGTTCCTGCGGCTTCACGACCGTTTTGAATCGGCGTCCGCCTCGAGGGTTCGGCACCATCAGCCCCCAGCCCGGCGGCAGTTCATCGGGCGGGGTGATGTCCACGCCCGGAGACACGATGCTGAACGTGCTGGAGTACGGCCACCACGCCTCCGCCTTCGCGGGCTGCTCCAACTCCCGCCGGAAGTCCGAGCGAGACGTCTTCAGCTCACACACGTCGATCCGCCCGGCCCCACGGGACTGCCACAGCCCGATGTGCACGGCGTCCGCGCGACGCCCGGAGGGCCCGGGAGCGGTCACCTCGGTGAGATAGACAGCCCCAGCCCCGCCCTGGCTGATGCGGTCCTCGGGCCGTATGAAGTGGGCGTGTAGCAGTCCGTTGAGCTGGGCGGTGGTCAGGTTGGTCCGGTCACCCGGGCCAGCCTTGGCGGGCTGCACGTCGAGGGCGGTCTGCGCGTTCATGCTGCTCCTTGTCGGGGGTTCCAGGTGTCGGGTCCGGGGATCGTGCGAACACGGCGTCCGCCGTGCCGGGCGGGCCAGATGCGGCCCAGGTGGGTTCGGGAGCGTGGGCACTCCGGGCTGCCGTGCTTGGACAGCCGTCCGCGGGCGGACAGGGCGACGTCGCGGCCGCAGGCGGGGCATTGGACGCGTAGTGCTTTCACCGTGGGCCTCCCTTGCGGTGCGAGTGCGCGGGCACAACAGGGGTGCGTCGGCGCTCAAGGAGCACTTCGAGGACGACGAAGACCGCGCAGCCGCTGAGGGCGACGGCGGCGATGACGGCGGGTGGCATGTCGTGGCGTCCTGTGGCCCAGGACCAGGTGGCGCCGGCGGCGGCGCCGAACGGGGCGGCGATCAGCAGGGCGAGGAGGGTGGAGCGGTGTCTGTGGAGCATGAGCCCTCCCAGGGCGGGCAGTTACTGATACGTACGGGTGCGACCTGCGGAAACGCGAGAGATCGATCAGGCCGAAGGGGACAAAACCCGGCTCGGCAAGAGGTCTCGCTTGCGGGCGATGCGGCAGGCGGCCGCCCTGCGCTGCCCCACCGGAAGATGGGCAACATCGAGCAGCCGGTAGACCTCCGAGAGACGAGCGCCGACGCTTTCACGCGACACGCGCAGGCGGGCAGCTGCCTCGGCGAGCGTCCCGCCAGCCTCGACAGCCTCCAGGACAGCGGCCTGCCGCTCGGTCAGCGTCTTCTCACCTCGCCACTCGGGCTTCTGCCACTGGCTGGAGAGGAGATGCTCCAAGGGCAGGCCCATGGCCCAGCTGACCGCCACACAGGTCCGCAGCGACGGGTGGCCCATCTCCGCCCTCTCGACCTGGGCTCTGCTCAGGCCACAGCGTGCGCCGAGTTGTTCTGCTGTCCAACCGCGGGCCTGTCGTTCGGCGCGGACACGGTCACCCAGGTCTGCCAGCACCTCGCTCCAGTCCGGGAGGAGAACGGGCCCGCCACCTTCCGGTGACGGGCCCACCTGCACCGGGGCGCTCACGCCCCATGCTCCGGCAGATAGGCGACCAGCTGCGTACCCGCGGGCACGTACAGCGGATGGCCCGGCTGCCCCGTCGACGTCAGACGCAGCGCCTTCAACGGCACGTCCGCCATCTGCAGAACGCGCGCCATCTCCTCCCCGCGGCCCGCGAGGACACCGCCGGCGCCCCACGCCGCGACCACGAGGTCCGACATGTCCACCGCGCGCATCACGAACATCGCGTTGTACCGCCCCACCGGATCCGGGTGCTGACGCAGCTTCTCCGGATTGGTGGAACACAGGGCGAACAGATTCACGACGATCGCCCCGCCCTTGCCCCACGCCTTCGCGAAGCCGACTATTCGCCGGATCGTCGGGTCGTCCTGGTCGGCGGACGCAGTGGACGGGTTGAGCATGATGAACACCGCGGGCGGCGTGGCCGGGTCCCAGATACGGGTGAGCAGGTACCGGTAGGTGCGGGCCGGGCTGTCGAACACGGCGGCCGCGATCCCGCCGACGAGGTCGGTTTGCTGCTCGACGTGGACGTCGAGGTCCGTATCCGGCGGCATCAAGGTCGGGACGCTCACTGGCCACCACCCTGCCGCGCCGACAGATAGGCCTGCCGCTTCGCCGCGACCCGCTCACCCAGACCGCCGGGGCGAGCCAGGAAGCGGCCTCCTGCGCCTTCGATGGCGTCGATGGCCGCCCAGATCACCCTCTCGTACTGCAGCGCCTCCGGCCCTGCCGTCCAGTCCGCAACATCCCCCAGAGCAGCAGCCGCGGCCTCTGCCTGCTTGCGTTCCTCGAACTCGCCGAGGGCGTTGGCGGAACCCTGGTGCGTGAGCCGCCACTCATCTCCGAAGATGCCCCGGTCGTGGACGACGAGGCCAGGCGTGGCGGTGCTGTGAGCAGTGACTGTCATGGTCGCTCCGGCGCCGCAGTCCAACGTGATGCTGTCGGTCATGGTCAGGACTCCTTGATGTCAGGGAACAGGGCCTGCGCACGCCCGTGGGGGCAAGCCGGGTCGGTGGCGAACCATCCGTGGGCCTGGCAGTAGCCGTGGTGGTCGAAACAGCATTCGTCCGGGTCGGCGAGGTCCCGGATGAGCCCCTGAAGGTCCTCACGTCCTCCGGGAGGCTGGGCGGGGCGCACGGGGTGCTTCACGCGGCGTTCTCCTTGCGGGTCTTGGAGCTGCGGGTGAAGGGAAGGCGCCCGGACGGTGTGTTCTCGGGCTTCGGGCGGGGTTCGGCGAGGAGCGCGTCCGCGGTCTTGAGGCTCATCCCGACCGGGGCCGGCATCGGCGCGGGCTCTGGGACGGTCTGTGGTTCGGGGGCCCACAGCTGCACCCACTGGTCGTCCACCAGCCACAGGCAGGAGACGCGTCCCAGGTCGTCAACCTCGGCGAGGTCGAGGAAGGGGCGCGGCTGGTCCTCGGGGACGGGCGGGAAGCGACGGAAGTTGACGAACTCGCGGATCCGGTTGAGCGCGTTCGGGCAGTTGACGCGGGCGGTGTGCAGGAGCCGGCCGTCGGCTGCGGTGGTCGTCTGCCAGTCGACGAGCGCACCGAACGCGGGGGTGCTGAGGAACCACGCCTGCCAGGCGCGGAAGGCGATGCCCTGCACCGGGGACAGGGTCTGCACCGCAGTCGGGGCGGTCTGTGTGGTCTTCAGGCCCTGGTCGGGGCCGAACAGGATGGTCATGAGGCCTTCTTCGGGTTGAGGGTGCAGGGCGTAGGCGGGCCGGAGAGGGGCGTCAACGGACGCTGTAGGCCTCGGAGCCGTGCTGGACGTGGCCGGTGCCGTGGCAGGTGGAGCAGGCGGTGACACTGGCGTCACGGACGATGGACAGCCAGAATTCGACCTGCTTTTCCCAGGCGTGCAGCGCCGCCTCGTAGTTGTCGGCGGTCACGTCGGCGGGAACAGGCAGGTTCAGGGAGCGGGTGACGGTCTCGCGGACCGTCCGGCCGGTCTTCAGCGGCTTGCCGGTGCGGCGGCTGAGGTCGGCCACCCAGCGCGTCATCGGCTTGTCGAAGCCGACCTCGACGACGACATGGAGGCCGGTGTAGCCGTGGTAGCCGTCGAAGCAGTGCCGGATGCCCGGCATGGCCTCGATGGTCTCGTGCAGGTGGCTGCGCAGACCGGGGATACGGCCGGGGAACAGATGCAGGTACTCGGGGCGTCCTACCAGGGCCTGCGGCAGGGTCGCGATCCACTGCCGCTCGTCGGGGGACGGCGGCTCACGGCCCTCCAAGACCATGACGGGCCCCTCATACACGTGCTCCAGGACGGGCTGCTCCTCGTGGATGCTCGTGTACAGCTCCCACAGGTTCTCTTCGCGGTCGCGGCGTTCGTTCCAGGCGTCCACGGTGAGGGTGGCCGGGTAGCGGACGGACTCCGCGGCCGGGTCAGTGAGCCGGTAGCCGACGGTCTTCGCGTGGGGCTGCGCCGTCATCGTGAGGCGCGTCGCCTCAGCGTTAGTGGCCCACCATCCGCCGTGCAGGGCTTCCATGGGCTGGCCGTCGGCGAATGTCCCGGTGACAGTGGCGCGGGAGCCGAAGCCGGGCGTACCGAAGGTGTCGGGTGTGGGCAGGTGATACAGCCAGCGGCCGTCGGGATGCTTGAGGGCGTACACGGTCACGAGAAGGCCTTTCAGCCGCTTCGGAAGGGTGGGTGCGAGGGGGCCGCCGCCCGTCCCGTGCCGGGGAGTGGGGCGGGCGGCGGCTAGGCCGGCCAGCAGGGGTCTGGCCGGTGCCGCACCCAGGGGGGCGGGTGCGGCGGGCGGTCTCCCCGTGGAGGGGTGGAGAGACCGGGCTGGAGGGGCCTACTGGCCGTAGTGGTCGGACGGGTCGTCGGGCTCGCCCTGGCGGGTCATGCAGTTCGCTTCGTGCAGGGTGTCGCCGGGTTGGGCGCCGCAGTCGCAGTTCATGGAGCCCCCTGGGTGGGTGGTGCGTTGTCGGCTCCACCACTCTAACCCTTAAACCATTGTCAACACAATGAGTTTCGCGGGATTGCGGGCACACAAAGAGGGGCCCGGCCCACAGCCAGACCCCTCAACACCCCCACCACCAGCTCAAAACGGCGGATCCTCCGACTCCCAGCCCCCCGCCGCGCCCTGCCCCGCCTGCTGCGCCCCACTCCCCCACGCAGGAGCCGGCCCCTGCCGCGCCTGCTCATACGCCTGCCGCCCACCACCGCCCGCGCCGCCGGCCACCTTCGACACCTTCGCCGTCGCATACCTCAACGACGGACCAATCGAATCGATCAACAAGGCAGGCCCCGACCGCTTCTCCCCCTGCCTCGTCTCCCACCGCTCCGTACGCAGCCTCCCGGACACCACCACCTCCATCCCCTTGTCCAACGACTCCGCGATGTTCTCCGCAGCCTGCTCGAACGCAGTCCCGTCGATGAAGAAGCTGTCGCCGTCCACCCAGTCCCCCGTCGCCGGGTCCTTGCGGCGCGCGTTGAACGCGAGGCGCACCTTCACCACCGCCTTGCCCTGCGGGCTGAACCGCAACTCCGGCGCATCGATCAGCCGGGCCGTGCCGTGCATCGTCGGCAAACTCATGCCGTCCTGCTTCCTGTGTAGTGGTCAGCTGGCTGCCCGCGCAGGCAGCTCCGCGTCGTCGGGCCGTGCGTTGAACTTCCGGGAGGCCCTGACCGACTCCGGGTCCGGGCCCTTCCTGATCGGACCGCCCGCGTGCCGGTAGTTCTTGCCGCTCAGCACGTGACTGACGACGTTGCGTGGCACACCGAACCGAAGGCCGAGCTCCAGGTCGGTGACGCCTCCCTGCGCATACAGCTCCCGAATGCGGACCACCTGCCGGACAGTCAGCTGGCTGCTGGTCGGCGACTCGAAGGGGAACTCCTCGCCCCGCGCCGCGTACGCGCGCCTCCGCCTCGACACGAACTGCGCCGTCGTGTTCTTCGTGACCCCGCGGTCCCGGTCGATCTGGGCGAAGGACCGCCCGCGCGCGACTGCCCAGCCGATCGCGGCCAGCTCTTCAGCCTCCGACAGGTCCGCGGACTTCAGTTGACCGTTCAGGAACTGCTCCCGCTTCCGGGCCCACGCCTCACTCTCAGCCGCCTTGTGCAACTCCTCCTCGATGGGCCGGTAGGCGCGCACCACGGCTTCCACCGACGGGCGCCCCATACCCAGACGCCGGGCGATGTCCTTCGTCGACACCCCGTCCGCACGCCATGCCAGGATGTCGTCGGCCCGGTCGAACGCGCGCTGCTTGGCCGTGCCGCCCCGCAACTCCACCGCGCTCGGCGGGAGGCGACGCTCTACCTCCTCCCCCGCCAGCCGGGCAGCGAGCCGCACCGTGGACTCCGACGTGCCCTCCGGCACGACGTCGGCGACGGGACGGTTGAACGCCTCGGCCTCCAGCGCGAGGAGGCGCGCTTCCTCGGCGTCGTACGGCCCGTCCTCCCGCTCGTCGAGGAACAACTGCGTGCGCTCCGGCCCGGTCAGGCCCCCGCGGACCAGCGTGCGGTTCCACATCGTGGAGGCCTCGCTGCGCATCTGCTCGGCCAGGCATTCGGCGAGTACGGGGCAGGTGCGGCAGATCTGCCGGGCGCGGGCGGTCACGTCTGCGTCGTCGCCGTCCCACCACTTCTCGGGCCGGTTGTAGCAGGCGGCCCGGTCCCGCCAGGACTCGCTCGCGGTCGCGGGGCGGCGGCGCCAGTCGGCGCTGTGGGCGGCATGACTCGTAGGGCGGCGGGTCTCGGTGGTCATGAGAGGGCTCCGGTGAGGTCGAGGGCGGGCCAGACGGCTTTGTCGAGGGCTGCGCGGTGCGTCTTGGGGAGGTCGGCGATGGGGTGGCCGAGCCAGTCGCGGCCGGCGGCCATGAGGGCGACGGCGTCGGCGGCGTTGTCGTTGCCGTCGGTGGTCCAGGCGGGGAAGCGGCGGGCGACGGCGTCGACGACGGCTCCCTTGCCTGCGTTGCCCTTGCCGGTGGCGTACAGGGCGCGCTGGTTGGGGGACAGAAGCCCAATGGGGATCTGGGCCTTGTGGAGCTGGTTGTAGAGCTGCCACCAGAGCCATCCGCGTTCGTGGGCTCCTCCCCCGCTGCGGGACACGGCGGGCAGTTCTATGACCGCCAGGTCGGGGTGTTTCACCGCGGCGAGGACGTTGTCGAGGACGGTGCGCATGGCGGCGAGTCGGTTGGCGTGCGGTAGCTGGGTGATGCCGGGGTCCTTGGCGCGTTTGGGGTGTCCGATGACTTCGCACCATCCGCGGGTGGAGGCGATGCCGGTGGCGGTGAGGGACGGGTCGATGCCGATGACGTGGGGGCCGTCGGGTGCATGGGGCGGGGCGGTGAGGGTCACGCGGCGTACTCCTGGACGGATATGGGGCCGTGGGGGCCGGAGCGGAGGTGGGTGGCGTGGCCGCGCGCGTGACCGAGGTGGACGGCTCCGCACCAGCGGCAGCGGTAGGTGGTGAAGGCGGGTCCGCCGGTGCCGCGTATCTGTCGGGCGCGGCGTCGGGCGGTGCGTCTGCTGGGGAAGCGGGTTTTGCCGTGGCAGCCGGCCAGGCAGGCGTTCACCGGTCGGGCCTGAGGGCGTGGGTGAGTTCGGCGGCGAGTTGGCGGATGTAGGCGGTGTCGTCTTCGTGTTGGGCGGCGGCGAGGGCGATGTCGTATCCGGGGGTGGTCTCCCGCGCGGCTGTGGGCTTGTGGGCGCTCGGGTACTCGCGGACGCGGAGGTGGGCTGGCCAGTAGTCGGGGGTGCCGCCCTTGGTGTCGCCGTGGGCGGCGACGGTCTTCCCGTTGACGGTGGTGTCGCGGGCCCAGACGGATCCGAGCTGTTTGACGAAGGGTGCGGCGCCGGCCTGGCGGGCGTCGTCGATGAGGTCGGCGGCCCATTGGGGGTTGAAGGGGCGGGCTCCGGGGCCGCTCTCCCCGCCGATGATCATCCAGTCGGGTCGGATGAGGTCGTGGCACGGGCCGGAGCAGAATCCGCCCCAGGAGTCGTGGGTGGGGCAGTAGGCGTGTCCGCGGTGGAGGCGTACCGGGCCAAGGAGGGGTTCCAGGGACAGGAAGCGGACGGCTACTGGGGTCTGCATCAGGTGCTTGATGCGGATGTCGGCCCACTTCTGGTTCTCCACGGAGACGCCCAGGTGGACGTTCGGAAGTGGCCAGGGGCAGCCGGCGGTTACGGGCTTGCCGAAGACGGCTTCGGCGCGGTGGTGCACCATGTGGGCGAACTGGGGGTCGTTGAGGAGGCTGCGCATGCGGCCGTGTCGCTTGGTGAGGACCTGGTAGGTGTGCTGCGGGGTGGCAGCCATCACGCCGAAGATCAGATGCAGGTCTGCGGTCTGAACTCCCGGATGGAAGAGATCCGACATGGAATTCACGAAGACGAGGCGGGGCTTCCTCCATCGCAGGGGTTCCCTGATGGCGGTGGCGTGCGTGGTGATGCCGAAGCCGGGTCCGGATGTCTTCGGGTTGCCGTCGTTCTGGTACTTGGCCTGCCCCATGCCCTTGAGGCGCTTAGCCATGGTCAATGCATAGCAATTCAGGCATCCAGGACTGATGCGGTCACATCCGGTCGTAGGATTCCATACCTGCTGGGTCCACTCGATGTTGGTCACGGCTTGGGGCTCCTACGGGTGTTGTGGCCGCTGACGTAGCGGCGGGGCCGGTTGGTGGCGTCGTACTTGAGGAAGGTCTGGCCGCATCCGCAGGCGCAGGCGACCGTCACGTTCGGCTCGTTCACGCCGCGCAGGTCGGTTCGCTTGCGGTGCTCCGCAGCGTGGTCGGCCCTGCTGGCCTTCACGGCGAGGTTCTCGGGCCGGTTGTCGGTCTTGATGTGGTTCTTGTGGTGGACCTGTTCGCCCTTGCGGCCGGTCGGCCTATCAGCTGCTCGGCTACCAAGATGTGCTCATAGACGTAGCCGCGGCAGTCGGCGCGGGGGTGGTCGGGGCGCTTGACCAGGACGTAGCCGTTGGAGGCTATGGAGCGGCCACCCTTCCAATTCGGGTTCCGCTCAAGCGGCTGCCCTTTACCCATCGCATTCGGCCTGCTTCTGCCGCATGGTGATGGCGTCGGCGACGGTGTGGCCGTTGACGGTGACGAGCCGGGCCTGTTCCTTCGCGTGGCGGAGGGCGGTGTCGAGGTCGAAGCGGTGGGCGTTGAGCCAGTCGTCGCCGCGGTCGTACTCCTTGACGCCGTAGTCCCAGGTGCCGTCAACGCCGAGGCACATCTGGCCGCCGCTGATGACGGCGTAGCGGTCGTCGCCGCGGTACTGGACACGGAGTTCGAAGAGGTGCCCGTCGAGGTCGTCTTCTGGGACGCAGTTGACGGTGTACTCGACGGCCTTGACGGTGGGTTCGGGGACGGTGGCGGCTTCGGCGTGGGCTCGTTGCTGTACGGCGGTGTACCAGTCGGGCTGTTCCTCGCTCATGCTTCGGGGTGCTCCTTGGGTTGGTCGGCGGCCGCGCGGGCGGCAAGGCCTTCGGCGATGTCGCGGGCGGAGAGTTCGGCGGTCTCACTGGCGCTGGCGCGGGCTCGGCGAAGGCCTTCGCCGAGCTGCAGGACCTTCGGCGGCTTCACGGTGTCGACGTGCTGCTCGTCGTGGTGCCCGGTGGTGCAGCGGGCGGCGAGGGTGCGGGCTTCGGTGAGGGTGGGCTGGCCGGTTACCGGGTGCTGGTGGTGGGCGCCGTTGGGGCACGGGGTGTAGGCGGTGAAGAGGGGGGCGCGGTGCGCGGTGTGGATGAGGACGGTGTCGCCGAGGTGGGCGTAGGCGTGGCCGTCGGGGAGGGGGTGCCAGGCGCGGACGGGTATGGGGAGGCGGGCTGTGGCGTTGGCGAGGGCGGCGCGGGCGCAGGCGAGTTCGCCTGGGGAGCGGGGGCCGAGGGGCCGGATGGGGAGGGCTTCGCGGAGTTCGGCGGTGGAGGTCCGGGCGGGCGCGGGGGCTGGGCGCTTCTTGGGGGTGGTCTTCTTGGTGCGCGCGCGGGCTTTCGTGGCCATGGCCGGTCTCCGTCCGGGTTCTGTTCTGGGTGGTGCTCCGTGGTGTGGGGGCGTGGGGGGTTGGTTAGTTGAGGGCTTCGGTGAGTTCGTCGGGGACGGGTTCTTCGTCGAGGGCGAGGGTGTGGACGAAGACGGGGGTGCGGCTGCCGTCGGCGCGGGGTTCGGTGGTGGTGCGGAGGGTCCAGAGGGTGACGCCGCCGCCGGCGCGTTCGCGGGTGGTGTAGCCGCCGCGGGTGGTGAGCCAGGTGGTGAGGTCGTCGAGTTGGTCGACGAAGGCGTGGGCGGCGTTGCCGCGGGTGGTGAGGCGGCCGGTGGGGAGTCCGTAGAGGTCGGCGGTGATAGTGGTGGTGTCGGCGGGGTCGGTGAGGGGGGTGAGGGTCATGGCAGCCCCCTTCAGGCGGCGGATACGTCGAAGGTGAGTTGCTCGTCCCCTGGCCCTTCGCCGGGGAGGTGGATGGTGGTCGTCGGTTTCCGGGGCCGCGCTGCGACTGCTTCGACGGGCGCGGCAGCGGTGACTGGCTTGACGTCCTCGGACCGCATCGGCTCGGTGAAGTCGCAGGTGACGATCTCGACCTTTGGGGCTACGCCTCGCCACTCGTCGCGGTAGGTGGATGTGTCGAAGCCGGCGCCGCACGTGAGGTCTATGTGGGTCTGCTCCTGGAAGCCGGCGCATTCCTGGTCGATCTCTTCGCGGTATCGGCGGTCACCGCTGTACCGGAAGGGCGCGGAGCCCTGAGGGATGATGAACGCGCCAAACGTGGCGATTTGCGAGGCCACTGCGATGACGTGGTACTCGAAGCGTCGGCCGGAGTAGCCTGGTGCGTTACCGCTGCGCCTGATGCTGCCGAACGGCGGGTTGCTGATCGCCGTGTCGAACCGTCCAAGGTCCATGCCAGGCACGGTGAGAACGTCGGCACAGATCCACTCGGCTTCGGGGAGGATCTTCCGGCCGACCTTGACGTAGTCGGGGTTTTTCTCGATACACACGAACTGGCGGGGCTGCTCGTTGTTCCAGCGGCGGCCCCATAGGTCTCGGCAGCCGTAAGCGAGGCGTCCGATGCCGGCGCACAGGTCGATGATGCGGTCGCCAGCGACCTCGATGGACAGGTCCCGGGCGAGGCCTTCCGGGGTGAAGAAGGCTCCGTCGAGGTTGTGGGTGGCGGTTGCTGCTTCCTGCCAGTGCTCCAGGACGAAGTCTTTCTCGTCTTCGGTGAGACTGCGGTCCAGTTCGACCAGGGCGCACGCCTCTTGGTGTCGCTTGGACTGTTCCTTGGTCAATCGGGCCATGGGGGCTATTCCTGGGTGTCAGGCCCCGTGGGGGCGTGGACGATTGGGCTCCTGGCGGGGTTGTTCAGCCCGGCGGCGGGAGGTCGGGGCTCGACCGCCGCCGGGCGGTCTGGGGAGTGTCAGGCAGCCGCTTCGGCCTCGGCGACGATCTCCGCCATGGACAGGTCGGCCTTGAAGGTGTGGCCCACCTCCTGCTCCAACTCCAAGTACTTCCGGGCCATGTCGGGGCGCAGGCGCGCAGCGCAGGCAAGGTCTTCGCGGGAGGCGAGGATGCAGAAGGAACAGGACAGCCGCTTCATGCCCTTGTCGTAGGCCCAGTGATAGCGGACACCGGATGTGCGGATGCGCTCCCAGACCTGGTCTTCGGTCCAGTCAAGGATCGGATGCCAGGTGGTGACCTCGCGGACGCCGGAGGTGGCGGCCTTGTCGAGTTCCAGGTGCGGCTTCTTGGCTCGACCGCTGGACTCCTGAGCGCGGATGCCGAGGCAGTACAGGACGCGGGCTTGCCGGCCGAGGCCGAGTTCGCTGACGAGCTGAGTGATGAGCTTGCGGGCTGGCCCCCGCTTCTGGTCGGAGGTGCAGTACCGGGCAGCGGAGGACGGCCATGCTGGTGTGGAGGTGTCGCCCTTGGCTCGGAGCTTGTAGTGCCGGTCTCGGATCTGGTCGAGGAGGAGACCTTGCTCGCGATGCCGCATCTCGAAGCGGACGCCGTAGTGCTCGGCTTGCTCCTGGGCGAGTTCGCTCGTGCCGGGCCACTCGACCTCGCCGAGGTCGTTGTGGAGGACGACCATGCGATCCATGACGTTGGCGTCGCGGGCGAGTTCAGCGACGTGATCGAGCATCGCCTGGGAGTCCTTGCCTGCGCTGCTCGCGACAAGGAGGACGTCGTAGTCGGCGAGGTTCGGTATCTCCTGCGGGATGTCGATCAGGGTCTGCTGTCCGGCGGCTGAGGTGGTGCTACGCATGTGGGTCTCCCCTAGTGGTGGCTGGCGGTGCGGCTCAGGCGGTTTCGGGGTGCTGGTCGGCGCACCAGGGGCACTGGTGGCGGGCGAGGTTGTAGCCGCCGGACTCCTCGATGACGTGGGCGTCGGGGTCGTCGGCGTCGAAGACGGTGGGGCACCAGCAGGAGCAGCCGCACTTGCGGATCTCGCCCTTGGGGAGGCCGGTGAGGGCGGCGAGGGCGTCCATGAGGGGTGCGTAGTCGGCGGGGCCCGCGGCGTCGGCTTGTTCCATGAGCTGGTCGAAGCGGTCCTGGTCGGCGGGGGTGAGGGCCGTGTAGGTGCTGGTGGTGGGGTGTTTTTGGGTGTGCGTCATCACGGCCACGGCTGGGCTCCGTTCGTGACTGGGGTCCGTCAGCGCCCGCTGGTGGGGCTGTCGTTGTCGGCCCACCCAAGGTAACCCATAAGTCATTGTGAGCACAATGGTTTGCCGTGCGGGCATGAAAATGGCCCCACTCCGGGGTCCGGGGAGCAGGGCTGAACTGGCGCCGGGGTCAGGTCACGGCAGACCGCGGGCGGCGGCCTGGCGGTCGATCTCGTCGCGGTGCGCCTGGAGGAGGTCGCTGTAGGAGACGTGGATCGCGCGGTCGATGCGCGTGGTGTCGAGCCGGTAGCGGGCCACCAGGCGTTTCAGGGTGCTGAGCGACATGGGGTGTGGCGTCTCCTGAAAGAGCGCCTGGGCCTCCCTGAGAGAGATCAGGTCACAGTCCGCTGGGACGAGATGCTGTACGGCCACGAAGTGGCCCCCTTGTCTCGGTAGGACCAGGCGTTCGCAGCGCCCCCCGGCCGAAACGGTGACCCCAACTGCGGGGCCGGGTTGTGGTGTTGCAGTGTGCAAAATCCGGTGTTGGTACGTAGACCGACGTGGGGCCCGTCAGGTTGCACGGCGGGCGAGAGATTCCCGTGCCTCGACGTGCTGGCGGGCGAGCTGGGCAAGGGTGAAGGTGCGGGCAGGCTGGCGGGGCCCGGCGCAGTTCCGGTTGACGCAGGCGGCGAGCCGGGGCGTGGGGCGCCAGAAGAGCCCGTAGCAGCGGCAGCTGGGGCACGGCTGGCGGCGGGCGAAGCTGCGCACGGCGTCTTCCTCGCCCATGGCGGCGGCGTGCTCGAGGCCCTGGCGCAGGACGAGCACCTCGGCGTCTCGTCTCTTCTCCTCGGCGAGGTGCTCGGCATGGTCGGCCATCCACGCGTAGACGGCGGAGGCCTTGGCGGGGGGCGGGCCGGCGTCGGGGGCGGCGGCGCGGGTGAAGTCGACGACCTCGTTCACGCTGGCGGCCATGTGGTCGAGGATGCCGAGGTTGACGGGTGCGGCGGGCGCGCTGGTGGTGGCGCGGCGGCCGAGGGTGTCGCCGGTGCGGCGGGGGGTGATGAATTCGGTTTCGATCAGCCGCATGCGGCTGGCGGTGCTGTCCGTGTCTCCCGACAGGCCCATGGTGTCCCCAATCCATCGGCGGCCCGCAGGGCGCGGTGCTGAGCCGTGGGGGGAGCCAGGGGCGCGCGCCGGGGGGCCGGAGTTGCTCACTCCGGGTTATTCCGGACGCCCCATGATGGCACGCAAGTGGCCGTTGTTGAACGGAAAGTCAGTGTTGATCAACGGCGTGTGCCGGGTTGTTACCTATTCACGTACCTTACGGAGCGTCAGCTCCTGGCATATTCACAAGAAGTCGGGTGCGCTCCGCATGTGCGCGAGCATCGACGTGAGCTCCGTGTACGCCTCCTCGCCGAGAACACCCTGGGCGCGCGCGCCGGACAGCAGCAGCTGCACCCCGTCCAGGCTGGTGCGGAACGCCTCGGCGGTCTGCGGGTCGGTGAGGGTGCGGTGCCGCTGGGCGAAGAGCGCTTCGACGGTGACGGCGAGGGACTGCTCGGCGCTCACGTCATCACGAGGCTGGTACGCGGCCGCGGCGTTGCCGTCGACGGGCATCACCGGGCCGGCGGCCCGCCGGTGGTCGAGGTGAACGACGTCCCCCAGGGGGCCGGGCCCCGGCGGGGAATCCGGGCGTGCTCCAGGCATGGCACGACTCCGCTCCTCTGGCAGGTGGGAAGGTCCGAGGCGCCCGGCGCTCCCCTTGTGGCCGGACCCTCGCCCCGGCCCTGGCTGCCAGTCGGACCGGGATGCCACTGTGACAGCAAAAGGGGTCACATGGTGAGGGGCGCCTGACTTTTCACCAGCCCTTAACGCGCCCAGGGGTACGCTTTTCGGCCGCCGCGCTCGGGCGCGGGGCGGGTGGGCATGAGGGAGCCCCCGCGGGCTGGGGACGGAGCAGCCGACAACGCACCCACCCCTGGCGGGGGCTCGAGACCTCACGGGCGTACCCGTCAGATGACGGTGATTGTAGGCGCGGATCCGTCCACCCCTCTAGGGGCTGGACGGCACGCTGTTCCCGGTGGTGGCCTGCGTGGTGCCGGGGCCGCGGGAGGGCCGGGGGCGGCGGGGCTGCGACCCGCTAGGGAGCCTCCCCCAGGGACCCGCTCCCCCAGCCCGGCGGCCGGCCCCCTGCGACGGCGACCGGCCCTCCCCACCCAAGGCGCACAGGGCGTGCGCGGGAAGGGCCGGGTCCTTCGATCACACGACCGAGTGACAGAAAAACCCCGGCAACGGTCACAAACTGACCGGATCTGACTGGTCGACAGATCGGCCCCCGCTCCCCCACCACGGGCAGGGAAACGGGGCCGACAGCCGCACCGGGACGTCAGGACGCCGGGGCGCTTTCCTTCTCCAGGAGCTCGCCGACGAGCTTGTGCAGGGCCTCCAGCTTGTCGCGCTCCATGTGGTTGCCGAGCAGCCGGGCGCAGATCTCGGCACTGCCGTAAGGGAAGTTCCAGCCTGCAGTCTCTGGCGCCAGCGCCTCAGGGGCCCGCTGCTCGGGAAGCCCGTCGGGCTGTTCCTTCGACTCGGGACCCGCCGAAGTCTCCCCCGGCCCGCCCTCGCCGCCACCTGCGTCATCCGTGGCGGCGGGCGGCGTCTGCTCCGGCTTGAGTTTTACGGCCGTAAAACTCGGCTCGGTCCCCGCTGGCTTCTTCTCCGAGGTCTCGGGTTCAGTTCGCCGCTGCTCCGCGCCGGCGCCCGCGGTCCGGGACGGAGCAGCGGCCTTGGTGCCCCCGCCGGTTTTGCCTGCGACCTTCCGGTCCTTCTTGTCCTGCTTGAGCTTGTCGGCGGCCTCCTTGAGCTCCTGCTGCTTCTGCTGCCACCAGGTGGCCTGCTCCTCTTCTGACCACGCGTGGTCGCGCGCGAGCTTGCCGAGTGTGCGCGCGTGCTCGAGCGGAATGCCCTTCTTGCGCACGAGGTCCTGCATCGGCGTGGCGAGGTGGGTGAGGAGGATCCGCTGGGTCACCCAGCCGTCGGCCCGCTCGAAGTGCTGCGCGACCGCACGGTTGGAGCCGAACTCCTTCACCAGGGACTGGACGGCGTACGCCTCTTCGACGGTGTCGAAGTTCTGCCGGTCGACGTTCTCGGAGACGACCGCCTCGAGGAACACCTTCCTGCTGGCGGCGAAGTCGTCGTTGATGACACAGTCCAGGGCGGCCATGCCCACGACGGTGGCCGCGCGGAAGCGTCGCTCACCGCTGACGATGACCACGTCGACGTTGCCGACGGTCTCGGCGTGCTCCGGCCACAGCTTCAGGTAGGCCCGTTTGGTGACCACCGGGCATGCCTGGTTCTGGCGCCGCTTGAGGCTCTTGCCGAAGTCGATGAGCTGGTCGCGTGTGCCGAAGTCCTCACGGGGGTTGACGAGGTTCGGCGCGATGCGAGCCAGCGGGACTCGCAGCAGGCGCCCGTCGGCCTTGGTGTCGACGACCTTCTCGTCGTCGTCTTCCCCGAGGAAGTCGTCGAAGGCGTTACGGTTGCTGGCCATCAGAGGGCCGCCTTCTGCTTCTGGCTGCGCAGCTGGTGCTCGAGCGCTAGGGCGAGGAAGTCCTGCTTGGCCTTCGTCGCCGTGTGGTTGGACATGTACTGGGTGACGACCCGTCCCTCGGCCAAGGCTCGGGCGTGCATGCGGAAGTGCCGGACGTCGGCGTTGAACAGGCTCCAGCCCTGCTTGCGCACCATGTTCTGGGTGCGCTCGAGGTCGAGCTTGCCGTCGCGGGGTTCCCAGTTGCTGATGACCACCCCGTACGGGAGGTCCCGCGGCTTGATGACCTTCTCGATGGTGGTGCGTGTCGGCTTGAAGCCGGCGGGGTCGGTCTCCAGCGGCACGATGACGTCGTCGGCCACGTCGAGGACGGCGCGCAGCGCGTCGCCGACCGGGCCCTCGCCGAGGGGGTCGATGCTTTCGCCGTCCTCGCCCAGGGGCAGGAAGCCGGGCGTGTCGACCATGACGATGCGGGCCTTGGCCTTGCGCAGTTTCCGCAGGCTGCTGATGTTGCCGCTGGCGTCGATGACCCTGAAGGGGACCTTGCGGCCTTCCTTCTCGATGTGTTCGGCCCAGTCGACGCTGGTGCTCTGCGGGTCGATCGAGACGACGGCGACGTTGGGGTCGCCCTGATCCTCGTCGGCGAGGATCTCCGCGTAGACCGCTGCAAGCTGCATAGCGATCATGGATTTTCCGATGCCGCCCTTTTGGTTCAGGACGACCGTGATGTGAGGCATGTGCTCTCCGAGTGCTTCCCGATGGTTCCGGTACTTCGGACGGAGAGCATCATTCCAGACGGGTTCGTGTGGCTGGTGAGCCGTCCCGGGTGCCTGAGAGTTTTACGGCCGTAAAACCCGTGCGGTGCCCGAGGGTTCGCCGCGCTGACCCGAGGTTTGCAGTCGGGCGAGTTTTACGGCCGTAAAACTCTCAGGCGACGTCGAGCGCCGTGCCGTCGCTGGGCAGGACGGCCCACAGGGCGAGGTCGTGTTCCTCGGGGACGATCTCCTCGGCCAGGCAGGCCCTGCGGTGTTCCTCCACGGCGGCCATCAGCTCTTCGGCCTGCCCCTTGTACCGGTCGATGGCCGAGTGCAGGTTGCCGAGGACACGGATGTATTCCTGGCGGGCGTTGATGAGCTCTCGCTGCCGGTGTGCCGGGTTCTCGTCGGCGATCTCTTTGCGGCGGATGCCAGCCTCGAGGGTCTTGCGCAGGTTGGTGAGGGCCGTCTCGGTGCGGGTCAGGCATGTGTGGTGCCCCAGGCTCCGCCAGATCCACTGATTGCGGCGGTTGAAGTCCAGGTGCTTGGCCACCAGCTGCTCGTAGCGGTGTCGGGGCAGGGTAAGGAGTTCAGCGGAGGTTGGGGTGCCGGGCGGGAGGTTGTGCTTCAGGTTCATGGGGGCTCCGTGTGTGGCGAGCAGGCGACGGTCCTGTCTTGATGGTGGCGGGGATGCTCGCGGGCCTTCCCTCCGCTCATGGGCGCGGTTCGGCATCTGAGTTTTACGGCCGTAAAACTCGCTAGGCGACGTCGAAGGCGCGGGGGACGGGTTGGTCGCCGGCGTGCTTGCGGGCGATGGCGGCCTGGCGGATGCGTTCGGTCTCGTCCAGGCCGGCGCCGTTGAGCCGCTCGAGACGCTCGCATTCGGCGACGGCGTCGGTGAAGGCCTGCTCGGGTTCCCGGTTGCGGAGGTCGGCGAGCGCCGTGTCCTGTCCGTCGATGGCGGCCTGCAGGAGCGGACTGCGCCGGGTGCGGTCGGGCCGGTGGGCGAGCGCCGCCTGGCGAGCGCGCTGGTAGCCGGGTGAAGCCGTCTCGCGGGTCTTCACCGGCCGTTCAGTGCGCGGCGGTTCTGCGGGAGCTGGGTCCGCGGGCGGGCGCTCGGGGCGGTATCCGACGGGCAGGATCCGGATGCGGGCGACGATCGGCTTGCCGAGCTTGTCGTTGATCTGCTTGGCGAGCTGGCCGCCGAGGAGCCGCAGCGCGGTCGCGGTCGCATCGGTGCTAGGGCGCAGCACGAGGATGCCGCGCTCGGCGTCGTAGCCCTCGGGGTGGACGGTGTCGGCGAACTGCGGGCACAGCACGGCCCAGCGGTCGAGGACGTCGCCACCGCCGAGGCTGATCTGCCAGTCCTGCTCGGCGGAGAGCCTCCGGAGTGCGGATCCCAGGTTGGCGGGGTCGCGGCGTTCTCCGGTGCGGACGGTGCGTCGCGGCTGGCGGGCGGCCTTGCGTGCGGGCTCAGTCTTCGCGGTGGCCTTGTAGGCGGCGAGCGCCTGGCGGGCCAGGTCCACGCCAGAGCCGGGTCCGCCAGGAGTAGTGGGTGAGTCAGACACGGGCGGCCGCTCCTCCCGGTTCGAACCGGAACACCGGGATGCCTGCTGCCTTAGCCCGGTGGATGGCGTCAGCTGTGCCGCGGGAGCCATCCCGATGGAAGGCCAAGCAGAGGTGCGCACCGATGTCGACCATCGTCTGATTGCGGTGATGTCCGGCCAGCGGGCAGTAATCGCCATGCTGTGCGGAGTTCTTCCGATGAGGGGCCGGCGGGCAGACGTCCAGGCAAGGGCCGCCCCAGTTTGCGGGATGCGGTTCGTGGCACTTTCCGTTGTCCAGCGCCCACTGCTTGGCGATGGCGTCGGCGCCCGTGGGGCAGTCACCATGCACGATGACTAGGCGAGCGCTAGGCGAATAGACCTGGGTGACGTCGTGCCAGACACCGAGCAGGACATCGGCGACTGCTTGCCGGTCGCTCCATGTACGCGACCCAGTGATCAGGACACGGACTTCCTGGATGGCGCCCAGGATCTCAGTGATGCAGGGTTCGCCGAGTTGGGCATTGAGCGTCTCCACGAGCTGGGGTGCAGACAGACGCATGACGCGCAGCGCTCCTTCGTCGGCGCATTCCACGACCAGTCGGTTGCGAGGAGCATCGAACCACGATGCCTGCCACCCAGCTGTGCCGTCTCCGTCGATGACGTTCCAGGCGTCCGCCAGCCGGCTGCTGATAGCCACATTGCTCATACCCCGGCCTCCTGACGTCCCTGTTGGCGGATTGCGAAGGTCACGAGACGCTCTCCGTACAGGTCCAGAGCGTCATCGGGGTCCTCGTCGTAGTGCTCGGCGACCTCCTCCCAGCGGTCCCAGCCGTACAGGCGGGCGTGGCGGCGGTCGTCGTCGGTGCGGGCCGGGACGGCGAACAGCTCGGCGAGGGCGGCCTGCTGTGCAGCGAGAGCCTGCCAGGCGGCGTTGTCCTGCGGCGCGGTGGAGGCTTCCTGCGCGGCCTGCTCGGCGGCGAGTTCCGCATCCCGCGTCTGCTGCTGGACCAGGCGGGCGTGGATGAACGTGGCGGGCTGCTTCGGTCGGCCGCGCAGGCACAGCCCGTGCAGCTCGGCGGCGATCTCCGGGGCGCACAAGCCGCGGTCGAAGTACGGCCGCAGCACGTAGGCCAGGCGCCGGATCCGCTCGCCCTGCGTCCAGTTGACCATCGCCCGCACCAGCTGCGTCTCCCGGATCTCCCGGGCCACCTGCTGCGGACTGCGGCGGGCGTGCCCGTCCTGGCCCTGGCTGTTGCTGCTGGTCTTCTGGTGGGGGAGTCGGTCGGTTCGACGGCTCGCGCGCTTGCGCGGGGTGTTGTTAAAACCACCCACCATCTCAACCTGACCCACTTCTCTGGCTGAGCTAAGGGAAGGGGGCTCACGGGTCTCGGAACCCGGGTTGTCCACAGGCGGGTTATCCACAGGCTCCGGGGTCTGCCTGCGCTGGTCGATGACGATCCGCGCCTCATACCCGGAGCCGATGAGCGTGTGGCCCATCGCGTGGTCGTACACGGGCGGGATGACCGCCGCGTACACGGTCGCGGTGGCCGCGTACCCGCCGAGTCCGAGCGCGCGGCGGATGTTCGCCTTCGTGCCGTGCACGACCCAGGCGAGCGCCCCGAGCTCGCGGAGGATGGCGGTGTGGCGCTTCACGGTCGCCTTCGACACGCCGAGCCGTGCCGCCGTCTCGTCGAGGCAGTAGCGGACGTGTCCGAGGTCGTAGTCCATGCGCGCGGCCAGGTCTCGCGCGACGGCCAGGGTGGTGGAGTTCGCCTTCGGGTGGTGGCCAGCCGCGATGAGCCACTGGACGGCGCGCAGCCAGCGGCGCGGCCCGCTGCGGCGGGAGGCGGTGTGCTCGACGGACTGGGCGCGCGTGCCGCGCACGAGGTCGGCTCGGAGTGACGGGTTGGGGGTGCCGTTGAGGTACTCGATGTCACTCGGGGGAGGGCAGATTACGGACGAATCGCCCGCATGGGACTGGTGAAGCTGACAAGAAGGGTGCGCGTACTGCAAGATGTACCTGCCTCGGTCTGCTGGATCAGGGCATGAAAAAGCCCCGCTGTGGTGGTGGGTGCAAAATTCGCCTCTCGGGTTGGCCCCCGATTGGCCTTAGCTCGTCAGTGAACGGCGAGCCGTGGTACGTGGCCGCGAAGCCGGACAGTGGATGGCAGTCCACCGAACGGGAAGCGGCCAGGCGGTTGAGGAAGCGTCTCCCTGGCAGGGGAGCAGCAGAACCTCCCGCAGATAGCGCTACGTCATCTGATCTCCCTTAATGGGTGAGGTCTGTCCCTGCGCAGGAGCGAGGGAAGTTTCTTCGTCGGGCATCACGACGCCAGCGGGTGTCCATATGACGTAGCGCCGGTACTCGCCTGCAACGACGGCGAGGGCCCAGTGGTTGTCGGCGTGCCCGAGAATCTCGTTGCACATCGCTCCGCGATCGGGGCCGGGAGCTGGGTAAGTGGCCGAGCACAGTTCCCTGTCCGGGAGATCCGGCGCCACGCGGGGGGCGGTCATCGCTCGTCTCCCGTCCAGCCGTAGCCCTCGGCAAGATTCAGTACAACCGGGCAGGCATCGTCGTGCCCGAACTGAGTCCACTCGTCGAGGTAATCCGTCTCATCCGTGGCAGGGCAGGAGTGCATCCTGCCGCCGTGGAGCTGCAGCAGCTTCCGGTCGGCGGCGCAGCGGCGCAGCACCGACTCCGGATCGTTCGCCGCGATGTGGGTGGCGTTGTTCCAGACGTTGCGGGCGTCGTCCCACGGCGTGTGGCTCATCGTGGGCAGCCAGGCGAGCAACTCGGTGTCGTTCCACTCACCCACCAGGACGGTGGCTGTGTGGCCTCCCAGGTCCAGGTGCGTGTCGTGCGTACGCCACGTTCCCTGGGTGGCAAGCCGTGCTGTGTCTTCCCGCTCGGCGATGGCGGTCTCCATCCAGGCGAGGATGTCCTCGCCCTGGGCGGTCATCGTGTGCTGCGGATCGTGGTGACAGGGCCTGCGCCGTACATCGCCGGTGTGATCTTCACGGCGGTGGCTGAGGTCCCACTGTCTGACACCCCGGTTGTCCGGGTACTCTCGTGCATGTCGGCACCTTCTACTCGTGGTTGTGTCGACGCGGTCGACACCTTCTTGTCGCAGAGAGGGTTCGACCAGGCCCCCGCTCCCTGGTCCGGCAAAAACCAGGGGTTTCAGTGGGGGCTTCGTTCTGCCCTCGGCCTTCCGGGCCACCCGTTACCTGAGTGGTCGTCTGGCGCTGGGCGCAGCCTATCTGTTGATGCGTCCACTCTGCTACCTCCTCGGCAGTTGTGTCGCTTATCCGACTGGTCATCAGATATCCAGCTCATCGCACGGGCGTGCGGCGGGAGTTGCGTGTCCTACCAAAAATGGAAGTAAATAACGTGATCTTGCAGGGTGCCCCGTATTCGGACTACGAGGCTCTGGCCAGCAGCAACGAAGGGTCAGGCGGGGCGGTTGGGTTGGGCATGGTGGTGACCTTTCCGGGTTCGGGGTCGGTGTGGGGGCTGGTGTGGTGGGTGGTCCGGTTGCGTCGTGCGCCGCGGTTGGCGGTGGCCGCTTTGGTGCAGATGGGGCAGCGGCAGCCGAGTTTGATGTAGCGGGTTTCGTCGTGCGGCATGCGTTCGTCGCGTACGCGTTTCCCTGCGGCACGGGCGGCGGTGCGGGCGGCGGCGAAGGTGGGGTCGGTGGCCGCGGTCTTGGCGGCCCAGCGGGCGGTGATGCCGACGGCCGCGGCGGCTTGGGTGAGGGTGGCGCCGTCGGTGAGCGCGGTCAGGTACTTCTGGCGTTGGTGGGTGTCGAAGGTGACGGGCCGTCCGCGCTGGGCGCGCGGGCCGGTCACTCGTGTCCCCCACGGACGTGGTCGTGGTCGAGGTCTGCGGGGTGCGGTACCGGGGGGAGGGTGTTGAGGGTGCGGGCGGTGAGGCGGCCCATGGCGGTGTGTCCGGCGTCGGTGAGCGCGGCCTGGAGCCGCTGGAGGGTGTCGCGGTGGAGTTGGGGGCGGGCGGCGAGGTGTCCGGCGCGGTAGCCGACGGCGAGTCCGGCCTGCCAGATACGGGTGACGGTGTCGTCGGGCAGGCCGAGGTCGGCGAAGGTGAGGGTGGGGAGTTTGCTGGGGGTGGCGGTGGTGTCGAGCATGGCGGCGGTGATGAGGCCGGCGAGCCACTGGCCGCTGCTGGTGGCCCGTTCGGCGAGCGCCTGGTCGACGGCTGCGTTCGTGTCGGTTGGCGGGTGGGGTGTGTCCGGGTGGGGGCCGGTGGGGGTGGTCACGCTGCGGCCTCCAGGAGCACGGTGGGGTGTGGGGGTTCGGGCAGGGGGAGGGGTTCGGCGGTGTAGGTGGTGAGGAGCCGCAGTCCGGCCCGCCCGCCCCTGGCCGCCGTACCGCCCGTGCCTGCCCGGCCGGTACGGGCCGCGCGACGGCGGGGAGCGGCGGGTGCCGGAGGGCGGTGGGTGCGGGTGAGGGGGAGGGTGTCGAACGGGGGGAGGAGGAGCTGGCGGGGTGCGCCGCGGGCGATGCGGCGCTGGCGGGCGCCGTCGGTGGTGGGGGCGGCGGCGACCGGCCACCGCCCGTCCGGCACCACCCGCAGCCCCTTGGGCAGCAGTCCGTGGTCGGCGGCGAGGGTGAGGAGCTGCTGGCGGGTCGCGGTCTCCTTGTCCAGGCCCAGCAGCGTGCACAAGGCGCTGCGGTGCCAGTTCGCGGTCCGCACATCCATCCCCGCGCGGAACGCGACGAGTTCCTCGTCGGTGTCGCGGGCGAGCGCGGCCAGCACCGCCCTCTTCTGCGGGGTGCGGGCGTCGGCGAGCGCCTTCTCGGTGGGGCCGGCCGGGCTGGTGGTGCGGGCGCCGATGAGGGCGCGGTGGCGGTCCAGGGCCCGCATTGCGCCGAGGATGCCCTCCGGCTCCACGAGTTTCCCCTCGGGGGTGAGGGTCATGGCGTAGGCGGCGCACTGGGCCAGGACGGGGCAGCGGCGGCAGATGGCCAGGGCGGCCTGCTCGCGGTCCAGACGTTGGCGCTGTGGTTCGGCGCCGTCGCCGGTGTAGGGCAGCCACGCGTCGAGGGGCACGTCGGGGTCGCCGGCCGCCATGGTGGGGGTGTCGGGGTCGGGTGCGCATCCGCGGTAGGCGTAGTGGCGGTGCTCGGTCAGGTCCTGGTGGGCGGTGGTGGTGGTCATGCGGGTCCCCCTTCCGTGTGCGGGTCGTGCGGGTGCTGGTGGTGGGCGGCGTACGCGGTGTCGAGGATGTGGTTGGCCTCGGCGAGGACCGCGGCGTCGGGCGGGGGAACGTGGAGGCGGGCGGTGAACGCGGTCAGGTCGCGGTGGTGAGCGGCGTCGGCCAGGCGGCGGGTGGCGCGTTCGGCGGCCAGCGCCTGCTGCAGCTGCCGGTGACGGTGCGCCAGGACGACGGCGGCCGCGGCCGCGAGAGCGGTGGTGAGGATCGTGAGCAGGGTGTGGGTGCGCGAAAGCACGGTCCTCACCACCTCTCTGTCAGGGGAAGGGGGAAATGCCGCCCCTGGGTCAGGGGTGGCGCTTGGAGGCGTGCAGGAGTTCCTCGACGGCGAGGCGCTCGGCACTGTCGCGGCCCCGGAGTTCGGCCTGCCGCTGCAGTTCCAGCTCGAGCTGGTCGCCGAGTTCGGCGGCGCGGGCGGTGAGCTGGTCGACGAGGTGCTGAATGCTGCCGATGTGCACGTCGTGGGGCAGCAGGCGCCGGGCCCGGCGTCGGCGGTGCCAGCAGATGAGGGTGCCGCCGAGCAGGCTGGTGCACAGCAGCAGCGGCGGCAGGGTCAGAAGCAGGTCGTCCACGGCGGTTCTCCGATCAGGCGAGGGGGTCTTCCCCGGGCAGGCGGTGCGTGGGGGTGATCGGGTCCGGTGGGGCGGACAGGGAGGGCGGGGCGCTGGGAGGCCCCGCCAGGCAACAACTACGCGGCGGCGGCGGTCAGGTCGCCGCGGTCCAGGTGACCGTGGAGGCTGGCGCGCAGGCGTTCGCCGATCCAGGTGCCCACCTGCGGGCTGACGGCGTTCCCGAAGCCGTCGACCTGATCCCGGGCCGTGCCCCACACGCGGAAGGTCCCGGAGTAGTCGCGGAAGTCCACGTCGAAGCCGCATCCTCGGCCGATCTCGTGGGCGGCCATCATCCGGTAGAAGCACTCCTCGAACGGCACCTGGGAGAGTGCGGGCCCCCAGTTCGCGGTGAGCAGCGCGGTCGTGTCGCGGGAGGTGAGTGTGCCGAGCGGGTCGGTGACGGGGTGGGCTGCGGTTTCGGTGCCGGTGGGGCCGTTCTGCTTGAACCAGCCGGCCGCGGTGAGCAGGCCGGGGATCTGGTCGGAGGTGAACGTGGACATCGGTTCGGTGTGTACGGCGGGCACGGTGTGCTTGCGGTAGGGGATGACGCCGGAGGAGACGACGGCGAGGGTCTCGGAGGCAAGCTGGGTGGGCAGCGGCTCGGCTGCGCCGCGGGGTGCGCCCTGGTAGTTGTCGACGGCGAGGGCGAGCGCAGGCTCGCCCCACAAGCCGTGCCCGGTCGACAGGAGCGCGGCCTCCTGCTGGCTGATCTGTGTCGCCAGGGGCTGGATCAGGAGCCGTTCGGAGCCGTGGACGCCCTTGGCGGGCATGAGGATCGCCGGGAAGTCGGCGAACTTCTGGCGGCAGCGTTCGATGCGGGCCGTCGTGGATGCGGCGAACGGGCCGCGGTGGCCGTCCTTGAAGTCCTTGATCGGCCGGTCGCCGATGCGGGTTCCGAGATCGGTGAGGTCGAGGGCGGTGATGGACGGGGTGGCCGGCGGCTCGACGCGGGTCCGGCAGGACGGGCACCGGTACTCGTACTGCTCGCCGTAGGCGACCTTCCCGGTCGGCGGGATACCGGTGCGCCACGTCCAGACGGCTTCGACGTCCTTGTCGCAGCGCTGGCACCGGGACACGGGACGGTGGTCCAGGTCGGGCATCGGCAGCGACTTGTGGACGAACACCCAGTAGCCGCGGTTGCGGGACTGCGGCACCCCGAAGAACTGGCTGTTGAGGAACAGCACCCGGTGGTTGTAATCGAGCAGGTCGAACTGCTTGAGCCACCACCGGTAGGTGGTTCCGTCGCCGATCTTCTTGCTGCCGGGCAGGAGCGGCCCCCACGACTGCAGCTCCGTCGTGCACTCGACCAGGATCATCCGCGGCCGGTGCTTCTGCGCGTAGTGCAGCACGCAGTTCGCCGTGGCCCGGTCCCGCTCGGAGCGGGTGACCCTGTCCTCGTAGTCCGGGTCGTCCATCCCGAACAGCGTCAGGCCCTGCGCGTAGGCCTTCTGCGTGTTGGCCTGGGAGTGGTTGACGCAGCTCACGCCCGCGACGAGGAGGTCGGCCGCCGGGAGGTCCCGGGCGGAGTGATAGTCCGCCGCCGCCGGGTCGACCAAGTCGGCGATCCAGTGTTCGGCCTCGGGGTGGTTCGCCTCGTGGACCTCGACCTTGTAGGTGTCGTGGTTGGCAGCCATGATCACGGAGAATCCGGCGCGCTTGATGCCCTCGGTGAGACCGCCGAAGCCGGAGAACAGGTCGACAGCGACGTACTCGTCGTGCCGGAAACGGCGGGGGCGGGTGGCTGGCCGGTGCGTGGCGGTGCGGGTCTGCTGCATCGTTCTACGGGCCATCAGGCGGCACTCCCCTCGGCGTTCTTGCGCTTGCCGGCGTTCAGCTCGGCGATGCGTACGGCGAGCAGGTCGTCGAAGGTGGTCCACTCGGATTCCGGCGGCGGGCCCTGCACCTGGGTGTCCTTCAGGCCGGCCTTGCGCCCCTCCAGGCGGATCTGGGCGAGCGCCAGCGGGTTGTCCCAGCAGTTGCGGTACTGCCCGACCAGCCGGTCCAGGTCGCCCGACGCCGCGGCGGGCTCGTCCTCGGCGCTCCCCGACGCTGCCGCCTTCGGGTCTGCCGACCGTGCGGCACCCGTGACGTACCCGTCGTCCTCCGCGGTCTTTGGGTGCTCGCTCTGCGCCTCCCGCAGATCCGACTTGGCCCACAGGTCCAGCGCGGCACCGAACCGCATCGCCGCGTTCCGCAGGGCGTCGCCGATGGCCTCCTTCACGGCGTTGGGGCCCTTCTTGCTCTGCGCGTCGCCGTAGCCGAGCCGGGTGTGCCCGCACACCGTCAGCCGGATCCACAGGCCGCCGTTCTCGTCGAACTGCGGCAGGCCACGCTGGTCGAAGGCGACCGGCTCCCAGTCCCACAGCGGGTCGGCTTCCAGCAGCCGGTTCGTCAGCTCGGCATGCCCGACGTAGCTCAGGTCGACGTGCGCGGTGGTCAGGTAGTTGCCGCAGTCCTTGCACTGCGCCTTTCGGTGGTCCTCGCAGACCTTGGTACGGGAGTCCGAGCAGCGCTTGCACCACAGCTTGGGCAGCGCCTGGATCTGCTCCTCCGGGAACTCCCGGCGCAGCATCTGGAGTCCGGCGGCCTGGTTTTGGGTGTGCGAGGTGGGGCCCTCCGCCGTCGTGCTGGTGGCGGGGGCCTCGATGGCGTGCGCCATGAGGTCTCTCCTATGGGGATGTCACGCGGTCGGGCGGGGCCTGGTGTCGGCGTCCAGGCCGGCGCCCGCAGCCCGCGGCGTTACAGGGCCTGCTCTTCGTCGGTGATGCCGTACTTCTCCATCAGCCACGCCGAGGCCACCCGGGCCTCGGTGACCGTCCAGCCGAGCTCTGCGGTCGCCGCCGCCGTACGCTCGCCGACCTGGCGGCGCAGCGCCGCATCCGGGGTGACGTTCAAGTTGGCCTTCGCCACACCGCTGCCGCGGCGCGAGCGGATCGGCTGGCGCGGCGTCCACCGGCCCGCGAGGAACTTCTCGTAGCCCTCGTTGACGTCCTCGCTCAGCACGTTGCCGGCCTCCTCGGCCAGCTTCTTCAGCCGGTCACGGATCGCCTTGTTCATATGGATCGCCATGTTCTTCTCGCCCGCGCTGCCGGAGGCGGCGGCGGGCGGGCGCAGCAGTTCCCACCCGCGGGGCGCGAGCAGGGAGTCGAGGAGGTCGGCGTGGCCTGCTTCCCCGAGTTCGCGCAGGCGTTCCGAGGCCACGACCAGCTTGGCGCGGGTGACTTCGTAGGTGGGGCGGGTGCGGGCCACGGGGGGTCCTTTCGGCGGGCGCCGTTCGGACCGGGGGCGGCTCGGCGGGCGCGTGGGGGCGTTGGCCACGCCAGTGTCCTCCATATCTGAGTGCGTGCGCCATGAGGTATGACGTCACGGGTCCCGGAGGTGTTCGTCCCGGTGGTCACCACAGTAACGGCAAACCTATTGCTTACGCAATAGGTTATGGATATGGTGGAACCACACCACGACCCAGGGGGACCCGATGAACGCCAGCGCTCGGCAGACCCGACAGACGATCCGCACCCGGACCCACGCCCAGCGCGCCGCCGCCCGCGCCCGCCGCGCCCTCTCCACCGGCCAGCCCCAGCCCGCCCGCACCCAGCTCGTTGCCGCCGGACTCGACGACGCCACGGCCAAGCGGTTCGCCAGCGCCTTCTCCAAGGGCGTCACCCCCACCGCCACCACCCAGACCAAGGTCAAGCTGCGCGGCCGAGCCGCCAAGACCGTGACGGTCAAGCTCTACGACCACGCCACCTTCACCGCTCGGCTCGCCGTCTACCGGCCTAAGAACCCCACCGCCGCCGCCGCGTTCGCTTCACTGGCCGCCTGACCCTAGACATGAAGAAGGCCACCGCCCCGAACCGGGTGGTGGCCTGGAATCACAAAGATCGCGCAAGCGCAGTCTACCGCTGGGACTGACCAGAGGGCCACCCCCTGTTCCTGAACTGGGAGATCACGTCACCATGCAGCGATTCGCCGTCAGATGTGGATGCGGTCGATCTATGAGCCTGTACGGACGTGCTGGCCGCGACGCCTTCCGCTGTGGATGCGGCACGCGTGTCCAGGTCATTGCGACGCCCGTCACCACCCGGCTCTGCACGTTCGGCGACTGCCGCATCTTAGCCACGACAAAAGATCCACTGCGTTTCTGTCCCGACCACGAGGAACAAGCGGCAGCTCTGCTGGCACACACCGCTGGAGCCGCCAAGGTGCGCGAGCTGGAGATAGGCCTGGCCCAGACCCGTACGACATGGAATCGTAAGTATGGGTACGGAACCCTTCCGGTCCCGCAGAACAAGCGACACGCCCCACTCGTCTACTTCGCACGCCGGGAACGCCTCATCAAGATCGGAACCACGACGAACCTTCCCCACCGGCTGAGGTCCCTACACGCAGAGGCGTTGGCAACAGAGCCTGGCGACCTCGTCCGCGAGCGACAACTGCACCGACGCTTCACGCACTTGCTCGCCTCAGACCGAAGCCGCGAATGGTTCTACCCGGAGCCAGACCTGATGGCGTACATCAACGAACTCCGTGCCGCATCCGGAAACCCGCCGGTCGACAGCCCGACACCGAACATAGGGCCATGCGTTGAGCTGGAGACCTACCTGACGGAAACCACTGGAGAACACGCCGCCCGGACCCTCACCCACGACGGCGAACTCCTAGGCGGTCACATGAAGAAGGTGAGGTTTGGCCGGACCAACCGTCGCCCACTCGTCCACGCCGCCGTCACAGGCACTTGGCCTACCCGGAGGACTGCCGTGGCAGCCTGCGCTCAATCCAAGGAGATCGGGACCGGATCAGGAGGGCTGATGGCCGCCTCCACGGTGCCAAGGAACGACCGATGCAAACGGCCGTCATGCCGTGCCCGGTGGGCAATGCTGGACAATTGATCGAGAACACTAGACTCATGGCCCGCCACCAGCAGGAACCCCTTCCCGCCTCACCACCCGGCGCACCCGCCCGCGTCTGATGCCGCCGCTGCGGCCGAGAACTCCGGGACGCCGACTCGCGCCTGGTCAGGCTCGGCCCGGAATGCGACCTGGAACGGCGCACCCGCCACGAACGCCGCGACGTCGGCCAAGACCCGATACCCGGCCTGGAGTAGCTACTCCTCCAGGGGCTCCACCATCACGGAGCGCCGCAGCTGCTCCAGCTTCACCGGCATCGGCTCCCACCCGTACGCGCCCGCCATCACGAAGTTCAGCGCCTCCACGCCGCGGGCGTAGGACTGGCGGATGCCCTGCGCGCGGATCGGCAGCCCCGGCGGGCCCGCCTTCGTCGCCACCAGCGTCACCCACAGCGCGTCCTTGCCGCCCTCCAACGGGCCCACAACGTCCTTGCGCAGGTCCAGCCACTGCCGGAGCGCGACCCGCGTGCCCTCCCGCAGCCCGTACCGCTCCACGACCGGCCCGTCCTCCCACGACGCGGCCTCCGCCAGCACCCGCTGCCACGTCGCCTCCGCCACCTGCCCCCGGTACACCGGATTCCCCGACAGCACCTTCGACACCGTGGAGCTCGGCAACTCCAGCGCCATCGCGAGATCCTCGTGCCGCACCCCGGAGGACTTCTGCGGCCGGCGCACCACCCGCAGCCACTCCTCGCCCGGCCCGACATCTGTCAGCCGCATCGGCTCCATCTCACCCGACCGCGGCGCCGCATCCAAAACCACCGCGACCATCGCCAACAACCGGGTGCGCTCCTGCGGGGACAGCGCGATCCCGTCCCGCTCCAGCGGGCCCCGCCCCGCAACCTCCACCAACTCCCGGTACACGGCCGCCATCTGCTTCGGGCCCGTCACCGGCTTCAACTCGGCCTGCTCCAGCTGCGGCAGCCGCACCCGCTTGCTCGGCACCACCAGGACGGCGAGCATGCCCAGACAGTCCCGCACCACCCGCAGCGACGCCACCGGCAGCGGCCTCCCCAGATTCTTCTCGAAGTGGCGCAGCATGCCGCCCTCGGCGAGCTCCCAGAACGGGCGCAGCGCCGCCCACGTGAACAACTGCTCCACCGACCGGCGGGAGCGCACCGGCATCTCCTCACGGCCCACCGCCCGGTCGAACATGCCCACCACCATCCACAGCTGCCGGGCCCGCTCCTTCGACACCTGCACCGGTATCCCGCCCGCGCCCGGCACCCGCTCCCGCGCCTCCCACCGTCCCGGATCGCGCGGGGCGACCTTCTCCACGCGCGCCGCCAACTGCCGCACCGACGGTGCGCCGTACTGCTGGCCGCTCATGCGGCGGACAGCCGAGCCCGGCGGCCCATGCGCTCCACGTTGACCAGAAGGCAGATGCGGTCGTCGTCGTAGGCCCAGCGAGCAACGCCACCTTCCTGATGCAGATGCATGAACGTGCGACTCGGCTTGGTGGAGCCGACCTCCAGGGGGACGCGCCCCGCCGGCAGCGGATGGACGACCTTGACCGGCGTGGTTCCGCAGGAGGTGATGAACCCGGTCCCCGTGGACTTTTCCACCTCGATGGGTTCCGCCCAGGAGAGGTCGCCATCGCAGTCACCGCCGTGCTGCTCCATGTCCAGCTCGGCGCGGAACAGGTGGTGGACACCGCGCAACTTGGCTGCGTTGCCTACCCGGTCGGCGTCCTGCCCCGGGCACGCGCCCACCGAGATGTCTACCTTGGCGTACAAGCCGCTCATCAACCCCGTGTGGACCTTCAGGTAGGCGGCAACCTGCTCCAGCGGCCAGGAGGCGGGTGCCCGCATGGTCTGCCTGATGCGGGCGACGTACCGGGCGTCGATGTCCCCTGACTTGAATCGGGCCCGGTGTTCCGCCAGCACGGCAGCCGCTCCGGGATCGGACAGCACATCGTCCAGAACCAGCTCTGCGATCTCCTCGTGCAAAGTGCGAGCGCTACTCACGATGGCTCTCCCTGGGTGACGAATCGGTCGACGAGATGGTCGTACACCGCGACCGCCGCGGCGGCGTGTTTGGCCTTCAGGGCGTCGGAGTCGCGGCGCCGGATGTACCGCAGCGTCGTCTCGATCGCCGCATGATCGGCATAGTCCTGGATCTCCTCCACCGGGGTGCCCGCGTCGTGCATGTGGGTGAGCTTCGAGGCGCGCAGCACGTGCGGGGTCAGGTCCCGGCCCGGCAGCACCTGCGCCTCCGCGCCGAGGCGGGTCAGGAGCCGGTCCACGCCGTGCCGGTCCATCGGCCGGTCCTGGTCGTCCAGCAGCAGCTGCCCCTTCGTGCGGCCGGCGGTGGCCACGTCCAGCAGCGCGCACAGCCGCTCCGGCAGCGGCCAGACGCGGCCCTTGCCGCCCTTGCGCCGCAGGTCCAACTGCCGTTTCTCGTCCTGGGACTTGAGGTGGTGCAGGCCCGCGGTGCAGCACTCGCTGACCCGGCCGGCCAGGGTGTAGATGAGGACCGGGATCAGGGCCTGCCGGGCGGTCTCCGCGCAGTCCACGACCCGCTGGAACTCCGGCACCTCCAGGATCGGGGTGGCCGTCGTCTCGTCGTGCGGGTCGACCTTGATCCGGTCGTGCTTGGTGACCGGGGAGGTGATGGACAAGTCCTTGGTGCGCCACTTGGCGTACTCGGCGAGCGAGGTCAGCACCGACAGGCGCCGGTTGATGGAGCGTGGCGCCTTGCCCTGCGCCTTCTGTGTCTTGGTCCACGTCTCGATGATGCCGGGCGTGATGGCGCCGACGAAGAACTTCCCGTGGCCGCCCAACTCCCGTGCCACCGCGGCCCACAGGCGCAGGTCGTCGGCGTAGGCCTGCTTGGAGGTGATGGCGGGCACGGCCTCGGAGCCGAGCCAGGAGGTCACCAGGAGGAAGGTGTCGCGGTCGCAGATCTCGGCGAGGATCTCCAGGCGGTAGCGGCGTTCGCCGAGCCGCCGGGTGCGCGGGTCGCGCGGGGCGACGGTTCCGAGGATGTCGCGGAGCCAGAACAGCGCCTCCTCGGCACTGCCGGGCGCGGCGAGCTCTGCGCGGGGGCGTCCGGCGAGGACCTGACCGACGATCACCTCGTTCATGATCCGATTCTAGTCGCTCTTAACCCACATTATGCGCGTGCCACAGAACGATTCTGCGAGCAACTGCCCTGGGCCCCGCGTAGCCCCCGTATCCTCAACCACACCTTCGACACGGCAGGGAGCCCCGTGAGCGAGCAGCCCCCCTCTGACGACACCGAGCCCGAGGACGGCGACGAGCCCCGTCCCGACGAGCCGACGGCGCCCCGAGGCCAGCGCCCGATGAACTACATGCGGTTGCAGAACGATCTGCTGCGGCTCACCGGCCGCAACATCCCGCTCATCACCGCCAGCAACACCCTCAGCCAGTTCATGCGCGAGACCTCGCCCATGCGCCAAGCCATGGCGCAGATGAGAGACCTGGGCATCACGCCGCCCCACTCACACATCTCAGCCTTCCAGCACCTCTCCGAGACGCTGAACGAGCTCAGGGCCCGCCGGCTAGACCTGACTCCGCCAACGCCACTGCTCCAGGCCCGTGCTGCAGCACTGCAACTCCGGGACTTCTACCCCGCGTTGAACGTCCGCGACCTCACTGCCTTCACCTTCCCCATCCCCGCCGACCTCGAAGAGGAGCTCGACAACGACCTCGACGAACTCGAAGAGCCAGCCCGGCAATTCCTCCGCTCCCAGGGACCGCTCAGCTGGACCGAGCAGCGCAGGCTGTTCGCCCTCTACGTCACCGCGTTCTTCTTCATCCTCCTGATGACCGCGGTCATCGAGAGCGAAGCGGTGAAGGAACTGGGCGAGGACGCCAGCCTCGTCTGGCCCGCGGCGGCCGCGGCTGGCCTGGTTGCGCACAAGCACTGGGACAAGATCAGCCCCCGACCGCCTGGCGAAGAGGACGACGAGGAAGACGGCCAGGCGTAGGAGGATCAACCGCTCAGGCTGTCTCCCCGTGGTGCTTCAGGGCGGCGCGGGCCTTCATCCGCTCCTCCGCCGGCACGCTCTCCCAGAACGGATGCGTCACCACCAGCTCCGCCGCCTCCCGGTAGGCTGCGCGCAGTTCCGCCTCCCGCGCATGGTCGTCCTCCGTGTACGCCTTCGTCTCCCGCCGCTCCGTGTCGCGCTGCAGCGGCGCCCCATCCTTCAGCGTCACACCGGAGTCCACCGGCAGCGCCTCGATCTCTTCTCTTAGTTTTTTGCAGGCGAGAGAGGCCTCGATGAGGTCGGAGGGGAAGTCGAAGGACATGCCGTTTATCGTACGTGCGCACGGCGGGAACCGAGCGGAGCACACACCTGTGCAAGATCACGTTATTTAGTTCCGCTTTTGGTAGGACACGGGGCGCGCAGCCGACACCGCAGGCCCTGATCAGGCACCGACCGCCGCCCACGGGCCCGCGAAGTCCGTGCCGACATTCGAGGCAGGGTTGATCGTCGACGGCATCGTCGTGCGGCCGGAGCCGTTCGTCGCGAACCGGTACTGGGAGGCGGGCAGGCCCAGGTTCACCGCGGTGTCCACGCCGGTCCAGCCGGACCCGCGCGTGAGCGACGGCGGCACGGAGGCGTTGAAGAGCAGCCCCACCCAGACGAACGTGCCTGCGGTCAGCGCCTGGCCTGTGATCGTGGTCGTCTTCAGCGAGGCCGACGCGAAGGAGGTGTCGACGCCCGTGGACGCCAGCAGGGTGCCGCTCGAGTTGTACAGGCCGACGTGGTTCTGGCCGGCGACCGCCGAGGACCCTGTGATCGCCACCCACCAGTAGATCTTGGTGACGGTGACGTTCGCGGCGATGTTGATGCGCACCAGGTACAGCGTCCCAGCGTTCAACGAGGTGTTGTTGACCGCGAGAGCGGGGTCGAACGCCCAGGCGGCTGCCCCGTGTGCGGCGGGTGTGTCCTGTCCGAGGGCGTGGCCGGTGACGGCCAGGCTGCCGCTGATGGTGCCGCCCGTGCTCTGCAGGGCGCCGGTGATGCGGGTGTCGTCCCCCGCTGCCACGCTCCCGCTGCCGGTGCCGACGCTCCGGGTGGCCGCGGTGCCGAGCCCCAGGCTGGTGCGCGCCGTGCTCGCGTCGGTCAGGTCGGCGAGGTTAGCGGTCTTGGCGAGCTTCCCGTCGGCGTACGCGCGGTCGCCGTGCGGGTCCGCCGCGGCGACGTGGTCGCCGAGCGCAGTGGTAGCGGCGGCCCGGTCCCCGTGCGGATCGTCCGCCCCGGTGTGCGCGGCGACCTTCGCCGTGGCGTCCGTGGCGGCGGCACTGGTGGCCGCGGTCTGCGCCGCCGCGGCTGCCCCTGCCGGGTCGTAGGCGCCATCGGCGCGCTGCACTTCAGCGTCGACCGCGTCGTCCACCTTGCTCTGCGCGCCGGTGACGGTCTCGAGCTGAGCAGTGTCAGGGATCCCGTGGACGTCCGTGGTGTCAGCCGCGTGCGCCGCGACCTTGCTAGTGGCATCCGAAGCTGCGGCGGTCTGCGCGGCGTTCGCTTTCGTCGTGGCGTCGGTGGCCGCCGCTGTGATGGCGGCGGACTGCGCCGTAGCAGCAGCGCCGACAGGGTCGGCGCCGACGTCGGCGGCATCCAGGGTGACGGTGCCGGTCTGCCCGTTGACGGAGTCGACCGCGCCGTCTCCCCCACCGCCGCTCGGCCCGGCCGGTCCCTGCGGTCCGGCGGGACCTTGCGGTCCGGCGGGACCTTGCGGTCCTGTCTCGCCGGGCACGTATACGACGGTGCCCTGCCCGGTCTGCGTGTCGGACAGGTCGACGCGCAGGTCTCCTACCCAGTGCGTGCCCGTGTCCGGGACGAGGATGTGGGTGATGATCGGGGTGCCGTCCGCGGTCCGGCCCTCCTGGATTGCCCACAGCGTGTCCCCCGCCAGCGACTCGATCCCCGAGTTCGGGGTGAGGTCGACCGTCCACGCGCCGTCCCCGGACGGCGTGATGGGCCTCGGCTGAACCAGCTCTCCAGGCACGGCGGCGACGTAGCCGACGGCCGGCGTGCCGGTGACGTCGACCAGCGTCGCGCGCATCTCCACTCGCTGCGGATTCGCCGCCCCGATCAGCGTCCCGGTCACCGTCGTCATCGTCGTACTTCCTTCAGTCGGGCGGCGGGCCGGGCTGATCCGGCCCCACGTCGTGCAGGGCGGCCGCATGCTGCGCCCGCCCCACCATCCGGGTGCGCTGCACGATCAACACGGCGATGCCGAACAGGAGCAGCGTGCGGACAGAGCGGAATACCGCTGCCGGCGCTCCGTGGTCCCATGCGCTGATCGCGACGGTGTAGGCGCACAGAGCACCGATGGCGAGCGTGAAGGTCATGATGTGACGGCCCACGGCCGTCGAGCGCCACGGTGCGTGCCGCGCGTACTTGACGGCGAACACCAGGCTGCACAGGGCGACCAGGCCTGAGGCTGCAACGTTGGCCATCTGCGCGCAGTCCATCACCGGGGCCCTCCCTCAATGGCTTGGCGGAACATCTCCGCGAAATGGTTGCGTTCCCGCTCGCGCGCCAGCCGCGCGGCGATACGGGCGACGGCCGGGCGGTGCGCTTCGACCGCCCGGCGCGCCTCCTGGGCACGGGACAGAGCCGACTCGGCTTCCCGCTGCCCATGGGACTTGCCGGTCTCCGGGCGCGGCGGGGCGGGCTTAGGGCGGCGGCGCAGCAGCCGTGTCCATCGCATCCCCGGGCACCTCCCCTCGGATTGCGCGCAGCACCGTGGTGGCGGTGTGGCCCAGTTCGAGGAGCTCACCCACCTGTGCCTGCGACTCCATGCGTGCGGCCTCGCTCTCCCGGTACGCCTCACGCCATGCATCGCGCTCTCCGACCAGAGCCTGGAGGCGGTCGTCGCGGTCCTTGCGGACGTCCTCGAGGACGGAGCGGGGCACCAGGCGGCCGAGGATGATGAACAGCACGACGATGGTGACGATGGCTACGGCGCCGCCCTGCGCAGGGTTGATGCCGAGCAACTCGTTCACCGGTGCCGCTCCTTGTCAGTGGTGGTGTGCGGGGCGCCGCTGCCAGTCGGCGCCCGCGTGATGGGTGGTAGGTCAGGCGCTGCGTACGGCACTTCGGGCGCCGACGTCCTGCGCCTTGCCGGACACGCCGGTCGGCTTCCACAGTCCGAAGTGCGTCAGCACGCCGGTGCCGAAGGACACCGCCCACAGGATGACGGCGGATCCGACGCTGTAGCCGTCGTCGTGCGGTCCGGCAAACTCGACCAGGAACCCGTTCAGGGCTGTCAGGGCGAGGAGGAGGACGGCCTTGGTGCCCGCAGCGGTGACGCGGGTGGTGACCAGGCCGACGAGGACGGGCAGGACGACGCTGATCGCGAGGCCGAGCCAGTACGCGGTGTCGAGGTGGGGCTGCATGGCGGTTCCTTTGGGTGGGTGGGGACGTGCGAACGGGGTCAGGTGTTCGGGACGCGGAGCTTGTCCCAGCTGGTCTTACCGGGGTAGCCGTCGGCGTCGGCCCCGGTGAAGCCGAGCTTCTTCTGCCAGCGGCGGTAGGACTCGCGGTCGGCGTTGGTCCAGTTCGGTCCAGGCCCGGACCGGTAGGCGCCGCAGCCCTCGGCGACCAGGCGCCGCCCCATCGCGGTGATGATCGAGCTGTGGCGGCCGCCGTGGAAGAACGCGGTACCGGGGAACGGTTCGTAGGCGGGTGACGGTGTGGTGGGCGGCTTCGGGCTCGAGGAGCTCTTGCCGGGCACGATGGTGGTGTCGATGGCTCCGGGGTCCCAGTGGTCGTTTCCGGGCACCTGGCCGTGCGAGAAGTGCCCGCCTCGGGTCTGCCAGGTGGTGCGGGAGCGGCCCGCTTTCGCGACGGCGGCCGCGGTCGCCAGGGGCTTGCCTGCGGGCCAGGTATCGGGGATGCCGTGCGCGCGCATCGCCGCGAGCAGCTTGCGGAAGTTCGGCTTCTTGTCCGGGTCGAAGCCCTTCGTCCACGGGCTGGCGGCGCGGCCGAGGACCTCGACCTGGATGTTCACGCGGCCCTCGCGGTTCGTACGACGCCCGCCGTCGTTGCGCAGCGCCCGCCCGGACTTGTTCAGCGGCCCGAACTGGCCGAGCTTGTCGCTGATCGGGTCGTAGATGACCTGCGGCTCCGCACCGACTCGGATCAGATACAAGGCGATCGAGTTGAAGTAGCTCGCACCTGCCGGGGACTCGGTGGTGTGCCAGGTGGCCCGCGGCGGGTTGCCGGGCGTGTCCATGGCTCCGCCGATGGCCTGCCCGCCGAAGCGGGTGACGCCAGAGATGTAGGCCGGGCCTCCCCCGCCGCGTGGCATCTCCAGGCCTTCGGCGTCCTGCGCGTCGCTGTCGCCAGGCGTCTTGGCGGCCGGGTCCGGGTCGTACACGCGGTACTCGGCGGCGTCGGTGGGGACGTACACGTCCAGGTCGCCGTCGTCGCGGAGCACCATGAACGCGCCTTCGAGGCGCGGGTGCTCGCGCACGAACCGCGGGGAGTCCTCCAGGGCGGCGATGGCGCGGACCTCGTCGACGTGCGCCTGGTCGACGGTGCCCAGGTAGGTCGTGGTCGGTGCGGCTGCGTCGTCCTCGAGATGGTCGACGGCTACGTGGAAGGCGGTCATGAGCGTTTCCCTGGGTCGAGGCGGGGCTGGATGAGGTCGATCTCGTCGCGCAACTCGAGGTATGTCGTCAGGAAGAGGCGGCCGTCACCGTGGTCCGCCCAGCTGCTGCCCCAGCTGTTTCTGAAGCGCAGAACGCAGTGTTCGGGCAGGAGTTCACCGTCAGAGGTCGCGACCGCCTCGAGAGCGACGACGCACACCTCGTGGCCACCTTCGACCGGGGAGGCCGCCCAGGCGCCGGTGTCGATGAAGCCGTCCCGGTCGGGCTCGTTGAAGGCGCTGAACCAGGGCAAGCCCATGAGGACGGGGCCGGTCTGCAGGAGCGTGCACAGCTCTTCGGCGGTGGTGGCGTGCGCGTACTGGTCGATGAGGCCGCGGGCCCGCATCGCCTTGGCGACGCCGAGCCCCGAGGAGCCACAGTCCTGGTCGGGCCAGGCCAACTCGTGCCACTGGTCTTGCTCTGTGGCGCCGGCGTACAGGTCGATCGCGAAGCGCTGTGCGGCGGTCGTGTCGTCGACATCGAGGCCCGCCTTGGCAGCCTGCTCCTTGGTGAGGAGGTTGGACAGCAGGGCGGTGGCCGCGTTGCCGGTACACGAGGCGAGGGCGTCGAGGTCGTCGTCGAGACCGTAGGTCAGGGACAGATGGATGCCCTGCTCGCGAAGGTTCTGCTGGTCGAGGACGGGTATCCGCGGCTCCCATGCGGTGGCGCGCAGCATCTGCCCGTCGTAGCGGCGCCGGTAGGCGAGGCTGCGCGGGTCGAGCACGTGGTGTCTGCCGAGATGCTTTTGCGCGTCGTACGTACGGACCGTGATCTCGGGCACTCGCCCGTCCCTCCATGCTCCCCGCGCCACAAAGTGGCCTGGCGTGCGGACCGCCGGGGCGGTCGTCCCTCGGGGAGTGAAGCTTCGGGTGGAGGGTCACCCGGTGATCTCAGGCTAGAGCCTGTGGCCGCTGGTGTTGCCCGTGGTCATTCCTCGACGGGCTGCGGGTCGAGCTTGTCGGCGGTGAGGATGGCGCAGTTTTTGCCGCACGCGCCGTCCGCGGCATCGACGACCCGGATGTTCTTGAGCTGGCCGTCGTTGGAGTAGAACATCGGCGCCGAGCGGACGATGTTCTCGTTGATGCACCCAGCGGTGCGGCAGGCGTAGGTGATGGCGTACCAGGTCTGCGGCTCCCAGGCGATGGTGTCCCCGGGGGGCGGCGGCTCCGGGGTGGGTTCCGGCTCCGGTTCCGGGTCGTCCACGGGCGTGGGGTCCTCGGGGATGGGGGTGCTGCCGTCGTCGTCACTGCTGCTGTGCTGCTCTGCTGCTTCGCTGGCACTCATGATCCGATCACCATCCAATTCACTGTGGTTGCGGTGGTGTTTTCACGGTTGACCCACACCAGGGCGCTGGTGGAGGTCACGGAGGAGACGGAAACGCCTGTAACACCGGCCGCCGAGGGGCTGGCGTCCTTGCGGGAGCCGGGAACAGTGGTGTTGGCGGTGGCGTAGCCGCGGAACGTGGTGCCGGTGCAGTTGAACGTCACCAGCGCGCTGGTGGGGGTATGGGCGGCGGAGGGGGTGATGGAGACGGTGCCGGTGGCGATGTTCCCGGCGGTCAAGGTCCCGGCGACCGTCGTGTTCCCGGACATGTCGACGGCGAAGCGGTAGTTGGTGCCGTCGAAGCAGCGAAGCATGTAGCCCGTGTGGCCGGCTGCTGGCTGGACGAACAGGGCGGAGTTGCTGTCGGCGACGACCGGCTGGACCACGGTGCGCGCGTTGATGCGTACGTTGCCCGACTGGACCTTGACGTCGGTGGGCTGCGTGGCGCCGGTGCTGTCGGCGTAGCCGAAGCTGGCGTAGGACTCGAACATCGTGATGCGGCCGCCGATGGTGACGCCTCCATCGGAGTTCCGGACGCGTTCGGCCACCCAAAAGTCCTCGCCGAGCGAGGTCCGCCAGCGCAGGTCGGTGAAGCCGCTGCCGGAGAAGATGCCGCTGTACTGGCCCAGGGCGGCTGCGCCGCTGGGAAGATTGAGGACGTTGATGAGGGCTTCGCTGGTCCTCGCAGCGTTGGACAGGCGCAAGGTGGGGTAAGTGGCGTTCGGGTCGAGCCAGAGGGTGGCGCCGCCGGTGCCCTGAACGATCAGGCCGCGCTTGGACAGCTCGGCGATGGCGGAGACGATCGTCGCGTCGTAGACGAGGACCTTGTTACCGGAGGCCTCGTTGAGCGTGATGCGGTCACCGGTCGTAGCGGTCTGGATGAGGGCGCCGGTGACGGTGCCGCCCGTGATCGTCTTGCCGGTGATGGCGTCGGCTTTCAGCGCGACGGCGTCGACGGCTCCGGCCTGGAGCATCCCGGTCGTGATGGAGTTGGCGGCGATCTTGTCTGCGGTGACGGCGAGCGCGTCGAGTTTCGCGGTCGTCACGGCCCCGGCGGCCAGCTTCGCCGTGTTCACGGCCTCCGCGGCGATCGAAGCGGCCTGCACGGAGTTCACCGTCATGTGGCCGGCCTGGATAGAGTTCGCCGCGATCTTGTCTGCGGTGACCGCGTCGTCGGCGAGCGCGTCGACTTCGATCGCGGCGACCGCCACCTTCGCCGCAGTGACGGCGTCATCGGCGAGCTTCACCGTGGTGACGATCCCGTCGACGATGTCGTCGGCGACCACCGGCGACGGCCCGACCGGTCCGGCTGTGGCCGAGGCGGGCGAGGCGGTGCCGGACGCGGAGCGGGCCACCAGCCGTACATACACCGCGGTCTGGCTGGGGACGATGACGGTGCCGCCCTGCGCGGTCTCGATGGTGGAGACCAGCGTGGTGGTGTCCGGCTCGTACACGGCGAGGGCGGAAGCGTGGACCTCCACGCGGTTCCAGTCCATCGGGATGATCGCCCCGCCCGCGAAGTGCCCGTCCCACGACGCGGCGACCCCGCCGATGACGGACGCGAGGATCGCGGTGGACGGCGCAGGCGGCGGCGGCCCGTTGACGGCGGCCACGCCGACCGTTCCGTCCCCCAGCGGGCCCAGCACGATGCGCACCGACCCGACGTCATCGTTGACCTCCAGGGTGGCGTCCTCCAGGGACGCGCCGTGCGAGATGCGCTGCCCCTTCTTGATGTCCTTGATCTGCTTCTCGAGGGCCGCGACCTTACGAGGGAGGGAGCCGGTCATCGTCAGGCCTCCGGGCTGCCGTAGTGGAAGGAGTCCGCGCGGGCCAGGGTGAGGGTGGCCTGGTCGGGGCTGTCGGACGGCTTGTAGGAGTCCGCGGTGATCCGGCACCAGCCGGTCCACGAGGTCCACGCGTTGTGCACGGCGACGCGCACGTCGTCACCGATCTGCCAGGCGGCGAGCGGCGCGGAGGGGTGGTCGCGGACGGTGATCTGCGTGACCTCGCCCATGATCTGGCGGCGCCGCCGTTCGGCGGCCGCGCGCCGTCCGAGGACGTCGGTGCCGTTGACGGTGGGCAGCGCCAGGTGATGCTCCATGCGCAGCCGCCCGTCGCGCACCGGGTCGACGGCGCGGCGGGTGGCGGTGCCTTCACCGGAGCCGGTGGCGATGACAACATTGGCGTACTCGTCGCCGGAGAGATTGACGGGCGGCGCGGAGACGATGTTCACGCCGGACGTGAAGGAGATGTCGGTGCGACGCGCACCGAGGCGGGGGTAAGCGAGCACGAGGCGGCGACGGATGGTGCCGTTGGCCTGGTAGGAGCAGGCGTTGGTGTACTCGGGGCTGCCGGTCTCGGACACCAGGTCGTCCATCAGGTCGCCGAGCAGCGGCGTCTCGTACCAGTAGGAGTGCCACGGCTCGGCGAGGGTGCCCGCCTTCGCGCTGGAGGTGGTGGGGTCGACGACGACATCGAGGTCCCCGTCGGGCTGCTCCTGCGCGTACGCCCAGATGTCCCGGATGATCACGCACGGGTCCTGGAAGGTGTAGGGGCCGCGCCCGTTCAGCTCACCGTGGTTGTCGTGGCGCTTCGTCAGGTACGAGGACCATCCGGCGGCCTCGATGCGGACCTTGTCGTCCTCGGGACTGACGTCCCAGATGAGGCCGCCCCAGCGCAGGAAGCCGTCGGCCTCCGCATAGATGAGCGCGCGGCCGGGCTCCAGCACGTCGGTGTTCGCCTTCGCCCAGCGCGGCGTCAGTGTCGCGGAGAAGCTCCCGGGGCCGTTACGTTCGCTGCCGAACTCCACCTCGCTCAAGGGCAGCGCCGGGTGCAGGACGGCGCCGCTCAGGGCGTCCTGGGTGAAGTACCGCCAGCGGCTGCCCATCTACAGCGCGCCCTCGAGGAACTCGATGTCTACCTTGAAGGTCGTGGTCGCGTCGACGCCGATCTTCCCGGCGTTGCTGCTGCGGGTCCGCATGCGGGACTTGAAAGGCTGGTTGGTGCCGCGCATCGCCGCACCGGCCGTCGTGGTCAGGTCGATCGTCTCGACCATCTCGACGTAGGCGCGACGGGCGGGGGTGCCCTGGTTGTCGTCGATGGACACCCACTGAGCGGCTTCCTCGGTGCCGAGCATGAACCGGAAGCCGCCCCAGATGTTGCCGTCCGCGAGGCGCAGGTTCGACACGGAGAACACGACCTTCGCAGTAGCCGCCCATGCAGGGATGGCGATGGTCGCCATCGTCAGGTTCGGGTGCGTTTTCCACGTCTCGGACGTGCCGCTGATTTCCACCAGCGGGTCGGCGGCGTAGTACGGGTACAGGATCCGCTCGCGGCGCGGGTTGGCGACCTTCCGCAGATCTTTGATCATCGCGTTGGTGATGGTCGCGGTGGAGGCGGGGATGTCGATGCGGGCCAGCGGGATCGCCGAGTATCCGGACGGCACAGTCGTCGCGGAGCTGCCGACGTTGGGGACGACCTCCCAGTACACGATCGGATCGGCCTCCGGGTCGAGGGTGCCCTCGAAGTCGGGGTCCTCCACCCGCATCACAATCATGTCGGAGCGGGGTGAGCCGCCGGTCGCAGCGATGGACACCGTGTCGGTGCCGATGTTGTAGGCGGAGTAGGAGCCCTGGACCGCCGACATCTTCCCGGCGATGACGGCGGACCCGTCGGAGATCTGCACCCCGGCGCCCGGCGTGGACAGCGCCGACACCTTCAGGTCCAGGCCGGTGGTGACGCCTTCGTTATCCCGCGCCAAATCTTTGATCATCATCCTGAACTGCTGCGCGGTGTGTTCCCCGCCGGTCGTGGCGATCGGGATCGGGACGAGTGCCATCGCGGCCTCCTACAGGGCCTTGTAGGCGGGCCACCAGGTGACGGCCAGCGTGGAAGTGAGGGTGTTGTCCGTCGCGGCCCACCGGATCTCGTTGAGGCCGGGGTTGAGGACGAACAAGTCGATGCGGGAGGCCGGAGCCAGGGGGGCGGCGCCGCCGTTCTCGCGCAGCACGGTCCGCCAGCCCGGCCGGGTGTCGATCTCCACCCATTCCCCCGCGGCGAGCGTCGTCAGGACGGTCAGCGAGCGGCCGGTAGTGACGTGCGTGATGGTGGGGTTGGCGCAGGGCCCGGTCACGCGGATCACCGGCCACGTCTCCCGGGTCCCGTCGACCTCGAGGTAGCCGGGCCGTCCGATCGCGGACGGGTCGCCGTGGATGGTGAAGGGGAACTGCAGCGGGAAGGTCATGCCGCCCTCGGTGAGGGAGCCGAGCGGCATGGACGTGGACTGCGCCTCGTCGTCGTAGAAGAGGTGGCTGGCGGTGTGGAACTCCAGGTCGAGCGGCACGTAGCCGTGGATGAGCTGTGTGAAGTCCGGCTCGCACTTCCGGAGTCGTCCGTAGGTTGTGCGTACGGGCCGGCCGGGGAGCTTGAGGCGCAGCGTCATGGTGGTGCCGCCCTGCCCGCGCACCGCCGCGGTGTCGGCCTCGTCCTGCAGCGCAGCCAGGGTGTCCAGGACGGCGCCCGCGTTCCCGGGATTCTTCACCGCGGCGTCGATACGGATGATGCGGCCGCCATAGTAGTCGGCACCCAGCCACAGCCCGTCTTCGCCCGGCGGCTCCACATCCCGGACGCGGGGCACGGGCTGGGCGAGGCCTTCGATGGCGCGGATGGTCACCGTGGTGCCGCGGCCGATGAGGACGGGCCCGAGCTGGTGCTGGTAGTCGACGAGCTCGACGGGGCTGCTCATTCGCGCGCTCCCACTCCTCCACGCGCCAGCCGGCGCAGCTGGTAGCTGTTGTCCGCGTCGATGCGGCGCGCGGTGTCGGCGGCATCCCCGCCGGAGGAGACGTTCCAGGTCTGGTTGCCGACGAGCGGGGAGGGCTGGCGGATGACGATGACGCGGCCCTCGGAGGCGTCGCGCAGGCCGAGCCCGAACCGTCCGGCGACGTCTGAGAGGACGGGCAGGGCGTGGCGCCGCTTGGAGGCGCCGAGCGGGATAAACGCTTCCCCACCGGTCTCGGGTTCAGCGAAGCTGACGGCGCCGTTCTTGGTGGCGTAGATCCCAGATCGGATGCCGCCCTCGGCGAATGCCACCCCCTTCTGCGCCTTGACCAGGTCGGCGAGGAAGCGGGTGGCGCGGCCGCCGAGCGCGCCCTTGATCTGGCTGGTGGCCTTGCCCGCGGTGGCGACGATGGCATCCTCACCGAGCCCGGTGGTGGCGGCGACGTCGTGGATGCCGGTCTTGGAGCTGGTGATCGCGGCGATGATGGCGACGAGCTGCTCGACCTGGTCACCGGTCAAAGCGTTGTTGGCGGTCTTGGCGGCCTTGTTCGCCGCGGAGGCCTTCCCCTTGTCCTTCACAGCGGCGGCGGCGAGCTCCATGGCTGCCTTGTCGTTCTGTGCGGCGAGCTGCTTGGCGAGGTCGCCGTACCCGCGGGCGGCGAGCGTCGCCAGGTCGTCGGAGAACTCCTTGTTCAGCTTGTTCGCCGTCCCGAGCTGGCGGGTGTAGTCCGTGAGGGACGCTTTGGCTTCCTTCTTGAGGTCGCGCAGCGCCTTGGCCATGTCGTTGATGTATTTGGTGCTGCCCCTCGCCATCTTGTCGGCGAGCTTTACGCCCTCCTTACCCATGGACGCGAGGGCCTCGGCGACATCCCCGCCGACCCGGTCGGCGACCTTTTCCAGGTCCGCGTTCCACGCGCGGGTCGCGGCGGCGGTGGACTTCAGCTTCTTCTCGACGGCGCCGAGGTCGAAGTAGTCGACGCTCTTGCCCTTCACCTTCCGCGTCTTGTTGCCTGCCGACCCGGCGTCCGAGGGCGAGTACAGAGAGCCGGTGCTGGGGTCGTAGCGCCAGTCGGTCACGTTGCCGTCGGCGTTCCACTGGATGCTCGCCGGGTCGCCGCCCAGCCGTCGCACGGTCTCCTCGGCGATCGCGCGGGAGCGGGGCCGCTTGGAGGCGGCGAAGGGGATGTAGGCCTCGCCGCCGGTCTCGGGTTCGGCCCACATGCGGAAGGTGGGCTGGGCGATCTGCGCGACGTGGTCTTCGCGCATGCCGCCCTCGGCGAAGCGCTGCAGTCTGGCGCCTGCGTAGATGTTGCCGTCCGCGGAGCGGCCTGCGGTGGACCCGTAGTAGGTGCCGCTCGGGGGGCCTCCCGGACGGCCCTTGATGACGTAGCTGGTGGTGTGGATGGTGTACGTCCGGGCGGTCTTGCCGTTCAGGGAGTTCAGCAGCGAACTGACCGCGCCGATGCTGCCGATGGCCTGACCGTTGGCCGTGTAGACCGCCGTGCGTCCGTCGGGCAGCGTCTTGGTCTTGTAGCCGACCCGCTCCAGCGCCTCGATGGCGGCCGCGCTCAGGGTGGAGACCTTCACCTGCTTCGCGTCGGGCGTCCGGCGGATCGCGCCCAGGACTTCCTCGATCCCGGCGATCGCCTGCTTCTGCTCGGCCCGGATGATGGTCTTGACCTCTTTGGGCGTGCCGAGCAGCGTGTTGACGTAGTCCGCGGCCTTCTTCCGGTTGCCGTCGAACGCCTCGGTGGCCAGCTTCATCATCTCGCCGCGCAGCGCGCTGGACCGGCCGATCATCGTCTCGAACGAGGACCCGACCGCGATTCCCGAGGCGATCATGTCGTCCTGGGCCTTGGCCGCCGAGGACATGGCGTCGCGGTTGGCGCGGCCGGCCTCGGTGTGCGCGTTCAGGGTGGCGCCATTCTTCTTGAACGCCTCGTTCAGGGCGTCCAGGCCCGCCTCGAACTTGGTCTCGGCGTCATGCGCGTTCCGGTTGGCCTCGTTCAGGGCCAGGATGCTGGCCCGCAGGCCGTCGACGGCGCCCTTCTGCGCCTCCAGCTTGGCCTGGGTGGCCTGTGCGGCCGCGCCGAAGGCTCCCATGCCGTCGGCGGTCCGGTCCGCCTCGAACTTCATGTCGGCCAGGGCCTCGTCGTAGCCGTCGAGCTCGGAGCGGAACTTTTTGGCGTTCTCCGGACTCAGGCCCTTCATCATGCTTTCCAGGGCGGCCTTGGCGAGCTTGGCGTTTCCGTTGCGGACCAGGTTGGACAGGGCTTCGTCGGCGGAGTCGGCGGTCTTGCTGAACTCCTCGGCCGCGTCACCGCCGTCGAGGAAGCCGCCGGTGATGTCCGCACCCCAGTTGTTGATCGACTCCACGACGGACGGGTTGGTGACCTTGCTGATGGAGTCGTTGAGCTTTCCGAAGTCCTTGCCGAACTGCTCGGCGACGTAGCCGGAGGCGCGTCCGGTGCGCCCCAGGTTGCCCAGCGACGTCGTGAGCTTGTCGACGTTCGGCGGCGCCTTCTCCCCGATGTCGCTGATCTTCTTGATGGCGAGGGCGGCCAGGCCGATCCCGGCGACCACGACGGAGGCCTTGGCCGCGACCCCGAGGGTGGCGAACGCTGCGGCCAGCCCCGCGAGCCCGCCCCCGGCGGCCGCGGAGGTCGCGGCGAGTCCGGTGATGGCGGTCCGCACGCGCGTGATGCCAGCGGCGGCGACAGCTGCTCCCGCACCGGCCAGCTGCAGCAGCTTCAGCGCGGTCACGGTCTGCAAGATGATGGAGACCAGTTCGGGCGGCAGCGCGGCCACCAGTCGGGCGGCGGCGGTCACCAGGGTCAGCATGGACGGCCCGGCCTGCGCGGCGCCCTGGGCCAGGGTGACGACCGCATCCCCGATGGCCTCGCATGCTGCGCGGGCTTCGGGCCCGTTCTCCCGGAAGTAGTCCATGATCTGTCCGATGGCGCCGGCGTCCGCGTCGCCCTCGGACACCACCCGCAACAGGTGGATGACCTGGTCGGTGAACGCATCGAGCTGCTGGTCGGTCAGCTCGGCGACCTTGTCGGAGAACGCGTCGAAGCCCGGGGTGGAGATCGTGCCGCCGACCACCGTCATCAGCCGGTCCATCTCCCCGGAGAACGACTTCACCTCCGGGGACAGGTGCGGCAGCAGCTGTCCCATCACCGCGAAGGACTTCTCGACCGGCGCCATCGTGAACTGGGCCATGTCGTTGGACCAGTCCTTGAACTCCGTCTTCAGGCCGGACATGGCGACCGCGGCCCTCTGCGTTGCGGGCGGCATCGTGGCGAGCTGCTGCTGGTAGGCGAGCTGAGCCTGAGCAGCTTCGGCCGACCCCCGCCCGTGCTGAGCCACGGCCTGCTGGTACGCCTTCTCGGCGTCGGCGAGCTCGCTGAGCGGCCCGATCTGCCCGGCCAGGGCGATCCCGTATGCGGTCGCCGCTCCCCCGGCCGCGGCGAACATGCCCGCCACCGGCGCCATGTTGGCCGCGATGCCCGCGATAAGCGGGATGGCGGCCGTGGCGATGGGCAGCAGACCCTTCAGGCCCAGGTCGAACCCGCCCCCGCTCCCGCCTCCGGGGTTCAGGGCCCGCGTCAGGTCGCCGAGTCCGCTCGTGTCGGGCCGGACTCGCACGTTGATGACCTGGTTCATGGACGCCCAGCGCACCGCGTCGGACACGTCGCGGCGCAGGCTCATGCGGTCGGCGAGGACCAGGGGGATCTCGATGCGCTGCCCCCAGGCCGCCCACCGTACGGCGTTCTCCACGTCGCGCCGCAGCTGCATCGCATTGCCGAGGCGGAGGTCGACGCTCAGGCCCTGTCCGGCGCCCGCCGCGGTGAGAGCGTCGTTGACGTCGTCCCGAAGATGGTCGGCGTCCAGGTCCAGCCGGACGCTCAGGCCCTGGCCCGCGCCCGCGGTGGACAGCGCCGCACTGACCTCGTCGCGCAGGTGGTCGGCGTCCAGGTCCAGGCGCGCGGTGAGGCCTTGCCCGCCTGCCCCTTGCAGGGCGGCGTCGACGTCGGCGCGCAGGTGCCCGGCGTCCAGGTCGAGGCGGATGGTGATGTCTCCGGCTGCGGCCGCGCGGAGTTCGGTCAGTGCCCGCTTGGCGTCGTCGATGGCGTCGGTGAGTTTGCGGGCTTCGGAGGCGCTGTTGCGGAGGGTGGAGGTCAGGTCCGAGCCCTGCCCGGTCAGGCGTACCGAGAGGTTCCACTGGGACACGGGCGGGCTCCTTCCTGTTCTAGTGCGGGTGGGTGCGGGCGACTTCGAGGGCGGCGTGGACGCTGGTGGGGATCAGGCCGACCTTCATGCCGTGGGCCTCGTCGCCTTCGGGGAGCGTCTTTTGCCGGTCGGCGATGATCTGGCAGCCCACGCAGCGGTGGGTGATGGCCCGGTAGGCGTCTTCGTCGCCGCCGGCGCTCTCGTCCCACTCGGCGGGCCGGGTGCCGCAGTTGGCGCACACCTGGCGGCGGAAGTCGGCGTAGGCGATGGCCTTGCGCCGGTCCAGGTCAGACCAGGTGCCGTCACCGTGCCCGCGGAAGAAGCTGTGAGGCATGCCCCACTGGTGGCAGAGCTCCATCTCGGCACGGAAGTTCGGGTCATCGATCAGCCTTTTCCCAGGTCGGTCCGGCGGCGCTGCTGCACTCCCCAGGCGGCGGCCCACAGGGCCTTGAAGTCGGCCAGCGGCCAGGCCCTGACGGCCTGCGTGGCGTACTCCAGGGGCATGCCGTCGGTGGAGGCGGAGGCGATCAGGGCGGGGGCGAAGGTGTCGAAGTGGAACTCGCCGCCGCTCTCTTCGTCTTCTTCCAGCGGCGGGTGTGCGGCGATGAGGTCTTCGAGCTGGCCGCGTTCCAGTGCCCGGAAGGAGAGCGTGACGGTGTGTGCGTCGTAGGCGGCCTTGGCTTCCTTCAGGGCGTCCTGGGCGTCCTTGTTGTGCTTGCGCAGCACGGCCAGGACGTCCTTGGCCGTGTCCTTGGCTGCCGACGTGAGTTGCTCCTCGGCGTGGTCGGCGTTCCGCTTGGCCGCCTGGTAGCGGTCGTGGACGTCGGGGTCCGAGCACAGCCGGAGGGACTGCGTCGGCTTGGGCATGCTGTCCAGCTGCTGCTGGATGGCATCCCACGGGCTGGGGGTGGTGCTCGTCATCGGGTCTCTCCGTTGGGAAGGCCCGGCCGGGCGCGCAGCGCCCTTCCCAGATACACCGGGCCCGGCCGGGGGCATGAGGGGCGGCCGGGCGGGTCAGGACGAGGGGACGGTCGCGTTCTGCAGCGGCCGGTCCGTGATGGAGAACTTGACCATGAGCTTGGCGGCCTCGTTGTCGGCCGTGACCGCGGCGCTGTTGGAGGCGACGCGCACCGGGTAGACGTCCATGCCCTTGGTGGAGGCGGCCTTGCCCTTGCGGCAGATGATGATGAACCCGGTGGTGCCCTTGGCGAGGTCGGTCTCGATGTCGTCGGTGACGTCGTCCTCGTAGAAGGTCAGCGAACTGTCGGCGGCGCTGTCGTCGCCGGGGATCTTCGAGACGAACGTGGAGTCCATGTCCGGCGTGTCGATCTCTTGGTTCTCGATGGAGAAGCCGTCGACGGCGGCGATTGCCTTGGTGTAGTCGGTGGCGCCGGTCATCTCGGCGGCGGTCGGCAGGTAGGAGGTGGAGGCGATGGTCGTGGCGAACAGGATCTTCGTTACGCCCTTGCGGTTGAACCGTGCCATGAGTGGCCCCTCAAACGGACGGGGCCAAGGGGCCCCTGCTACACGTGTCGGTGTGTGGCGGCCACCAGATGGTGGTGGCGTCCGCGTGGGGTCCCGCCGCGGTGCGGTGATACCGCCTGACCCGAGGTCAGGCGCCGGTCTCCTCGAGGAAGAACCGGTAACGGATCACTGTGGTCATGATGGCATCGGACGGGTCCGATGTTCCCCCGGCCTCTACCGCCTCGCGTCGGTCGCAGTGCACACCGGGGATGGTCAGCGGGTGCTGGTAGCCCGGGGCACCGTCGGTGCGGCGTTCGACGACTTTCCAGCCGCGGTCGGCCATCCACTGTGCCTGTTCGTCGCCTCCGCGGCTGTCGGGCTGGCCAGGCACGGGCCCGGACACGAACGTGGCCTGGTAGTCGCAGATGGCGGTGGTGTGCAGGTCGGCCAGGGTGCGGTCGTCACTGCGCCGGTCCAGGGGGTCGAGGAGTGTGTAGGGGGGCGGATAGGGACGTCCGGTGGTTGGGTCGGTGGGGACGGTGCGCACTCCGACCGGTTTCCCGGTGACGAGAGCCAGGAGCTGTTTCACTCCCTGGGTGACGGGACCACGCTGGATCATCATGCGCTCCCGAAGATACGGTCGCAGGCAGCCTTGAAGGCATCTGCATAGTCCGGCTCCAGCTCGTTGACCGATGGTCCGACGTGCGGGAACGGGGGCTGCCGGTAGAAGCGGCCCAGGCTGTCGTACATCTCGAAGAACCCGAACTCCAGGCGTCTGCCCTGCGGTTCCCGAGTGCCGACCTCGACACCGCCGCCGTCGGGCACACCGAACGGTTCAGGCTTCCACGACCCGCGGTAGTCGCCGCTGATGACGTTGGGGCCGGGCCGGCCGGATGCCCGCTCCATGATGAGCGCCCGCAGGAGGCGCCCCTGCTGCTGCACGGTTCGGTTCACCTCGGGCCCGACGCGGTCTGCGGAAGCATCGAGGCGTGCGGCCAGTTCGCTCAGGTCCATCAGGTTGCCTCCCGGGTCTGCTGCACCTGGTCAATGGCGGTGACGCGGACCACGGTCATGGTGGCGGCGCCGCCCGGGTCCTGGGTGCGCCACTGCCGTCCCAGAAGCGCCAGGTCGCCGCCCGGGTGGATGGCGATGACGGTGACGAGCTGGTCCTTCTCCGCGACGGGCGCGACGAGAGGGGTGAGCAGACGGTACTTGGAGCGGGTCTCGGGGATCCACGGCAAGTTCGTGCCGGGGATGGAGACGACCTCGGCAGCCGTTCCCGCGGGCTGTACGGCGCCCCGCCCCTCGTAGAGAACCTCTCTCTCGGGCCACACGTACAGGCCGGTCTCCGGGTCGAACACGGGCGGCCCGGAGGCCGGGGAGGCGATCCGGATCGTGTCCCAGGGGATGAGGTTCTCGACGGTCTCCGTGATGCCGGACAGGTCCAGGGCCATCAGCTGCCTGCCTGTCCGCCGTGCGCCCACTCCATGAGGGTGGCGAGCATCGCGCGGGCCGTCGCGCCCTTCCCGCCCCCGTAGTCGGCACGGTTCAGGGCCTCCTGGTCCAGGATCTCCGGGTCGACCTCGGCGAGGAACGCCGTGACGATGTCGCCGGGGCTCTGCTGGATGCCGACGGCGACACGGGCAAGGCCTTCGAAGACGACGCCGTCGGGCTGGCGGGTGTGCAGCAGCAGCGAGGGCAGCGCGCCGTGGACGTCGTGCTGCAAGGTGTAGCCAGCGATCTGGTTGGCGGGCAGGGTCGCCCCGTTGAGGGTGATGGTGGCGTGACCGGGCTGGGCGTCAATACGGATGCCGTGAGCCTGCGGCTCGAGGGGTTGGTCAATCATCGTCGTCTTTCCTTGCGACGTTGGCCTGGTTGACGACCATCTGAGCGGAGGCGAGCAGCCCGTTCTGTTCGATCCACGTCAGACCATCACTGTGCGCGAGAGCGAGGGAAACTTCCCCTTCGCTGTCTATGACCTTGGCGATGACGAGGGCGGACGCGACCAAGTCCCCGTCGTCGAGGTCGAGAGCGGTTCCGAGTCCGTCGAGGATCGGACCGATGGGTTGCTCGGTCACAGGGCGGCTCCGGAGGCGATGTCGGTGCGGCCGATGAGGTCCATGCGTGGCAGGAGCTCGCGTTGGCAATGCGGGTGGGCAGAAGAGTGCGCGAGGGCGTCTTGCACGGTGCGCAGCGTCCGATCCGCCTTGTCGGGGTCGTCGTGTTTGATCCAGCCGCACTCGGGCCCGTCCCGGACCTCGAGGTAGTGAATGCCGAGGTCGTCCAAGGCGGTGCGGCAGGCGCCGGTGTTGGCGGTGGTGACGGCCTGCCAGGTGATCGCGGCGTGGGCCCACGCTCCGGCGGGGTGGCGGTGGTTACGCCGGTACAGCACGGTGTCCAGGGGGTGTTCGCGGCGCAGCCGGGCGGTGTCGAAGCTCGCGGCGCGGGCGGTCGCAGCAGTCTGGGCGGCGCGCAGGAAGGCGCGGGCGCGGCGTACGGCTTCGGCGAGGCGGGCGGTCAGGTCGGCGTAGTACTGCGCGGACAGGGCGGTGATCTGGCTCTGGTGGCCGGGTGTCCAGGTGAAGGCGCTGTCGGGTCGGCCTGCGTTGTCGAGCATGGTCCAGGCGCCTTCGCGGTAGATGAGGGGGAGGTCGGTGGCGGCCCAGCGTTCGATGAAGGCGCGGGTGGCCCGCTCGAACGCGCCGATGGCGGTGTTGAAGGCGGCGACGGCGGCGCGGATGCGGGTTCCGGCGCCGCGGCCGGGCCTGATGAGGGCCAGGGCGTTCAGGAGACTGGTCTGGGCGCTGGCCAGGAGCTGCCAGGCGGTTCGGAGCCGTGCGGTGGCGTCGGTGATGTAGCCCAGGAGCCGGGACCGGAGGGCGCGGCCGCGGACGGGGGTGGTCATCGCCGGTCCATGCCGACGTAGTAGATGGTGCCGAACATGTCCGGCGCCTCTTCGGCGGGGGTCTCCTCGGCTGGTTCGTCGGGAGAGGGGGAGCCACCTGCTTCAAGGAGTGCGATCTGCCGCTCGTAGGCCTTGATGTTCTCGGCGGTGCTGACGTTGACGACGCCGGAGACGCCGACGGTCGCGGTCTGGGCGCGGAGGTCGGCGAGCCGCTGGTTGAGGATCTCCAGGGCGACCGCGCGGGCTTTGCCGAGGCGGGTGTAGCGGGCCTGAAGATCGGTCAGGTCGGTGGCGGTGCCGAGCTGGGAGACGAGCCAGGCCTGGGTGGCGGTGTCCACGAGGTCTCCTGAGGGGTCGGGGGTGGTGCGGATGCGGGCCCGCCGGTGGCGCCCCCACCAGGGGCGGGCCCGCATCTGCTAGGCGCCGCTGGTGCCCTCGTCGGCGGCGTCCCGGCCCCGGGCCGGCTTCTTGGCCGCGGGCTTGTGTGCCGCGGGTTTGGTGGCCGTAGGGGCGGCCTTGGATGCGTCGTCCTGCTGGTCGGCGTTGTCGTCCTGGCCGCTGGGGGTGGCCTGGTCAGGCAGTTCGCCGTTCTCCCAGCAGGCCGGGTTGCGGATGAGGGCCGCGTACTTGGGGGCGGGTTCCTCGCCGGCGCGCAGCAGGATGTCGCGGTGCTTGTCGGGGTCGCGTACGAACACGGACCGTGCGAGCGTCGCCATGGTGATCAGTCCTCTTCATCCAGGACGGTCGCGGCGATGTGGAAGTCCGGCACGTACAGCACCGGCATCGCGATCGCGTTGGCCGTGGTGGAGAACTGCACCGGGTTGGACTTCTTCTCGTAGGAGACGTACATGCCCGGCTCGCGGGCGGCCTCCAGGCCGGGGTTCTCGCTGGAGTCGAGGTTGTCCTGTTCGGCGGTGACGCCGTACTGGGTCTGCGCCCACTGCTCCGGGTTGGGCGGGACCATGGCCCACAGGCCCTCGGGGGTGACGCGGCGGTAGGTGTCGTCGACCCAGACCTGCTCGTCGTAGATCTCCACGGGCGGCAGGTTCCAGCGGGCGCGGACGCTGTTGACGTCCGGCGGCGACAGGGTGGTGGAGGGGGTCGTCTCCGGGCTGGAGGAGTTCCAGAACGCGGTGCGGTACTCGAGGTTGGAGGCCAGGACGGACACGGCGCGTTCGCTGGTGATGACGCGGGCGGGCTTGGGTGCGCCCTTGCTCTTGAGGTAGCGCATCCACGCCATCTCGTCGGTGAGCGGGGTGGCGCCTTCCTGGTCCCAGGGGGTCGCGGCGACGGGCTTGTTCTCGGTGGGGACGTTCCAGTTGACCTCGAGGTAGTCGCCGCTGTCACCGATGCCGGGCAGGTTGACGACGCCGGTGGTCAGCAGCTCTCCGGCCGCGATCTCCATGGCGATTTTGATGGAGGTGAAGTGGCGCTCGAGGTCGTCGTAGAGCTGGTCGAGGAATTCCTGGTCGTCCGCGCCGCGGCGGGCGTTGAACAGGATCAGGGAGAGCTCGCCCATCTCCAGGGTCTGGCCCACGGCGGGCAGCATGCCCTCGTTGACGACCCGCTCGGCCTGCCGCTTGGCCAGCCGGTGCGGGGTGTCGAAGGCGCGGAACTTCGCGGCGTTGATGCGCCGCTTGTTCGACTCGATGCGGAACTTCGGCCCGTAGATCTTCCGTTCCGGGATCACGCTCTGGGTGAGCGCGAACGTGTTCGGGGTGGGCAGGCCGTTGATGTAGGCGTTGATGTCTTCCGGCGTGACGTTCTGCAGGAGCCGGTCCAGGGTGGTGCTCATCGCGATCGGTCTCCTTTACCGGTAGTGGATGTTGACGCCGGGTGCGGTGGAGGCGACGTCGGTGGGGTCGAAGGGGATGGGGCACTTGTCGGCGTAGACCTCGCCGTACCAGAGCAGCGCGCCGGAGGTCTTGGTCGACCCGGGCGCGAACATCGACTCGGTGGCGAGGAACCCGGCGAGGACCTGGGTGCCGTCGGAGGCGGAGGCGCCGCCGCCCGCGGTGGAGGTGGCGATGTTGACGGCGGGGCTGGTGCCGCCGGTCAGCCCGGTGGCGGAGGCCGTCATCTGGGAGACGTCATCACCCAGGTACTGGCCGGTGAAGGTGACCGCGATGACGGTGCCGGGGTGGGGGCCGCCGGTGACGGAGACGTCACCGGCCTCCACGTTGGACAGCGCCTCGAGGGCGGCCTTCACCTGCGCGGCGGTCGCGTTGTAGGGGATGCCGGCGGTGGTCTGCCCGGAGAAGGTCAGGGTGTAGGTGCCGCCGGTGGGGGTGCCGGTGACGGTGACGGTCTGCACCTCGCTGGAGGGCCCCGAGTAGGGCGCGTACAGGCCGGAGGCGGTGACCATGCCCAGCGGGATCCCGGACTTCAGGACGTTGCGGGGCTGCAGGAAGGTGCCCTTCTCCCAGTGGACGCCCTCGGTGAACTTGGTCGTGTCGAGCAGGATGCTGTTGCAGTCGTTGGTGCCGACCAGGGAGGCGAGCCACGGCCGGTCGGCGGTGGCTTCCTCGCTGACGCGCACGGGCTGGAAGTCGTTCACGTCCCTCTCCTGAGGTGGGGTGACAGCGGTGGATCAGGCGGCGCCGGTGGCGCGTCCACGAAGGAGAGGCGTGGTCCCAGGTCTGTGGTAGTGCGCTCAGGCGTCGGCGGGGATCTTCCCGCGTCGCTTGAGCATTTCCAGGCCGCGTTCGCCCGGCTTGGGCTGGCTGCTGTTAGGGCGGGGCATGCCGGGGGCGGGCATCCCGGAGGGTGCGGGGGGCGCGGCGGTGGGGTCGGCGGGCTTGGCGGCGCCGAACAGTTCGGGTCGGCGGTTCTTCAGCTTCTGTGCCGCTTCGGCGACGGCGTCGGGGTCCGCGTCGGGGGTGTCGCGCAGGTCGCGGTCGAGCACCGCCAGGGCGTCCTGCAGGTTGGGGCTGTCCTCGCTGTCGAAGGCGCCGAGGCGGGTCAGGGCCTGCTCGCGGCGCAGGGTCCGCCGCTCGCTGGCGGCTTCGAGGCGTTCCTGCTCAACCTTCTTGCGGTCCTCGGCGAGCTGCTGCTGGGCGCGTTCCTGCTCGGACAGGGCATCTTCCTGCGCCTTGCGGGCGGCAGCGATGAACGTCTTGGCGTCGTCGACGGTGGAGAAGCCGTGCTCGGCGGCGAATTCCTCCAGCGCCTGGCGGGCTCCGGCGCGCTGCCCCTGCGCCTTCTCCTTGGCGGCGATGCGGTCCAGGTCGTCCTGTGTGAAGGACGGTGTGGGCGCGTTGGCAGGCGGGGCGGGCTTGGGCGCGGCGGGCGCCGGAGCGGGCTCCGGGTCACCGTCGGCGTAGAACACCGGGGAGAACAGACTGCGCGGATAGGGGTGGGCCCATCCGGTGCGGTCGGCGGGGGCGGGGTGCTGCGCGGGGCGACGCATCGCTACAAGTCCTCCCAGACTCGTTGTTCTTCCAGGCCCCGCGCCTAGATCCAAGTGGAGCACACGATCGGTCATGTGTTGCCCCCGCTCTCCCCCGGTACCGCCTGGGTGGCGCCCGGCGAAGACGGCTGGGCGTCTTCAGGGAGGTTCGGCGGTGGCGGTGCGGCGGGCGGTTCGGGCTCTTCGATGGTGACGCCGAGGAAGTTCCCGACAAGGTCCATGTCGTTGGTCGCGTCGGCGAGGGTGCGGGCCTTGTCGAACTGGCGGGCCTGGATGCGTTCGATCTCTTCGCTGATGTCGTCGACGGGGAAGCCGACGTCGACGAGCATCTGCAGGCCGGTCTCCAGGGACATCACGCCGCCGTCGACGGCTTCCCTGACCATGGTGAGGGTGGCGGCCTTGTCGGTGGGCTTGTAGGTGCCCCACGCCAGGCGGGCGGGCACGACGGGCCCGGACCAGTCGGGGTGCTGCCCAGCCAGGTACTGGCGCTGCACCATCTTCAGCAGCAGTTCGTACTTGTGGTCGCGGGCCAGGTGCATGGAGTCGATGAGGGGGTCCATGGGCCCATAGGAGAGGTCGATGGCGAAGCCGGACGGCGCCTTGGTGGGGTCCAGGGTGCCCAGCGCGACGGCGGGCATCCGCGCGTTCAAAGAGAGCCGGTCTTGCAGTTCGGCGGTCTTGTTGCGCAGTTCGGCGAGCTGCGGGGAGGTGTCGACGGTGATGAGGTTGCCGCCCTGGCTGAGCTCGATGGCCATGCCGGGCTTCATCTTGCGCTGGGTGGGCTCGCCGCGGCGGGAGGAGTTCCTGTCGCCGCCGTTGACGATGCCGATGATCGGGTTGCCGGTGGAGGCGGACGCCAGAGCGGAGTCCCGGTCGGTGCCGGCGAGTTCGTCGAAGACCTGCATGAGCAGCGCCAGCGACGACTCGCCCCAGTGCCCGTCCTCGGGGATGGTGTTGGGCAGGTGGACGACGGGAATGTAGTCCTGCCACAGGTCGAGGTGGTCGAGGACTTCCCCGTCGGGCCGGGTGAGGTAGGTGGCGTACCGCTCGTCGAGGGTGTGGACGTCCTGGTCGGCCTTGATGTCGTCCAGGTCCCACTCGGCGTCGGTGAGGTAGCAGGTCAGGTGGGTGGGGTCGTCGTTCCACGGGTACTGGCGCAAGATCTGCCCGCTGGCCGGGTCCCAGGTGTCTCCGGCGGTCATCAGCGGGGTGGAGCCATCGTCGGCGAGCGCCGGGATGCGGGCGGGTCGGTCGCGGTCGGCGGCGGACAGGGTGCGGGTGCCGATCGGCGCGAGTTCGTAGGTGATGCGCCGCAGGCGCCGCTTCTGCCCGCGGATGGCGGGGTCGGGTTCGACTTCCCACGCGAAGTGGACGCGGGTGGGGTAGTCGGCGGAGTCCCCGGCGTTGTCGGGCAGGTCGGGGAAGTAGAAGCCGGGGTCGACCACGGACAGGCGGGGCCGTTTCTTCTGCGCGTCCCAGGCCAGGGTGTACACGCCGTCGCCCTCGCGGACCGCTTTGCGTTCGTTCTGCTGCAGGCGGAGGCTGAACAGCTCCTTCTTCGCCCAGGCCCGCAGCTTGTCCTGCACGTCGGCGGCGTGGGCGGCTTCGGGGGGCGGGCTGTTCCCGTCGGTGGTCTCGGCGTCCTCGGCGCCATCGACGAGGATGGTCTGCTCACGGCCCAGCAGGTGGCTGGTGAGAGAGGCGACGAGCATGGCCGGGTCGCCGAACTCGCGGCGGGAGCGGGCCTCCTCGCCCTGGTGCAGGGCGTCGATCTCCCAGGCCTGGTTGTGGCCGTAGGCGGCGGTGACGGTGTAGGAGGCCAGGCGGCGGCGGTCCTCTTCGGGCACCCAGGTGCGCATCGCGGCGGGGAACGCGCCGCGGTCGGGACGCTGGTAGACGGGGTCGGCGAAGGCCCGCTTGTAGTTCAGCGGCCCCCATCGGTCCACGATGAAACGGAGCTTGCCCACTGTTCGTCGTCCCCTTCGTGGACTTCGCCTTCCAGGCCCCGCGCCTGTGATCAGGGTAGGGGTGTGCGGCCGGAGGGTTGCCCGTGCCCACCGGGGGGTGGGCATCGTGGTCAGCGGCCGCGCGGGTCGGGGCGTTCGTAGTCGCTGTAGAGGGGGCCGCTGCCCTCGAGCTCGGCGAGTTCGGTGATGGCGTGTACGGCGGCGTCCATGCGGTCCGGTGAGTCTAGGCCGGGCATCCAGGTGACCATCTGGGTTTCCAGACGGTCGAACGTGCCGACGTGGTGGACGCGGTCTTGCTGGTAGAGCTGCGCGATGGGTTCGGCGCGCAGCCGCTTGCCCTTCTTCGCGGTCACTGGGATCAGCCGCGGCATGAGCTGGCCTTGGGTGAGGCGGCGGCGGTCGAGTTCGTGCCAGGCCTGGGTGATGACCTGCCGGGTCATGTCGCCGCCGAAGTTCGCCTCACACACGATCGCATCGGCCTGCCAGTCGATGGCGAGCCGGCAGGCGACGGTCCCCCATTCGTCGGCGCCCAGGGACGCCGACTTGTCGTCGAGGACGTAGAACTCGTCGCGCTCCTCGGCGCGGTCGTGCCGGTCGGAGGGGGCCGGGGTGAGGGCGGATCCGGCGGCGACGATGCCGACCTCGTCGTTCACCGAGGTGTTTCCGCCGGCCGGGTCGACGGCGACGACGATGCGGTCCAGGTCGATGCCGCGCAGCGCGGCCGCGGACACCCGGTTCCCGTCGATCCAGGCCTGCTGCCACACGCCGCCGGACTGGGGGCGGGGCTGCTGCTGGTACAGCGCCCACCACACGCGTTCCCCGACACTCTTGCGGATGCGGGCGTAGTCCTCTTCGTTGTACCGCTCGGGCCACAGCGCCTGACCGGGCTGGCGGCCCAGCGGGTCATCGGCGGTCAGGGCGAGGGCGGGCAGGTCGATGACGATCCAGTCCTCGGCTTCCTCTTTCAGGAGCCGCCCGGACAGGTCGTCCTCGTCCCAGCGGGTGTTCACCAGCACGACGGAGCCCTGGGGTTCGAGGCGGGTCAGCAGCACGGACTGCCACCAGTCCCACACACGGTCGCGCTGGGTGCGGCTACCGGCGTCCTCGGATCCTTTGAACGGGTCGTCAACGCAGGCGGTATCGGCGCCGCGGCCGGTCAGGGGGCCGCCGACACCGGCGGTGACCATGCCGCCTTCGTGGCCGTCGATGTCGAAACGGTTCGCGGCCTGCGACCCGTACCTGAGGTTGATGCCCAGGGTCGGGGCGTGCTCGGTGATGGTGTTGCGGATCCACCGGCCGTGGTCGTCGGCCAGGTGCGCGGCGTAGGAAGCGAGCATGAAGCGGTGGTCAGGCTGACGGCGCAGGTACCAGGTCGGCCCCCAGCGGGAGGTGCGCCGCGACTTCCCGGCCCGCGGCGGCATCGTCACCATGGCGCGGATGCGTTCGCCTGCGGCGATGCGCTGGTAGATCCGGTCGATGATGTCCAGGTGGGGGGCCTGCATCTCCTTGCCGTGGGTGAGGACGGCGGCCAGTCCGCCCGGGGAGCGGTCCATGGCCATGTCGCGTTCGACGGTGGCAAGCTGGCCGCGCAGGTCGTTGGAGGCGGCCCGCAGGATGTCCAGGCGCTGAGGGTGGGGCAGGGAGCGGTAGCGGGCCAGGAGGTCCTTATGCACGGGCGTCGTCGTCCTGCCCGTCCGTCTCGGGCTCGCCGCTCTGGTCGTCTTCGTTGTCGGTGGCAACTTCGGTGGGGGCCGGTCCGGCGCCCATGATGGCCTCGAGTTCCGCGTTGCTCGCGGATCCGAGTTGCAGGGGCCCGCCGTCGGCGCCGGTGACTTCCGCCTTGATGGGCATGTCGAGGCCGTTGAGTTTCGCGCGGCGGTCCATGAGGCGCAGCACGGTGTCGACGGCCCGCATGTCGAGCTCGTCGCTGATGTGTTCGCCGTCCCGGTTGAAGACCGGACTGGGGGTGGTGGCGCGCGGCCAGACAGCCTCGAGGAGTGCGTCGAGACGCTCGTTCTCCTGCTGCCGGTAGGTCGCGACCTGGGCGGCCTCTTCCTCGCGGTGCTGCTCGAGGGCGCGGACGAAATCCTTGGAGGCGTCACCGCGGGAGTTGTAGCCGAGGTCGAGGATGCGCTGGTCGCCGAAGCGGACGCCGGCCAGGCGCAGCTTGATGAGCTTGGCGCGGCGGTCGGCGGTTGCGGCTTGCTTGGCTCGTGATGCCGTCATGGCGGTGGGGCTCCCGCGATCTGTGGTCTTCCAGGCCCCGCGCCTACACCGATGATCGCCGATTTCCGGCCGGGTGTTCCCCCTGCCCGCCTGGACGTGAGGCGGCCCGGACAGCCGGGGTGGGGAGGGCTGTCCGGGCCGGGGCTCGGGCGCAGGGCCTGGGGGTGGGTACCCGCCCCGAGCGGTCGGTGTGCACGGCCCGGTGCCTTCGGGCGGGAACCTGGAAGGTGTCCCGGGCCGTGCACTTCTGATGGTGGCGTACGCGGCCGGGGTTGTCCGGGCTGCCTTCCCCCGGGGGGCGGGTCATGGGTCGAGGGGTGAGGGTCCGCCGGCGGCCCAGGCCTCGAGGTCGGCGCCGTTGACGAGGCGGATGCCTTGTCCGGTGGCGTGGAGGCGGGCGTTGGTGTCGAGGGCGTCGCGGGTGAAGCCGGCGGTGGTGACGATGACGGCGCGGTGGCAGTGGTGGAGGGAGCGGTAGGCGCCGTTGGCGTCGCGGATGTCGCGGGCGCCGACGTTCTTGCCCTGCTTGTAGCGCTTGCACTGGATGAAGACGTGGGTGCCGTCGGCGCGTTTGACGCGGATGTCGATGCCTCCGTCTCCGGTGCCGCCGACGACGGTGGCGCGGACGGTGGCGGGGTCGCGGCGGGCGAGTTCGGCGACGGCTTCTTCGAAGCGTGCCGGGGAGAGGCGGTGGAAGGCGGCGGCGGTCGTCTGGCGCGGGAGGGCGCTGCGTGCGGGCAGGGCTGCGGAGATGCGTTGCAGGCGGGCGAGGACGCGGGCCAGGCGGGCGGGACGGACGGCTTTGAGGATGAGGAGCGCGGCGGCCAGCGTCGTGGCGGCGATGGTGAGCAGCGGCCATGCCAGGGCCGCGCTATAGAGGGCGGTGGCGATGGTGAGGTACCAGCCCCAGTGGATGCGCGGTAAGCGCTGGCGGCGGCGCCTGTTCGTGCGGGTGCGGCGGCGGACGGGCTGGTAGGTGGCCATGGTGGGGTCCTCGGGTCAGCGGGGCCGGTTGTTGGTGGTGGCGACGAAGCCTGTGTTCTTGCTGGTGTGGGTGCGGTTGTCCTGGTGGACGGTGCTGTGGAAGTTCTGGGTGATCTGCGGGGGTGCGGCTTCGACGACTTCTTTGCCGGAGCGGAGCAGGCGGGTGGCGGCGAGGAGGATCGCGGTGAGGCTGATGCCGCCGACGCCGAGGACGGTGGGGTCGGCGTAGTCCGACAGGACCATGACGCCGCCGATTCCCGCTCCGGTGAGGATCGTCATCACGCCGAAGCTGATCATTCGGACGCTGTCGTCGGTGGCTTTCTGGCTCATGGCGGGCCGTCCGGGCTGCGGGACGGGCGGGGCGTCCCCGATGGTGGGCGTCGGCTCGGGGTTCTTGTAGAAGGTCGGGGTTCTCGGGGTCTGTTCGGCGGCGATCTGGGCGTTGGCGTTCCGCATGGTCTGTTCGATGTCGGCGAGGAAGGCTGTGGCGGCCTGTTGTGCGGCGGTGGGCTGCCCGGCCGTGGTGGCGTGGGGCTGCTGGAAGGGGCCGGTCTGGGGGCTCACGGGGCGGGTGCTCCTTGGAGGGGTTAGTTGGGGACGATCTCGTAGACGCCGCGGCTGACGGGCCGGACCAGGCCGTCGTCGCGGTGCAGTTCGGCCATGGCGTTGTTGACGCTGCCGGGCGCGTACTCGGCAAGCCGCTTACGGACGTCCCTGAGCGGCATGGGGCCGGCGGCAAGGGTGTCGAGGATGCGCTGTTTGATGTCGCCTGCGGCCGGGGTGTCGTCCTCGTCGGCGTCGAGGATGTCGAGGGCTTCGGCCCGCTCGTCGCTGTTCGGCTCGTCCTCACCGGCGAGGAGTTGTTCGGCGAAGGGCAGCCACTTGGCGTAGCCGCGCACGAAGGCCTCGTTTTCGGGGGCGGTGAGGACGGGGATGGCGGCGCTCTCGTACAGGCCGATCAGCCCGGGATAGGTCTTCTTCTCCTTGCGGGCGTAGAAGGTGCGGCCCATGAAGACGACGCCGCCCTGGATGAAGTTGGCCATGCCCGCGGTGCGCGGTCCCTTGGTGGCTTCCTTGCCGTCGAAGGCGTCGTCGATGCTGCTGCCGTTCTTGAAGTGCTGGGCGATCGGTTCAAGGGTCATGCCGGGCGGGATGACGCCGTCGCTGGCCATGTGCTGGGTGGTGGAGGAGTTGGTGCGGCCCAGCCACACGGTGCCGTTCTTCGCGTTGGCGCGGATCTTGTCTTTGTGGCCGAGGTCGGCGAGGTGGATGGACTGGGCGGCGAAGCGGATGCCCATGCCGAACTTGCGGCCGGTGGACTGGAAGTCCCCGACGAGGCCGACGACCCACTTCTTGAACTCGCGGGGAACGAGGGCGTCCTCGGACAGGATCCGGTTGAGCTCGTCGAGGGTGACGTTGGCCAGCGGCCACGGATCGTTCAGTTCAAATCCGGCCCACCCGTTGGCGGAGGAGATCTTTTCCCGGTACTGCGCGACGTCGTAGGCGGCGGCGAGGGTCGCGGCGACAGCGGCGATGCCCTTGCCGAAGTGGTACACGCGCCCGTCGGCCTCGGGCAGGCTCATGCCGTTCTGGGCGTCGGCGACGATGGAGACGACGCCGGAGATGCGTTCGGCGGCCAGAACGGTGTTCAGGGTGACGGACTTGCCCGCGCCCATGGCGCCGACGAACAGGTCGGTGAGCGCGCCGAGGTCGGGGTCGTGCAGCTGCATGCGGGCGGCGCGTCCGTCGGGGCGCAGGCCGATCTGGATGCTGCCGTCCTCGCGCATGGTGAGGTCATCGACGGTGGCCTCGCGGACGGCGGTCAGCGGGTGGTCCTTGTAGACGGAGATGAGGCCGTCGCCGAGGCCGTCGGTTTCGACCATGACCAGGGAGGCGTCCTTGTAACCGAGGGAGCGGGCGATCTGCTTCTGGTTGAGCTGGATCATTTCGCCGTCGGGGGCGGTGACGCGCAGCGCGACCCGGTTGGGTTCTTGCCGGTAGCCGAGGAGGAGCATGCCGGTGGCGCCGCCGTTGGGCCGGGCGAGCTTCTCGGTGAAGATGCGGTGGATCGGGTCGGTGGCGGCCTTTTCGAGCGCATCCAGGGTGGGGCGGGCGGTCAGGAGTTTCCGGCCAGGCCCGGAGCCCTGGATGAGCTGCAGTTGCACGGTGCCCGGGGGAAGGTCGAAGACGGCTGCGAGGGCTGCCTCGTTGAGGTCAGGGACCTCTTCGCCGGCCTCGGCGATGACGATGCCCCAGAAGTCGGGCACCGGCCGGCCGTCGGGGCCGGTGTACTGGGTGACGCCGGTGAGGCGGCTGGTGCCGGTCTTCTTCGCCGCATCCCACTGGGAGGCCCGGTGGTCGCCGTAGCTGACCGGTGCAGGCTGCACGCGCGCCGGGACAGCTGCGGGGATCTCGAGGAGGAACTGCTCGGGGGTGAGGCGCGCGGCGTGGGTGAGGGGCGTCGTGGCGGTCATAGCGGCGCCCCAGGCGGGCCCGAGGAGCCACTCCCACCAGGCGGCGCCGGGGGTGCACAGCGCGGTGAGGTAGGCGCCGGCGCCGAGGAGGGCGGGGGTACAGAGATGGGCGGAGCGCAGCAGATTCCAGCCCAGCGGCTCGCGGTCGAAGCGCCGCCACAGCCAGGCGATCGCGCCGGCGCCGATGGCGGTGGCGCCGAGGTGGGCGGGCCACCAGTCCGCGGGCTGCTGCGGGGCGATGGTCACACCGAGGGCGGCGGCGCCGTAGACGAGGCGCTCCAGGCGCTTGCGGCGGCGGATGCTGGTTGCGGGCACGATCCGCGGCGGCGTCGCGGGGGTGAGGTCGGGCAGTCTGTCGGTCAGGGCCACGGCAGTGTCCTTCCGTGTCGAGGGGCGGGGGCGGGGTCAGCCGACCTTGTTGAAGCCGGGCTTGGGCTGCTCGTAGCGGGAGGACTTGGACAGCTCGTAGAAGCCGCCGTACTCGGTCTTGTGGGCGCTGTCGACGGCCTGCGCGCGGGCCTGCATGCTGTCGGCGGCCGCGGTGACGCCGCGGGCCGCTCCGGCGGCCTGGTCGAAGGCCTTCGACGCTTCCAGGGCGAGGCCCTGGTGGTAGGGGTCGACGCCGGCCTGGGCGAAGTACTCCGACAGGCGCCGGGCGGTGGCCGCGTTGCGGGTCATGCGCCGCTCAAGGCGGTGCATGCCCTCCTTCAGCATGATCGCGGCAGTCGTCAGGGCGACGATCCGGGCGCCGAGGGTGACGAAGTTGATGATTCCGTGGATCAGTCCCGACCAGCGGGCCGGTGCCGCGGGCGGCGGACTAGCGGTGGCGACTTCCGCGCCGGTCTGTACCGCGCTGGGCTCCAGGGCTTGCGCATCGCTCATGGCGGGACGTCCTCTCAGGTCTGGTTGTGGATGGGCGCGGACGGGGCGGCCAGCCCGCGGTCGGCGGCTTCCTGCGTGTAGGGCCGGTAGGCGTCGTTCAGTTCGTTGTCAGCCGTCTCGCACTTCTCGGCCGCGTTGAGAGCGGAACCGTTCAGGTCCTCGGCGCTGGCGGCCAGGACGTCCATGGACTCGGCGAGGAAGGCCATGGCGCGGCTGAACATCGGCCCGGTCAGGTTGTGCTTGGTCGCCAGGTAGACGGCGAGCTGGTCCAGGGCGCTGCGCAGGGTGCGGGCGCGCTCGGCCATGCGGATGCTCTGGTCGTGGGTTTTAAAGCCGTCGTCGGTGAGGTCGCTGAGCTGGTCCAGCGCCTCATCGAGGGTGATCTCGGTTTCGTGTTCGGCGGCCATCTGCTGTCCGCCGGCCTGCGGGTGAGGGGCCGTCATGCGGTGACGCTCCTTGCTGGTGCGGGGCTCTGCCGGGGCGGGCGGCATCGGGTGTACAGGCCGCGGGCGGGCGGTGCCAGGCCGTTGGGTGTGCGGTTCGGGCGCTGCGGGCAGGCCCGGAAGCCCCTGGTCGATCGCGGCCGCGGGTGCGGACGGGTTCTTCGGGTTGGGCTGGTCGGCGCGGCCCTCACACCAGACCGTGGTCCGCTGGGAGGCCTGTCCGGCGTTCTGGTTGGGGCTACGCCGCTGCTGTGAGCGGCCGCCGCCCGCCGTGCCCGCGCCGGGGGTGGAGGACGGTCCGGTTCCGCCGGGGTGGGATCCGGTGCCGCTGTCTTCGTCGTCAAGGGGCGCGCCGAAGCAGTCGTCCTTCAGCCAGCGCGAGCCGCCCTGGTTCTTCCGCGCCCGGGAACGGGCCCGCGTCCACCAGTCCTTCGGCCCCTGCGGCCCACCCGAGCCGTCCGGGGCGCCGGACGGCCCCTTGGGGGCAGGACCCTTGGGCGTACCGTGCGGGCCCTTCGAGGCGCCGGGGCCTAGCGTCTTGGGCTTATTGGTGTTGGCCTGCCGCGGGCCCTGTGGCGCCTGCTTCTGCTGGCCGGTGTTGCTGCTGCGCGGCCCGTTCGGGGTCTGCTTCTGCTGCTTCTTCTGCCGCTGTTTGTCCGTCTTCCACAGCGGCGGTGTCCCGCCGGGCTGGCCGCCCCTCCTCTTCCAGCGGTCGTTCGCGGTCGCCTTGGAGTCCTTCTTCAGCGCGTCCCACAGCTTCGTGGCGTTGGGGTCGGCTGCACCGCCGTTGGTGTTCTTGCTGTTCGGTTTGGTCTTGTCGTGGGTCTTGAACTTGTCGGCCTTCGGGCCGGTGCCGTTGTGGGGTTTCGTCGGGCCCGCCGGGCCGTTCTTCACAGGGCCGGTGCTGCTCTGGGGGGTCTTGCCCGGGTCCTTCTTGGTCTTCTTGTCGTCGTGCTTCCACACGGCGGGCTTGTCGGGTCCTTGCCGGCGGTTGTGCAGCCGTTTCTCGGCGGCCCGGTTCGCCTGGTCCTTCAGGGCGCGCGGCAGCCGGGTGCGGCTCGCGGGCGGCTCGCCCGACTTGCCGCCGCCCTTGCCCTTATCGTCCTTGCCGGGCTGGTGCTTCTTCAGGCCCGGCCCGGCGCCCTGCGATCCCTGCACCGGGGACTTGGGCTTGACCGGCGGCTGGTTCTGCTTCTTCGCCGGGTCGGGCTTCTTCGGGTCGGTCCGCTTGGGCGGGTCCACCGGCTTCCTGGGCGGGGCCGGCTTCTTCGTCTCGGGCTTCTTCGTCTCGGGCTTCTTGGGGGCGGTATCCGCGCCGCGGCCGCCCGCCTGCTTACGGCCGAACTCCTGGCTGGAGGGCACCTTCTTGCCCGCGGCCTTGCCGTCGGCCTTGGCGCGCTGCTGGGCAGCCTTGTCCTGCGCACTGCGCATCGCGAGGCGGTGCTTGTCCGCCGCCTGCCCGGCGGCCGCCGAGTCTTTCGCGGCGGCTTCCCGGCTGGCGTGCCCGGCCTGCGCCATCGCCAGCTTGTGCTTGGCGCGGGCCTCGCGCAGCGGCTTGGCCTCCTCGGCTTTCTCCAGGCGGCGCTGGCGCCAGTCCTCCAGCGCGATGCACGCCCCACGCAGCGCCGCCACGGTGATCGCGATGATGCCCGCCACCGACAGGGCGCCCATACTCGGGCCCGCCGGCGGGGGCGGGGTGTTCGGGCCGCGGAAGGTGTCCGGCAGGCCGCCCTCGGGGCTGCCCGTCACGGTGACCGGCGGGCGGGCCAGGCCGGGGCTGGGCAGCGCATCCAGGGTCTGCAGCGGACTGCGCCGCGTTCGCGTGGTGCCGGTTCCGTTTCCGGGCGGGCCCGCCGGTGGGGGCGGGATGACTACGCCCAGCGGGTCACCGGCGGGCGGCGGACCGGCGGGGCTCAGGTTGAACCCGGTCTGGCCCGTGCGGCGCCCGAAGTCGATGACGTTGCCGGGGGTGTTGTCGTCGTCGCTGGTGCTCATCACAGCCCCCTTTCAGGGTTGACAGTGGGTAGTGGGTGCGGGCACTCTCACGCGCGCGCGTCGCGCGCGCTCATAGGGACGGTCATCACCCGGTTTTCGCGGCAGGTGATGATGACGATTCGTCACCCCGCGTGATCTGGAAGAAGCTGTGGAGGTGGCTGGCGAACGCGTCCCACAGGCGCCCCTGCTCCGCCGGGTCTGCGTTGCGGATCCGCATGCGGCACGCGTCGTACCAGACGGCCGCCCGCTGTTCGGGCGTCTTCGCCTTCGCCTGCTTCTCGTTCCAGAACTCGGCCTGGTTGCGGCGCCGGGCATCTTCCGCTTTCTGCCTCATCCGACGTCCTTGAACAGGCCCTCGATGTTCGGCAGCGGGTCGGCGGATGCGGGCAGCTGGGTGGTGTAGGCGTGCGGGTGCACGTACTGGATGGGCGGTTCGGCCGGGTTGGGCACGTTCGGCTGGGGGGTGTTGGTGCGCGGGTCCGCAGCGAGGCCAGCGGCGGACTCAGCGAGGGTCCGTCCGGTCAGTTCCTGCGCCTTCCGCCGCGTTACGGCCTTGGCGTGGAGGCGCTGCTGGCGCCGCTTGTCCTTGGCCTCCAAGGCCTTGGTGCGCCGTTCGGGCAGCTCGAGGACTTCCCGGCTGTAGATGGCGTCGAGGGCTTCCACCTTGGCGCCGGCCTTCTCCAGGAGCCGGGCGATGTCGTCCCAGGCGCGCCCGACTTTGCGGGCACGGCGCTTCGCTGACCAGGGCTTATCCCCGTTGATCTCGGTTTGCGCGATACGGGCCCTGAAGATCAGGCCGAACTGCCGGAGCTCGGTGGCGTCCTGCACGAAGACGTCGCGCTGGCCGCTGGTGAACTTGCCCAGTCCGTCCTTGGTCATCATCTCGTTGATGTCCATCCGGGGTGTCCTCCTGTTCTGTGGTGCGGCGGGTGTTGTGCCTGGTCAGGACGGGTTGTCGGGGTTCAGGTCGAGGGTGATGCGGAGGTGGATGGGGCCGGTGTAGTCGGGGTTGGCCTTGCGGAAGTTGCGGAGCAGGGTCTGGGTTTCGGTGAGGGCGTTTTCGCTGCCGGCGGCGGTGATGGCGTCGAAGTCGAAAGCGGTACGGCTGTCGGGGTAGCGGGGCTGGGTCACGGGGTTCCTTCGGGTTCAGGGTTGGTCGGGCCGGGGGCGGGGTCAGTCGTTGTTGCCCTTGCGGGCCTTCTCGAAGGCGGCGTGCATCTCGTCGTAGAGCTCGCGGACGGTCTGGTCGGTCTCGCCGAACTTGCGTGCGCGCCAGTGCTTGATGAAGGTGCGCTGCGAGGGCTGTCCGAGGTCGGCGTAGAGGTGAAAGGCGCGGTTCTTGCGCTCGGCGTCGGCCGTGGCGGGGTTCGAACGTGGCTGCGGCTTGTCGTCGTGCGGCTGGGGTGTGTCTGCGGCGCGGCTGGAGGGTGCGGCTCCGGTAGCCGCGCTGGTCAGCGACCCAAGACCGAGCGGAGGAGCCGCGTCCAGTTCGGTGGGTCCGATGTTCGACCGCACGCCCCGCATGACGGCCGTCTCAAAGTGGTCGCCGCCGAGCTGCATGCCCTTCTCGAAGGCGATGCGGTCGACGAGGTTGGCCTCGGCCATCTGCCGTTCGAAGCCTTCGAGTCCGTGGAGAGCGGCACGGCCGGCCTTGACGAGGGCGTGCTTGTACATGCGCTTGGTCATGAGCTTGGGCTGGCCGACGGAGTTGAGGTGGACGAACTTGTCGGCGGCGTTGCCGCGGGAGATCGCTGCGGCGTCGGCGCCGCGCGCTCCGATCCCGAGACGGCTCTCGAGGCGGTTCTTCTGGTCGGTCCACAGCCGGGCGAGGATCCCGTCGGATCGGATCTCGATCTTTCCGAGTTTCGCTTCGAGGCCGAGGAGCTTGTGGAGGCCGTAGGCGAGCATGACGGGGCCGACGATGCGGACCAGCGCGGTGCCGAGGTCCTCGTGCTCCTGGCGGACGACTTCGACGGCGCCGATGGCCTGGGCGAGGACGAGGAGGTAGGCGGCGCGGGTGGCGCCCTTGTCGGTGAATGCCCACGCGTACAGGGACAGGCCGATGACGATCGCTTCGAGGACGAGGCCGACGGTCACGTGCCAGGGCGATGCGAGGTTGAGGCGGACCAGGGCGAACCGCGCGGAGGTGTTGGTGGAGAGGGCGAGGCCGGCGATGACGACGAGGCCCATGCCGAGGAACCCGGTGAGGGTGCGGCGCTTCTGCTTGTCGCGGGGCTTGCGGCGGTCGGTGGCGCGGGCGCGGGTCTTGGGGGCGATGACGTAGCCGAACGCGAGGGTGACCAGGGCGAGGAGGGCGGCCCATGCCTGCACGGGCACCTGCTCGACCGCGTTCTGCAGCTGGGGAAGCACGGGCGGGTTCCTTCCTGTGGGGGTTCGCGGGGTGTGGTCAGTGGTGGGTGTCGTCGCCGTGGATCTGGTTGTCGAAGGTGCTGCGTTCGTCTGCGACGCGGTCGAGTTCGCTGGCGTCGAAGGTGATCTGCAGGTGGAAGGGGGTGGTCCGGGCGGGCTCCATCCGCTCGATGGCGTCGCGGCCGGGATAGGCGGCGCGCATGCTGGATTCGATGCGGTCCTGGACTGCGCGAAGAAGGTCCTTGGCTTCGGCGACGGTGCGGGCGCTCCAGGTGGTCACGGGGATCGGTGTCCTTTCGGGTCAGGCGCGGGTGACGGTGTCCGAGAGGCTGCTCAGGAGGTGAAGGCGGCGCGTCCGAGGGCAGCGCGGAGGATGTCGGCGTGGTCGAACGCCAGCTCGGGGAGGGTGTCCAGCGGCCACCAGCGGGCGGTGCGGGCGTCGTCTCCGGCGGTCAGGGTGGTGTCGGCCGGGACGTGGGCGAGGTAGGCGACGGTGACGTAGCGGCCGCGGGGGTCGCGGTCGGGCTGGTCGAAGGCGCCGATCTGGTGCAGGTCGTCGGCGGCCACGTGGACGCCGGTTTCCTCGAGGAGTTCCCGGGCGGCGGCCGTGCGGCTGGTCTCGCCGAGGTCGACGTGTCCACCGGGCAGGGCCCAGGCGCCGGCGTAGGGCGGCCATCCGCGTTCGATGAGCAGGACGCGGTTGTCGGGGGTGAGGGCTACGACGTCAGCGGTGTAGCGGATGGCCTGGATGGTCTCGGTCGTGTCGTTGGAGGGCGGGGTGTCCGTGCCGGCGTAGGTGGTGGTGATGTCGGTGAGGGCGGCGAGGATCCGGTCAGCGTTGCCGCGGACCCAGGTGCTGAAGCGTTCGGCAGTGACGCCGTCGTAGTGGGCGGCTTCATCGGCGGGCGTGGCGGCTCGGATGGTGCTGTTCTCGAGGTGGTGCATGGCGGCGGCGAGGTCGGTGATGAGGGGGGATTCCCCGGTGGTTGCCAGGGGGCAACGGGGGTCAGTCACAGCAGGTGGTCCTTTCGGGTCAGGCGGCGGCCGCGGGCTGCGGCTGCTCGGCGTCGGGCGGGGTGGAGTAGCGGGTGGACACGGCGCGGACGGTCTGGTGCCAGTCGCCGTGCCACACGCTGGTGTTGAGGTCGGAGCCGACGATCTGGCCGAGCTGGGCGCGGGCGTCGTCGTCGTTGGTCGGCTGGTAGGGGGCGGGGGTCGGGGTGGTCATGGCGGTCTCGTTTCGCTGGGGCGGTCTGGGTGGGTGGGGGCTACCAGGGCCTGCCGCAGCCGCGGCACTTGCTGACGGTGGGTGGGTTGGGGCGGGTCGCGGTGCATTTGTCGCGGGTGCAGGTCCACGGCTCCATCGGGTGCTCCTTCGCGGGTTGGGTCGGCTGGTCGTGCTCGGCGCCGTCCCGCCGGGGCGGGGCGGCACTGGGCGCGGTCAGACGGTGGGCTTGCTGCCGAACCGGCGCTCAAGCGCGTTGACGGGCTTGTGGAGCAGCCGGACGAAGGTGTGGCGCAGAACGAAACCGGCGAGGAAGGCGAACGCGACGGTCTGACCGGTGGTGTAGTCGCGCCATTCGACGGCCATGGTCAGCAGGGCCAGTACGCCCTCCATCAGGCCGAAGAGGACACCGATCACGATCAGGGCGATCAGGGCGGAGCGCTTGTTGAGGGTGCGCAGTCGGGTCTTCAAGTTCTTCATGGCGGTGGGCCCTTCCTGGTCAGGTGCGGTCGATGGCGGCGGCGGTTTCGGAGGCGTGCTGGTGCAGGTCGGGGTCGGTGAGCGCGTACGCGGTCTGCTCGCCTGCGAGGCGGGCGTCCTTCTGCTGTTCGAGGGGCAAGGTCCTCAGCGCCGGGTTCGAATCGGCGTCGGCGAGACGCGCCACCGTGTGGGCGATGGCGGCGACCAGGTCGCAGTCGGCGCTTCCGGCGAGGGCGGCGCACAGGGTCTGGGTGGTGTCGATGGTGTGCCGGTCGTGGGCGATGTGGCGGAGGCCGTCGAGGATGAGGTCGAGGCCTGCGTGGATGCCGTGGAGGTCTTCGAGGAGGTCGCCGAGGTCGGTGTCGTCGATGCTGGGGACGGCGTTGGCGGGGGTGTGAAGGTCCATCACTTGCCGCCGTTCGCCAGGTTCTCCAGCGCCTCGACCATGCCGTTCAGGTCGGTGGCGTCGACGTCGGGAAGCTCGTCGGCGGCCACGGCGGGCGCGGTCTCGGCTTCCAGGTCGGCGCGGTAGGCGTTCAGGCTGACCAGGGCGTCGTTGACGGCTGCGACGTCGCGGGTGGAGAGGAGGACGTCGCCGACGTAGCGGCCGTCGGCCAGGCGGACGGTGACGCGTAGCGCGGTGTCGCCGCCTTCGGGGCTGAGGGCGCACAGCTGCGCGTGGAATTCGAGTGCGGCGAGCTGCTCGCTGCTGGGGGTTGCGGGGTCCTGGTGGTGGTCCATCACGCCACCGCCTTGAGGACGCGGTCCGATCCGCACCACACGGTGCAGGTCGCGTACTCGTGGCCGGAGTGGACGTCGCGGAGGAGGATCGCGAACTGGGCGGCGCGGCGCTTGAGGATGCGGCGGGCCTCGGTGCGGTCGGTGATGACGGTGTCGACCTGCACGAGGCGGGGGCCGTCGTAGTAGACGACGCCAGCCTCACGCGGGCCGATGTCTGCGGCCACCGAGCGGGTCAGGGCCTCGTCGGACTGAGCGGTGATGGGGTCGAAGTCGATAGCCGTGATGGTGCTCACGTGCACCATGTCTGTACGATCCGTCATTGGGATCGCGCCTCCTGTGTAGGCAGGGTGGCTGGTCTCAGGCCCTGTCCCGCGCGCTGCAATCGCTTGGGATGGGGCCGTTTTGCTGTCGTGCTGAACACACTAGCCATGATGTTGCACTTGTGCAATATGATTGGGGAAGAAGGCTGCCCGTGCCGGAAGACAGACAGGGAGGTATCCCGGAGTTGGTGACGTTCGTGGAGATCGGCAAGCGCGTCGGCTTGAGCCGCCAGCGGGTGCGCAAGATCGCCGATACGGACCCGGAATGGCCCGTCCCCAAGGACCGATGGGTCAAGGTCGGGCCGGCCTGGGCTGTTCCGTGGGAGCCGGTGGCGGAGTACTTCCGTTCCCGAGAGCCGCAGCACGGCGTTCACCATGAGACGCGTCTGCGACGGAAGGGGGAGGGCGACGAGTAGCCGCGAACCGCGAGGGCCTCCAGTGGAGTCCTGAGCGTACGAACGGCCGACCGGTGTAGTGACCGGCCGACCGTCCTGGGGTCGCTGACCTGCGAAGACAAGCGACCGGTGAACCGTCCCAGCGATGAGACCTGATTCAGGAGTGAGACTACTAGTGAGACAGACAAGCGGAAAGCCCGGTCCCGATCGCGGACGGCCGCCCTGGTGAGCGCGAAGAAGGAGCCCCTGCCCCCGGCCGTGACGTTCAAGAGCGGAGCCGAGCTGCTGGTCAAGCTCGGCATCGTCGACACGATCACGCACCAGGGCGTCCGCCACATCGCCCAGTCCGACGAGGACTGGCCGTTCGGCGAGGGACGCGAGCACCCGTACTGGACCGTTGCCAACGCGCAGCAGGTCATGGCCACCGAACCATTCCTCGAGTACTTCCGTACGCGGGAACGACGGCGGCGCACAGACACGAGCAAGTGATCGGTTTACGGCACTCGGGATCGCAGCCCTGGGTGTCCGGAAAGCACGAACGGCCGGAGCGTTCGCAGCGCCACCCGGCCGTCCAAGCGCAACAGCGGATTGCGGCCCGCTGATGAGAGCAACTCCCTGCTGAAGAAAGGCGCTCGTCTTGAGCGTATCGCGTGTCTCACCACTAGTCAGCGTCAGCCTCGTCACTGTAAGGACGGCGTGATGGGCATCGCGCTGGTCGAGGAGGTCATGGACTACGCCCCGGCCAGTCTCAAGCCGATGGAGTGGAAGGGCCTGGTCGTCCTCGCGCGCGACGCCAACGACAGGACCCGGCTGGTCTTCCACAAGGTGAACGACCCCGAGATCCTCCACCGCATAGGCGTCTCCAAGTCCCGCTGGGACAACATCCGCGGCGGCCTGCTGGCGGCCGGAGTGCTGGAGTACGCGCGCAGGGCCGACGGCACCCAGATCCGCGGCAACGCGGGTGGAGCCGCCAGGTTCCGCATCCCAGACCTGAAGGGGCACCCGGACGCCCGGAAGCCTGCCGGAATTCAGCAACCATCCGAGATGGATGCCGGAAACCAGCAGGCTTCGACAGGCGGAAGCATGCCGGATTCCGCTAGCCATTCGGACACAATGGGTGCCGGAAACCAGCAAGAAAGGGTGCCGGAAACCAGCACCCCTACTCCTCCTTCTCCCCCGGGGGGTCCCTCCTCCCTCCCCCAGCAGCGCACGGGCGCACCCGAAGCAGGGAGGGAGGGCGGAGAGCAGGCTCTGCCGACAGACCACAGCGACGCGTTCCGCGCGCTGGCTGCGATCGTCGCCAGAGATCCGCGGCTGACTATGGGGGCCGCCGAGATCCAGGCATGCGAGGAGGTGGTGGAGCTGTGGTTGGAGCGCAGCACCGCCCAACACATGGAGATCGCCCTGACCCGGGGTCTGCCTGCCGAGGTCTCCCACCCCCTGGGATTGGTCCGGAAGCGGCTGCTGGCGAAGTTGCCCCCGGCAGTCGCTGCGAAGCCGCGGCAGAACCTGAGGCAGTGCTGCGGGTGCAACCTGCAGCGGCCGGTAGCCGGTGAGCACGAAGGCCGTTCCTACTGTGAGACCTGCCTGGTCTCGTGCTCCAAGTGCGACATCCGGCTGCCGGACGCGCTGATGCTGGATGGCCTGTGCCGGGGATGCAGGGACGGCGGGTGAGCTGAAGACGGCAGGGCGCCTGTCCTCCCGGCAAATGAGGGCAGGCGCCCTGCCTCGAGTCGACGGTGGCGGGACCCGCGCTGCGATACGGGTCCCGCCACCGGCAGCCGGACAGTGCCCGATGTGCGTCCACGTGGATAAGCGCATGGGAGCAGTCCCCCGAGATCAGCGGTGATCGTCCGGCCTGCCACTGATGCTCCGCCGCCACCCGCACTCGGACTTTCACAGGCAGTGAAAGACCCACCCCCACAAACCGTGATCAACTCCCGTGAACGGGCCAACAGTCCCACCGGGCACACTCGCCCGCCCCGACCGGGCGTGCGTACGCTGAAGACCGCCGACAACGACGAGGGGGCCCTTCCCATGCACCCGGCCGACGAGCACGCAGGACGGCGCATCGCCGACCTCCGCAAGATCAACGGGATGACGCAGGTCGCCCTCGCCGAGCACACCAGCTTCAGCGTCTCCCTCATCGCGCAGGTCGAGACCGGTAAGAAACCCGCCTCCGCGGCGTTCGTCGCCGCGTGCGCGCGGGCCCTGCACGTCGACATCGGCACCATCAGCGGGCAGCCCTACCAGGCCGAGCTGCGCGCCGACCACCTCGAGCAGCTCATCGACCCGATCCGGGAAGGCCTCGACTGGTACGACATCGGGCCCGCCGACCCGCAGCTGCGGCCCCGCGAGACCGCGGTGCTGGCGCAGGTCGCCGACGACATGTGCGCCAAGGTGCGTGCCGGCCAGCTCCGTGCGGTCGCCGAACTCCTGCCGTCCGTCATGCAGGAAGCCACCGCCGCCGCCTACACGGAGGACACCAGCGAAGCCTGGGGCGTCCTGGGAACCGTGTACCGCAACGCCTACGACGTCTCCACGAAGCTCGGCTACCAGGACCTCGCAGCGATCTCTCTGGACCGCATGGACTGGGCCGGGCAGCGCGCCTCCGACCCCGTCCTATCCGCGCTCCGGCAGTACATGCGCAGCCTCGTACACCTCCGCAGCGGCAAGTACTCCATGGGGCAACGTCTCATCGCGGCCGGGCAGCGGATCCTCGAACAGGCCCCCGAAGGCACGGAACGCACCGCCATTTCCGGGCAGCTTCATCTGGGATCCTCTGTGATCGCGGCCCGCAGCGGTGACCGTGACACCGCCCTCAGCCACCTCGACCAGGCGCACCTGGCCGCCGCTCGCACCGGAGAGGTCCCGAAGGTGCGCTGGGTGTCGTTCGGGCCGACCAACGTCTCCGCGCACCGTGTCGCCGCGCTCTCCGAGCTGAAGGACTACAACGGCGCCGTCGAGGCCTCCAAGGAGATGCGTATCCCCGCGGGCTGGCCGCCCTCGCGCACCGGCCGGCACCTGGTGGAGGTCGCGAACGCCGAGCTGTGGACGGGCCGCAACGAAGCGGCGTTCAAGAGCCTCCTCGGCGCGCGGAAGGTCGCGCCGCAGCAGACCCGATACGACTTCACCGTCCGCGAGACGGTTGCTGCGTTGGTCCGCGCACAGCGCTCCACGCCGGACACCGTGGCCAACCTCGCGCAGTGGGTAGGCATCTGACCCAGCGCTGACCTGCAAATACCTATAGCGGCCCCCGGCCTTCGCGATCGGGGGCCGCTTTCATGTCGCGCCAGCAGCCTCGAAGCCATTGCCGACACAATGACTTATGAGTTAGAGTCGACATCGCGGCCAGCCCCCTTCCCCCGGCCCCTGGTAGAGCAACAGAGGGAGGGGGCTGGCTACCCTTCCGAACTTCACCACGAACAAGCACATGGGTCTTCAGGGTGCCGTCAACCCTGTCCGACATTCTTCGCCGACGCCCCCGAAGAGGCCCGTGATGACCGAGAACAGCCAGCGCAACGGCCAGATTCCAATCGACCCGATGAGCATCCTTCTCGCGCTGCTCATCAGCCTGTGCATCACCAGCATCCTGCCAGCCGAGAAGATCGACACGGCGGCAAGTCTTGCCCCCTTACTAGCTCCATACATCACACGAGGAAGGAGGAGGTAGCGCATACGGCCCAGCCACTCCCCTCGGGGCGGCTGGGTCTCCGCATGAGGTCCGTTTCCAAAGGATCTGCTCGCCCTGCTGACGGCAGGCCCCTCAAGCGGCCATGCTGGAAGGGTGTCCGGTGACGAGCAGCAGCCGAAGACGTGTCAGGCCTGCAATGGCGACTGCGTCACCGAGCACGAGGAGCACACCGTCGAAACCGACAAGGACGGCAACCAGATCCCCGTCGTCCGCCGGTGGACAGGACCCTGCAACACCTGCCACGGCTCCGGCCTCGGCTGAACCGCACCACCCCAGGGAGAGCGATGCGCCAGATCTGTATCTGCCTCGGCTGCGCTGGCCAGTACCTGCCGCCCGAGTCGATGACCTACCCCAGCCTCAACCTGGACGCCTCCCCCGTGCACTGCGCCAACCCCGTCTGCAAGACCACCGTCACCGCCTCCCTGCAGTACATCCGCGTGCCCGAGGAGACCGTCGCGAAGTGGGCGCGCCGCGCAGCGGGCCTGGACGGGCCCGTACGGCGCCCGAGGCCCGGCCGGGCAGCCCGCGGTCGCCGCGCGAAGGCCTCGCCCGGGACGGGGCGCACCAAGCTGCTGTAGTGGAGCGGCCCGCTGCAGGCTTCCGGGCCGTCGACGCGGTAGGCGCGGAGAACCGCAGCCGCCGCAGCCCCCTGGCCATCTCGAACGGCCGGGCGGTTCAGTCGGCCAGAACGCCGAATGTTCCGGCAATCATCGATTCCAGCACCTCCCTCACCCAAGGCGCCCCATTAATCGCATGCTCGATCAAGCTCTGGGGGAAGGCGTCTCGCCAATCGTCGCCGTGCTGCTCTCGCAGCTCATCGATCGAGTTGAACACGGCTTCTGCGGCCTCCGATGAGATCCCCATCGCTCTGGCGGTCTCATCGATGATGGTTTGCTGCGTCGCGGTCGTCACGTGGGGTGGAACGAGTCTTGCGGAGTCTGGTCACGCTGGCCGCGCAGCAGTTCACGGTGGCTTGCAGCGGCGCGCCTCTCCCGCCCCACCGCACCCCGGCAACGGGCCGGATCTGGCCGCCCGGCTGACGGCGGGCCCCTGCGGTGCTGCGCGTCGCCTGCGAATGCCGTGTTTCCCGGGCGGCCGCCCGCCCGGCCGGGCAAGCGCTACCGTGGTGGCCTAGGCCATGACGGACGCCAGGGAGCCCGCGATGAGCAGCGATCAGTGGACCGACGAGGAACTCGCCGACCTCGACGAGACCATCACCGCCGCCCGCGACGCCGGCAACGAAGACCTCGCCGAGTACTGGGAAGGCATCCGTGACGGCTCCACCCCCACCGTCGACTGGGAAGATCTGCGCGTCACCCTGTATGCCAAACACGGCATCGACGTCAGCGGATCAGCGGCATAATCAGCGCCCATGGCGCCCCAGCACCGCAGGCCCGGAGCCCGCATCGTCCTCGGCCCCACAGCTGAGCGGCAGGCCGACGGCTTCACCCCCGCTGAAGAGATCGCCGTCGACCGCGCCCTGTCCGCCGTCGCCGCCGACCCCACCATCGGCGTGATGCGCATCAAGACCGAGCACGGCGGGATCATGTGGGAGTACCGCGCCCCCGGCACAGAGGTCCGCATCGTCTACACCATGACCATCCGGCGCACCATCATCACCGTCGCCTACTTCGAGGCGTGACGCTGCACGGCCGGTTCACGCCCTTGCCGCGCTCCCCCCGCTGCTTCGACGCTGAATATCCGGCGTACCGGCAGGGGGGCTCATATGGCGAAGCGCAGGCGGCCACAACCACGCGACAGCCGGGGCCGGTTCACCACGACGAAGACGCCGATCTGGTTCATCATCCTGATCGTCGCCGTCGTCCTGATCGCGCTGGCTCTCTGAGGAGGGGCGCGATCGCTCCGGGCGAGGGTTCGGCGAATCCCTCTCCTGGCCCCGACCCGGTTCTCGCGTTTGTCAGGTAGCACCTGACAGTCGGGCGTAGCGTAGGAACATGCCCGCTACGAAGCCGAGGAAGCCCCACCTGTCCCCTCGTGACGAGGCGGTGGTGGCCGTCGCCGAGTCCGCCCGGGTCGTCGCCGAGCTCGCACGCGGCCTGGTGCCCGCCGTGTACGAGGAGCGCCGCTCGGATCCGGCGTGCTACCTGCGTGACGTCCTCGTCCTCCGCGACAGGTTCCTTCCCGCCCTCCTCGCGCGCGCGGTAATCGCGAGCCGGGAGTGCGGAGCGACCTGGGAACAGCTCGGCGAGGCCGCCGGCATGACGCGCCAGTCGGCGCACGAGAAGTGGGCGCCGCATCAGGCGGCGTGGGAGGCAAACGGCCGGCGGGGGCACAGCCGGGGCGAACCCGTGGACGCGCTGCGGAGCGCGGCCCGGCTGGACGACTGGTACGCCCGCGGCCGCGACGGCAGCGACGGCATCGTCACCGGCCCGCGCGGGGTGCGCGCGGTCACCGACGGCCTGGACGCCACCGACCGGCCGGAGCAGTCGGAGTTGGAGTATGGAGGGCACCGTCCCGAGCGTCCGGCAACCGTGGCCGCGATGCGTACCGCGCTCGCCCACTACAGCGACCACGAGTGGGGCGACCGCCCACTGCAGTACCTGCTCGCGTTCCCGCCGGTGGACCTGCTGGCCGACGCGATGGAGTGGGGATGGTCGGACCCGCGCGTACGCGAACACCTCGTCGACGCCCTCGCCCGGCTCCTGACCTACGGCCAGCACGGGTGGCCCGCCGACGGAGACGACACCTCACGCGACCTGGTGCTTGCGGAGATGATCGCGGGCGACCGCCGGTACCCCTGAACCGCGCGGCACTCCGACGCTCCCTCCCCGGGATCACGGTTCGGCGAAGGACCGCCCGTCCCGCGCGCGCACGGCGCATCATGCGGCTCACGAGCCGCCGTCCCCGGGGAGAACCGCATGCGCCGCACCGCCACCACCGTCCTGCTCGCCGCCACCGCGCTGCTTGCCCTCACCTCCTGCGGCACCGACGACAGCAGCAGCGACAAGGCCGAGCCGAAGGCCAGCAAGAGCACCGAGTACAAGCTGCGCCCCGAGGACCAGTGGCGGCAGTCCGTCAACGCCGCCGGCATCACCTCCTGGGTCGACACCGGGCCCTCCGTCGACGAGGTGATGGCGATGCCGAAGGACTGGTGCAAGGCCCTGAAGGAGGGCCACTCCGTCAAGTGGCTGTTCGGCGACGGTGGCCTGTACCCCATCGGCAAGGACTGGGGGACGAAGAAGAGCGAGGCGCAGAAGCTGGTGGTGCTCGGTGCGGAGGCGTACTGCCCGAAGGAGGCCGGCCGGGTGAAGGCCGAGCTGCGGAAGTCCGGCGGGTACTGATCTCAAAGGCACGCCCTCGGCACGCCCGGCCTGACTAGCCGGACTGCGCCACGTCGTTCAGTACTCCCGCGATCTGGTCATGGGAGATGAGTTCGTCGCTGGTGAGCGACGGCACGAGTTTCCCGATGTTGCCGTGACGGCCAGGTTCGAGTTCGCGGATGCGGTAGGCAACGGGTGCCCCGGCCTCGCTCCACTCCGCCGCGTACACGATGGCGGGGCGGCCGTCGGCGAGACGGACCCGGGCGCCGTCGCCATGGCCACCGTGCTGCTCGACCAGGAGATCGTCCAGCCAGCCCTTCGGGGCGAGCCACAGCACGCCGGGCGCATCCATGTAGCCGTTGTGGTTCCGGACCGGCGTCCACGCCCGGCGCCACTGGTCGACCAGGCGGCCGACGTGGTGCCGGTCGTCGATCTCCTGCCACGTGCGGAGTTCCCGGTCGTCGGTGTCAACGAAGTCGGCGTACGCGTCCAGGCGCGGCTTCACCTCGCCCCACCACTGCTCCGGCACCTTCGTCAGCAGCCGGGCCGCGGCGCGGTCCAGCGGCTCCATCACCGCGTCGACGGCGGCCTGGTCGTCCGTCTCGACGGCCGCCCACAGCTCTGCCCGGCCGGGACGGAGCTCGGGGTGCTGGTCGGTGAGCATCGCGTAAACCAGGGCGAGCAGCCACGTGGCCTCCCGCGCGAAGAAGGACCCGTTCGCGTAGCCGGAAGTCGGCGGTTCGAACCGGTGGCAGAGCTCCCCGGCCCGGCCCTTCGGCAGCTGCGCCGCTCGCCGCACCTCGTGCCGGACGTCCTTGCAGTCCTTTGGGCGCCACAGCCAGCACACCGCGTTCGGGTGCGCGGTGCCGTCGCAGTCGACCGGGCACGGGGCGCCGGCGGTCGGGTAGATGCGCGGGGGAGTCGGCTCCTGGTCGTCCTCGGCGGCCGCCGAAGCGGTCGTCAGCGGAGCGCTGACACCGGCCTCCGGGGCGGCGGCGAGGCGGCGACGGGCTGCGGTGTACGACATTCCCTCGCGCTCGGCGAGCTCCCGCGCGGCGCGCTTGAACTGCTTGTCGGTGGTCACAGTCATCTCCAGATCGGCGGGAGATCCCACGCATTCCCGCCGTGGAAGACCACGGACAGCGGGACGATGCGGCACGTGAAGCGGAGCCCCTTGTCCTCGTTGCTGCTCCCGGCGTGGGCGGGCTGCGGCTCGGAGTCAGGCCGACGCGCGACGGCCACCTCACAGACTAGCGGCGGCCCTATCGCCACGATTCGCTCATCCGGTCAGCCTGCCGTACGGGGCCCGCCGGTGGAGTGCGTGTACGCGTGCAGGGTCACCGCGACACCCTCCTCCCCCGACACCGGATGCGGTTCGGAGGGGCCGGTCGCGTTCAGGTTCGCGGTGATGGCGTAGGCGAGCGTGGTGGCGGTGTCCGCGTCGGCGGCGTGAACGGTGATGCGGGCCAGGCCCGGCCCGCTCAGGTGGCGTGACGTCATGCCCGCACGGACCGCTGCGGGGTGGCCAACGGTTCGGCGGCGGGGGCGGGTTCACCTGGACCAGTGACCACCCACGTCGGGTGCATCCCTCTCTTTCCACACCCACCCATAAGTCATTGTGAAGACAATGACTTAGCGGTATCGTGGGAGGAGTCGAAGCCACCAGGGGGACCCCATGGCCACCGCAACCGAGCCCACCGTCACCGTCTACGACGTCGAAACCCACACCACCCTCTACCAACTCCCCGCCGTCGAAGCGCAAGACGACCTCGTCATGCACCACCGCCGCGGCGCCACCATCACCGAGTACGACACCACCGACCGCGACGGCACCCCCCTCCACATCGTGCTCGTCGTCGACGCCCCGCAGCCGCACCTGAGCCCCGACCAGGGCGCCGTCTACGAGCTCACCGAACCCAGCCTCCCCACCACGCCCCCCACGGCCACACGGCCACCCGAGCCCGTCATCAACGCCCCCGCCCCCACCGGCGCCTACGCCGACGCCCTCGCCATCGAACGAAAGACAGGCGCCGCCCACGCACCCGACGACGCCCTCATGGCCGCCCTCTGCCAAGACGTCATCCAGACCCTCGTCGGCGCCGTCCACCCCCAGTACGTGTGGGAGGGCGCCATGAAGCAGGGCCTGACCGCGAAGGACCTCCTGCACCTGTGCAACACCGACGTGATGGCCGTCGACGCCCTCCAGTGGATCTGACCCACGCCAAATGCCCCGGCCGTCCCGGAGATAGCCGGGGCAACACACGCCCGCAACCAGGCCACCCTGAACACGGACACGCCTCCCCGCCCCAGGAGCGCCCATGACCGCCCACTCCCTCGGCGTCGAAATCGCCTGCGACGGCCCCGACCTGATCAGCGACTGCCCGGACTCCGCCGCGGTTGCCCGGCGCTTCGGCTCCCTCACCGCCGTACAGGTTCGTGCCGACGGCCGCACGGACGGCTGGACCCGGCGCCGCCGTGGCGGCCGGTCCGTCGACCTCTGTCCCACCTGCAAGCCCGCCCCGTGATCCCCAACCCGGCCCGAAGACATCTCAGGCCCCTAACACGTCAAGCCGCATCACGCAGAGAGGAGGGGAAGGCCACGTGCTCTTCGAACAGGTTGCCCGTCTGAAGACAGTGGTAGAGCTGGCCGATCATGCGGTTGAAGAGATGCCGCAGAGCAGCTGCGTGCCAATCTCCGCGCTCCCGCCGCTTGCGGTAATGGGCATTCGCCCCCTCCGACTTGGTGAGGGCGGCGAAAGCCCACAAGTAGCCCGCGTTGTTGAGACGGTCGTTCTTGATCATGCGCCGACCGACATGGTGCTTCTTCCCGGATGCCCGGGTGATGGGGGCGGAGCCAGCGTAGGCCTTCAGGGATCGTGCGTCGGCGAAGCGGGCGCGGTCGTCGCCGAGCTCAGCGAGGATGCGCGCCCCGAGCTGTGGCCCAATGCCTGGGAAGGACAGCAGCACCTTCGAATCTTGATGCTCCCGAAATGCTTCTTCGGCTTGTGCGGCGAGTTCATCGGCAGCAACGCAGGCCGCGTCGAGTTGCCGCAGCAGGCCCAGGAGTTGAGCGCCCATAGCGACCTCGATCTCCGGGGGCTGGTGGGCGTAGTCACCCCTCAGACAGCCCTTGATGCGATCAGCTTCAGCTTCGACGCTCCGAACGCGACCAGCTCGGCGCAAGGCCGCGCACAACTGGGTTCGGGTCAGCTTGGCGGCCTTGGCGGGGGTTGGGGCCACTTGCAGGATTGCGCGTGCCTCAGGCCTGCACAGCGGGTTCTGCCACGTGGCGAAGGCGTCGAGGGCCGCGGGATAGAACTCGCGCATCAAGGAGCGGATCTGGTTGGACATCTGCTGCCGGTTCCACAACGCGTCCTGCTGAGCGCGGGCCAGGACTGCGACCGCGCGAGCCTGAGGCGTGTCGGCGGGGATCGGCCGGTGCATGTGCCGGTCGGTGCGAAGGACGTTCGCCAGGACCAGGGCGTCACCAGGATCGGACTTCTTCCGGGAGACGCCGTGGCGGTCTCGGTAGCGGGATGCGGCCATGGGGTTGATCGCATACATCTGGCGCCCGTCCTGGTTGAGCAGTGCGACGAGCAAGCCGCGGCTGGTTTCGATGCACACCGGAATTCGCATGTCCGGACAGTCGCCGTGATCGGCGAGGAGATCCCCCAGGATCCGGTAGCCCTCAGAGTCGTCCATGATCCGGCGCTTGGCCAGCAGCTCGCCGGCGTCGTTGACCAGAGCTACGTCGTGATGGGTTTCCGCCCAGTCGACCCCGCAGTAAATCACCCTCTATTCCCCCCTCTACTGGTGCCCGTTTGCGCTGGTAGGAGCACAGGCGGAACCGCGCGTCGCCCTAATCACAGGCATCACGTGCCGACATCTCAGAAGACCTCTCGCGGAACCAGCGCACCGCACGGGCCCCGGTCTATTCCAAGGGCTCGCTGGCCCGGGATTTACGAGGAGTCACCGTGCGGCGGGCTCGTACCACGAGAGCCAACGACCGACCGGTGTGGTGGTCACATGAACGCCACCCGCCGCCGCTCTTCGGGAAGGCGTTGCACGCCCGGAGCAACAAAGGCATTCGGGCGGCGCACATGTGACCACCACCACCGATCACCAGGCCGCACACCGCTCTGTCTCAAGGCGTCAAGCGCCCGGAGCACCACAGGCATTACGGCCTGGCCATCGAACAGCGCGACCGGGACGTCCTCCGGACCTGCGCCACTAACCACTGATTAGGAGCACCACCATGCCACTGCCCAAGAGCATGCCCATCCGCGCCCCCGAGGGCATCTCCGAGTCGGGCCGGCACGCCACCGACTATCGCGGCTCGCAGGGTGGTTGGGTCAGGGACGCGGCGAAGCCGGTTCCCGATAAGCCGAAGTGGAAGACGCTGGGTCCGTGGCCGACCGCACCCCCGTCGCGGCCGGGCCCCAGACTCAGTCAGTCAGCCGTTTCTGGCACCGCTACGGCGATTGTGGGAATGACTCTTTGGGATCGCCAGAACCCTGACTGGCGATCCGCGGAACAGGTCGATAGGGACCCAATTGAGGTCGCTGCTTTTTCCAAAGATGCCGGTGCCAACGTTTGACGCACCAGATAGCGAATGAAATCGGCACGAAGGACAAGAGTGTAGGGCCAGCTGGCGGTAGCCACGGCCAGACGGACTTTGGCCACATCACAGCGAGGGCGATGGGAAGTATGAAACTTTGGCCCAGCAGGAGGCCTCCCCAGCAGTAGTCAACCCGAGAGCGAGACCACCATGAAAGCCCTTCAAGGTACGGCTCGAATCGCACCATGACGGAGACTATCGGCCACACGACCGGTGCCATTATCCAGGGTGAAGTGGGCAGCCCGCGGTTGCCGACGAATTCACCGATGAGGGTGCCGGGTACGTAAGCCACCAGAAGAAACATGGCCACATAGAGAGCACCTCCAGCTATGGCCCCAGGTTCGTCATCCGAGTCAGTATCCTGATTTTCTGCGTCGCCTTTCACGGCGCCCACTACCTCCCCTTCAGCCTGCAGGCATGCCTCTACCAGCGCTGCAGTGCAGCCGTACCCTTTGCGTCGCTGACGTGGGAAAGGTCGCCAGAGCGAACGAAGTTGGAGGCCGAATTCCCCGCTGACCCGCGCGCCTCGATACGGATTATGGCACCCCGCAAGTCCTGCATCGCATCTACGGATACGGTCACCCGTGATGTTTCTCTCGTGTCCGGTCGGCAGAGACCGCCGACCTAGACAACACAGTGCCAACCATTGTCGCGGCGACGATAGTGGCAACTCCCGCCCCAAAGCGGCGATGGCGATTCCTGTTCTGTGGACGGCACTCCTTTTATGCTCGATTAGGCATGACTCGGCGACATGTCGTTTCGGTGGGTACTTATCGCCGACCGCCGCACACCCCTGCTGCAATCAAAATCTATGCGAGGGCTCGACGTAAGTCGATTAGTAATTTCCGACATGGCGATAGGGATTCCCTCTCACTCCCCACCTCTCATGGGGTGGGCCGGTTTATGGTGAGCGTCGGAACTGGCCCGCTAAGCGTGCAGAACGGCTCGAATACCTGGCGGCGGACCTAGCCGGCATGGCAGTTGCGCGCACAGAGCGACTGAAGGACGGCGACAAACTGGTACCAGGCACCTGACACGGTGACCCTGCGACGAGGGGCCCCACCATGCCCCCGGCGTGGCGGGGCTGCGCCGTTCCCGCCCCGCCATCAGCCCGCGCCGCTACGATCCGGGCCCCACTCACGCCTGGGGGAACCATGCGCCGCATCACCACCACCATCGCCGCACTCGCCGCTGCTGCGCTCGCGCTGTCCGGCTGCTCCAGCTCCGACGACGGTGAAGCGCCGAAGGCCACCAAGGCGGTGACGGAGACGCCTGAGCTCTCGGCCACCGAACAGCGGGAGGCGGCGTCGAAGCGTGGGCTGATGTCCTCCTCGACGACGCGGACGCCGAGCTGGAGACGGAGCCCGAGGAGCGCGACGGCCTACCGGAAGACGACCAGTTGGACCGGTACCTGGAGGGCGTGCAGAAGCGCAACGCAATCAACCGCGGCGAGGCGCCTGCCCTGTAGGCCTCACTTCACTACACCCGTAGTTGCGTGGAGCGTGATCATGCTCCCCCCTGACCTGCAGATCCGGCATGCCCGGAAACGGTCAGGCACCGCCACCGGGTGAGCCTCACCACGGCATGATGGCCCCCTCCGGCTCAACATCCCTGGGGGGACCATGAACCACCGCACCACCACCGTCGGACTGCTCCTCACCGCAGCCCTCGCCCTCACCGCCTGCTCGTCGAGCGATGACAAGACCGACGACGAGCCGAAGGCCAAGCCGAGCGCCACCGTTCCTAAGCTGACGCAGAAGCAGAAGGACGACGCCGCACGATCGGCCGGCCTGCCGCCGAATCCCGACGCCGTCGAGCGAGCCAAGCTCATCCGCGCCTTGCAGGCCGCAGCACCAGACGTCGTGCGCTACGAAGACAAGGCCGTGGATGCCGCACGCAACCAGTGCGGCTCGATCAACGGCAAGGCCAAGCGTCTCAACTGGGGGGCGTCGCAGCGCTTCACGTACAAGGACGTGACGACGACGGAAGCGCAGGGCGCCAAGATCAACGACGCGCTGCGGGCGACGGGCTTCTGCAAGGTCTGACCCGTACGACGAGCCCGGCTGCAACGCGGCCGGGCTTTCGCATGCCCAAGGAGGTGACCCTCGTGGCCGTACGCCGGGACATGCGCAAGGTCACCGAGGCCGAACGCGCCGAGATCATCCGCCTGCACGGCGGGGGGCAAGGGGCGCAACGAGATCGCCCGTCTCAACGGCCGTGCCCCACGCACCGTGTCGATCATCTGCTGCGAAGAGGGTCTCGTCTTCGCCGTCACCATGACCGAGGAGGCCACCCGCCACCGCGTCGCCCAACTCGCCGACCGACGCGCGATGCTCGCCGAAGCGCTCCAGGACGACGCCGAGCGGCTCAGCGCCCAACTGTGGGAGCCCTCAACTGTCTTCCGCATCGGCGGCTCCTCGAACACGTACCCCGAGCGCCAGGTCGACGAGCCCCCGGCCGACACGAAGAAGGACCTCATGGCGTCGGCGGGCATCGCCATCGAAAAGAGCCTGAAGCTCGTTCCCCCGGAGCGCGAGGACACTGAGGGACTGGCGGCCGTCGACCAGTGGCTGAGGGGAATGATCGGCGGCGAGTAGGGGGCGGCGATGTTCAAGCCCCTGGCCGGGAAGTCGCTGCGAGCCGTCAACCTCGCATCCGCGCGCGGGAACCTGTGGCAGGGCACGGTCCGCTCGGGCAAGGCAATCGGCTCGATCGTGGTGTGGCTGCGGTACATGCGCACCAGACCGCCCGGTGCGCTGCTTATGGTCGGCAAGACCGAGCGCACGCTGGAGTGGAACATCATCGACGTCATCGAGCAGATGGTCGGCAAGCGGCGCTGCGTGTACCGGGCTGGAGCGGGCGAGGTTGTCATCTTCGGCCGCACGGTCTACGTGGCCGGGGCGAACGACGAGAAGGCCGTCGACAAGATCAAGGGGTTGCCCCTCGCGGGCACGTACTGCGACGAGGTGACCACATACCCCGAGGTGGCATTCTTCCAGATGCTGGAGACCCGCCTCAGCGTCGCCGGGGCGCAGTGGTTCGCCACGACCAACCCCGAGGGCCCGAACCACTGGCTGAACAAGCAGTACCTCGACCGCGCCCGCCTGCACCTGCGCCGCGACAGGACACTGCCTGGCCGAGGGCGTCATCTACGACAGCTTCGACGAGGCGAAGCACGTCGTCGACCTGGCCCCGGATATCTCCCGTTGGATGGCCGTCGGCATCGACTACGGCGCTGTGAACCCCTTCCGGGGCATTCAAGTTCCTGGAGGAGTTCCAGGGCGACGCGCTCACGCTGCCCGTACGTCTTCCCGACGGCGCCGTGAAGGAGTTCCGGATCCCATCGGCCATCCGCCGAGGACGGGCGGCGCGTGCAGAAGCCCATGGAGCAGGGCGCCAGCATGGCCGACTCCGGCCCCCATGGGCGCCGAAGTTCTCGATGAAGCCCAGGAGTTCGATCTCTTCCAGGCCGCGCTCGGCGCTTACGACGACCTGATGGACGCCGGACTGGACTGGTCCCGCGTTCGGCACGTCGCCATGACCGCCGTCATGTGGATCACCGCTGGGCTCGACGTCGCCAAGAAGTTCTGGAGGCGGACGGCGGCCTCCTCGGGTGGCGAATCGGGCGGCTCGACGGGCCTCATCGGCTGCGGCGAGTATGACGAAGCCTCGGGGCTCTACGAGTGGTACGAGCACCCGCAAGGCCACCGCCCGCGCCCGCAAGGCCGCGAAGACCTGACGTGGCCCTGCTCTTGGAGGCTTGGGCGCTCATCGAGGCCGACCTCCACGAGGTGTATGGCATCGACCTCGACGCCCCCGGCCTCATGCAGGCCCGCACGTGGCGGTGGCGCGCATCCGCATCCTCGGCCTGCTCTCCGCCGAGTCCCGGCTGAGCAGGCACCTCGCCCCGCCTGAGCCCAAGCAGCCACGGCGCCCCTCCCGCCCTTGATTTGCCCGAGGTGGTGCGCGACCCCATCGTCATGCCGGACCGCGATCACAAGTACGACCCCGCCGCATGGCGGCAGCGGCCGGAGGCGGCCTCGTGACGCGCCCCACCGAGCCGACGCCACCCGCCCGCCGCCCGCAGGCCCGCAAGTACGTCAACGCCGCAGCTGGGGAACTCCTCGCCCGCTGCTTCCCCGGGCTCGTTCCCGCCCGCGTCATCGAAGAAGCCCCTCCGCGAGAAAGCCGCACGCGAAGGCCGACTCCCCAGGAGGCGGACGTGAGCAAGTTGACCGCCCAGCAGCTTGAAGTGCTCCCCCTGATCGCCAACGGCTTCACCCTCACCAGCCAAGCCTTCAACGACACATCCCTGCGCGCCCGGCAGCACCTGGGAGCCCAACGACCCCGCACGCCGTCTTCCTCGCCGTTCAGCCGGGAAGCCCCCTCCAGCGGCGCCACGGAAGGCCGCCAGGGCCGCCACGGCGCCCCCTCACGCCCTGACAGGCCGAAGTCCTCTCCGCCGCAGCCGACGGCGCCAGCCTGGCCGTCGTCGCCACCTGGATCGGCAGACCCCGTGAACAAGTGTCCCCCCGCCTCGCCGAGGCCTACCTCCGCCTCGGCGTCACTCACCTACCCCGCGGTCAACGACGGACCGCAACCGTCCGCGTCGCCCGCGAACGCGGACTCATCTCCAACCAGCAACGAGAGTGAGCCACATGACCAGGCGCATCCCCCTCAAGAACCTCACCATCGAATCGCTCCATGATCTGTACGACCGGCTCGACGAAGCCGAATACCTCGTCCACCTCCGCCGCTGGTCACCCGAAGAGGTCGTCGAACTGCGGCTCCTGCCATATACGAGCGTCCGTGTCCTCAAACAGAAGTGCTACGCCCGCGAAATCCACCACCACAACGACGGTGGTCGCATCACCTTCACCGCAGCCGACATCCGCGCCGAAGACGACCGCACGCAGATCGTCCCCGGAGGTAAGCGGTGACCGAACTCGTCCGCCTGGAGATCGACCTCAACGCTCGTACCCATGACGGTCTCCTCCCCGTCCACCTGCCCGCTGGCGTCACCGTGGACGCTGGGCGGTAGGTCATCGCATTCGAATCCGAAGATGACGTCGCCGCACCCGCAACCGTCCGCACCGTCGCACTCGACCGGGCCCTTCTTGACGTCGACTGGAACGCCATACACGACGGCCGGCCTGCCCACGACGGGCCGTCGACCACCGAAGCGGCAGCGACAACCGACGCTGGGACCTGGAGAAGGCGGGCGAGTGATGACCAGCGACGACGAAGCCCAGCCCGCCACCCGTCACCTCAACATCCTCACTGCTCCGCGCCCCGGCCTCTTCGCACCCGCCAGTGAGAAGCGCGTCGTATAACCGACCCCTGTCGGGAAAGGAACGCCTTCGCCAGACTCCCACTATGGGGGATCCCGCCATATGGGTAGCTGTCCTGACCGCTGGCACCGCGATCGCGGCGAGCTGGGTCACTAGCCGTGGAAACGCCGACGCTGCGCGCGTGCAGGCGGAAGTCTCGGCCGCCGCGCAGCGATCCACCATGCACCAAGACAGGATGCGGGCAGCCCACCTCGCCTTCATCGATCAGATCAACGTGATGGGTGACCTCTACCGCAAGGTGCCGACGATCCTCGGCATGAAATCCCACACTGAGCGAGAGGCTGCGTTGGCCCAGCACCTGGAGGAGATGCGGACCGGATACGGCGAGTTTCATCGACAGCTCAACGTAGTCACACTCGACGGCAGAAGATCATCACAACCGGCAGCGGACGCCGTGCACGCCGTGTCAACGCACGTGTACAAGACACTCCAGGCCGTAGCCGATGGAACACGTCAAGCATCAGACTTCGGGCCCGCCGTGTCCGCGTACTGGAAAGCGGCGGCAGCATTCATCCACGCTGCCCGCGAGCCTGACCAGTAGCACCCGCCTACTTACGCGAAGGCACCCTGGCGGCGAGATTCGACAACACAACCGACATCCGGCCGGCCACCACCGTAGCCAGCACCGTCACCACATCCTGCGCCTCCGACAGCGTGAGCGTAGGCAGCAGCTCGTCGTGTGGCGCGGGACCGATCACATCATCATCCATACGGTGATCAATCAGCGGCGGGAAACGGTCACGGCCGCCCACCAGCCCATTCCCCCCGTCCACCCACCCACCCACCCACCCAGGCGGTACCGTGCTAATCAGGGATCGTGAATGCACCGCCCGGGAGGACGACGATGAGCGACCAGCCGTGGACCATCGACTCGATCGCCCACGCCATCCCCGCCGCCAACACCCGGCAGGAATTCCTCCGCGAGGTCAACCTCACCCCGCTGCCGCAGCTCCCGGACATCCTCGCCCGCTGGCAGCGGTTCGTCGAACACTGGCGCGACGACGTCGCCCCGAAGGCCGACGCGCTCCTCGAGTACGCCAAGCAGCACGGCGGGGAACTCCCGCCCGAATACGCCGACGACGGTGGCACCGGCGACTTCCTGAACGACCTGCGCCAGAACACGCCGAAGCGGCAAAATAGCGCAGCGTGACCTACCAGCTCGTCGTCCCACGCGACATCCGCCGCCAGATCAAGGCGCTGCCCGTGGGAGATCAAGCCGAGCTCATCGCCCTCTTCGACCGGCTCCCCACCGAGCACGAGCGAGTCACCGAACCCTACGGCCAGGACGTACCCGGCCCCGTCCGCATGCTCTTCGCCGGACTGAGCCGCCTCATCGTCCTAGTCCTCGTCAGCGACCTCACCGCCACGATCACCGTCGTCGACCTCGTCGACCCACTCGTCAACTGACGGACCGCCGAAGGAGCCGCCGTGGCCGACGGGCCACTGCCCCCGCCCGGTGGCACCCGCGAACAACTGCCCGACGACATCCTCCAGTTGACCCAGGTGCAGCCGTGCCTCTCCACCGCCTCCGAAACCGCACAGTCCCTCACCACGGCCACAGACGCCCACCCCGACCAAGCCGGCGAACTCACCGCGTGGGCCGGCCGCATGCACCAACGCTGCGGACGAAATCACAAATACACCGGCGTGCTCTGCACTGCCACTGACGCACAGGAAAGCGCCCGCCCGGAACACTCCGGCGCGGGGGCAGTCGGCCACTGTGCACCGGCAGGTTCACCTGCCAGCCTGGCGTGCCGCGACCAGCGAGACAGTCGGCCCGCACGACCATGAAGCATGATCAGTGACGACCATCTTGAACTGCAGAGCGAAATCAAGCTCGCCATGAAGCGCCAATACGGCCCGCGCCAACAATGGCCCCACAAGCTACGCGTCGCCCTCGCGCAACTCGACCAGCTCTACATCCACACCGGACACGAGTTCAACCCCATCGTCGACTGCGTATCAGCCGCACTGTAATGCCCCAGCCCCCGCCGGTCACAGCTCCCCATGGATGCCTTCCTTTATGCGGAGCCTCGCCAAGCACTATGGCGACGGAAACTACCCGGACGAATCCGACGCGGCATGGGCCCTCATCTACGGCCTGAGCATCCTCCTCGGAAACGACTTCAACGGCGTCATGCGCTGCCTCGTCGACGGCCGCGAAGCCTGGCTCGCCGACATCGACACGCCAGCTCCAGCGATGGCCTGACAGCCGTATCCATGCACCGTCGATGCCGACCGAAACGGCACACACACGACGACGTTCTGCCCGGACTGGGCGGGGCGTCGTTGTGTGCGGACTAGTTCTCGGGAAGCCGGCGGGAGATCCGGCCGGACAAAGTCAGGGCCTGCTCATGCCCCACGCCATCCCCGGCAGCCAGCACTCGAAGCAAAAGCACCGCCGCACGGAACTCCTCCACACTCAGCAGCGGCACCCGTTCACCCCCGCCCCTCTCCAGGAGATCCCACAGCTCAAAGTCCAACGAGTCCTCAGGCGGGGCCACGCTTGGCAGATCATCGATATCCATGACTCAACCAACGCGGAGCACGCCCCCCTCAGACACGACGACGCCCTCGACCGAGGGACAGGAACTTCTTGTAGCGGGTTCCGGTACGTGCGCCGGGAATGTGCCCCCGTTGGCCAGTTCACGCGCTTGTCGGCATGTCGACCGGGCTCCACTCTGGCCACGTCATCCGACGACCACAGGGGGGCCGATGGCGATCTTCGGTAACGACAATGCTGAACTGCTACGGCAGATGATCGACCAGCTCGGACGCATCGGCACCGACCTCGCCGCACTCAAACAGCAGGTCAGTGACCAGCAGCTCGCCATCGACCAGGTTCGACAGGACACCACCGCCGCCATCAACACCGGGCTCACCGAAAACAGGGCCGTGATCCGCGACGGACTCGACCGCACCCGTGACACGATTAGCGACCCGCTCGCCCGGATCAGCACCGAACTCGTCGCCATCCGCAGCAGCGTCAGCGGCCTCGACAGCCAGCTCAAAGCACGCGCCGAACAGGCTTCGCCCGCCCCGCGACCTGCTCCTGAGCCCGCCGTAGAGCCCACCCCGACACCGTTACCAGAACCCACCGAGAACGTCGACAGTGAGCGCGTCGTCGGATTCACCGAGCCCGTCGACTACGACCCCGACATTCCCGACGACGAGATCCTCACAGCTGCAGCCGGCATCGCTCACGCCACCCTCGAAGCCCACCGCGACACGTGGGCCTTCCTCGTCCAGACCGCGGGCAACGCCGAGCACTTCCACATCCCCGGCGCCGTCAACGACGAGGACGGCTTCGTCGAAGTCCGCCTCTCCGGTCCGAGCCTCGTCGCCGCGATCATCAGCCTCGCCCACGTCACCCGCGATACTCACAGCCCCGTCACCCGCGCAATCGCCGGCCATATTCAGAACAAGATCACGAGGGCGGTGCAGACAGTCATCGACAGGCCACGCACCAACGGCACCGGCACACCCGTCCGTATCGCCATCGACGACCAAGCCCAAGCCGACGAGCAGCTTGACGACGGAGAACGGCCGGTTGCTGAAGACTAGGCATCGCGACACCCCCGCCCAGAACCGGCGGGGGCGTCGCCGAGAGTCAGGGCAGCGCCGACCCGGTCAGGTACTCCCACACCGGCGGGTACACCCGCCCGGGCTCCGCTCCGCCAGCTCATCCACCGACACCCACGCGGTCTGCGCACCTCCCGCGGAGACGCCGCACGAGCCTCACCCGACAACCACCGGCAGGACACGTACACACAACCCGCCGCCTCCAACACCGACTCACCAGCGTCAACCTTCCCCGCCAGAACTGCCACACCAGCCCCCGCTCCGGGACGCGGCGCCGGACCAGCAAGACGCGCCCCTCGTGCTGCGCCACCGCACCCGCGATGACGGGTTCCATCGGCAGTGCGCACCCCCCTCGGCGACGCACGGTAGCGACGCTCAAATGTCCCTCTGATATCCGCGTAGCGCGCATGATCGTGCACCAGCCAGACCAAGATGCTCACCATGAACGGGTGGAAGAAGGCCGGCCTCGTGCTCGGCACCCTCATTGTGATCCTCGGCTACGCCCTCCTCCTGTGGAAGGGGCCGTGGTGGTTCGACGGCGAGCACCTGCGGAAAGACAACCTCCAGCCCGCCGATGGCGTCGTGATCACAGGTTTCCGCACGATGCTCGTAGCTGTAGGCGCGGGGGCCCTCGCCGCTCTGGGGCTGCTCTACACCCACCGCAGCCACAAGCTCGCCCAGGAACAATTCGCCCACACCCAGGAACAGTTCACCCTTGCCCAACAATAGTTTGCCCTAGCACAACAGCAGTTCCGACAAACCCAGAAGCAGCACTCTTACGACCGCCAGAAAGACAGGGAGGCGGCCGCACGCGACCGAGACGCACAAGCGACCGAACAGTACGTGACCGCGGTGAAACTCCTCGGAAGCGGCAGCCACGCCGAACGCATGGGCGCAATCTTCAGCCTTCAGGAGATCGGGGGAAACTCCGAGCGGTACCGGACCACCAGTCGGCACCTCCTGGACAGCTTCGCAAGCGACCGCTACGCGAAGCTTGGCCCCTCGGGCGAAGTGAACGAGATCGGGTATCCGGGCTCCACAGACCTTGACGCGCCTGGCCCAAAAGCAAGGGCATACCGGGCGGAAGCAAAAGCAGCCGAAGAGGCCGTAAGGAGGCTATAGCCCACACGGCACCACACCGGGCATGTAGATCCAGTCTCACTTCAAATGCGGTCCGCCTCCGTACCCGCCTCGACACCACAATGCCCCCGCTCGGAGCGATCCGGTACGGGGGTTTCGCTGTGCGTGGACTAATCGCCGGATACGAGGGAGTCCCTGGAGGGGATGAGGGGGTGGGCGGTAAAACAAAGAATGGAACCTCACCCCACCTGCGCGACGGATGGTGAAAGGTAAACCCTATCGGTGCATCGGAATTTCCGTGTAACCCTGAGGACGGAAATGCAAGTAGGCTCCGGGAGGGTCGGGTGATCCCGGCGCGGGCCTCTACGGCCGATTTGCAGAAGGGTGAACCAGGTGAACCTTCGCAAAGTCGCACTATCTCTTGCTGCAGTTGCAGGGGCAGTCTGCCTCTCGCTTTGCGCGCCGTCGGCTAATGCAAATCCCCAGGCATCGGACAGTGCTGCGCAGGCTGATAAGGCGAAGACCGAACCGTGCAAGGGAAAGCAGCCCAGCAGCAAGATTGTCTACACGTTCCACCGCGGACCTTCGAAGATCCCACTGCGCTGCGGAAACAGTAAGTGGGGCTTCAGGCACATCGCCGCACGCGGCAGGTGGAACGCCTCCTTCAAGAGCAAGATCAGCGATACGCTCTGGAAGGGGTACGAGCAGACGCCTGGCGTGGTCTTCCGGAACAAGCCGGGAGAAGGCTGCACCCCAAACCCTAAGAAGAACTTCAAAGTGGTCTACAATAGAGGGCCCCTTGGAGGGAAGCCGGGCGGAATCACCCCGCAAGGGATCATCACGGCTACAGTGCAGTACACTGCGCGCTCCGCCAAGGCTAAGTGCTAGAAAGGCTACCTATGGCCACTTCCGGGCAAGTGGAAGACGCGCTGGGCAAAGTCACCCTGGGGATACAGCAAGAACACCCCGGGTTCTCAATTGAAGTCCTCGAACTGCACGTACCCGAGGTGTATCCGCACCTCATGGTGGAACTCAAAGTTCGAGCACGAGGGGAACTCTGGCGAGTCTCCCTCGACTACAAAGGCCCAGAAGCAAGCCTGGTCAGCGGCGACCTAGACCCTGACCGCGTCAAGTATCTAGCACTCCTGATCCGCACACATCTCTTCGAGTGGTGGGACACGAAGGGCACCGAGAAAGCGTCCGAGCGAATGGGCGTTAAGCTCAGCTGATTCCCTGACCGATAGCCGCCGCACCGGCAGGCGCCATCACCTGAACGCGGAGATGCCCCCACCCGTGCCAGGTGGTGGCATCTCCTTGTGCCTTCGGCGCCCCGCCAACCAGCGAGGCGCCGCTCAGGCGATCAGACTGCGGCGGACCGGGCCCACCCACTCGGCCCGCACCTCAGCCAGCCGGCGATGCGTCGCCCGTCGCCCGCATCTGATCCAGCCGACCCTGCAACGTCGAGATCACCGTCTCCAGGCCATCAGGGTCCAGGCCATCGACGTAGTGCTCGTCGACGAGCTCGACCACCGCATACGGCAGACGCTCGGCGACCGTCGATGACCACGGCTCCACCTTGACCACAGTGGACAGGACACGGAACTCTTCAGGAGTGCCGTTCTCGTTCACCGGAAGCTTCAGCCTCCCCAGAACCAGAACCAGAACCAGCACCAGATGTCCTCAGGAAACACCGGCGACTCCATGTCCGCAGCATGGCTGATCGTGCAGTCAGCCCTGCATGCACGTGTACGGCCGGGCCTGGCTTGATCGGCGCAACCGACGGTGTACGCAGTCGGCTTCATAGATGCCGAGGGGGGCTGGACCGTGTATTTGCTTGCTATCCCATGACGCGGCTCTTCCCGTCTTGAACTCGGGCCGGAGTTAGGGCGTCGTCGTAGTAGTAAGCGAGCACCGCCTCGGCACCCGATCCTTGCGCAGTGACGATCCGTTGAAGCGTGCCGAACGCAGGTCCCACTACCTCACCAACTATCGGACGCAGATCCGCTGGGGCTTGGGCTACATCAAGGGCCCCCGGCTACAGGTCACCGGCCAAGGCCTATTTGAAGTGGCTGGCCCGGTCGCCGCACTGGTACAACTCCGGCGACATCCCTAGCTGCCTCGTACCGCTCGGCCACGCCGATCCACCGCCCCAGCCCAGCGCTGAAGGCCTGTTCTCCGAGCCGGACATCCCACCGCAAGAGCCCGCCGAGTAGCCGGAGCCCCCTCCTCCTGCCTTGCGCAGGTGGCGGGGGCTCTTCTGCGTCTACTCTGCGAGTTGCCTCTTCAGCTCGGCGACGTCCGGCCCAGTGTCGGTGGCGGGCACCTTCCAGCGGTGCGCGGTTTCCTCACCGTCCACGTAGATGAGGGTGCCGCCCTTGGCCTGCGCGGGCGTGAGGTCGAATGCCCGTAGCCGCCGCTGATAGGTACCGGGCTGCACCGGGCCTTCGTTGTTGTACCTGTCGACAACGATGTTGTACGACTCGCCGCCGCCTTCGTCGATGGCTTCCCCGTCGGGGGCCATCCACTTCCAGCCTCCACCGCCAGCTGGTGGCACCTCGTCGGCTGCGGCGCCCGTCATCGCCTTGTCCTTCAAGGTGATCACGGCGAAGACCCCGTTCGCCGCGGGCTCGGTGCCGTCCTTCTTCACGTACACGACGGTGTCGGGGGTGATCTGGAGAACGCCGGTCCCTCCATCGCCGATGGTCTGCGCCGGCTCACCGAGCTTCCGGGTCTTCGCCAGTCCTTCGGTCCCGTCTCCGCCGGTACCGGTGCCTTCCTTGCCGGCGCAGTGATCCGTCCACTCCTTCTGGCTGAGGTACTCGTCCGTACAGTCGACCCGCTTCGAAGGGGCCCCTGTCTTGCCGGTGGCCGACTTCTCGTCGGGGTCGCCGTCGTCGCTGCCGCAGGCGATGAGCGCGGCGAGAAGCAGAGTGGTCGAGACCGCGGTAGCGCGAACGCGCATATGTGCCCCCAGAGGTCGGCTAGGCGAGCCACGGTAGGCCCCATGGGGTCGGCCGGTGCAGGCTGTCATCGGGTCGTGATGCGCGCGACCCTGCGACGTAGAAGGACTACAAGGCGTGGGTCGACAGGCATCTGATCCCCACCTAACACGAGCAACGTCGGCTGTCCGCCCGTGAGTACGACGTTCCTGTCGGCCGGCGACTGTTACGCCCTGCGCTGTGCTCTTCTCCACGGTGGATCAGCCGACATCGAGAGTCAGAGCGCCAGAGAGGTACTCAAGGACTTCATCTTCCTCGCTCCGGGGGAGCGGGGCGTCAGCTGGCACCGGAACTGGAAGGACGACAGTCTCATCCTGAGGGTCGACGAGTTCGCTGACGACGTGCTGCGAGCAGCACGAGCCTGGTGGAGATCGCTGAGCGACGAGCAGAATCGCGCCGCGCATGCATCGCTGATCAGCCTCACCGACTCGCCGATCTCGTCGAAGGGATCTAGCGCCCACGCCCCACCCCCGCTCCGGTGGGAGCGCCAGCTGTGCGGGAGAGCGACTGGGAGAGTTCTGGGACAACTCCCGCGCAAGTTGCCGCGCCACGCTGCGAGAACATGCGAGCTTCTACGAGAAGGGGGAGGGAATCGGCGCCACGGCAACGTGCCACCGACCCGCGATCCTCCCCGGCCTAGCCCGCAGACTCACCCGCATGCGGGCTCAGCTCACCCATGCCCACCAGTACGAACAGCACGATGCCCAGCAGGACCCGGTAGTAGACGAACGGCATGAAACTCTTTGTGGTGATGAACTTCATGAACCAGGCGATCACCGCGTAGCCGACCACGAACGCGATGATCGTGGCGAAGATCGTCGGGCCCCAGGAGACGTGGCCCTCGCCCGCGTCCTTCAGTTCGAAGACGCCGGAGGCGAGGACCGCGGGGATGGCGAGGAGGAAGGAGTAGCGGGCCGCGGCCTCGCGGGTGTAGCCCATGAGCAGGCCGCCGCTGATCGTGGCGCCCGAGCGTGAGACGCCGGGGATCAGGGCCATCGCCTGGCAGAGGCCGTAGATGAGGCCGTCCCTGACGCCGAGTTCCTTCAGGCTCTTGCGTTCCCGCACCGCCCGGTGCTTGCCGCCCGTCTCGTCGCGGGCCGCCAGGCGGTCGGCGATGCCGAGGACGATGCCCATCACGATCAGCGTCGTGGCGATCAGGCGCAGATCGCGGAACGGGCCCTCGATCTGGTCCTTGAACGTCACGCCGAGGACGCCGATCGGGATCGAGCCGACGATGACCAGCCAGCCCATCTGCGCGTCGTGGTCCGAGCGCGGCACCTTCCCGAAGAGTGAACCGAACCACGCCGACAGGATGCGCGCGATGTCCTTGCGGAAGTAGATCAGCACCGCGGCCTCCGTGCCGATCTGGGTGATCGCGGTGAACGCGGCCCCCGGATCGTGCCAGCCCGCGAACGCCGCGGTCAGGCGCAGATGCGCGCTGGAGGAGATCGGGAGGAACTCGGTCAGCCCCTGGACGAGCCCGAGGATGAAGGATTCAAGCCAAGACATGAAAACTGCGCCGTCCAAGTACTGATCATCGGGCCGCGAACGCGGTCGTAGCGGTCATAGAGGGGCGTGGCTGAAGCAGGGCTTAAGTGAGGGTGGTCGGGAGGGCTCGCGGGACGTCGGAGCTCGGGGTGGATCACGTCCCCCGTCGTGGGGGCAGCGTAGCGGGCCAGGGTTACGGGACGGCGGCAGGGCCGACCGGCGGCTGTGGCGCCGGGCCCGCCGTCGTCCATCCAGGTGCCTGGGGGTGCGCGGTGAGATCGTCGTGCCGCACCGCGTCGCCGCAGGCCGAACAGGTGACCACCGGGACCAGTTCGTGGCCGCAGGCGTGTTCGAGGACCATCGGGCGGTCCCTGTCCCCCCGCAGGTGGCGGTCGCCCCACGCCATCAACGTCATGAGCACGGGCTCCAGTTCGAGCCCGGCGGGGGTCGGCCGGTAGCGGAAGCGCTGCGGGCGCTCGCTGTACGCCTCCTTCTCCAGGATGCCCGCCTCCACCAGGCGGCGCAGGCGTGTCGCGAGGACGTCGCGGGGCGCGCCGATGTTGCGTACCAGCTGGTCGAAGCGTTCATTGCCCAGACACACCTCCCGCAGGACGAGCAGGGAGTACTTCTCGCCGACGAGCGCGAGGGCGTCGGCGATCGAGCAGGGGCGCGGATCCTTCATGCGGGCAGTGTAGGGCGGATCCCGGCGAGGGTTTGAATTTCCAACTCGCCTGGCTAGAGTGAGTTTGAAATTCCTACTCGCTGGGCGATCGTTGAAGTTTGCCTTGTCGTCTTCCGGGCGTTTCCCGGTCGTTCCCCTGGTGTTCGAAAGAGGCTCGCAGCATGCGTGATGCCGTCATCGTCGAAGCCGTACGCACCCCCGTCGGCAAGGGCAAGCCGCAGGGCGCCCTCGCCGCCGTCCATCCCGTCGAACTCCTGGCCCACACCCTGCGCGCCCTCGTCGAACGCACCGGAATCGATCCCGCCCTGATCGACGACGTGATCGGCGGCACCGTCGACCAGGTCGCCGAGCAGGCCATGAACACCACCCGCTACGCCGTGCTCTCGGCCGGCTTCCCCGAGTCCGTGCCCGCGACCACCGTCGACCGGCAGTGCGGCTCCTCCCAGCAGGCCGTGCACTTCGCGGCGCAGGGCGTCATATCGGGTGCGTACGACATGGCCGTCGCCTGCGGCGTGGAGTCGATGAGCCGCGTACCGATGTGGTCGAACGTGCCTGAGGGGACGGATCCGTTCGGGCCCGGTGTCGCCCAGCGGTACCCAGAAGGGCTCGTCCCGCAGGGCATCAGCGCCGAACTCATCGCCGCCAAGTGGTCCATCGGACGGGAACGGATGGACGCGTTCGCGACGACCTCGCACCAGCGCGCCGCGCGCGCCTGGGACGCCGGCCTGTTCGACGCCGAGACCGCACCCGTCGCCGGTCTCACCCGCGACGAGTCCGTACGGCCGGGTACCACCCCCGACGTCCTCGCGGGACTCAAGCCCGCCTACTACGACCCGCACTTCGGCGAGCGCTTCCCGCAGATCGAGTGGTCCGTCACGGCGGGCAACGCGAGCCCGGTCAACGACGGGGCGTCCGCCCTCCTCATCACCACCAGCGAGCACGCCGCCCGCCTCGGCCTGCGTCCGCTTGCCAGGCTGCACAGCTTCGCCGTCACCGGGTCCGACCCGCTCCTCATGCTCACCGGCGTCGTGCCCGCCACGGAGAAGGTGCTGCGCAAGGCGTCGCTGGCCCTCGACGACATCGACCTCTTCGAAGTCAACGAGGCCTTCGCGGCCGTCGTCCTCGCCTGGCTGCGGGAGACCGGCGCCGACCCGGAGAAGGTCAACGTGCACGGCGGTGCCCTCGCCCTCGGTCACCCGCTCGGCGCCAGCGGCGCCCGGCTGATGACCACCCTCGTCCACGCGATGCGTGCTCGCGGCGCGCGGTACGCCCTGCAGACGATGTGCGAGGCGGGCGGACTCGCCAACGCGACCGTCCTGGAAGCGCTGTAGCGGAACAAGAACCGGAAGAAGCGGTTCAGCGGTCGCGGAAGTGGTGGCGCTTGCACCATGCCACCGCTGCCCCGCCCAGACCCGTCACCGCGATGAACCCCATCGCGATCAGGAAGACGGGCGACGTCGGCGTCGACGCGCGGGCGCCCGCGATCACGTACGCCGCCGTGTTCGGGATCGAGCCGAGGCCCGTCGCGAGCAGGAACGGCAGCCAGCCCATGCGGGAGACCGCCGCGCAGTAGTTGGCCGCGGCGAACGGCACGCCCGGGAACAGCCGCACCGCCAGCATCGAGCGGAACCCGTGCCGGCTGAGCTGGCCGTCCGCGGCCTTCAGCCAGCGCCCCCGCAGCAACGGCCGCAGCGCGTCCTGGCCCAGCATCCGGCCGAGACCGAAGGCGATCCCGGCACCGAACACCGTGCCGGCGATCGCCGCGCCGAGGCCCGCCTGCGAGCCGAAGAGCGCGCCCGCCGCCAGATTGAGCAGCGGACGCGGCACGAACGCGGCCGTGCACGCCCCGTACGCCACCGCGAACAGGGTCACCGCCGTGGCGCCGCCCAACTGCGCGGGCCATCCGTCGGACAGGACGCGCTGCGGCTCGAAGAGCAGGACGCACGTCGCCGCCGCGGCCAGCAGCACCACGAGCAGGGACAGCCGCGACCACGGCGAGAGCAGAGCCCTGGCGCAGCGCACGGCGAGGCCCTGCGGGCGGGCGATGGCGGTCTCGAACATCCGGGAAGAGTAACCGGCCCATGTGTCTGATCGCCGTATGGTGCGTCTCATGAGCGTCACAGTCCCGACACCCGTGCCGAGAAGCGACCTCGCCGACACGGTGCTCGAACGGCTCGTCACGACCTACTCGGAGGCGGCACAGCCGGAGAGGTCCGCGCAGATGAGGGCGTACATGAAGGACATCGCCCCCTTCCTCGGCCTGACCTCACCGGTGCGCCGCGACCTGTCCCGCGCGGTCCTCGCCGGCACTCCGCGCCCGGACGAAAAAGACTGCGCGGCGATCGCGCTGCGCTGCTGGGAACTGCCGGAGAGGGAGTACGCCTACTTCGCCGTCGACTACCTGCGCCGCCACGTGAAGCGTTGCTCGTCGGGTTTCCTGCCCGTCGCCCGGCGGCTCGTGACCACGCGCCCCTGGTGGGACACGGTCGACGCGCTCGCCTCGCACGTCGTCGGCGGCCTGGTCGCGGCGGATCCGCGGCTGCGGGCCGTCATGGACGAGTGGATCGAGGACGACGACCTGTGGGTGGCCAGGACGGCCCTCCTCCACCAGCTCCGTCACAAGGCGGACACCGACGCGGAGCGGCTCTTCGCCTACTGCGCGCGCCAGTCGGGGCATCCCGACTTCTTCATCAGGAAAGCCATCGGCTGGTGTCTGCGGGAGTACGCGAAGACCGATCCGGAGGCCGTGCGCGCCTTCGTGGCGCGGGAACGGGACCGGCTGTCGCCGCTCTCGGCGCGGGAAGCGCTGAAGAACCTCTGACCGACCCTCAGGACCCTGCCGCCGCCCGACCTCGGTCCAGCAACGCCTCCACCATGCGCATCAAGCGGTACCCGGCCCGGTCGATGCTGCCGTTCTGCGTGCTGACCTGTGCCCCTTCGAGCAGGAACGTGATCTCGGCCGCGGTCTGTCCCGGGTCGGTCAGCCCAGCCCCCTCGCACAGGGCGACCAGCCGCCGGGTCTGGCGTGCCTTGTGCTCCTCGATCACCTGTCGCGCGGGATGCGAGCGGTCGGGCAGTTCGGCGAGGGAGTTGATGAACGGGCAGCCCCGGTACGAGAGCGTGGGCAGCCCCTCGGCGATGAAGCGGGCCAGGCCCAGGATCTGCTCCCCGGGGTCGTCGGGGTGCGCGGCCTCGACGCGGTCGAAGGCGGCCTGATAGTCGGCCGCGACGATGCGCAGCCACTCGGCGACCAGTGCGTCCTTCGTCTCGAAGTGCCGGTAGATCGCGGCCTTCGTGGTCTCGGCCCGGTCGGCGATCGCCTGGACTCCCACCCGCCGGATGCCCTCGCTCTGGAAGAGCTCTTCCGCCGCGTCGAGGATGCGCTCGCGGGGCGGGAGTTTGGCCACCCTGCTCGGCCTGCTGGTGGTCGCTGTCATGGCTGCTACGGTACCAGTCCGTCCCGCACGATACCGCTCGGTATCGAGCGGAACTTGGCGGTATTCAGAGGTCGCTCGGCACACAGGAGGAAGCAGTGGAAGTCTCGGAATACGTGAACTACGACGCGGTCGGACTTGCGGAGCTGGTGGCCGCGGGTGAGGTGACGCCCGGCGAACTGGCGGCGGCCGCACGCGAGGCGGTGCGGAGGGTGAACCCGGAGATCAATGCCGTCGTCGAGACGTGGGACACCGACGACGAGCCCGCCCCCGACCCCGGCAGCGCGCCGCTGGCCGGGGTCCCGTTCCTGATCAAGGACCTCGGGGTCGCCATGGCCGGGCGGCGGACGGAGCTGGGCAGCCGGCTCGCGGCCGGACACGTCGCGGGCGCCGACTCCTCGCTGGCGGTGCGTCTGCGGCGGGCCGGCCTGGTGACGTTCGGACGCACCACGACCCCGGAGATGGCGTATAGCATCACCACGGAACCGGCGTTCCACGGCCCGACCCGCAACCCGTGGGACCCGCGGCGCAGCGCCGGCGGATCCAGTGGCGGCGCCGGTGCGGCCGTCGCCGCCGGGATCGTCCCCGTCGCGCACGCCACGGACGCCGCGGGCTCGCTCCGCATACCCGCCGCCCACAACGGCCTCTTCGGGCTGAAGCCCACCCGGGGCCGCGTCTCCGTGGGCCCCGACTTCGACGAGATCTTCAACGGCCTGGGCGTGCAGGGCAGCGTCAGCCGCACCGTGCGCGACAGCGCGGTCCTGCTCGACCAGATCCGCGGCCCGGAGCCGGGCGACCCCTACTCCGCGCCCCACCCGCCCAGGCCGTACGCGGAAGAAGTCGACCGCGCGCCGGGGCAGCTGCGCATCGGCGTCCTCACCCGGGCGTGGGGCGGGCGCCGCACCACCGCGCCCGTGGCCGACGCCGTCTCCAGGACCGTGCGGCTGCTCGCCTCCCTCGGTCACCGGGTGACCGAGGCGCGGGTCGACCTCGGGGTCGACTGGGACGAGTTCGTGCTCGCCAACGCCCGCCTCATGACGGCGAACCTCGCCGCCTCGGTCGACGCGCTCGCCACCGCGTTCGGCAGGCCCGTCGACTCCTCCACCCTCGAACCGGTGACCCTGGCAGGACACCGGTACGGGCAACGGGTCAGCGGCCCCCAGTTCGTCGCCGCCCTCGCGGTCCGCAACCGGGTCGCCCGCAGTCTGGCGCGCTACTTCGGCGCGTACGACCTGCTGCTCACCCCGACCGTGCCGGAGCCGCCCATGCTCCTGGGCGAGTACGGGCAGGGCGCGGAGGCGCTGGACGGGTTCGGCTGGATCGAACGCCTCAACGACCGCTCGCCGTTCACCATGGCGTTCAACGTCGCGGGCACGCCCGCCATGTCCGTGCCCGTGACGTCCGACGCGGAGACGGGGCTGCCGGTAGGCATGCAGTTCGCCGCCGGTCACGGGGAAGAGGGGCTGCTCTTCCGTCTCGCCGGGCAGCTGGAACAGGCGAGCCCGTGGGCCGGTCGTACGCCTGCCGTGTGGGCAGGCGGCCCTCGGGTGCGCTGACGCCCGGGCCGTCGGCAACTCGGCCCCCGTTGTGTGCTGTTCGCACGAAAATCATTCGACGTGGGCGTTTTCTTCGGTGAGGATCAGTCCCATGTTCCGGTACGCCTTCCTCGCAGCCACGCCCGCAGTCGCGGGCGCTGCGAAGGCTGCCGTCCACACGCCGGCCGTCCTCGCACCCGACGCCTTCGACGGCACCCGAAGCTGACCCTCCCCGGACATTCCGGCGGACCCCCGAGGGGGAGGGTCGGTCCGGCCCCCGGGGTCCCCGTCCCGACCGACCGCGCGCATCCGCCGGTCCGGGACAACAGCTTCGAGTTCCGGAGAAGGAACCACCATGTCCAAGACCGCATACGTCCGTACGAAGCCGCACCTGAACATCGGCACGATGGGCCACGTCGACCACGGCAAGACCACCCTGACCGCCGCCATCACCAAGGTCCTCAGCGAGCGCGGCACCGGCGGCGCCACCCAGTACGTGTCCTTCGACCGCATCGACCGCGCCCCCGAGGAGGCGCAGCGCGGCATCACCATCAACATCGCGCACGTCGAGTACGAGACGGACACCCGGCACTACGCGCACGTGGACATGCCCGGCCACGCGGACTACGTGAAGAACATGGTCACCGGCGCCGCCCAGCTCGACGGGGCGATCCTCGTCGTGTCGGCGCTCGACGGGATCATGCCGCAGACCGCCGAGCACGTGCTGCTCGCCCGGCAGGTCGGCGTCGACCACATCGTCGTAGCCCTCAACAAGGCGGACGCGGGTGACGAGGAGCTCACCGACCTCGTCGAGCTGGAGGTCCGTGATCTGCTCTCCGCGCACGGATACGGAGGCGACTCCGTCCCCGTCGTACGGGTCTCCGGGCTGAAGGCCCTCGAAGGCGACCCGCGGTGGACGTCCGCGATCGAGGCCCTCCTCGACGCGGTGGACACCTACGTGCCGATGCCGGAGCGCTATCTCGACGCGCCGTTCCTGCTGCCCGTCGAGAACGTGCTCACCATCACCGGGCGCGGCACCGTCGTCACCGGCGCCGTGGAGCGCGGCACCGTCCGGCTCGGGGACCGCGTGGAGGTCCTCGGCGCCGACACGGAGACGGTGGTCACCGACCTGGAGACCTTCGGCAAACCGATGGAGGAGGCGCAGGCCGGCGACAACGTGGCGCTGCTGCTGCGCGGTCTGCCACGCGACGCCGTACGACGCGGGCACGTCGTCGCGGCGCCCGGCAGCGTCACTCCACGTCGGCGCTTCACCGCGCAGGTGTACGTCCTGTCGGCCCGCGAGGGCGGCCGTACGACACCGATCGCCACGGGGTACCGGCCGCAGTTCTACATCAGGACCGCCGACGTCGTCGGCGACGTCGACCTCGGCGAGGCCGCCGTGGCCCGCCCCGGCGACACCGTCACGATGACGGTCGAACTGGGCCGTGACGTACCGCTGGAGACCGGCCTCGGCTTCGCGATCCGCGAGGGCGGCCGCACCGTCGGCGCCGGCACCGTGACCGGAGTCGCCTGACGGGTCGCGGTCCGTCACACCCGCCCCGGGGGGACCGGCCCCCCGGGGCGGGCGGGCACAATGGACGGCGTGGACGAGCACGAGTTCGAGGGCGGGGCCGGGGCGGACGCCCCGGGCGGGAGTGCGGGCGCGGAGCCGGACGAAGCTGTTCCGGTGACCCGGGGGGTCGACCACGGCACGGCCAGACTCATGCCCGACATCGACAGACCGCGCGCCTGGCTGCTCACGGTCGACGGCGCGCCCCAGTCGTACGTCGACCTGGACGACCCCACCCACCTGGAGTTCGAGTACGCGCGCCGCCTCGCCCACCTCCTCGACACCGCGGCCGAGCCGGGCGCCCCGCTCGACGTCACCCATCTCGGCGGCGGCGCCCTCACCCTGCCCCGCTACGTCGCCGCCACCCGCCCGGGCTCCCGGCAACAGGTGGTCGAGGCCGACCGCGGACTCCTCCGGCTGGTCGCCGAGCGGCTGCCGTTGACCGGGACGAGCGGGGTCGACGTGCACGGCGCCGACGCACGGGAGTGGCTCGACGCGGCGCCGGACGACAGCGCCGACGTCGTCGTCGCCGACGTGTTCGGCGGCTCACGCGTGCCCGCGCACCTCACCACCGTGGCGTACGCGCGCACCGCCGACCGGGTGCTGCGCCCGGGCGGGCACTACACCGCGAACCTCGCCGACGGCGCCCCGTTCGCCTTCCTCCGCTCCCAACTCGCCACGTTCGCCGAGGTCTTCGAGGAGCTCGCGCTGATCGCCGAGCCGTCGGTGCTGCGCGGACGCCGCTTCGGGAACGCCGTGCTCATCGCCGCGCACCACCCCATCGACGTCGCGACACTGGCCCGTCGCACGGCCTCCGACGTCTTCCCCGCCCGCGTCGAGCACGGCGACGCCTTGCACCGCTTCATCGGGGACGCGCGACCGGTGCGGGACGCGGAAGCGGTCCCCTCACCCGAGCCGCCCGACGGCGCCTTCTCCATCGGGTGACGCCCCGGCCGCGGCGGCGAGCGGGTCCGGCTTCGGGTCCGCCGGCGTCCCGGCCGACGCCACGTGCGTCGTGCGCCGCGTCAGGTTGCGTACGTCCGGTACGAAGAGGACGGCCGCCGTCACCAGGACCACCAGCGCCGCACAGCCCCACAGCGACGGGGTCCTGCCGAACGCCGACTCCGCGGGACCCGCGAGCGCCGTGGCCAGCGGGACCATCGCGATCGAGCCGAACCAGTCGTAGGCGGCGACGCGCGACAGCTTCTCCTCCGGGATCTCCTGGTGCATCGCGGTCATCCAGGAGACGCCGAACACCTCGATCGCGACGCCGCTGACGAACATCACCGCGGCGAGACCCGCGACCGGCAGCGGCACGGCGAGCGCCGCCGAAGGAGCGGCCAGCGGGAAGACGCAGAGGGTGCCCGCGAACAGCAGGCGCCGCGGCTTCCACCGCATCATCAGGAACGCCCCGCAGACCGTGCCCGCCCCGAACGCGCCGAGCGCCAGACCCCACGGCCCCGCACCCCCCAGCTCGTCCCGCGCCACCAGCGGCCCGAACACCGACTCGGCGGCGCCGACCACCGCCACCACCACCGAGAACTGCGCCACGATCGACCACAGCCAGGGCCGCCCCGTGAACTCGCGCCAGCCGTCCCGCAGGTCGGCGATGAGCCCCTCGCCCGGCGCACGCTCCGGGATGTGACTCACGTCGAGGAAGGACCGCAGCGCCCCCGCGACCGCGAACGCGGCGGCGTCCACCGCGAGCACCCAGCCAGGGCCGATCGCCGCGACCAGCAGACCGCCGAGCGCGGCCCCGCCGAGCCCCGCCCCCTGCATCGCCATGCGGTACAACGCGAACGCGCGGCCCACCTGCTCGCCGCTGACCGACGACATCAGCATGCCCTCCGCGGCAGGACCGAAGAAGGCCTGACCGATGCCGCCGAGCCCGCCGAGCAGCATCATCTGCCACAGCTGGGGCTCGCCCGCGAGGACGAGCACGGCGAAGGCCGCCTGGGACACGCAGTTGAGGACGTTGGCGGCGACCATCACGTGGTGGCGCGGCAGCCGGTCGGCGATCGCCCCGCCGATGAGCAGGAACAGCACGAGCGGCAGCGTCCGTGCGGCGGCGACGAGGCCGACGTCCCCGCCGTCGCCTCCCGCGTCGAGAACCGCGAACGCCGCCGCGATCAACGCCCCGTGGCTTCCGAGGTTCGTCACGATCGCGGCGGCGGTCAGGAGCGTGTAGTTGCGGCCGGCCCAGGAGGGCCCGCGGCGCGGCGCGGAGGCGGGAATCGTCACCCCGGGACTATCCCCGGCGGGCGGCCGACTTGCCAAACCGTTTCCTGCGCACTCCGCGTGCGGTTCTCGGGCGCCTCGCAGGGGAGCGTCAGGACCGCCCCTCCTCCTCGGACGTCTCCTTGCTCAGCCGCACCGTGCCGAGGATCTGCTGCACGAGGTCGTCGGAGACCTCTTCCTTGACGCCCTTCGCGCCGTAGAGGGTCCAGGCGACGAACTCACCCGCGCCGTTCTTGAAGGCGAACGTGGTCGCCTTGCCATCGGAGTCGCACTTGGCCGACGTGGCGGCACCGGACGTCGTCGACGTGGCGACGCTGCCCTTGATCCCGGCCTTGGTGGTGAAGTCCTTGATCTCGCCGATCTTGATCTTCTTCTTGTCGGCCTTGGTCTGCTCGGTGTAGCCGCCGAAGACCCACCACGCCGAGTCGTTGCGCGCGATGTCCTTGGTGTTCTTGGCCCCGTCCTGGCCCTTCGTGCCGACCGCGGCGAGCGAGGTGTCGTCGGGCTCGCCGTCCTTGTCGTCGTCGGACGTGCACCACTTGTCCTTGAGGATCGCCGGGGCGGACATGCCGATGATGGTCTTCGCGCCCTCCTCCTTGCGGTCGTCGAAGGCGATGAAGGTGTCCGGCGTCTGGACCTTCCAGTCCGGCGGGACGTCGAACGCGGTGCCCCACTTGGGGTTCACGACGACCTGCCAGCCGTCGATCATGGGCTTCTCGTCGTCGGCGTCGCGCGCGTTCCCGTCGTCGCTCGGCGACGGGCTCGGGTCCGTCTTCGCGGACTTCGAGGGCTTCGCCGGGCCCGCCTCGTCGCTCTTGTCGTCATCGCCGCCGAAGACCAGGAAACCGGTGACGCCCGCCGCCACCACCACGGCGAGCGCCGCCACGATGGCGGTGACCTTCGTCTTGTTCCCGCCGCCACCGCCCTGTCCGCCGCCGGTCTGCTGCTGCGGCATCGGCGGCGGCGTCGGGGCCGCCCAGTGCGACTGCTCGGGCTGCGAGTACGCGCCCGGCTGCGGCTGCTGGCCACCCGCAGGTTGCTGGTAGCCCCCCGCAGGCTGCTGGTAGCCACCCGCGGACTGCTGGTATCCCGGCTGCTGATACGGGTTCGGCTGCTGGTACCCCGGCTGCTGGTACGGGTTCTGACTCTGGTCCTGCGGGTTCTGCTCGCCCCCGGGCGGCTGATTTTCTGGCCACATGGCCAGTAACCATAGAGGTGTGGGGGACCCGGTGCCATGCGCGGCCCCGGCGGGACGGGCGCCTACCGGGCGATACAGGGAGAACCTGTGGAAACCGTGGAGGAAGCGGAGCGTAAGGGGAGAATGCTTCAGGATTCCGTCGGGTCCCCGTGGGTGCGTACCGTGCTGAGGATCTTCATCACCGTCTCCTCCGGGATCTCGTCCTTCACGCCCTTGGCGCCGTAGAGGCTCCAGGCGACGTACTCACCGGCCGAGTTCTTGAAGCCGAAGGTGATCGCCTTGCCGTCCGACGCGCACTTGCCCTTCTGCGGCGTGTTCGTCGACCGGGCGCGGGCGATGCTGCCCTTGATCCCTGACTTGGTGGTGTACGGCTCCGCCTTCTCGTCGGAGGTGAAACTCTTCTTGTCCGGCTGGGTGTAGGCGGCGAAGACCCACCAGCCGACCTGGTTGACTGCGACCTCGTCGGTGTTCTTCGCGCCGTTCGCGCCCTTCGTGCCCACGGCGGCGAGCTCGTGGTCCTCGGTCCTGCCGTCCTTGTTGTCGTCGGTGACGCACCACTTGGACTTGAGGTACGCGGGCGCCGACATGGTCATCAGCGGCTTGCCGGTCTCGTTGTCCTCGAAGGCGATCGCCGATCCCGGGTTCTGCACCTCCCACTCCGGCGGCACGTCGAAGGCGGTGCCCCACTTCGGGTTCACCACGACGTGCCAGCCCTTGATGGTCGGCTTCAGGCTGTCGTCGGCGCCGCGCCCGCTGTCGGAGCCGTCGCCCGTCGTGGGGCTCGGCTGCCGGGAGGCGGGCGCGGGGGAGTCGGCCTTGGTGTCCTTGCCGTCGCCGCCGCTCAGCACCAGGTACCCGGTGACGCCCGCGGCCACGACGACGGCGGCCGCCGTCACGATCGAGATGATCTTGACCTTGTTGCGCCCTCCGCGGTCGCCACCGCCACTGCTCCCGCCGGTTGCCCGGGGCACCCCCGTAGGGGCCGTCGGGGTACTCCACCGACCCGGCTGCCCCGCGGCGGGCTGTTGAGCCTGCGGGGGCTGCTGGTAGGGGTTCGGAGCCTGATATCCCGGCTGCTGATAGGGATTCGGCTGCTGGTACCCCGGCTGCTGGTACGGGTTCTGACTCTGGTCCTGCGGGTTCTGCTCGCCCCCGGGCGGCTGCTGTCCTGGCCACATGGCCGGACACGATACGGGGCCCGGTCATACAAGATCACAATGGCCCCGGGTGTGCGCGGGTCTCTCCGGGGTCAGCCCTGGCCGGGCTCGTACAGACGCACCGTCGCGACGATCTTGCGGACCGTGTCGTCCGGCAGTTCGTCCTTGACGCCCTTCGCGCCGTGGAAGGACCATGAGGCGAACCCGCCGTCCGCTTTCTTGAAGGCGAACACCATGGCCTTGCCGTCCGAGCCGCACGTGCCCCGCTTCTCGGCGCCCGCCGAACTCGCGGTCACCAGGGTGCCCTTGAGGCCGGACTCGGTGGTGTACATCTCCGTCGGCCCCATCGTGACCTTCTTCCTGTCCGGCTGCGTGTAGACGCCGTAGACCCAGTTGACCGCGTCGTGCCGCGCGGCCTCCTCGGTGCTCTTCACGCCGCGTCCGCCGCGCGTGCCCGCGGCCGCCAGCGCCGTGTCGTCCTTGATGCCGTCCTTGTCGTCGTCGCTCACGCACCACTTCTCCTTGAAGTAGGCGGGGGCGGCGTAGGCGGCGAGGAACGGCGCCGCGTCGTCCTCGGCGTCCTTGTCCTCCACGACGCCGCCGGCCCAGTCCCGCGATTCCAGGGACCATTCGGCCGGCACGTCGAACGCGATGCCGAGCTTGGGGTTGACGACGACTTTCCAGCCGGGAACGGCCGGCTCGGGCATGCCGTCCCCGGTGCGCGGATTGGCGGCACCGGTGGCAGTGGCGGTGGCGGTGGCGTCCGGAGAGGCGCTGGACCTCGCCGGGCCGGGCTTCGCGGCGTCGTCCTTGTCGCCGCCGAGGAGCAGGGCGCCCGTGACGCCCGCGGCGACGACGAAGGCACCGGCCGCGACCAGGGCGATCAGCTTCGCGCGGCCGCCGCTGCCCTTGCCGCCTCCCGGGGGCTCGGGCGCCGCTCCCCGCGGACCGGCGGGCATCGTCGGGGCGTTCCACGGGGCTTGCTGCCCGTAGGGGTTGGGCTGCTGGTACCCCGGCTGCCGGTACGGGTTCTGACTCTGCGGGTTCTGGCCCTGCTGGTTCTGCTCGCCCCCGGGCGGCTGCTCTCCGTGCCACATGGGCGTCAACCATAGGTGACGGTGATCCCTGTGCGACCGGGACCTGGCCAAGGCGTGCTACCCGTGGGTAACATCGCGGTCATGAGCGCAGACCAGATGTCGATCGGCGAGATGCTCGCCGCCACGGTTCCGATGGCCCGGACCCTGAACCTCGAGTTCCGGGAGACCTCGCCGGACAGGGCCGTGGTGGCCCTGCCCGACCAGAGCGACTACCACAACCACGTCGGCGGACCGCACGCCGGCGCCATGTTCACGCTGGGCGAGTCCGCGAGCGGGGCCATCGTCCTCGCCGCGTTCGGCGCGGAGCTTTCGCGGGCGGTCCCGCTCGCCGTCAGCGCCGAGATCGCGTACAAGAAGCTGGCCATGGGCCCTGTGACGGCGACGGCCACCCTCGGCCGTCCGGCCACCGACGTGATCGCCGAACTCGACGCGGGCGAGCGCCCCGAGTTCCCGGTCACGATCGAGATCCGGCGCGAGGACGGCGCCGTCACCGGCGAGATGACGGTGGTGTGGACGCTGCGTCCCAACAACCCCAGCTGACCCCCGGGGAGAGACGCGATCCGGCCGGGGCGGGTCGGCGGCGCGCCGGGTCACAGACTCTCGGCCACCGCTGCCACCTGCTCCCCGCCGTGATCCCGCAGCAGCGCGCGCAGCGCGTCGCACGCCGTGGTGTGGTGCTTGGCCCGGAGCCCGGCCCGGGCACGTGACGCGGCCCACTGCTCGTCGTCGTGCACGCTCCGGGCCAGCCAGTACAGGCCCGGCCTTCCCTCGACCGGGCGGCGCAGCTGCGCCTGCATCGCGGGCCAGCGCGCCGCGATCTCGGCGAGGACGACCAGATGAAGGGCCTGTTCCACGGAGAGCTGATCGGTTCCCCGGGCCTTGTGGCCGCTCACCCGCAGATAGAACTGCCAGATCGTCAGGAGCCGCTTGGCCTCCCGGATCGAGACGTCCGGGTGGTCGTTCAGGCGTTGCTCGATGAGCGTACGGATCTCCGGGTTCGTCTCCAGCGCGCGGGCCCGGGCCTCGGCCACCGGGTCGTACCGGATGCGTGGCGTCCCGGCTTCCCCTGTGGCCCTGGCCGTCTCCGCAGTGACCGCCGTGGTGGGCGCGGGACGCACGGGGGTGGCGCCGCCCTCGGGAGTGGCCGCCGACGGCTCCCGAGCGACGACGGCGCCCAGCAGCCCGGTCAGGACCGTGGTGATCCCGGTGTCCGTGATGGGCGGCAGGGGAATCGGCAGCTGGATGAGCTTGCGCAGGAACGTCCAGCCCCAGGTGGGGTCCCCGTTGCCCGGCGTGGACTTGGCGGGTGTGAGGTCCTGGTAGGCGCGGTCGAGGTGGGCCGCGACAACGGCCGGGTCGAGTCCGATCACGAACCGGCACCGGGGATGATCGTGGGCCTTCTCGGCCGGCCGGGAGCCGTGGATGGCCCCTGACAGGAAGAGATTGATGGCCTCGAACACGTCGGCGGTCGCGCGGGGCGAGCACCGGTCGAGGTCGTCGATGAACATGATGAGTTCATGGCCACGGTCCCGCAGGCTCGCCAACAGCTCGCGGATGTCGTGCTGTACGAGGTAGAGGTAGCCGGACCGTGCGTTGTAGTACGGGTCCCGCAGCGCGGTGTCGACGCCGCCGGTGCCGGGGGCCAGTGGGCCGCTGAGTACCGGTCCGTCGAAGAGCTCGCCGGGCAGGAACGCCCGGGCGCGGCCCATGACCAGGCGGCCCAGCGTGTGCAGTACGCCTATCAGGAGCAGTGTCCCCGGGAGCAGCAGGGCGAGTGTCGGGGCGGTGAGCTCCTTCCCCCACACCACATAGACCTGGTCAGCCTTGACCAGTTGGGCCAGCAGAGGGGCCAGGAGCGCGAAGACGGCGACGCGCAGCAGCGGGGAGGCCAGGTGCCGCCACAGCGTCCGCTTCAGGTGACGCCGGTCGAGCCGCAGGCCGTTGCGGAGCAGCCAGTACTCCTCGCGGGACCTGTCGTCGACGCCCAGGCAGGGTTGCGCGGCCTCGACGATCGACCGGGTGAGGCCCGCCCAGATCTGTTCGCTCGACTGGTGGGCCCAGGGGTTGAAGTGGGCGATCACGGGGGGCACGGAAGGCTTCGGGGGCGCGGGCGTGGAGTTCTGAGACGAGCCCGAGAGCTGCTCGGCCTCCCGGTCACAATCGGAGCCAGGCGGTTCCGCGCCGGAGCGGGTCGAGAGCCCCTGGCGCGCGGCCCAGGCGGACAGGTACGCCGGAGGGCGCCGCTTCCACCAGGCGCGGGAGGTCTCGGTGGGCGGCGGCTGCTTCTGCCGACGGCCCAGCTCCTGCTCGATGAGCCGCATCATGGTCGTCTTGCCCGAGCCCCACGGGCCTTCCAGCGCGACGACGGTCGGCCCGCTCGTATCACTGCCCGCCACGGAGGGATCCCGCGGATCCTCGGGCATCACCAGCAGGTCGGTGACGGCCGCGACGACGGCGGCTCTGCCCAGCAGGTCGGCTTCGGCGGCACGGTCGCCGAAACCCCGGATGTGCAGGGACCCCTCGGTGTCCGAGGATTCGGCGCCGGGTGCCGGGCCCGGCGACTCCACGGGCAGCGATCCGTGCTCCGTCGGGCGCGCGGCCAGGAGAGCGCTTACGTCCCGGGCGGATTCGGCCGTGTCCGGGTACGCGTCCAGGAGCGCGGTGAGGGCCGCCGCGTGCAGATGGAGTACGGAACCGGATCCGCCCCCCTCGATGTCGTCGGGCAGGATCGCGGGATCGGCGACGGCGTCCCAGTCCTCGTGCGCGTACCCCGGGATCTGCCGCAGCAGCTCCGCGTACGACCGCATCGCCGCTCGGTAGGAGGCTTCCCGCGCTGTCCGGGAGTCGTCCAACTCCGGGAGCGAGGAGACGGCGGCGCTCTCGTACACGCGCCTGACGTCGTTCGGACCGGAGCGCTTCCGAAGCGCTGTCCACCACTCGCCCAGTGACCGGGCGAGGATCAGGACCCGTACCGGGTAGGTGCCGGCGTCGCGTACCGCCTGCCCGATCACGGCGTCGATCTGCTGCAGCCGGGTCTCCCCGTAGTCGATGACGATCAGCGCGGGCACCCTGAGGTGGGCGAGGGCCCGCAGTCCGTCCGCGTCCACCCCGACACGCAGCGACCCCGTGGCCCAGCCGCGCGCGGCCATCCGGGAGGCGAATTCCAGTGCGAGGCGCGTCTTCCCGTAGCCGCCGGGGGCGACCCAGATGAACACGCCGACGTCCTGGGCGCCGACGGCGTGCTGCTCGTCCAGTGACCACTGTTCCAGCTCTGCGAGCTCGGCCTCGCGACCGTGGAACGGTACGGCCGCGACGTCCGCGGCCAGGAGCGCCGACGGAGAGCCGATCCGGCGCCGCGGCCGGGGCGGGTCCACGACATCCGCCAGCTCCGCGGACTCGATGACGAAAGGCACTCCGGTGCGCTCCGAGACCAGACGCACGAAATCCTCGGAACCGGCCAGTCGGCTCACCCGGACCGCGATCAGCAGGCCGTCCGCGGAGCTGATATGCGAGGCCGTGCCGATCAGTACATCCCCGGCGAAGACCGGCGCCCCGGACAGCCCCAACAGGCCTGACACGTCGTTCGAGGCGTCAGGGCCGCGTGAGGAGTCGAGCCAGATGCCCCAGTCGGTCTCCGGTGCGTCGGCCCCGGGATCGATCACGCCCGAAAAGTGTCTGCCCGCGGCGTCGGAGACGGTGAGGCCGGTCACCGTGCACTTCACGGGCCGGCTCCCCGACAGCGTGCCCCACCGCGTCGGTGCCGACGCCGACGGAGGCTCCGCCCCGGGGTCCTGGAACGCGAGGAGAGCGGTGTCGACGGGGCCGGTCCCGCGCCAGAGCACGTGGCAGCGGTGCCGGTCGTTCGTGCCGAGCAAGCGGACCGCATGCACCGGCTCGTCGCCCACCGTGTGCGCGGCGGCAAGAACCAGACCGCCGCCGAGCAGATACCCCGTGCCGCGCGGCTCACCCTTCTCGGACTCGACCCCGACGACCCGGCTGATGTCCACGCCCATGATCCCCCGCCCCCACGTGCCGTGGCTGACCTCAGGCATACCAAAAACCCGGCAAGAAGACGCCCTCATCGGCCGGTTGGGCGACAGGGAGGGGAAGAAGGTCTCTCGCCGCGTCCTGTTCAACTCATTGACACGAGTCATCCCCGGTCATAGTTTTCCCGCCGCCCCCCGTGGTGTCTAACGGCGCGTCAAGTCTCCCTGTCGCATAGTGCGTTCAAGGGGCGAACGACGACCCGCCATTGGCACGTGTACACGCTTCGTTTCACACAGTCGTGTTCGCGCACCAGGCACAGAAGGAAGTGACGGCTCATGTCCCGTTCCGTGTCCCGGCGGTCGGCCCTCGGGCTGGCCGGCGGTGCGATCGCCGTGGCCGCCGCGGCCACCGCAGGAGTGGCGGTGCCCTCGCACGCGGCCGCCCGGGAAAGACAGGGCCCCGGCGCGGGTCCCCGCGTCGAGTCCCTGATCGGCAGGCTCACCCTCGACGAGAAGATCTCCCTGCTGCACGGCGCCACCGACCCCGACTCCCTCGGCCAGGCGGGTTACGTTCCCGGTGTGCCGCGACTCGGCATCCCGCCGCTGCGCCTCGCCGACGGGCCCGCGGGCGTCCGCGTCGCGGCCCGCGCCACCGCCCTGCCCGCCCCCGTCATGCTGGCCGCCGCCTTCGACCCGGCCCTCGCCCGGCGCTACGGCCAGGTCATCGGACGCGAAGGACGCGCCCTGAAGCAGGACGTACTGCTGTCCCCGATGGTCAACCTGATCCGCACCCCGTACGCGGGACGCAACTTCGAGACCTTCGGCGAGGACCCGCTGCTCACCGCCGACATGGTGTCCGCGGAGATCAGGGGCATCCAGAGTGAGGGGCTCATCGCCACCGTCAAGCACTTCGCCCTGAACAACCAGGAGAAGGACCGCATGTCCATCGACGTGCGGGCCGACGAGCGGACCCTGCACGAGACGGAGCTGCGCGGGTTCGAGGCGGCCGTCGCCGCGCGCACCGGCGCCGTCATGGGCGCGTACAACAAGGTCAACGGCACGTTCGCCTGCGAGAACAGGGCGCTGCTCAGCGATATCCTGCGCGAGCGCTGGGGCTTCGAGGGGTGGGTGATGACCGACTGGACCGCCCAGCACAGCACCGCCGCCGCCCTCGCCGCGGGGCTCGACATGGAGATGCCCGACGGGGTCTACTTCGGCGCCGCCCTGAAGAAGGCCGTCCGGAACGGCACCGTTCCCGAGCCTCAGGTCGACCGTTCCGTCCGCCGCGTCCTCGGGGTCATGGAGCGGTTCGGCCTGCTCGACAAGAGCGCGCCACCCCGCCCGGCGCGCAACCCGAAGGCCGGGGCGGCGGTCGCCCTCGACGTCGCCAAGGCGGGCGCCACTCTGCTCCGTAACGCCCACGGGGCGTTGCCGCTGAGGGGCCGGGCCGCCCGCGACATCGCCGTGATCGGGCCCACCGGCCGCTACCCGTTCGTCAGCGGCGGCGGCAGCGCCCACGTGATCCCCGACCGGGCGGACAGCCCCCTCCGTGCCATCAGGGCACGGGCCGGACGCGGCGCCGACGTCACGTACGCGCTGGGCGAGGACCTGTACGGCAGGGCGATCCCGCGGCGCGAGCTCAGCCCCGGCCTCGACGCCGAGGGCCAGCGGGTCGCCGCGGGCAAGGAGTGGACGTACGACGGGACGCTGACCCCGGCCGAGTCGGACGAGTGGACGCTCGTCATCCACTACTCGGGCGAGCGGCCCGAGGTGGAGCTGGACGGCGTCGAGCTCTATCCGAAGCAGCCGGGCGTCGGCGAGTTCTTCTCCGGCGGCCTCGTCTCCACCGCGCCGGACGGGCTGAACGTGCGGCGCGCGACCCTGCCCCTCACCCCCGCCGGACACCGGCTGCGGATCAGGGCCAAGGGCGGCGACCGGGGCCAGACGTTCCGGCTGTGCCGGGTCACCGGCGCCACCCGCACGGCGGACGTCGCGGCGGCGGTCCGGGCGGCGCGCGGCGCGCACAGCGTCGTCCTCTTCGCGTACGAGGACGCGACCGAGGGCCAGGACCGCACGACCGTCGCGCTCCCCGGCCACCAGGAGGACCTCATCAGGGCGGTGACCGCCGCCAACCCCCGTACCACCGTGGTCCTCAACACGTCGTCGGCCACCTCGATGCCGTGGCTGGAGCGGACCGCCGCCGTGCTGCAGATGTACTACCCCGGTCAGGAGGGCGCGGCCGCCACCGCCGCCGTCCTGTTCGGCGACTGCGACCCCGGCGGCCGGCTCACCCAGTCCTTCCCGGTGGACGACGACCACCACCCGATGACGGGCGATCCGTTGCGCTATCCCGGAGCGGGCGGCGTCGAGGAGTACTCGGAGGGCGTCTTCGTCGGCTACCGCTGGTACGACGCCGAAGGGGTGCGGCCGCTCTTCCCCTTCGGGCACGGACTCTCGTACACCACCTTCGACTACCGGGACCTCTCGGTCCGCACGGTCGGCCGGGGCCTGGACGTGACCTTCACCGTGCGCAACACGGGGAGGCGGGACGGCAGCACCGTCGCCCAGGTGTACGTCGGCCCTTCGCCCGACCTGGCGATGGACCAGGCCCGGCGGGTGCTCGGCGGTTACGAGCGGGTCGCGCTGCGCGCCGGGCAGCGGCGGCGCGTCACCGTTCACGTCGACCGCAGGACCCTCTCGGCGTGGGACGCCGGACGGCACGACTGGGTCCTCGGGACCGGTCGGCGCACCATCCAAGTGGGTACATCAGCAGCCAAGTTGATCCTCACCGCGCACACCGTCGTCAAGGGAGCCGGTTCATGAAAGGGAAAGCCAGCACGGGACGGAAGTCCAGCATGAGACGGAAGATACGTCGCGCCGCGTCGGTCGTCGCCGTCCTGGCGGCCACCGCCGCGGCCTCACTCGCCCCGCTTCCGGCGCAGGCCGCGGACCGACCGCCCGCCCCGGACGGCACGCTGGTGCGCACCGACGCCGGCTGGGTGCGGGGCGACTCCACCGACGAGGGGCGGCAGTTCCTCGGCATCCCCTATGCGCGGCAGCCCGTCGGCAGCCTGCGCTGGAAGGAGCCGCGGCCCGCGAAGCCCTGGGACGGCGTGCGCCGGGCGGACGCCTTCGGCAACCGCTGCGTGCAGAACGCCAGTTGGGATCCGGGGTACGAGAACCCCAGCCACACCGAGGACTGTCTCGACCTGAACGTGTACGCGCCGCGAGGCCATACGGAACGGCCGCGCCCCGTGCTGGTGTGGCTGCACGGCGGTGGGCTCACCGCGGGTGCGGGCGAGGACATCGTGCCCGACACCTTCGCCCGCCGGACCGGCACCGTCGTCGTCACCGTCAACTACCGCCTCGGAGCGCTGGGGTTCCTCGCCGCCGCGGGTCTCGACGGCGAGGCGTCCGACGGCGTGTCCGGCAACTACGGACTGCTCGACCAGCAGGCCGCCCTGCGCTGGGTGCGCGCCAACATCGGCCGGTTCGGGGGCGACACGGACCGCGTCACCATCGCGGGCGAGTCCGCCGGTGGCCGTTCCGTGTGCACCCTGCTCGCCTCGCCCACCGCCCGCGGCCTGTACCGCGCGGGCATCGTGGAGAGCGGAGCGTACGGCGACTGCGCGGCCCGCGAGCGCGGTCCCGCGGTCCGCGACGGCGCGGCCTTCGCGAAGAAGGCGGGCTGTCCCGACCCGGCGACCGCCCTCGCCTGCCTGCGGAGGAAGCCCGCGAAGGACGTCCTCGCCGCGCAGGCCGGGTTCGACTGGGGACCGGTCGCCGGCGGCGCCTTCCTGCCCGTACAGCCGAAGGAGGCGTACGAGAACGGGGGCGCCGCCCGCGTGCCCGTGCTCAACGGCGCCAACAGCGACGAAGGCAACCTCTTCGCCTTCGCCCGGTTCGACGGCGCGGGCGCCCCGCTCACCGACGAGCAGTACCCCGGAGCCGTCACCGAGGCGTACGGCCCCGACCTGGGCGGCCGCGTCCTGACGGCCTACCCGCTCGCGGAGCACGCCTCGCCCACGCACGCGTTCGGCGCGGCGACCGGGGACCGGGTGTTCGCCTGCACGGCGCTGCGCATGAACAAGGCCCTGGCGCACCGCGGACCCGTCTACGCCTACGAGTTCGCCGACCGCACCTCACCGCCCTTCGCGTCCCTGCGCGAGCTGGACACCGACTTCGACTTCGGCGCGACCCACGTCAACGAAGTCCAGTACCTCTTCAAACACTTCGGTCTCGACTCGCCCCTCGACAAGGAACAGCGGGCGCTCGCCCGGCAGATGGTGCAGTACTGGGGGTCGTTCATCCGCACCGGCGTGCCGCGCGCCGACGGCGGTCCCGCCGCCCCCGACCAGCGCACCCGCCCCGGGCGGCTCCTCTCCCTGCGCACCGCGTCCGAGGGCGGCACCGGCATCAGCACCGCGGTGCACGACGCTCACCGGTGCGCCCTCTGGGACGCCGTTCCGGCCGGGTGACACGGTCCGGGTAGGCTGCCCGGCGTGCGTGCGCGGCCGAGCAGGCGCGCACGCCGGGCACACACACCGACACGGGAGGAACCGGCGTTGCACGTCCAGGAGTGGCTGGAGCAGGTACCAGCCGTCAGCATCTACGCGCTGGTGGGGCTTGTCATCGGCCTCGAAAGTCTGGGCATCCCGCTGCCCGGCGAGATCGTCCTCGTCTCGGCGGCGCTCCTCTCCTCCCAGCACGGTGACATCAACCCGGTGATCCTCGGCGCGTGCGCCACCGCGGGCGCCATCATCGGGGACTCCATCGGGTACGCCATCGGACGCAAGGGCGGACGGCCGCTCCTCGCCTGGCTGGAACGCAAGTTCCCCAAGCACTTCGGTGCCGCGAACGTGGCGACCGCCGAGCGCTCCTTCCAGAAGTGGGGCATGTGGGCCGTCTTCTTCGGCCGCTTCATCGCCCTCCTGCGCATCTTCGCGGGCCCGCTCGCGGGTGTCCTGCGCATGCCGTACTGGAAGTTCCTGATCGCCAACGTCCTCGGCGGCATCGTCTGGGCGGGCGGCACCACCGCCGTCATCTACTACATCGGCGTGGTCGCCGAGGACTGGCTCAAGCGGTTCTCGTACGTGGGACTCGGCATCGCCGTGCTCATCGGCGTCGGCTCGATGCTGTTCGTCAAGCGCCGGGCGAAGAAGGCGGCGGCGGAGGCCGAGGCGGAAGCGGCGGCCGGGACCCCGGCGGCCGAGCCGCAGCCCGTCCCCGCCGACTGAACGTTCCCTTCCGGTCAGCCCGCCGCGTGCGCGTCGCGGTGGGCCTTGGCCAGTTCCACGTACAACGTGCCGTTGAGCGAGATGCCCTCGCGCTCCTCGTCGGTGAGCGGCCTGCGCACCTTGGCGGGCACGCCCGCGACGAGTGAGCCCGGGGGCACCCGCATGCCCTGCGGCACCAGGGCCTGGGCGGCGACCAGCGAACCGCTGCCGATGACCGCGCCGTTCAGGACGGTGGCGCCCATGCCGATCAGCGCGTCGTCCTCGACGGTGCAGCCGTGCAGGACGGCGTTGTGGCCGACCGAGACGCGCTCGCCGATCGTGATGGGGAAGCCCGGGTCGACGTGGAGGCTGCAGTTGTCCTGGATGTTGCTGTCGGCGCCCACGACGATGGGTCCGCAGTCGGCGCGGAGGACGGCGCCGTACCAGGCGCTCGCCCCTGCCCGCAGGGTCACCTCACCGATCACGACGGACGTCGGCGCGGTGAACGCGTCCTGATCGATCTTCGGGTCCTTGCCGCCGATGCCGGTGATGAGTGCCTCGTGGCCCATCGGTCCGCTCCCTTGTTCCGTACGTCCGTGTGGACGTCTGAGTGGCGTCGCGCCTGACGGCACGGTACGGGACGGGGGAGCGGGCACGGCCGCGTGGGGTGAAGATCACAGGCCGGGGGCCTGCGGGGGGTGGAGGCACTGAGTAACGTGAGCCCGTGCCGAAGAACAGGAACACGTTCTCATCCCTTGCCGCCGCGCCCCGCAGGATCGCGCAGCGCGCCGTCCACGCGGGCTGGGACTGGGTGCAGCGCACGGGCGCGGTGACCGCCGCGCACCCGGGGCGGCTGCGGTTCGGCGCCCTCGGCGAGGGCACGAAGCTCGCCTTCCCGCAGGGCACGGTCTTCGGTGAGCCGTGGATCCGGATCGGCGACCACTGCATCGTGGGCCAGCACGTCACGCTCACCGCGGGCATGATGCCCGACCTCGACCTCGGTCCCGACCCGATCCTCCGCATCGGCAACGGCGTCGTGCTCGGCCGGGGCAGCCACGTCATCGCCGACACGACGGTCTCCATCGGCGACGACTGCTACTTCGGCCCCTACGTGTACGTGACCTCCACCAACCACTCCTACGACGACCCGCACACGCCCATCGGCAAGCAGTGGCCGCGGATGGACCCGGTGGAGATCGGGCCCGGGTGCTGGGTGGGGACCGGTGCGGTGATTCTGCCGGGGGCACGGATCGGGCGGAACGTGGTGGTCGCGGCGGGGGCGGTGGTCCGGGGCGAGGTGCCCGACCATGCCGTGGTGGCCGGGGCGCCCGCGAGGGTCGTCCGCACCTGGGACGCCGAGCAGGGCTGGCAGCCGCCGCTGCGGACGCCCGCGCCGGTGCCGATCCCGGACGGGATCACGCCGGAACAGCTGGTCGCGCTGGGTGAGTTGGGGGAGATGGGGAAGCTCGACGAGGTCTGAAGCGGCGCGCCGGCCGTGTCCCCGGGTCGTCGGCGGGACCGCGTCCTCAGGTCGCCAGCAGGACCGTGCCCACCAGGGCCAGTCCCGCGCCGGCCGCCTGCACCCCGCGCAGACGTTCCTTCAGGACCGCCCGCGCCGCCAGCGCCGTCACCACCGGATAGACCGAGGAGAGGACCGCGGCGACGGTGACCGGGCCGTTCTGCGCGGCCACCGAGTACGTGCCGTTGGCGGCGACGTCCGCGAGGCCGACGAAGGCGAGGGCGGGGAGCGCCGACCGCACGATGTCCGTGCCGGACCGCTCCGCCCCGAAACCCTGGGCTTCTTCCGTGCCGGGTGCCTCGGGAAGCGCCCTGCCGCCCCGCCGCACGGAGACGTACAGCGCGGCGCCGCCCGCCGCCACGTTCGTCACGCGCTGCACGAAGAGCGCGAGGAACAGGCCGGTCAGGCTGTTCGACGCCTCGGCGATCAGGGCCATCACCCCGCCGAACCCGAACGCGGCGAGGAGGGTGAGCAGCACGGCCCGCCGCTGCACAGGGGCGCCCCGCAGCTCGGGCCCGCCCGCGAGCACGATGCCCGCGACCGCGACGGCGATGCCCGCGAACTGGGGGAGGCCCGGCCGCTCGCCCAGCACGAGCCCGACGCCGACCGGCACGGCGACGCCGAGCGAGCCGAGCGGCGAGACGACGCCCATCGGGCCGAGGGCGAGGGCCTTGTAGAAGGCGAGCATCGCGACAGGTCCCACGAGGCCCGCGGCCACCGCGAACCACAGCTGCGGCCCCCACTCGGTCCACCCGCCGGTCCCGATCACGACGGCTCCGAGCACCGCCACCGCGATGGTCTGCGAGACGACCACCACGGTGAGGGCGGGGATGCGGCGCGTCAGCAGTCCGCCGCCGAAGTCGGCGAGGCCCCACAGCAGGCTGGTGGCAAGGGCGAACAGGGCGGTCATCAGGGCGCCTCGCAGTACAGTGTGTTGAACCATCCGGGATCTTCGGCTGCACCACACCGTAGTTCAGTATCGTGAACCCTGTCATCCAAAATATTGGACGGAATGTGTCGGACCTCGACCAGCTCACCCAGTCGCTCGCCCGCAACCTCAAGCGCTGGCGCAACGAGCGGGGCTTCACGCTCGACGCGCTCGCCGCCCGTGCGGGCGTGAGCCGCGGCATGATCATTCAGATCGAGCAGGCCAGGACCAACCCCAGCGTGGGCATCACCGTGAAGCTCGCGGACGCGCTGGGCGTCAGCATCACCACACTCCTCGACTACGAACAGGGCTCCCACGTCCGGCTCGTGCCGCCGGAGCAGGCGGTCCGCATGTGGTCCACGGAGACCGGCAGCAGCACGACGCTCGTCGTGGGGGCCGAGGCGCGCGGGCCCTTCGAGCTCTGGTCCTGGCGCCTGATGCCCGGTGAGGGCAGCGACTCCGACGCGCACCCGCCGGGCACGATCGAGCTGCTGCACGTCACGCGCGGCGCACTGACGCTCGTCGTGGACGGCACCGAGCACACCGTCCCCGCCGGGACGGGCGCCACCTTCGAGGCCAACGTGCCGCACGGCTACCACAACAAGGGCGCCGAGCCCGTCGAGATGACGATGTCGGTGTCGGTGCCGCCGGCACACGCGGGCTCCTACTGACCGCACACGCGGGTGTCAGCGTGCGGCCATGCGTGCTCCCCTCGGTGACTTCGACGTCGTCAGCCCCGCCCCCCAAGCCCTGGCGCTGCTGGTGTCGCCCGTCGCGGAGGCCGTGCGCGGTCGTACTGGAAGGGCTCGGCGTCACCGTCGACGGCTGACCGTCACGGCTCGAGGTCGCCGTAACCCAGCTCGGCGAGGATCGCCTCGGTGTGCTCGCCCGCCTCCGGCACCGGGTCCATGCGCGGGGCGACTCCGGAGAGGATGGCCGGGGGCAGCAGGGCCTGTACGGGCTCGGACGTGCCCGGCACGCGGATGTCCTGCCAGCGTCCGCGCTCGGTGAGCACCGGATGGGCCAGGAACTCGTGGACCGAGTTGACCCCGGCGTTGGCGATGCCCGTACGGTCGAGGAGCTCCATGGCCGCCTCGCTGCCGAGCTCCGCGAACCGTGCGGAGATGATCGCGTCGAGCGCGTCCCGGTGCGCCACGCGGTCGGAGCCGGTGGCGAAGCGCGGATCGTCGGCCAGCCCAGGACGGCCGATGAACTCACGGCACAGAGCGGCCCATTCGCGCTCGTTCTGCACCGACAGGAGGACGTCCTTGCCGTCGGAGGCCGTGAACGGGCCGTACGGCGCGACCGTCGCGTGCCGGGCGCCGACGCGGGGCGGCTGGGTGCCGCCGTACCGCGTGTAGTAGGCGGGCTGGCCCATCCACTCGGCGAGCGCGTCGAAGAGGGACACCTCGACGGCCGGGGCGCGTCCCGTCGTCGCCCGCGTGTACAGCGCCGACAGGATGCCGCTGTACGCGTACATCCCCCCGGCGATGTCCGCGACGGAGATCCCCGCCCGCGCCGCCTCGTCCGGCGTGCCGGTGAGCTGGAGCAGCCCGGTCTGGCACTGCAGGAGCAGGTCGTACGCCTTGCGGTCCGCCCAGGGCCCGTCCGTGCCGTAGCCGCTGACGGTGCACGTGATCAGGGACGGGTGGCGCTCCCGCAACTCCTCGGCGCCGAACCCGAGCCGTACGGCGGCGCCCGGGGCGAGGTTCTGGACGAACACGTCGGCGCCCGCGACGAGCTTCTCCAGAACCGTCCGGCCCCGCTCCGACTTGAGGTCGAGGGTGATCGACTCCTTGGACCGGTTGAGCCAGACGAAGTAACTGGCCTGCCCCCGCACGGTGGTGTCGTACCGCCGCGCGAAGTCGCCGCCCCCGGGCCGCTCGACCTTGATGACCCTGGCGCCGAGATCGGCGAGCTGCCGGGTGGCGAAGGGCGCGGCGACGGCCTGTTCGAGGCTGACGACGGTGACCCCGGCGAGGGGCAGGGGAGGGGGAGGCGGCATGCGACGTTCCTGTCCGACTGGATTTCTATTCATCCCAACGGGTGGCTCGAATTCAGATTGTCGGCGGCGGACCACAAGAATGACCAGCCTCACGGCCGTTGGAGGTCTTGTGTACCGCTCCACCTCGTCCCCGTCGAAGATGACCACGCTGGGGTGTGCCCTCTTCGCGACCCGGTGGCTCCAAGCGCCCCTGTACTTCGGCCTGGTGGCCGCGCAGGGCGTCTACGTCTACAAGTTCTTCAACGAGCTGTGGCACCTCGTCCATCACGTCATCAGCGGGCACGCCGACGAGACGCACGTCATGCTCGCCGTCCTCAAGCTCGTCGACGTGGTGATGATCGCCAATCTGCTGATCATGGTGATCGTCGGAGGGTACGAGACGTTCGTCTCACGGATCGGACTGCAGGGCCACCGGGATCAGCCCGAGTGGCTCTCGCACGTCAATTCCAACGTCCTGAAGGTCAAGCTCGCCACCGCCATCGTGGGGATCTCGTCGGTGCATCTGCTCCAGATGTTCGTCGACGTGCACCACACCCCCCGGCACGACCTGCTGTGGGGCACGGTCATCCACATGGCGTTCATCGCCTCCGCGGCGATCCTCGCCTACATGTCCGGGCCCATGGCGGCCCACGAGGCCAGGGCGCGTGCCGCGAAGGACACCGGGCGGGCCGCCGTCATCCCCGCGCAGCGGGACGGGGGAGCCGACGGGGGAGACCGGGACGGCGGGGCGGCGGCCGCGCTCTCGACCGGCGCCGAGGAGCGCATCGAGGACGCGGGGTTCCCGGCCAGGAAGGTCCTGGAGATGTTCGACGAGGGACATCTGCGGGCGCCCGAGCCGCAGGTGATCACCCGTCTCGGCAAGGTCGACTTCGTCACCCGCAAGGCGAACGTGGTGCTGCTCGGCGGGCCGGGCACGGGCAAGACGCACCTGGCGGTCGCCCTCGGCGTACGCGCCTGCCAGGCCGGCCACCGGGTGCTGTTCGCGACCGCCGACGAATGGGGCACCCGGCTCGCCGAGGCGAAGGCCGCGGGGCGGCTGCGCGAGGAACTGGCCCGCCTCGACGCGTACCCGGTGCTCGTCGTGGACGAGGTCGGCTACGTGCCCTTCGAAGCCGACGTCGCCCACCTCCTCTTCCAGCTCGTCTCGCACCGCTACGAGCGGGGCTCGCTCATCGTCACCGGCAACCGGCCGCTGGGCCGCTGGGACGAGGTGTTCGGCGACAGCGCGACGGCGTCCGCGACGGTGGACCGGCTGGCCCACCACGCGGAGGTCGTCACCCTCGACGCGGACAGCTACCGCACACGCCGCCTCGACGGCACGCAGGTCATGGGGGCGGGCGGGGCCGGATCCGCCACGGCTTTCTGAGCGGACGCACGACGGCGTCGGCACGTCCGGTCGCTGTCACCCGGGCTTTCGCACACGGTCCGATTCGGACGCGAGCCCGACGACGGGCCGACGCACGCCATCAGCGCGCAGTTCAGGCGGCGCCGTCACCGTGCTGATGGGGCGCCGGCGCGGAGCTGCGGCGGCGCCGACCGTCGACTCCCCGTCTCCGTCGTCGTCCCCATCGAACCGAGAAACGGAACCGTCATGCCCTCGACGCCGCTCGTCGCGACCGCCACCAGCTCGTACGTCACCTCCATCGCGGACACCACCGAACAGATCAGGGCAGCCCAGCGGCTGCGCCACCGTGTCTTCGCCGAAGAGCTCGGCGCCGTCCTCGACACGCCCCTGCCCGGCCACGACATCGACACCTTCGACGACCTCGCCGACCACCTGATCGTCACCGACACCACGACCGGCGACGTCGTCGGAACGTACCGAATCATCCCGCCCGGCCGGGCCGCGCACTCGTACTCCGACGGCGAGTTCGAACTCGTCGCCCTCAACGCGCTGCGGCCCTCCACCGTCGAGGCCGGCCGTTCCTGCGTCCACCCCGACCACCGCTCCGGCGCCGTGATCAACCTGATGTGGTCCGCACTCGCCCGCTACGTCCTGCTCTCCGGCCACCGGTACCTGGCGGGCTGCGCCTCCGTGCCGCTGGCGGACGGCGGGCGCGCGGCGACCGCCGCCTGGCTGCTCGGCACGGCCAAGCACGCGGCGCCGCCCGAGCTGCGGGTGCACCCCCGGCGCCCGTGGACCCCCGGCGGCCCGTCGCCGGAACGCCCGGCCTACGCCGACCTGCCGCCCCTGCTGCGCGGCTACCTCCGACTCGGCGCGTGGGTGTGCGGAGCCCCCGCCCACGACCCCGAGTTCGACGTCGCGGACTTCTTCGTCCTCCTCGACACGGAGCGGCTCAGCGCACGCCACCGCCGCTACTTCCTCGGAGAGGACGCGCGATGAGCGCGTGGACGGTCGACCCCGGCTGTCCCGCCTCCTGCGCCGCCGACCCGGACCCGCGGGTGCCTCTCGGTGAACTCGCGCGCCGCTACGCCACGTTGACGTACACCCTGACCCGGGCCGTGGCCCGCGGTGACCGGCTCGCCGACCCCGCGATCCTCCAGGCCGAGGCGCGCGCGGTGCTCGGCGCGCTCGGGGTGGGCGTCGAGGGCGCCGAGGGCGCGCCGTTCAGTGTGCGGGCAGACGGTGTGGGCACTCTGGTCGTCGCCAACCACATCTCCTGGCTCGACGTCGTCGCCCTGCTCGCCCTCGAACCGGTGAGTGTCCTCGCCAAGCGTGAGGTCGGCCGGTGGCCCGTGGTCGGCGCGCTGGCCCGGCGCGCGGGCACCCGGTTCATCGACCGGGACGGCAGCCCGCGCGGACTCCCCTGTGTCGTCGCGGAGTTGGCCGACACCCTGCGCGGCGGCACGTCGGTGCTCGTCTTTCCCCAGGCGACGACCTGGTGCTCGGCGTGGGGCGGCCGGTTCCGGCGGGCCGCTTTCCAGGCCGCGGTCGACGCGGGTGCGGCCGTCCGTCCGGTGACGGTCGAGTACCGCCAGGGCGGTGGGCCGAGCACGGCCGCCGCCTTCCTCGGCGAGGAGGACTTCACCACCTCGCTGCGCAGGGTGGCGGGCGCCCGCGGCCTGAGCGTACGGGTCACCGCGCACGCCCCCTTGCGGGGCGCTGACCGGCGGGTACTGGCCGACGAGGCGAGGCGTGCGGTCCTTGGGGCCGGAGTCGTGCCCGGGGAGTGTGGTGCGCGAGGGGTTGACCCTTCAACTGAGGCCTCCTATGGTCCGGTTGCAACAAGTTGCTGCAAGGCGGCATGAGTTTTCAGAAAGCCGTCACAGGCCGCCACCCCCCCACACGCACCTCCCACACGCACCTCCCACACCCATCCCCCCACACAGGAGGCTTTCGATGCACGCCCGTATATCGAAACCCCGAAGGATCGCCGTCATGGGCGCCGCGCTGGCCGCCGGCGCGGCGGGCAGTCTCTCCATCGCCCAGCAGCCGAGCGAGGCGGCGCCCGCCGGGAAGAGCCGCACCGCGGCCGCGGGCAAGGACGTCACGGCGGTGATGTTCGAGTGGAGCTTCGACTCCGTGGCCAAGGCGTGCACGGACACGCTCGGCCCGGCCGGTTACGGATACGTCCAGACCTCACCCCCGCAGGAGCGCCTGGACGGCCCTTCGTGGTGGACCGCCTACCAGCCGGTCAGCTACAAGATCGCCTCCCGGCTCGGCGACCGCGCGTCGTTCAAGAGCATGGTGGACACCTGCCACAGCGCGGGAGTCAAGGTCGTCGCCGACACGGTCATCAACCACATGACCAACGTGCAGGGCACCGGCGCCGGCTCCGGCGGCACCCGCTTCACCAAGTACGACTACCCCGGCACCTACGGGGACGCCGACATGGACAACTGCAAGAAGGAGATCCAGGACTACACCAAGCGCGAGGAGAGCCAGAACTGCGAACTCGGCGGCCTCGCCGACCTGGACACCGGAGAGGAGCACGTCCGCAAGACCGTCGCCGGATACATGAACGACCTCCTCGCACTCGGCGTCGACGGCTTCCGCATCGACGCCGCCAAGCACATGCCCGAGGACGACCTGAAGGCGATCAAGTCACAGCTGACCGACCCGGACGTGTACTGGAAGCAGGAGACGCTGCCCGGGCCCGGCGAGGAGGTCCAGCCCGGCGAGTACATCGGCACCGGGGACGTACAGGAGTTCAACTACGCCTACGCCCTGAAGGGCGCCTTCGAAAGCGGCAGCCTCGCCGGTCTGAAGAACATCGCCGACGGCAAGCAGCCCTCGGAGAACGCGGGTGTCTTCGTCGCCAACCACGACACCGAGCGCCAGGGCAACGTCCTCACCTACAAGCAGGGCGCGCCCTACACCCTGGCCCACGTCTTCGCGCTGGCCTTCCCGTACGGCTCGCCGGACGTCCACTCCGGATACGCCTTCGCCGGCAAGGACGACGGTCCGCCCGCCGACGGCAAGGCGGACTGCGCCGGTGACGCGTGGGTGTGTCAGCACGCGCAGCCGCAGATCGCGAGCATGGTCGCCTTCCGCAACATCGCGGGCGACGCGGCGGTCACCGACTGGTGGGACAACGGCGGCAGCGCCATCGCCTTCGGCCGCGGCGACAAGGCGTTCGTCGCCATCAACGCGGGGGACGGCGAGGTGAAGGAGAACCTGCGGACGTCGCTGCCCGCGGGCGAGTACTGCGACGTCCAGTCCGGGAAGCCCGTGACCGTCGACGGCGACGGCCGGCTGGCCGTGACCGTCGCCCCGAAGAGCGCGGTCGCCGTGCACGTCGGCGCGGAGAGCTGCCCGGGCACGAGCGACTGACGTTCCGACACGCACCCCCTGCCGGCACCGCCGCCCCGCGCTCTTCCCGCGCGGGGCGGCGTTCGTCGTGGCTTGCCCGAAAAGGCCCCTATCGGTGGCGGAGTCGAGAGGGTACGCTGAGTAACAGCCCGTGGTGCGTTGTCGCTGTTAGCGCTGTGATGACCTTCCGGCGATCTCTCGGGTCGAGGAGTGGCCCTTACGCCAGCGGCTGCTCTCAGCGGAACTCTGCTTCCGTTTCGCAGCACCGCGCGAAGGGCCGCACGGTGGATCTGATCTCCGTATCCTCCACCGCCCGTCCCTCTCACGGCGCACCAAGGCATCGGATCTGCCATGCGCGACTACTTCGCGGACGACCTCCTGCTCATCATGCCCACCACCCACAGCCCCGGCGTACGACTGTCCGGCGAGGTCGTCAGCACGCATCGAGGGCCGCTGGCCCTCGCACTGACCGACCAGACCCAGGGCAACGGCCGGGACCGGCCGCAAGCGGACGAGATCCTCATCGACCTCACCGGCGTCCGCTACCTGGCCAACAGCGGCCTAGAGACCCTCGTCGCCTTCGCCGTCCACCTGCAGCCCCCGCAGTGCCTGGTGGTGCGCGCCACCCCGGAACTCGAGCTGCACGACCGGATCGCGGCGCGCGGCTGGGACCGCATCGAGACGCTGCGGCTCGAAGAGGACCCCGACGCGTAGCGGGAACGCGGAGGCCAGGTCACGAGCCCCCTCCCGTACCCCTCGTACGGGGACGGCGCGCGTGGCCGGGAGCTCCGCGAGCAACTCACCGACCAGGCAGGCGTTCTCGGGCCGCGAGGCGTAGCGGCTGCGGGCCTTCGGAACCGGCACGACCAGGCCCGCCGGAGCCCCCAGCGCCTCGGCGATCACCCCGGCCCACTCGGCGCGGGTCACCCGGTCGGGGCCTCCCAGGTGCAGGACCGGCGGAAGAGGGGCAGGGGCGGCGAGCAGCGCGGCCACGACGGCCGCCACGTCGTCCACGTGGACCGGGGTGGTCCAGTGGTCGTCGGGCGCCTCGACGGGCGCGCCGTCGGCCAGCCGGTGGGCGCAGGCGGCGAAGAAGTTGAGCCACTTGCCCGCGTCGGCGGGCTCATGGCCGTAGACGAGGCTGACCCGCAAGCAGACCGCCCGCGCGGCGCCGCCGAGGAGCAGGCGCTCGGCGTGCCGCTTGGCACGGCCGTAGGCGTTGGCGGGGGAGACGGGAGTGCGCTCCGTGTTGCGCCACGCGTGGCCGTCGAAGACATTGTCCGTGGAGATCATGACGATGCGCGAAGCACCGGCGTACGCGGCGAAGTTGGCGGTGACGGCGGCGTGCGCCGCGTCCGCCTCCTCCGGGTGCTCCTCGCACCAGGTGACATCGGAGGGGCCGTGCACCAGGACGATCCGCTCCGGCCGCACCCGCGCCAGGAGCCTGCCGCAGGCCTCGGCGTCGGTGGCGTCGAGCGCGGACCACCGTGCGCCGTACTCCTCGGGAGCCGTGGCGGGCCGCCCGCGCGAGACGAGGGTGACGTCGTCCCCGGCACGCGCGAGCCGCCGGGCGATACCGGTGCCGACGAAGCCGCTGCCGACGATGAGGGTGCGGGGGGTGGTCATGCGGGAGGCCTGTCTGTGGGAGGCGGGGAGGGGTGGCACCGTGCCGTCAGGAGGCGGCCCGCGCCGAGCAGGCCGTGGTCGTCGTCGGGGGCGCCCAGGGACATCAGCGCGTCCACGCGGTCCGCGGTGAGGCCGAAGCAGCCCTGCCGGACCAACTCCTCCACCAGCAGCGCCCGGTACCGCTCCCCGACCGCGAGCGCGAAACCGCCCACGAGGATGAAGCGGCACACCCCGATCGACGTGAAGACCGCGGAGATCGCCTGGGCGAGCGGTACGAGGGTGCCTCGGAGCACCCCTGTGGCGAACGGGTCGCCCTCCACGATCGCCTTGGCCAGCGCCGGATTGCCGATCGCGTCCGGATGACCGCCCCCGCAGAGCGCGGCGAGGCGGGACGTGGAGAACCCGGCCGGATCGGCGGCCGCCGCGCGCCGGGCCGCCGCGAGCACCCCGCGCCCCGAGGCGACGGCACCCAGATGGCCGCGGCCGCCGCAGTCGCACAGCGGCGCGTCGGGCGAGGGGTCGCAGACCCAGTGACCCAGCTCGCCCCCGTGCCCCGCGGCGTCGACGAGCACGTCACCGCCGCGGAAGACCTTGTTGCCGATGCCCGAGCTGACGGTGAGAAGACAGAACGGCTCCGGCTCCGTGGCGGCGTACCGCCAGGCCGCCGCCGTGAGGTCGTTGACGACGGTGACCGGCACACCGAGCCGCTCGCTCAACAGCGCGCCGAGCGGCAGCGGTTCGCCGCGCAGCCCCCACACCGTGGGCGCCGCGACGACAAGACCCTCCGCCGTGACCGGCCCCGCGAAGGCGATCCCGACCGCGGGCGGCGCTCCACCCGGGCCGGCGCCGTGCCGCTCGACCTCGCGCACGATCTGTTCGACCACCCGCCCCTGCACCTCCGGCACGGACGCGTCCGGGTGGAGCGCCCTGCCCTCGACGGGGACGCGGCGCACGCGGGAGAGGCGGCCGGACGCCGGGGCGTAACGGCCCACCCGCAGCGTGGTTCCGCCCACGTCCAGCACGGTGAAGGGCCCGGCCCGCCGGTCAGCTTCCCTCGTCGTCACGCACTGCCTCCTCGAAGACCAGCAGGTGCAGATCCGTGGCGTCCTGGGAGTCGTTGAGCAGGCCGTGCTCGCCGTAGGGGCGATTGACGACGACGTCGCCCGCCTCCACCCGGAACTCCTCCCCGTCGCGGAACATCAGTCCGCTCCCGGCGAGCACGACGTACGTCTCGCGGTCCGCCCCGTGCCGGTGCCTGCCGATGGAGGTACCGGGCGGCAGGACGGCCAGGTCGATGAAGTCCGCACCGGCGGCGCCCTCTTCGCGGACGAAGACGCGGTGCGCGAGGATGGTGCCGAGGCCGCCGTGGTCGTGCTCCTTGGCGGTCAGCAGATCCCGTACGTTGACCGGGGGCCTGTGCTCAGTCATCGCGCCGCACCTCCCGGTCCGCCAGCGCGTCCAGAGCCGCCCGCAGCGTCTCCGCGGGGAGGTGCTCCAACTCGTCGACGAAGGCCGCCTTGCCGAGCGCGGTCGGCACGACCAGGTGCAGCCTGCGGCCACGGCGCTGCCACGACGCGCGCAGCGCCTGCGTCATCAGCCCGGGCGTGCAGGTGACCGGGTCGAACACGGGGAGCCCGATCCGTTCGAGCAGGGTCACGATCCGCTCGCAGGTCTCCTCGTCGGTGAGGCCGAGCAGCCGCGCCAGGTGCGCGGACAGCGCCATGTCGACGGCGACGGCCTCGCCGTGGGCCAGGCGGTGGCCGCCCGCCGTCTCGATGACCGGGCTGAACGTGTGGCCGAAGTCGACGAGCCGGGCGAGCTCGTGCTCCCGCAGATTCGGGCAGAGCTCCTCCATCATGAGCCGCATGGCGGTACGGACGATGTACGTCTCCACACCGTCGCCACCCGTGCCGGAAGGGGCGCGGCGGAACGCGTCCGGGTGCCGTTCCAGCGTCCTGAACAAGTCGCCGTCGAGGATCACCGCCATCTTCACGATCTCGGCGAGGCCGCAGCGGATCTCCCGCGCCGGCAGCGTGTCGAGGAGCGCCGGGTCGTTGAGGGAGGCATGGGCGGGATGGTAGGCGCCGAACATGTTCTTCGTGTGCAGGGCGTTGACGCCGGTCTTGACGCCGACGCCGACGTCGACCTGCCCCACCAGGCTGGTGTTGACCTTGATGTAGCGGATGCCGCGTGCGTACATGGACGCGGCGAAGCCGACGATGTCCGCGACGATGCCGCCGCCCACCGCGACCATCACCCCGTGCCGGTCGAGGCCCGCCGCCTTGGCGGTGGCGCACACCTCCTCCACGGAGGTCAGCGACTTGTTGTGCTCACCGGTGGCGATGGTGTGCACGCTCCAACTGCCCGGCTCCAGACGGGCGGTGAGGTAGCCGCGGAGCTGCTCTCCGTAGAGCCGGTCCACGGTGGGGCCGATGTAGGCCACCACGCGGCGGCCCGCCACGTACTCCGCGAGCAGCGGGTTGTCCGGGTGGAAGACCCCGTCGGTGACGTCGACGCGGTAGCCGGTGCCGTCCGGTGCGAGCAGGTCGAAGCCACCGGCGTCCTCACGGACCCCTGCGGTATCGGCCTCAGCAAGAACCTGGCCTGCCATGACTCTCCTTGGTGTCGTTCTCAGTGGTGTCGTGCGCGAAGACGTCCGCCAGGATCCGGAGCAGCGTGGACCGGGGGAGCTCCTCCAGCGGGACCGGGCGACCCCGCGCATCCGCCACCGGCAGCCGCCAGTTGGGGTGCACGGTGGCCGTGCCCGGCAGGTTCTGCGGACGGCGGTCGCCCGTCGCGTCCGGCAGCCAGACGCCGAGCATCCGGGCCGGCGTGAGCCGCAGGAACCGGTGCAGGGCGGCGACCTCGCCGTCCGGATCGGGCAGCAGCCCCAGCCGGGTCAGCTCGGCGAGCCAGCCGTCGCGCTCGGCCGCGGCCGCCGCCTTCTCCTCGGTCTCCGGCCGGGTCAGCAGCCCGAGCCGTGCCCGCAGGTCCACGTGCTCCCCGGAGAGCCAGGCCGCCGTCGTGGGCAGGTCGTGGGTCGTGAGGGTGGCCAGACAGTTCGCCCGCCACCGGTCGGGCGGCAGCGGGCCGTGCCGGCCCGCGGAGCCGCCCAGGTACTCGAAGCGCTGCACGGACGTGCCGAGCATGCCGCGCTCCGCGAGCTCCTCGCGCATGCCGTCCTCGACGGTGCCGAGATCTTCGCCGATCACTCCCGCGCCCGCGCGGTACGCCTCCAGCGCGAGGACCCCGAGCATCGCGTCCCGGTCGTACCCGACGTACGTGCCCTCCGTGGGAGGCCGCCCCTCCGGCACCCACCACAGCCGCGAAAGACCCATGACGTGGTCGACGCGCAGCGCCCCCGCGTGCCGCAGCCCGGACCTGAGCAGCTCGGCGAAGGGCCGGTACCCCTCGGCGGCGAGCGCGTCCGGCCGCCACGGGGGCTGGCCCCAGTCCTGGCCGCACCGGTTGAAGTCGTCCGGCGGCGCGCCCACGCTCATCCCGGTGGCGAGGCAGCGCTGCAGGGCCCAGGCGTCGGCCCCCTCCGGCGCGACGCCGACCGCCAGATCGTGCACGAGCCCGACCCGCATCCCTGCGCCGACCGCCGCGGCCTGTGCGGCCGCCAGCTGCTCGTCGGTGATCCACGCCAGCCACCGGTGGTGCTCGACGGCCGCGGCGAGCTCCTTGCGGGCCCGCGCCACGGCGGGGGAGCGGGGATCGCGCAGCTCGGCGGGCCAGGACCGCCACGCTCCGCCGTGCACCTCGGCGAGCGCGCACCACGTGGCGTGGTCGGTGAGGCCCTGCCCCTCGCGCTCGACGAACGCGGTGAAGGCCGCGGCACGTCCCGGCGACAGCGGTACGTCGCGCACGGCCCGCAGCGCGCGCTGCTTGAGCTCGCGCACCGCCTCGCGGTCGATGAGCGAACTCCCGTCCAGCACCGCGTCGTTCAGCCGACACGCACGGGCGACGAGGTCGTCCACGGCGGGGCGCGCCACCGGGTCGAGATACGCGTACTCGGGCACCGCCTCCACGCGTACGTGCATGGGGTCGGCGAAGCGCCGTGAACTCGGCCGGTACGGGGACGGGTCGGGCAGCGGCCCCGGCTCCACGGCGTGCAACGGCCCGAGCTGCACGAACCCCGCGCCGAGGGCTCGCCCCGACCAGGAGGCGAGCTCCGCCAGGTCGCCGAGGTCGCCCATGCCCCAGGAGCGGCGCGAGAGGACGGAGTAGAGCTGGACGAGGAAGCCCCAGGTGCGGCCCGCGGGGGTGGGCAGACGGTCGGGCACGGCGAGCAGGGGTGCGTGCGCCTGCCGTCCGTCGGGTGTGCGGACGTGGAGGATGTGGTGACCGGGCGGGAAGGCGGGGGAGAGGGCGGTTCTGCCTCCGGACTCCAACCGCACGTGGTGCGTTACGTGTTGGAGGAGGTTCGTGAGGTGCGCGGGGAGGGGCGGGGTGTCGCTCCGGACGCCGTCCACGGGCACGCGTATCACCACACACGGCGGCAGCGATCTCTCCGCCTGCTCGTGCCGGTGCGCCTCCAGGGCGGCGCGTGCCGTCGCCTCCGTCGACGCGTCCACGCCGCACGCCGCGAGTACGGCGACCAGCGTGTCGGGGGTGACGTCGACGCGGTGGCCGCGGTCGGTGCTGTACGAGGCGGCCACTCCGTGGGCGTGGGCGAGTGCGGTGAGTACGGTGGGTGCGGTGTGTGCGTCCCGCTTGTTCGGGCCGCCAGCGACGGGAAAGTCCCTGGTCATGTGAGTGTCCCCGGTCTCGGTCCTGTCGGCGCCGGGATCGACACCGGGTTCGGTGTCGGGGCGAAGAGCCGTTCCAGGACGGCCGCGACGCCGTCCTCCTCGTTGCTCGGCGCGACCTCGTCGGCCATGGCGCGCAGCTCCGGGTGGGCGTTGGCGACGGCCACCCCGTGGCCCGCCCAGGCGAGGAGCGGAATGTCGTTGGGCATGTCGCCGAACGCGATGGTGTCCGCGCCCGTGAACCCGAGGAGCCGGGCCGCCCGTGCGACCCCCGCGCCCTTGGTGGTGCCGAGCGGCAGCACCTCCACCATCCCCTTCACGGAGTGCACGACGCTCACGTCTTCACCGCACAACTTCTCGGTGACGCCCGCGAGTTCGTCCTCCGGGACCTCCGGGTGGTGCAGGACCAGCTTGTCGATGGGGTCGGACCACAGCCGTGCGCGGTCGGCCGTCACGTCCCAGCCGTGACGGACCCGTTCCCCGAAGCGCGGCGTCACCTTGAACCGGCTCTCGGGCGGCGCCGTGACGACCCCGAGTTCCAGCGTGCCGAGTGCCTCCTCGACCCGGGCGACCACCGATCTGGCCAGGCCGAGGTCGAGCCGGGCGGAGTCGAGGAGCCGGTCCGCGCCCGCGTCGTACAGCTGGGCGCCCTGCCCGCACACGGCGATGCCCCGGTAGCCGAGCGCGGTGAGGAGATCACGGCAGGCGGCGGCGGGCCGCCCCGTGACGACGAGATGGTGCGCGCCCGCCCGGGTGGCCAGGGCGAGGGCGCGGCGGGTGCGGTCGGACACGGTCAGGTCGCCGCGCAGCAGCGTGCCGTCGAGGTCGGTGGCGACGACCCGGTAGGGCGGCGGCGACCCGGCGACCGGGACGCTGTCCCAGGCGACCCGCCCGGAGCGCAGGGTCACCATGACGACGAGTTCCCGCCCGACGGGCAGCCCGTCGAGGACCCCGTGGAACGTACCGTCGTCCCCCGCCGGCAGCGGCAGAAACGCGGCCCCGCTCCCGACCGGCACCGCCTCGTCGGACGCCACCGCTTCGGCGACGGACTCCAGCGCCGCCCCGGACCGCGCCGCCCCCGCCGAGTCCACCACCACCTCCACGCGCTCCGCCCCGGCATGGACGTACTCGACCAGCCACCCGCGACCGTCCCCGGCGGGGCTCGACGTCACCCGGCACCGCGCCGCCAGCCGCGCCACCCAGTCAGCGCGCCCCGCCGTCTCCGCGAGCTCCCCGCACCGCGCGAAGTCCGCACGCGCATGAGCCGCTTCGAAGAGCCGCTCCAACGCGGGCCCGTCCAACGGGGCGCACCGCGCGTACGCCGTCGCGTCACCCCGTTCGGCCGCCGCGCGTGCGATCCGCTCGCCGTGGCGTGCGAAGTCCGCGTCGTCCAGCGCGTCGAACCAGCCCCACGCGATGGCGTCCTCGGCGGGGAACGGCAGCTGTTCGCCGCGCAGCAGCGTGTCGAACGCGGCGAGGCGCAGCTCCGCACTCCGCGACCAGGTGAACTGCCGTGCCAGACGGCGGGAGGTGGCCGACAGGCGGTCGTACGTTTCCGGGGCGCCCCGGAAGAGCGCCGCGGCCCGGCGTATTCGGTCGGCCAGTTCGTGTGCGAGTACGGGATCGTCGTCGCGGAACGAGCCGCGCACGGAGAACCCCGTCGCCTCCGGGTCGGTGAGCGGGCGTGCGTGCCCGAAGTGGCCGGTGACGCGCTGAGCCGTGGCGATCGGTACCGCCCCGCACGCCATCGCCTCGGCCTGCGCGATGAGGAAGCCGTCCAGTTCGTACTTGGAGGGATTGACGCAGAAGTCGGCGCACGCGGCCTGCTCGAACAGGGTGTCCTCGTCGGCGAGGCACCAGTCCAGGTACACCTGGCCCGGGTGGCGGTCGGCGACGCTCTGGAAATAGGCGTTCGCGACGGCCGGCCCGGCAGGGGAGGCCTCACCGCCTCCGCCCGTCGCACAGCGGATGACGAAGCTGAGGTCCGGGTCGGTGGCGAGGACCTCCTCCACCGCCCGCATCAGCTCCAGCTGGCCCTTGTGGTGCACGGCGTAACGCGCCGCGTGGAAGAAGACGGGACGTGCCGGATCGAGGCCGAGCCCGCTCAGGACGGCGGCGCGGTCCACCGCGCCCGGGTCACGGGCGAGCCAGCTGTCGGCCACTCCGCAGCCGCCCATCAGCAGCTTGTGCGGCTGGGCGCGGAGCTCCCGGGCCACCGGGAGCGTGGCGAAGAGCGCTTCGAACGGGGTGTCCTCGAAGGTGCTGTAGTGGGCGCGCTGGCCGGGCGAGACGAAGTCGACCAGGTCCGCGTGGGCGGCGACCAGGGGGAACACGCCGACGTGGTCGGGTCGGCGCTGCTGGTGCATGCGGGTGCCTGCGAGGGCCCGCGCGATGGTCGCCGCGGGCGCGTCATCGGGTGGCAGCGGACCGTCGAGCGCGTCCAGGTCGATGCCCTCACCGGCGCCGAGGAGCGTGAGGAGACGCTCCACCTGGGGACGGTGGACCTGTTGCCCGACGGGCGCGTTGGCAGCGACCGTGCTCACGGTGCGGTACCGCGGGTCGGCGGCGAGCACAGGCGGCAGCAGGTAGTGGTAGTACGGCTCGAAGCCGTGGACGATCGCGGGCTCCGGACCGGCCGTGTCAGGGAGCGGGTCGAGCGGCAGGCCGGATCTGATGAAGCGCAACCCCTCCACCTGGAACACCAGCGGCTTGAAGTGCGCCAGGTCCCGGCCCTCCAGACCGGGCGGCGGGTAGAGGCGGTCGGGCAGCAGGTCGAGGTAGGCGTTGGACAGGAAGTAGACGTCCACGCCGTCCAGACGGAGCCGGTACGCGCGCGTGGTCAGCTCGACGACGACCTCCGCCGGGTGGTCCGGCCACACCTCCGGGTCGAGGACGAGCGGCACCACGTGGTCGGCGCGGTGGTTGAGCTCCTCGATGGGGAACGTCTCCCGGAGCCGGTCGAGGTGGCCGTGGGCCGGGGTGATCACGGAGACGCGGTGGCCGCGCGCGGCGTACTCGCGCGACAGGTTCCAGACCAGCGGCGAGAGACCGCCCCGCATCAGACGGTGGTCGAAACCGCCGCACTCGTACGAGAAGTGGATGATGTGCACGTGCGCCCAGCCCCCTCAGCCGGTGGCCGCGGCGCTCGCGCGCGCACACGCGCCGCGCAGCCCCGGCAGGTCGATGAACTCGGTGTGGGTGCCCGCGCTGCCGCAGGCGAAGGCCCCCGAAACGGACCCCGCGAGCACGCACTCCTCCACCGGCCGCCCCTCGAAGAGGGAGTGCAGGAACGCGGTGACGAAGGCGTCCCCCGCCCCGTTGCTGTCGACCACGGGCCGCTCCGGCCGTACCGCGGGGAAGTGCCGCACCTCCGTGTCGCCGCGCACCAGGACGTGGCAGCCTTCCGCGCCGTCGGTCGCGACGACGAGGCGTGCCCTGCCCTTGTCGAGCACGGAGTGCAGCACCTCGTCGAGCCGGTCGTGGATCGCGGCGGCGCTGAGGAAGACGTGGTCGGAGGCGAGCGCGTACGTACGGTGGTGCGGGTCGCGTGCGTCCCAGTCGTGCAGGTCCGTCGAACAGGTCACGCCGAGTCTGCGGATGTCGTCGTACAGGTCGCGGTTGACGCCGGTGATGGAGAGGTGGACGTGCCGGGCGCGCTCCAGGTAGGGCAGGTAGAAGTCGCGCGGCAGCCGCAGGTCCGCGGGGTGCCTGCCGTCGTAGAAGGAGAAGCGGCGGCCCTGCGGGTCGACGAGGTTGACGCCGCGCGGGGTGCCGTGCGGCGAGACGACGTGGCTGAAGTCCAGGCCGCGGTCGGCGTACGCGTCGAGGACGGAGCGGCCCTGCGCGTCGTCCCCGAGGAAGTCGATGAACTTGGTGGACAGGCCGAGCGCGTGCCAGCCGAGCGCGACGCCGTTCCCGGTGTGCGCCACGTAGTCGTACACGGGCGGCACGAACACCGAGTCGCCGGGCGGCAGTTGCAGCGCGTCGACACGCACGATCGTGTCCACGCCGGCACCGCCGACCACCAGGACGTCGTACTGCGGGTCACTCATGCGCGTACTCCTTCTGTCTCCGGGACTTCGGCCTGCGGGACTTCGGTCTGCTGGATGCGTCCGTCCTCCAGGACGACCGCCCCCTCGATGTCGGCGCCCGCGGGGATCCTGGCGCCGGGCAGCACCACACTGCGCCGCACCCGGGCGCCCGAGCCGATCCGGACGCCGGGGAAGAGCACGCTGTCCTCCACACGGCCGTCGTTCACCAGGTCCGAGGGCACCACCGACGAGCGCACCCCGAAGTGGTCGGCCACCCAGGCGCGCCGCACGTCCGGTGCCACGGTCCACGGCATGCGCCCGACGGGCAGCCCGGCCGTGGGGGAGGCCGCGAGCGCGAGGTGCGCGCGGTGGTAGCGCTCGACGGTCCCGATGTCCTCCCAGTGGCCCGCCACCTCGTGGCCGCGGATGTGCTCGCCGGCCGCGAGCATCGCCGGGATCACGTCCCGGCTGATGTCGTGCTGCCAGTCGGTGCCGTCGAGCCGCTCCAGATACCGGCGCAGGACGGCGGCGTCGAAGACGCAGAACGCCGCGAAGACCAGGTCGCTCGTGGCGACGTCCGGCTTCTCCACGAACGCGGTGAGCCGCCCCCGCCCGTCGAACTCGACCATCCCGAACAGGTGCACCCAGCGCGGGTCGATGCGCTGGTACGCCAGGGTGAGCGCTGCCCCGGAGGCGCGGTGGGCGTCGATCAGCGGCCGGTAGTCGAAGCGGTAGACGTGGTCGGCGTGCAGCACGAGGACGTGCTCCGGACCGGGCCGGGTGCCGTCCCCCTCGAAGACGTGCGCGCTCTTGCGGATCAGCGCGTCGGCCGTGCCCCGCTCCAACGGCCAGGTGCGGGAAGGAAGTTCCGCCGGAAGGCGGGAGCCGGCCGTCGCGTACGCGGCGTCGTACGGGCCGAAGTGCACCCGGAAGTCCGGCCGCTGGTTCCACACCCGGTGCAGGTCGTCCATCAGCTGCCGCTCCTCGTACTGCGAGAGCAGCAGCACCTCGCCGAGTCCCGACGCCCGCGCGTTGGCGAGGCTGAAGTCGATGAGCCGGCAGGCCCCGCCGTACGGCACCAGCGGCTTGAGCCGCCCCGTCCCGAGGGGGCCCATGCGCCGCCCCTCGCCGCCCGCGAGCAGCACGGTCCGGACCGTGCGCATCGTCATGTCCGGCTCAGCCACGGCGCACCTCGTCCCAGGTGACGCGGCCGGAGGAGAGGGTGAGGAGCAGCCGGGCGTCCCCGGCCCGTTCGGGCGCCGGGCCGCCGAACTCGCCGGGCGCGGTCCGTTCCAGCAGCTCCACGCGGGGAAGCGCGCGGCCGTCCGTACCGACCTCGGAGGGGGTGACCAGCTCGACGCGTTCCGCGTGCGGCAGCCGGTAGACGATCCTGCCGTCGTCGCCCACACGGCAGCGGCCGCGCAACCGGTCCACGTCCTGCCGCTCCACCGCCCCGCCCGGCCCCCGTTCGAGGACCCGCTCGCAGGCGGCGAAGTCGGCTCGCTGCCAGGCGGCCGCGAAGACGCGCCGTGCGGCGTCGGCGTCCAGGGGAGCGTGGCGTTCGTAGACGTCCACGGCGCCGTGCGCGACCGCGGCCTCCGCCACCGCGGCGCTCTCCGCGTCCCGCAGCTGATCGAACCACCCGTGCCGCAGCGCGAGGTGGAGCGGGGGCTCGGCGTCCTCACCCCGCCAGAGGCGCCCGAAGGCCGTCAGATGCAGGTCCGCACAGCGCTCCCAGGTGAACTCGCGCGCGACGGCGGACGCGCGTTCCGACAGTTCGCGGTAGCGGGCCGGATCCTCCGACCAGAGCGTCACCGCCTCCCGGAACCGGTCGGCGAGCGCCGAGACGAGCAGCTCGTCGTCCTCGGCGAACGACCGGTTCACGGCGAAACCGGTACCCGTCGACGGGCCGTCGGCGTGCCGGAAGTGCGCCATGCCCTCCTGGGCGGTCGCGATGGGCACGGCGCCGCACGCCATCGCCTCGCCCTGCGCGATGAGGAAGGTGTCCATCTCGAACTTGGACGGGAAGACGCAGAAGTCGGAGCTCGCCGCGTACGCGAACACCCGCCGCTCGTCGACCCGCTCCCACTCCAGGTGCAGCCGCCCGGCGTGCCGTCGCGCGACCTCGTGGAAGTACGGGTCGTCGATGCCCTCCCCGGCGATGCAGCGCAGCACGAAGTTGGCGGCGAGCCCCTCGGACAGGACACGGTCGACCGCCCGCACCAGCTCCACCTGGCCCTTGTGGTGGACCGCGTAGCGCGCGTTGTGGAAGAACGTGGGCAGGGCGGGATCGAGCCCGAGGCCGCCGAGCACGTCCGTCCGGTCGACCCCGTCGGGGTCCATGGCGAGCCACTCGTCGGAGATCGCGCAGCCGCCCACGAACATCTTGTGCGCGTTGCGCCGCACGACGTCCGCCGTCGGGAGCCGCTCGAAGAGCTCGGCGAAGGGGGTGTCGCGGAACGAGGCGTAGAAGTCGAGCTGGCCGGGGGAGAGGAAGTCGATCAGGTCGGAGTGCTCGGCGGTGAGCTCGTAGAGCGCGACGTGGTCCGGCGGGTAGGCGTAGTGGAGGTGGGTGAGCTGCTGGTACTGGAGCACGGCGGCCGGGTACGAGCTCTCGTCCCGCTCCGGAGTCGTCGGCAACTCCACCTTCAAATCGAGGAGTTCGAACAACCGCCGGACCTCGGGTCCGTACACCTTCTTCGCGATCGGCATGTTGCTCTGCACGGTGCTGACGACCAGTTTCGTCGGGTCGTCGCGCAGCGCGGCGGGCAGCAGATAGTGGTAGTACGGCTCGTGCGCGTGCACCACGGCCCGCTCCTCGCCGAACCAGCCGCGCAGGAACCGCACGCTGTCGGCCTGGAAGACGAGCGGCTTGCAGAAGACCAGGTCGCGGCCCTTGGCGGAGTACGGCGGATAGAACGTGGTCGGCAGCCGGTCGAGGTAGTCGTTGGAGAGGAAGTACAGGTCGACGCCGTCAAGGCGGATGCGGTGTGCGGTCGTCCGCAGCTCGATGCCGGTCTCGGCGGGGAAGCCCCGCCAGATCTCGGGGTCCAGGACGAGGGGGAGGGTGTACGTGTCCTCGTACGGCAGGTCCTCCACGTCGTAGCGCGCCCGCAGGTCGTCCAGGCGGCCGTGGGCAGGCGTCACGATGGAGACCCGGTGGCCGCGCGCGGCGAAGGCCCGGGAGAGGTTCCACAGGTACACCGAGGTGCCGCCCTGCAAAAAGGTGTGGTCGAATCCGCAGCACTCGAAGTAGGTCTCGATGATGTGCATGCGGGGCTCGACCGTCGGTACGACGTTCTCGGGGGTCAGCACGGCCTCACGTCCTCGGAGTCGCGGTGGGCGCCGCTGTCGCCTGCGCCGAGCCGCAGGGCGTGGCGGAGGTCGATCGCGGCGTGGTAGGGGCGCGTGTGCGCGTGGTTGTAGGCCAGTTCGTGGAGGAGCCGGCGCAGATAGAGGAGCCGTCGGAGCGGTCCGTCGGACGCGGGGCCGAGGAGCAGCTCGCGCACGCGCTCCCGCCAGTGGTCCGCGACCTCGAACACCTGCTTCAGTTCGGCCTGTTGAGCCGGGGCGAGGTGCGGCGCTCCGTCGAGCGAGCCGAGCATGGTCTCCAGGGAGTCGACGCCCAGACGGTTCGCGGCCTCGAACGCCGCCTCGTCCGCCGCGAAGTACTCGAGGCCGCGTTGCAGCGCCACGACGTCCTCGAGCGGCGACTGTGCGGCCCAGCCCGGCGCGGTGGGAGCGGTGCTCGGGGTGGAGATGTCGATCAGGGCCGACGGGTTCCACAGCAGGTGGGACAGGTGCAGGTCGCCGTGGCAGGGGCCGCCACCGGCCCAGGAGGGCCCTGTCCGGCCCAACTCCGCTTGCAGTTCCACCACTTCAGCGGCCAGCGACGTGAAGGCAGCTCGCACCGCCCGTACGGGCAGTGCCGGATCGGCGGTGGTGCGGTCGCGCAGGTCCGCGAGTCGCCGCTCGGCCTGCGCGAGTCGCTCGGCGGCGGGATAGGCGGGCTGCGGCGACCCGTCGCCGAGACGCTCGGCGAGATCGGTGTGGAAGCCGCTCAGGAAACGGCCCGCTTCCCGCAACTGCCGCTCCAGCGGCAGCAGATGGCGGCGCGCCACCACCTCCGGCGAAGCACGGGTGAGCAGACGCGACAGGGCGGGCCACAGGGACCGCAGGTTCTGCCGAAGCGGTACGTCCATGCCCTCGCCCGGGGCGTAGCGGTAGACGACACCCAGCGGATGCCGGGTCCCGGAGGCGGGGTCGGTGTACGCGTAGTCGCCCGCCCACTCCGGAGTGCGCCCCGTGCCGTTCATCAGCCGCAGCAGGTCGGGCTCCCGCACGTCGTCGTCGAGGCCGCGGTACGTCTTGTGGATGTGCGGCACGCCCCCGATCTCCACGAGGGACAGGGCGTTGGACGACCAGCCCTGCTCGAAGGGGAGCGGCCGTACTTCGGGCAGGGGGCCGACCGGGGCGTCGCCGGTGCCGCGGAACTCCACGGCGCCGCCGCGCTCCGTGCGCAGGGTCCCGCCGGCCAGCGCCCTGAGCACCGCCTCCCTGTGGAACCCCTCGACGGCGTGGGCCTCCCGTCCGCCCCCGATCTCCACCGGCACGAAGAACCGCCGGCCCGACGCGGGCCCGCCGACCGCCGCCACGACCAGCAGCAGTGCCGCGGATCCGAGCACGGCGTGGTCGACGCGCTCGTACCGGTCGGCCTTGCGCCCGTCCTCGGGCATCCACGGCGCCGCGCGCAGCAGCGCGGCCAGCTCCTCGTCCCGGATCACGAACCTCAACTCCCAGTCATCTCGTACGTGTTGATGCCGCGTCGCCACACGGCGAGAGCAAGCAGCAGCGACAGCGCCGTCACCACGGGCAGCCACCCCAGGAGTGCCGTATCGCCGGAGAGGAGATAGACGGCGGGGACGTACGACGTGAAGGCGAACGGCAGCACCCAGGTCAGCAGCGCGCGCAGCGACGCGTGGTAGATGTCGAGGGGGTACGCCGCGAACTCCGACACCTGGCTCGCCGCGTACATCGCGGGCAGGCTCGTCACCGTCCAGAACGACAGCGACGCGAAGAACAGCTTGACCGCGGTGTGGATCAACGCCCCGCAGAGCACGAGCAGCGGGGCGAGCGCCCACTGCGCGGCCGTGAGGTCCAGGCCGAGCGAGGTGCCCGCGTACGTCACGAGGGCGGCGCCGACGACGAGCTCGCCGAGCGCGTCGGGATGGAAGAAGCGCTCGGAGAGCAGGGAGAAGAGCGGATCCACCGGGCGGATCAGATAGCGGTAGAACTCGCCGCGCTGCACCAGCTTGCGGCCCAGCTCCCACAGCTGGTCGGTGAAGAGGTGGTCGAGGCCGCGCGGCAGGAGCGAGAAGCCGAGCAGGAAGAGCACCTCGTGGTACGACCAGCCGCCCACGGCCGGCACCTGCCGGAAGACCAGGCCCACCACCGCCGTCTGGATGCCGACCCGCACCAGGAAGGCCCCGGCGCCGAGCGCGAAGTCGAGACGGTACGCGGCGAGCCGGTGCAGGCCGACCCCGCCGAGGAACCAGGAGAGCCTGACGTACCAGAGCGCCGTGCCGAGGCGTGTGCGCGTCATCCGCCCAGCACCTCCAGACGCCCGAGCGCGGCCCGCCACAGCACCGCGCACAGCACCGTGAGCCCCACCACCCAGCCCACTTGCTGGGCCAGCACGGCGACGGCGCCGCCCACCCCCTCGTACCTGCCGAGGAGCAGCGTCAGCGGACCGTCGACCATCCCACGGAAAGGCAGCGCCTCGGCGACCGCCGCCAGCGGGCCCGGCATCAGCGCGATCGGCACCAGCTGCCCGGCGAAGAAGGCCACGACGCTCTGCTTCACCATCCGCACGCCCCACGTGTTCGTGGTGACGAAGCCCGTCATGCCGGTCAGCAGGTTCACGCAGAACGCGATGAGCACGGACAGCACGGTCGACACGGCGAACAGCGCGGCGTCGGCAGGACGGGGAGCCGTCAGCGGCACCAGGAACGAGAAGAGCACCAGCACCGGCACCCCGACGAGAACGGCGTTGGCCGCGACCACCGGCAGGCACGCGAAGAGCCGCACCAGCGGATAGTTGACCGGACGCACCAGCATCACGGCGACGTCCCCGCGGTAGACCTCGGCGGCCACCTCGTCGTCGACCCGGTTGGCGTGCAGGACCTGCAGCACCTGGGCCACCAGCAGATACGTGGTGATGCCCGCCGGGGTGAAGCCGCCGGGGCCCGCGCCGCCCGGCGAGTCCGCGTACACGGCACGCCACAGGAACACGGTGACCGCGGCGCCCGCGGCTGCGGTGACGCCCGTGACCACGAACATCGAGCGGTACTGGAGCAGGGACTGGAGCCCGCCGGTGGCGAAGGGGACGTAGCGCCCCGCACGGGTGTTCACGGGCGACCGCCGACGGGCGCGGGCGCCCGGCCGTAGATCTGCCGCAGCACCTCCTCCAGGTCCGGCTCGGGGGCGTAGCAGTCCACGAGGTCGAAGTGGTCCAGGAGGAAGGCGAGCACCTGGCGCGAGGCGAAGAGGCCCGCCGGATAGTCGACGCGGATCCGCCCGCCGTCCTCGACACCCGCCCTCGCGCCGGGCAGGCCCCGTTCGATCAGGGCGAGGGCCTCGTGCGGCGCCGGGCCGCCCCGGTGGTCGAAGCTCACCGAGCGGTCCTCGGCCGTGCGCAGCAGGTCCTGGATGGAGCCCTGGTGGACGACCCGGCCGTGGTCGACGACCAGGGCGCTGTCGCAGATCGCGCCGATGTCGGCGATGTCGTGGCTGGTGAGCACGACGGTCGTGCCGAGCTCCCGGTGCGCGCGGTTGACCAGGTCACGCACCGCCGTCTTGAGGACCATGTCGAGGCCGATGGTCGGCTCGTCCCAGAAGACGACGGCCGGGTCGTGCAGCAGGCTCGCGGCGATCTCCGCGCGCATCCGCTGGCCCAGGCTCAGCTGCCGCACGGGGGTGGTGCCGAGGGCGTCGATGTCGAGGAGTTCGCGGTAGAGCGCGAGGTTGCGGTGGTAGACCGCGTCGGGGATGTCGTAGACGCGGCGCAGGATGCGGAACGAGTCGGGCACCGACAGGTCCCACCACAGCTGGCTGCGCTGGCCGAAGACGACGCCGATGGAGCGGGCGTTCCGCCGCCGGTCGCGGTACGGCTCGATGCCGCCGACCAGGCAGCGGCCTGACGTCGGCGTCATGATGCCGGTGAGCATCTTGATGGTGGTGGACTTGCCGGCCCCGTTCGCACCGATGTACGCGGTCTTCGACCCGGCGGGGATCTCGAAGGAGACGCCGTCCACGGCGCGCACGGTGCGGTACTCGCGGGTGAGGAGCGTGGCGAGGCTGCCCAGCAGGCCGGGTCTGCGCTCGGCGATGCGGAACTCCTTGGTGAGGTCCTCCGCGACGATCACGCCACCACCTCCTCGACCGCTCGCTCGATGGCGCGTTCCAACAGGGCGACACCCTCGTCGAGTTGTGCCTCGTCGAGCGTGAACGGCGGGGCGAGGCGGATGATGTGACCGCCGAACGCCGTGCGCAGGCCCAGGTCGAGCGCGGCGGCGTGGACCGCGCGGGCGAGCTCCGGCGCGGGGCTGCGGCTCTCCCGGTCGGTGATGAACTCCAGGCCGTACAGGAGCCCGAGCCCTCGTACGTCACCGAGCTGCTCGTACCGGGAGCTCAGGGCCGCGAGCCGGTCGCCGAGCAACGCGCCCAGTGTGCGGGCACGTTCGGTCAGGCCGTCGCGTTCGATGACGCCGAGCGTGGCGTGCGCCGCCGCGATGCCGAGGGGATTGCTCGCGTACGTCGACGCGTACGAACCGGCCGTGGCCACCTCGGGGGAGCGCAGCAGCTCCGCGCGCCCGGCCAGCACCGCGAAAGGGAAGCCGTTCGCCATGCCCTTGGAGAGGACGACCAGGTCCGGTTCGACGCCGACGAGCTCCGAGGCGAGGAAGGCGCCGGTACGGCCGCCGCCGGTCAGGACCTCGTCGGCGACGAGCAGCACACCGTTGGCGCGGCAGGCCTCCGCGATCCGCTCCCAGTAGCCGGGCGGCGGCACGACGACGCCCGCCGCGCCCTGCACCGGTTCAAAGACCAGCGCGGCGACGTTCGGCTTCTCGGCGATGTGCTTGCGCACGAGAGAGGCGCACCGCACCCCGCAGTCCGGGTAGGTCAACTCCAGCGGGCAGCGGTAGCAGTTGGGTGCGTAGCCGAGGACGCTGTTCCCGGCGAACGCCTGGTGGCCGATGTCCCAGTGGACCAGCATCCGGGCGCCCATCGTCTTGCCGTGGAAGCCGTGGCGCAGCGCCCCGATCCGGTTGCGTCCCGCGGGCGCGGTCGCCTGGACCACGCGCAGGGCCGCCTCGACGGCCTCGGCGCCGGTGGAGAAGAGCGCGTAGGTATCGAGGTGGGCGGGGAGCAGCCGGGCGAGCAGTTCGAGCAGTCCGGCGCGTTCGGGTGTCGCGGCGTCGTGCACGTTCCACAGCCGCCCGGCCTGCGCGGTGAGCGCCTCGACGACCTCCGGGTGGCAGTGGCCGAGCGACTGGGTGAGCGTGCCGGCCGCGAAGTCCAGGTACTGGTTGCCGTCGAGATCGGTGAGGTGCGCGCCCGAACCCTCGGCGAACACGCGCTCTCCGGCGGCGGTCTCCTCCGAGGCGCCGGGCGCGAGATGCCGCGCCTCCCGGTCGAGCCGTGCGCGCTGCCGGTGACCTGTCACTGCTGCCCCCACTCCGGTCGATGTGCGTGGTGCCGGTGAACTGTCCGGATCGGCACCGAAGTTGAGCGGTGGGACCGGCGATGCGCACCGAGTCAAACAAAGCCTCCCCAAGATTGGCAAGAGATTGCTGAAACTTTCAGGCAGCTCTTGCGGTCGTACGTCCGGCTCTGCTTGAGTCGAGACCTCGCAAGCGAGGAGGGACCCGTGAGAACGCATCCCCAGGCCGCCCCGCCCCGCGGACGGCTTCCTTGAAAGCCCTGGTGCTGGCCGGTGGAACGGGCAGCAGGCTGCGCCCCTTCACCGACACCGGTGCCAAGCAACTGCTGCCCATCGCCAACAAACCCGTGCTCTTCTACGGCCTCGAAGCCATTGCCGCGGCCGGCATCCGGGAGGCCGGAATCGTCGTCGGCCGACGCGGCGACGAGGTCCGCGAGGCCGTCGGCGACGGCGGCGCCTTCGGCCTGCGTGTCAGCTATCTCCACCAGGAGCGGCCGCTCGGCCTCGCCCACGCGGTGCTCATCGCCCGGGAGTTCCTCGGCGACGACGACTTCCTGCTCTACCTCGGCGACAACTACCTCCAGGACGGCCTCACCGGCTTCGCCCAACGGGCCACCGACCATCCGGGCGCCGCCCGCCTCCTCCTCACCCCGGTCGCCGACCCGACGGCGTTCGGCGTCGCCGAACTCGACGCCCACGGCGACGTGGTGAGCCTGGAGGAGAAGCCCGACCGGCCGCGCAGCGACCTCGCCCTGATCGGCGTGTACGCCTTCGGCAAGGACATCCACGAGGCGGTCAGGGCGATCAGGCCCTCCGTGCGCGGCGAGCTGGAGATCACCGACGCCGTGCAGTGGATGCTCGACCGGGGGCTGCGGGTGCGCGCTGAGACCACCACCCGGCCCTGGCGCGACACCGGCAGCGTCGACGACCTCCTGGAGGTCAACCGGCAGGTCCTCGACGGCATCGACGGCCGTGTCGACGGCAAGGTCGACCCGGAGAGCACCGTGCTCGGCCGGGTCCGCCTCGCCGAGGGCGCCGTGGTGCGCGGCTCGCGCATCGTCGGCCCCGCGGTGATCGGCGCGGGCACCGTCATCAGCAACTCCAGCATCGGCCCGTACACCGCCATCGCCGAGGACTGCCGGATCGAGGACAGCGCCATCTCCCACTCCGTGCTGCTGCGCGGCGCGGACGTGGAGGGCGCCTCCCGCATCGAGTCCTCGCTCATCGGCCGCGGCGCCGTCGTGGCCCCCGCACCGCGGCTGCCCCACGCCCACCGACTCGTCATCGGCGACCACAGCAAGGTGCAATTGACCTCATGAACCACGTCGACCCCACGGGCCGCCGCGGCCGCCGCCTCCTCGTCACCGGCGGCGCCGGCTTCATCGGCTCCGCGTACGTCCGCTCACTCCTCGGCCCCGCGGGCCCGCCCGGCATCGAAGTGACCGTGCTCGACAAGCTCACCTACGCCGGCAGCGTCGGCCGCCTCGACGAAGTCCGCTCCCATCCCGGATTCACCTTCGTGCGCGGCGACGTCTGCGACGCCCGGCTCGTCGGCGAACTGGCGGCGGACCACGGCCAGGTGGTGCACTTCGCCGCCGAGTCCCACGTCGACCGCTCGATCACGGACGGCTCCGCCTTCACGCGCACCAACGTGCTCGGCACCCAGACCCTGCTCGACGCCGCGCTCCGGCACGGCGTCGCGACCTTCGTCCACGTCTCCACCGACGAGGTGTACGGATCGATCCCGCGGGGCGCGGCCACCGAGGAGGACCCGCTGCGGCCCAACTCCCCGTACGCGGCGTCGAAGGCCGCAGCCGACCTCGTCGCCCTGGCCCAGCACCGCACCCACGGCCTGGACGTCCGCGTCACCCGCTGCTCCAACAACTTCGGCCCGCACCAGCACCCGGAGAAAGTCATCCCGCGGTTCCTGACGTGTCTGTTGAACGGGGAGAACGTCCCGGTGTACGGCGACGGGCTACAGGTACGGGACTGGCTGCACCTGGACGACCACGTCCGCGGACTCGAACTGGTCCGCACCCGGGGGCGGGCGGGGGAGATCTACAACATCGGCGGCGGCACCTCCCTCACCAACCTGGAGCTGACCGAGCGGCTGCTCGCCCTGTGCGGCGCCGACGCCGGACGCATCACACACGTCACGGACCGCAAGGGGCACGACCGCCGGTACGCCGTGGACCACACGAAGATCAGCCGTGAGCTCGGCTACCGGCCGGGCTCCGATTTCGACGCGGCGCTCGCCGAGACGGCCCGCTGGTACCGGCACAACCGCTCGTGGTGGCAGCCGTTCGTCGCGGCGGCGTGAGCGCCTGTGTCATCACCCCGTCCGGGTGGGCGCCGCCTACGCCTTGCGTCCGGACCCCGTGGAGCCCCGCACCACCAGCTCCGGCATGAAGACGAACTCGCCGTGCGGCGCCGGTGTGCCGCCGATCTCCTCGAGGAGCGCGCGGACCGCCGCCTGGCCCATGGCCTGCACGGGCTGGCGGATCGTGGTCAGCGGCGGATCGGTGAACGCGATGAGCGGCGAGTCGTCGAAGCCGACGACCGAGATGTCCCGCGGCACGCTCAGGCCCAGGTCGCGGGCGGCCCGGATCGCACCGAGCGCCATCATGTCGCTGGCGCACACGACGGCGGTGCAGCCCCGGTTGATGAGGGTGGTGGCCGCGGCCTGACCGCCCTCCAGGGTGTAGAGGGAGTGCTGGATCAGCTCCTCCGACGCCTCGTCGTCCAGGCCGAGGCGTTCGAGCAGCCCGAGCCGGAAACCCTCGATCTTGCGCACCACGGGGACGAACCGCTTGGGGCCGACCGCGAGCCCGATGCGGGTGTGGCCGAGCGAGGTCAGGTGCGTGACGGCGAGGCGCACGGCGGCGCGGTCGTCGGTGGAGACGAAGGGGGCCGCCACGTCCGGCGAGAAGCCGTTGACGAGGACATAGGGGACACCTTGGGCGCGCAGCACCTCATACCGCTCCATGTCGGCGGTGGTGTCGGCGTGCAGGCCCGAGACGAAGATGATGCCGCTGACACCGCGGTCCACGAGCATCTCGGTGAGCTCGTCCTCGGTGGAGCCGCCCGGCGTCTGCGTCGCGAGGACCGGCGTGTACCCCTGACGGGTCAGGGCCTGCGCGATGACCTGCGCGAACGCGGGGAAGATCGGGTTGTCCAGCTCCGGCGTGATGAGGCCGATGAGCCCCGCGCTGCGCCGGCGCAGCCGCACCGGGCGTTCGTACCCGAGTACGTCGAGGGCGGCGAGCACCGCCTCACGGGTGCCGACGGCCACCCCGGGCTTACCGTTGAGGACGCGGCTCACGGTGGCTTCACTGACCCCCGCGTGGGCTGCGATGTCGACAAGCCGTGCGGTCATGGCACTGGACTGTACCTGTCATCGGGGTGATTGCCCACTGCCGGTGAAATCTTGTGGAAGCTTGCGGAAAGAGCTGTCTTGCAAGAGTCTTGCAGTCGCCCTCACCGCCCCCGGTGCCCCTGCTCTCCCGCACCCGGTGCCAGGCGCCCCGCGGCCCTGTCAAGCGCGAGTCGGGCCACGGTAAGGACACACAGATGTAACGATCGCCGATCCTTGCAGAAATTTACCGCAAGGTCTTTCGGCAACATTCCAACGCTGTTACGTTCCTGGCAACCCGGCGCCGCCGTCCAGAGCGGCCAGCAGGAGGCACCTCTTCGTCTCCCCTTGATTCCGGGATCAGTTGAAGGAGTTCACATGCGGCGTGGCATTGCGGCCACCGGGCTGATCGCGGCCCTGGCCATGACAGCGGCAGCGTGCGGAGGCGACGACGGAGGCAGCGGCGGGAGCAAGGGCGGGAAGCTCTCCGGCACCGTGACCTTCTGGGACACCTCGAACGACGCCGAGAAGGGCGCGTACGAAAAGATCGCCAAGAGCTTCGAGAAGCTGCACCCGGACGTCGAGGTCAACTATGTGAACGTCCCGTTCGGCGAGGCCAACGCCAAGTTCAAGAACGCCGCGGGCGGCAACTCCGGCGCCCCCGACGTGATGCGCACCGAGGTCGCCTGGACCCAGGACTTCGCCTCGCTCGGCTACCTCGCCCCCCTCGACGAGACCGTCGCGCTCGACAAGGCGGACGACTACCTTCCGCAGGCCGCGGCGAGCACGAGGTTCAAGGGCAAGACGTACGCCGCGCCGCAGACCATCGACACCCTCGCGCTCTTCTACAACAAGAAGATGCTCGAGGCCGCGGGCGTCGAGGTGCCGAAGTCCTTCGACGAGGTGAAGTCCGCCGCGAAGAAGATCAAGTCGAAGTCCGGCAAGACCGGCCTCTACCTGCGCGGCGACGACCCGTACTACTACCTCCCGTACCTCTACGGAGAGGGCGGCGACCTCCTGGACACCAAGAACAAGAAGGTCACGGTCGACGAGCCCGAGGGTGCCGAGGCCTTCTCGGTGATGAAGGACCTGGTCGACTCCAAGGCGGCGGTCACCGACGCGAGCGACGGCTACAACAACCAGCTCAACGCCTTCAAGGACGGCGACGTCGCCATGGCGCTCGACGGGCCGTGGTCCATCGAGGGAGCCCTGCAGGGCAAGCAGTTCAAGGCCGACAAGGGCAACCTCGGCGTCGCCCCCGCCCCGGCGGGAAGCAAGCGCCAGGGCGCCCCGCAGGGCGGCTGGAACCTCGCCGCCTACGCCGGCTCCGGCAACCTCGACGCGGCCTACGAGTTCATCAAGTACATGAGCTCCGCCAAGGTGCAGCAGCAGACCACCGAGCAGCTCAGCCTGCTGCCGACCCGCACCTCCGTCTACGACGTGAAGTCCGTCAAGGACAACCAGATGGTGCAGTTCTTCAAGCCCGCCGTCGCCAAGTCCGTGCAGCGGCCGTGGATCCCGGAGGCCAACGCGCTCTTCGAGCCGATCCGCCTGCAGCTGGAGAAGGTGCTCAGCGGCAAGTCCTCGCCCGAGAAGGGCGCCAAGGGCATCGGTGACGCCTACCGCAAGCTCCTCAAGGACTACAAGTAAGAAGAGGGAGGGCTGACCGACTCATGGCTGTCGAGACCGGCCAGTCGGTGGTGAAGGCCGCGGATGTCAAGAGCATCCGCGGCCGCGGCCACCGGCCCGGCAAGAAACCGGGGCGGCTGCGCAGGGCGTTCGCCACTCACTGGTACGCGTGGGCCATGGTCGCCCCCGTGGTGACCGTGATCGGCGTGATCGTCGGCTACCCGCTGGTGCGCGGCGTGTATCTGTCGACGACCAACGCCAACGAGGCGAACGTCGAGCGGCACATCGGTGTCAACGACATCCCCGCCACGTACGAGTCCGTCGGGCTCGACAACTACCAGGCGATCCTCTCCGACGGCGTCTTCTGGGACCGCCTCACCTGGACCGTGGTGTGGACCGTCTCCTGCGTCGCGCTGTCCTTCACGCTCGGTCTCGCGCTCGCCACGATGCTCAACCGCAAGCTGGCGGGGCGCTCCTTCTACCGGATGGCGCTGATCCTGCCGTGGGCGGTGCCCGCCTTCGTCTCCGTCTTCACCTGGCGCCTGCTCTTCAACGAGAAGAAGGGCCTCCTCAACAAGATCCTCGAGGGCGGCGGCATCGACGCGATCCCGTGGCTCAACGACCCGACCTGGGCGAAGATCTCCGTGATCACCGTCAACGTCTGGCTCGGCGTGCCGTTCATGCTGGTCGCCATGCTCGGCGGACTGCAGTCCATACCGGGTGAGCTGTACGAGGCGGCCGAGATGGACGGCGCCAACGCCTGGCAGCGCTTCCGCCACATCACCCTGCCGGGCCTGCGCACCGTCGCCAGCACGGTGATCCTCATCAGCGGCATCTGGACCTTCAACATGTTCCCGGTGATCTTCCTGCTCACCAGGGGAGGCCCGGGAGACGCCACCGAGATCCTGGTGACGTACGCCTACCGGCTCTCGTTCGTCGTCAGCCCACGCGACTTCGCGGGCTCCGCGGCCTGGGGCGTCCTCATCCTCGCCCTCCTGTCGATCATCGCGGTGGCCTACCGCCGCGCGCTCCGCAAGCAAGGAGAGGTGTGGTGACCACCATGGAAGCGAAGGCGCGGAACCGGGCGAAGAACCGCAGGCCCAGGGGGCGCGACGAGCGCGGCCCGCTCGCCTCGGCCGCCCTGCACGTCACGCTGCTGCTCGCCAGCGCCATCGCGGTCCTGCCGCCCCTGTGGCTCCTGGTCACCTCGTTCAAGCCGCAGGGCGAGGCCTTCTCCACCGACCTGGTGAAGGACTTCACGTTCGGCAACTACGACCACGTCCTCAACGACACCGAGTTCCCGAACTGGCTCCTCAACTCCCTCATCGTCGTGGGCCTGACCACGGTGATCGGCGTCTTCATCTCGGCGACCACCGGGTACGCGGTGAGCCGCTTCAAGTTCCCCGGCATGCGGCCGCTGATGTGGCTGCTCCTCATCACCCAGATGTTCCCGGTCGCGGTGCTCATCGTGCCGCTGTACAACCTGCTCGCCACGCTCGGGCTGCTCAACCAGCCCGTCGGGCTCGTCGTCACGTACCTGACGATCGCCGTGCCGTTCTGCGCCTGGATGATGAAGGGGTACTTCGACACCATCCCGGTCGAGATCGACGAGGCGGGACGGGTGGACGGACTCAACCCGTTCGGCACCTTCTGGCGGCTCATCGTGCCGCTCGCCAAGCCCGGCCTCGCCGTCACCGGGTTCTACAGCTTCATCACCGGCTGGGCCGAGGTCGCCTACGCGTCCGCCTTCATGACCGGCGAGGAGAACCTCACGCTCGCCGGCGGCCTGCAGACCTTCGTCAACCAGTACACCAGCGACTGGGGTTCGCTGACGGCGTCCGCGGTGATCGTGGCGGTGCCCGCCGCGGTGATCTTCGGCTTCGCCCAGCGCCACCTGGTCTCCGGTCTGACGGCGGGCGCGACGAAGTCCTGAGGCGTCCCGTTCCGAGGCGTCCCGTCGCACCCGCCACCCGCACAGTGCGCACGCCCCGTCGGCGGCGCCGGACCGACACCGTCCGGCGCCGCCCCCACCACACTCGATCCCCAGGGAAGACATGACCCAGCATCTCGCTGCCCCTGCCGCCCCCACCACCGAGACGCGCACGGACTGGTGGCGCGACGCGGTGATCTACCAGGTGTATCCGCGCAGCTTCGCCGACGGCAACGGCGACGGCATGGGCGACCTGGAGGGCATCCGCAGCCGACTGCCGTACCTCAGGGACCTCGGCGTCGACGCCGTCTGGCTCAGCCCCTTCTACGCCTCGCCACAGGCCGACGCCGGCTACGACGTCGCCGACTACCGTGCCATCGACCCGATGTTCGGCAGCCTCCTCGACGCCGACGCGGTGATCCGCGACGCCCACGAGCTGGGCCTGCGCATCATCGTGGACCTGGTGCCCAACCACTCCTCCGACCGGCACGACTGGTTCCGCCGCGCGCTGCGCGAGGGCCCGGGATCGCCGCTCAGGGAGCGCTACCACTTCCGCCCCGGCAAGGGCGAGAACGGCGAACTCCCGCCCAACGACTGGGAGTCCATCTTCGGCGGCCCCGCCTGGACCCGGGTGCCCGACGGCGAGTGGTACCTCCACCTCTTCGCACCCGAGCAGCCCGACTTCAACTGGGAACACCCCGCCGTCCAGGACGAGTTCCGCTCGATCCTGCGCTTCTGGCTCGACATGGGCGTCGACGGCTTCCGCGTCGACGTGGCCCACGGCCTGGTGAAGGAGGCGGGCCTGCCCGACATCGGCCGCCACGACCAGCTCAAACTGCTCGGCAACGACACCATGCCGTTCTTCGACCAGGACGGCGTGCACGAGATCTACCGCAGCTGGCGGCAGGTCCTCGAGGAGTACGAGGGGGCCCGCATCCTCGTCGCCGAGGCGTGGACGCCGACCGTCGAGCGGGCCGCGCAGTACGTCAGGCCCGACGAGATGCACCAGGCCTTCAACTTCCAGTACCTGGGCACCTCCTGGGACGCCGCCGAGCTGCGCGAGGTCATCGACGTGTCGCTGGCCGCGATGGACCCGGTGGGCGCCCCCGCCACCTGGGTGCTCTCGAACCACGATGTGACCCGGCACGCCACCCGCCTCGCCAACCCGCCGGGCCTCGGCACCCAGCTGCGCACCGCCGGCGACCGCAAGCTCGGCCTGCGCCGCGCCCGCGCGGCGACCCTGCTGATGCTGGCGCTGCCCGGTTCCGCGTACCTGTACCAGGGCGAGGAGCTGGGCCTGCCCGACGTCACCGACCTGCCCGACGAGGTGCGCCAAGACCCGTCGTTCATCCGCGCCGAGGGGCAGGACGGCTTCCGGGACGGTTGCCGGGTGCCCATCCCGTGGACCACGGACGGCTCGTCGTACGGCTTCGGGGCGGGCGGCAGCTGGCTGCCGCAGCCCGAGGGCTGGGGCGAGCTGAGCGTGCAGGCGCAGACCGGCGACCCCGGATCGACCCTGGAGCTCTACCGCAGCGCGCTCGCCGTGCGGCGCACGGAACCGGGGCTCGGCGCGGGCGGCGCCGTCGAGTGGCGCGACGCCCCGGAAGGCGTGCTCGTCTTCGCCCGCGAGGGCTTCGTGTGCACCGTGAACACCACCGCGGAGACCGTCAGGATCCCGGCTCCCGGCCGCGTCCTGCTCGGCAGCGAGGAGGCGGAGGTCTCGGACGGAGCCGTGCACCTGCCCGCCGACACCACCGTCTGGTGGGCGGTGTGACGCTGCCCTCCGCGCCGCGGGACGCCCACCGGGGCGCCCCGCGGCTCCTGGACATCGCGGCCCAGGCCGGTGTCAGCGAGGCCACGGCGAGCCGGGTCCTGAACGGCAAGGCGGGGGTCGCGACCGGCACCAGGCGCCGGGTCCTCGCCGCCCTGGACGTCCTCGGCTACGAACGGCCCACCCGGCTGAAACGGCGCAGCGCCGGGCTCGTCGGCCTGGTCATACCCGAGCTGACCAACCCGATCTTCCCCGCCTTCGCGCAGGTCATCGAGCAGGTCCTGGCCGGCCACGGCTACACCCCGATGCTCTGTACGCAGATGCCGGGCGGCGCCACCGAGGACGAGCTGGTCGAGCAGCTGGAGGACCGCGGGGTCAGCGGCATCATCTTCCTGTCGGGTCTGCACGCCGACATGACGGCCGACACCGCGCGCTACCGCGAACTGGCCCACCGCAAAGTGCCGTTCGTCCTCGTCAACGGCTACAACGAGGACATCCCGGTCTCCTTCGTCTCGCCCGACGACCGCTCGGCGGTGCGCATGGCCGTGCGCCACCTCGTCGACCTCGGGCACGAGCGGATCGGCCTGGCCGTCGGACCGACCCGGTACGTGCCCTCGCGCCGCAAGGCGGAGGGGTTCACGGCGGCCCTGCACAGCATGCTCGGGCTGCCCCGGGCGGAGGCCGAACGCCTCGTGCAGCGCACCCTGTTCACGGTCGAGGGCGGGCAGGCCGCTGCCGGAGCCCTCCTCGATCTCGGGTGCACGGCGATGGTGTGCGGCAGCGACCTGATGGCGCTCGGCGCCGTCAGGACCGTGCGCGAACGCGGCCTCACCGTGCCGGGCGACGTCTCCGTGGTCGGCTTCGACGACTCCCAGCTCATCGCCTTCACCGACCCGCCGCTGACGACCGTGCGCCAGCCGGTGCAGGCGATGGCGACCGCCGCGGTGGGCGCGCTCCTGGAGGAGATCGACGGAAACCCCGTGCAGCGCACGGAGTTCGTGTTCCAGCCGGAGCTGGTCGTGCGCGGTTCGACCGGGGTGTGTCCAGAGGGTTGACCCCGTGCGGGGGGCGCCATACGGTCCAACCCGCAACAACTTGTGCGGACTTGCTGCAAGGACTTGCTGCTTGCTCGAGGAAGCACTTGCTGAAGGTTCTCCCAACGCGCAGGAGGTACCCCCATGACCGGCCGGACCACCAAGAGCCGCAGACCCGTCGCGACCGCGCTCGCCCTGATGGCGGGTGTCGCGGGCAGCGTCGTCGCCGGGGCCCCCGCGGCCCAGGCCGCCCCGCCCGGCGGCAAGGACGTCACCGCCGTCCTCTTCGAGTGGAACTTCAAGTCCGTCGCCAAGGCCTGTACGGACCGGCTCGGCCCGGACGGTTACGGGTACGTGCAGGTGTCACCGCCGCAGGAGCGCCTCCAGGGCGACGCCTGGTGGGCCGCGTACCAGCCGGTCAGCTACAAGATCGGCACCCGGCTCGGCGACCGCGCCGCGTTCAAGAGCATGGTCGACACCTGCCACTCCGCCGGGGTCAAGGTCGTCGCCGACGCGGTGATCAACCACATGACCAACGCGTCCGGCACCGGCTCGGCGGGCTCCGGCTTCACCAAGTACGACTACCCGGGCACGTACTCGTCCGCCGACATGGACGACTGCAAGTCCGCCATCAGCAACTACCAGGACCGCTGGAACGTCCAGCACTGCGAGCTGGGTGGCCTCGCCGACCTCGACACCGGCGAGAACCACGTGCGCGGCCGCATCGCCACGTACCTCAACGACCTCCTCTCGCTCGGCGTCGACGGCTTCCGCGTCGACGCGGCCAAGCACATCCCCGTAGACGACCTGAAGAACATCAAGTCGCGCCTGAGCAACCCGGGCGTCTACTGGAAGCAGGAGACGCTGTACGGGGCGGGCGAGCCCGTCTCCCCGAGCGAGTACACCGCGACCGGCGACCCGCAGGAGTTCCGGTACGCCTGGGACCTCAAGCGCGTCTTCAACAACGAGAAGCTCGCCTATCTGAAGAACTACGGCGAGGGCTGGGGCTACATGCCGGGCGGCACCAGCTCGGTGTTCGTCACCAACCACGACACCGAGCGCCACGGCCAGACCCTCAGCTACAAGGACGGCGCCAACTACACCCTCGCGCACGTCTTCATGCTGGCCTGGCCCTACGGCTCTCCCGACGTCCACTCCGGCTACGAGTTCGGCAACAACGACGCCGGTTCGCCCAACGGCGGCGAGGTGAAGACCTGTTACAGCGACGGCTGGAAGTGCCAGCACGCCTGGCCGGAGATCCGCAGCATGGTCAAGTTCCGCAACACCGCGCGCGGCGCGTCCGTCACCAACTGGTGGGACAACGGCGACAACACGATCGCCTTCGGCCGCGGCGACAAGGCGTACGTCGTCATCAACCACGAAGGGTCCGCCGTCAACCGCACCTTCCAGACCTCCCTGGCGGCGGGCACGTACTGCGACGTGCAGAGCGGCAGGAGCGTCAGCGTGAACGGCTCGGGACGGTTCACGGCGTCCGTCGCCCCGAACACGGCCCTCGCGCTGCACACCGGGGCCAAGAACTGCTGACCGGCCCCACCACCCATGACCGGCCGCCCGGCCCATCCTTGTCCCCGCTGCCGGGCGGCCGCACCTTCTTCCCACCTCTCAAGGAGAGACCTTCGTGACCGGCTCCCCGCGCCGCACCGCCGTCACCGTGGCGGTCGCCCTGCTCGCCGCCACCGTGCCCCTGACCGCGACGGCGACCGCCGTACCGACGGCACCGTCGGCGCCGTCCGCCGCGGCCGAGCAGACCGATCCACTCGACCTGTCGACGTCACGGGCCCAGTGGATCGACAGGAACACCCTCGCCTGGGACGCGAGTGCGGGCAGCCGCCACGAGATCCTGTACGCACCCCACGGCGGCCTCACGGTCGAGGGCGGCGACATCGGGGGAGCGGTGGCGCACCGCCTCCGCCTCACGCCGGCCGACGGCGGGCTCACCGACGCCCAACAGGCCAAGTACCCGCACCTCAAGGGCTACGCCGCCTTCACCGTCGACCCTCGCGACCGCCACCTGCTGCGCGCCGCCCTCACCGGTCAGCTCGTCGCCACCGTCCGCTCCGCCGACGGCACCCTGCGCTCCGCCACCGGCGTACAGACCCAGGGCGCCCTCGACGACCTCTACGGAGCGGCCGCCACCAAGGCCACCCTCGGGCCCCGCTTCGCACACGGCCGCGTCACCCTCGCCGTCTGGGCCCCCACCGCCCAGCGGGTCTCCCTCGACATCGGCGGCCGCACGGTGGAGATGCACCGGGACCGCGCCTCCGGGGTCTGGTCGGCGACCGGGCCCGGCAGCTGGTCGGGCAAGGCCTACCGGTACGTCGTCAAGGTGTGGGCGCCGAGCGTCCGCAAGGTCGTCACCAACAAGGTCACGGATCCCTACTCCACCGCCCTCACCACCGGCTCCGAGCGCAGCCTCGCCGTCGACCTGGCCGACCCGCGGCTCGCCCCCAAGGGCTGGGCCGGGCTGCGCAAGCCGAAGCCCACCCCGCTGCGCGCCGCGCGGATCCAGGAGCTGCACGTCAGGGACTTCTCCGTCGCCGACCGCACGTCGGACCACCCGGGCAAGTACCTGGCGTTCACGGACGAGAAGTCCGACGGCATGAAGCACCTGCGCCGCCTGGCCCGCGCCGGCACGTCGTACGTGCACCTGCTGCCCGTCTTCGACATCGGCACCGTCCCGGAGCACGCCGCCGACCAGGCAACTCCCGACTGCGACCTGCCCGCGTACGCCCCCGACTCCGACGAGCAGCAGGCGTGCGTCACCGAGACCGCGGGCAAGGACGCGTACAACTGGGGCTACGACCCGCTGCACTACACGGTCCCGGAGGGTTCGTACGCGAGCGACCCCGAGGGCACCCGCCGCACCGTGGAGTTCCGCAAGATGGTGCAAGGCCTGAACGGGGCGGGACTGCGCACGGTGATGGACGTCGTCTACAACCACACCGTCGCGAGCGGCCAGGCCGACAAGTCCGTGCTCGACAAGATCGTGCCCGGCTACTACCAGCGCCTGGACGCCGACGGCGCGGTCGCCACCTCCACGTGCTGCGCCAACACGGCACCCGAGAACGCGATGATGGGCAAGCTCGTCGTCGACTCGATCGTCACATGGGCGAAGGAGTACAAGGTCGACGGCTTCCGCTTCGACCTGATGGGACACCACCCGAAGGCCAACATCCTTGCCGTCCGCGAGGCGCTCGACACGCTGACCCCCGCGAAGGACGGCGTCGACGGCAAGAGCATCGTCCTGTACGGCGAGGGGTGGAACTTCGGCGAGGTCGCCGACGACGCCCGCTTCGTCCAGGCCACGCAGCGGAACATGGCGGGCACCGGCATCGCGACGTTCTCGGACCGGTCGCGCGACGCGCTGCGCGGCGGCGGCCCGTTCGACGGGGACCCGGGCGTGCAGGGCTTCGCCAGCGGCCTGTACACGGACCCCAACGCCTCCAGGTCGAACGGCACTTTGGCCGAACAGAAGGCCCGCCTCCTGCACTACCAGGACCTCATCAAGGTCGGCCTGACCGGCAACCTCGCCGACTACACCTTCAAGGACTCGGCCGGACGTACGGTCAAGGGCGCGGACGTCGACTACAACGGCGCCCCCGCCGGTTATGCGGCGCAGCCCGGCGACGCGCTCTCCTACGCCGACGCACACGACAACGAATCGCTGTACGACGCGCTCGCCTTCAAGCTGCCCAGGGACACGGCACCGGCCGACCGGGCCCGCATGCAGGTCCTCGCCATGGCGACCGCCGCCCTCTCCCAGGGACCGGCGCTCTCCCAGGCGGGCACGGACCTGCTGCGCTCCAAGTCCCTGGACCGCAACTCCTTCGACAGCGGCGACTGGTTCAACACGATCAACTGGGACTGCCGCGCGGGCAACGGCTTCGGCCGGGGCCTGCCTCCGGCCGCCGACAACAAGGACAAGTGGCTCTACGCCAAGCCCCTGCTGTCGTCCGCGTCCACGCTGACCCCGAACTGCGAGGAGATCAACGGTACGTCGGCCGCGTACCGGGACCTGCTGCGCCTCCGCACGACCGAACCGGCCTTCTCCCTCGCCACGGCCGGGGAGGTCCAGTCGGCGCTGTCCTTCCCGCTGTCCGGGACCGCCGACGAGACGCCCGGCGTCATCACCATGCGGCTCGGCGACCTGGTCGTGGTCTTCAACGCGAGCCCGCGGACCCAGCGGCAGCGGGTCGGAGCGGTGCAGGACGCTCGGTACGCCCTGCACCCCGTCCAGGCATCCGGCTCGGACCGCACCGTCAAGTCGGCGACGTACGACCGGAGTTCGGGAACGTTCTCCGTCCCCGCGCGGACGGTCGCCGTCTTCAAGCGCGGCTGAGCGGTTCGGATCCCGGGGCCGGCCCGGGTCAGGCGTCGTGGGGGAGCGGGGCGGCCGGGCTGACGAGGTTCGCGGCCCGCAGGTCCGTCCAGAAGGCGTCGGGGACGTTCTCGTTCAGGGCGGCCGCGTCCTCGGCGATGCGGCTGGGCCGGGTGGCGCCGGGGATGACGGCGGCGGTCGCGGGGTGGGCGAGGGAGAACTGCAGGGCCGCGGCCTTGATGCTCACGCCGTGCTGCTGGGCGAGGGACTTCAGGCGGCCGACGCGCTCGACGATCTCGGCGGGCGCCTCCTGGTACTCGAAGTGGGTGCCGCCCGCGAGGATGCCGGAGCTGTAGGGGCCGCCGACGACCATGTCGACGCCCTGTTCCCGCGCCGCGGGCAGCAGTCGCTGGAGGGCGTGCTCGTGGTCGAGGAGGGTGTAGCGGCCCGCGAGGAGGAAACCGTCGGGGCGCGGCTCGTCCAGGTCGAGGGTCAGCTCGATGGGCTCGGTCTTGTTGACGCCGAGGCCCCACGCCTTGATCACGCCTTCGTCGCGCAGCCGGGACAGGACGCGGAAGGCGCCGGTGCGGGCCTCCTCGAACTTCTGCAGCCACTGGTCGCCGTGGAAGTCCTGGGCGATGTCGTGGACCCAGACGATGTCCAGACGGTCGGTCCCCAGCCGCTTGAGGCTGTCCTCTATGGAGCGTTCGGTGGCGTCGGCCGTCCACTCGTGCACGATCTTGTTCGGATTGCCGTGCTCGAACAGGCCGCCCTTCTCGCCGAAGTCGGGCGTGGCGGTCTCGTGCTCGTCGAGGATGACGCGTCCGACCTTGGTGGACAGGACGTAGGAGTCGCGGGGCTTGCCGGCGAGCACCTCGCCGAGCCGGCTCTCCGCGAGTCCGGCGCCGTAGAAGGGTGCCGTGTCGTAGTAGCGGATGCCGTGGTCCCAGGCGGCCTCGACGGTGGCGCGGGCCTCGTCGTCGGGGATGGCGCGGAACATGTTGCCGAGCGGGGCGGTGCCGAAGCCGAGACGGCCGGGGAGGAAGGACGTGATGCCCATGGGGAAAGATCCTTGCGTCGTCGAGGGGAGGTGACCGGATAGGCGGATACGCGGATACCCAGATACCCAGATACCCGGATACGCGGCATTTCTCCGCCTCCGCGGCTCTTGCTCCACCGAGGTTAGGATCGACGGGCCAGACTGTCCAAGACTTGCTTGGTCATACTTGAGTCCCCCGAGGTCTTACATGCTCGACCTGCGACAACTGCGCTATTTCGTGACCGTGGCCGAGGAGGAGCACGTCGGACGGGCCGCCGAGCGCCTGCGCATCTCACAGTCCCCGCTCAGCCGGCAGATCGCCCAGCTGGAGAAGAACCTGGGCCTGACGCTCTTCGAGCGCAGCCAGCAGCGCCTGCGGCTCACCTCCGACGGCCGTGTCTTCCTCGCCGAGGCCACCGCCCTGCTGCGGCACGCGGACCGGCTGGAGAACCTCGGCCGGCGCCTCGGCCGCGGCGACGAGGGCGGTCTCTGCGTGGGGTACGTGAGCGACGCCATGCACACCGGCCTGCTGCCCGGCGCCCTGCGCACCCTCAACGAGGCCCGCCCCGGCATCCACGTGGCTCTCTACGACCTGACCGCCCCCGAGCAGTTCGAGGGCCTGCGCCGCCGCGGCCTGGACATCGCCCTGGTCCCGGAGGCGCCGCCCGCGGAGGACCCCGACCTGCGCGGTGCGCTCCTGCTCGCGGACCCGCTGCTCCTGGCCGTCCCCAGCGGCCATCCGCTGGCCGACGCCGACGAGGTGCGGCCCGAGGATCTCGACGGCCTGCCGTGGATCGCCGTCGAGGACGGCGAGGACCACGTCTGGCGGGACGAGTTCGTCGCCGCGTGCGCCGCCGCCGGGTTCGCCCCCGACATCCGCTTCGAGGCCCCGGAGCCACTGACCGCGCTGGGCCTGGTGGCGTCCGGGCTCGGGCTGGCGTTCGTGCAGAAGAGCATGGTGCGCGGCGGCACGGAAGGGGCGACCGTCCGCGAACTCCCGTGGTTCCGGCGCTCGGTCCGGCTGTGGGCCGTTTGGCACCGCATCGACCTGCGCCCGATCGTCACCGCGTTCCGCGAGACGGTGCTGGCGGCCGGTGACGGTGCCGGTGAAGCGGAGCAGGGCAGGGTCAGCTGATCCGTTTGAAGTTGTCGCCGAACGTCCAGCCCTTCGAGCCGTCCCAGTTGATCGACCAGGTCATCAGGCCCTTGAGGGCGCCGTTGTAGCGGTTCCAGGCCTGGGAGACGAGGCTCGGGGACATGTAGCCGCCGCCCGCGCCCGGTTGGGCGGGGAGGCCGGGGACCTGCTTGTCGTAGGGGACCTTGATGGTGGTGCCCTGGATGTTCAGGCCCTTGTTGAGGCAGTCGGTCTGGGCGGTGAAGCCCTGCACGGTGCCCGCGGAGTAGGAGTCGCCGGAGCAGCCGTACATGCTGCCGTTGTAGTACTGCATGTTCAGCCACCACAGGCGGCCGTTGTCCGCGTACTTCTTGATGATCGGCAGGTACGCGCCCCAGATCGAGCCGTAGACGACGCTGCCGCCCGTGACGTACGCCGTCTCGGGGGCCATCGTGAGGCCGAAGCCCGCGGGCATGCGGGCGAGCACGCCGTCGATGATGCGGATGAGGTTGGACTGCGAGGCCGACAGCTGGTTGATGTTGCCGCTCCCCACGAGGCCCGTCTCGATGTCGATGTCGATGCCGTCGAAGTTGTACTTCTTCAGGATCGGCACGATCGTCTCGACGAAGCGGTCGGCGACGGAGGTGGAGTTCAGGTCGATGCCGGCCGTCGCGCCGCCGATGGACATCAGGATGGTCGCGCCGTCCGCCTTCGCCTGGCACATCTCGGCGGGCGTCGCGACCTTCACCGTGGCGTCCATGCCGTCCTCCCACAGGACGGTGCCGTCGGAGCGGATGACGGGGAAGGCCGCGTTGATGACGTTGTAGCCGTGCTGCTTGATGCGGCTGTCGGTGATGGGGGTCCAGCCGAACGGTGGGTGCACGCCGTTGGACGCGCCGTCCCAGTTCTCCCAGTACCCCTGGAGCACCTTGCCCGCGGGCTTCGGCTTGACCGCGCAGGTGTCGGCCCGCGGGGCGGCCGGGCCGGGGGCCGCGTCGGGGGCCGCCGCGGCGGCCGGCAGCTGTGCGACACAGACCAGTGCCAGGGCTGAGCCCAGCAGGCGTAACGTCCGACCGATCACGCGGTGCTCCCTGGGTGCGGTGGGGGATGCGGAGACGTGCCTCGTGCGGTGCGCCAACCTAGGCTGGACCAGACCAGGCGTCAATAGGTCTGTACCAAAGGGGTGTTGGGGTCTCGGTAGAGGCGGCGGTCCGTGCTCAGTCGTCCACCGGCAGGCCCTGCGGTTCCTTGATCCGCTTCATGATGATCTGCGAGTTGACCTCGGTGACTCCGGCCAGCGTGGTGAGCCGCTCGATCCACAGCCGTTCGTACGCGGCGAGGTCGGCGACCGCGATGCGCAGCAGGCAGCCGGGGCTCCCGAACAGCCGGTACGCCTCGATGACGTCCGGAATGCCCTCGAGCGCCGCCTCGAACGCCTCAACGGTCTCACGGTCGCGGCGCACCTCGATGGAGACCAGCACCTCGAAGCCCCGGCCGACCGCTTCCGGGGCGACGACCGCGCGATATCCCTGGATCACGCCGTCCAGCTCCAGCTGGCGCACCCGCCGCATGCAGGGTGACGCGCTGAGGCCGACCCGGGCGGCCAGCTCCTGATTGGTCAGCCGCCCGTCGCTCTGCAGTTCGCGCAAGATGTTGCGGTCGATCTCGTCCATGACGCAATTATCCACCAGGCATGTTGCACAAGTCTTCGATTTTGGCAAACACATTGCGCAATGTTCGATCTATCCTTGCGGCGAGGCTGCCCACCACTCAGGGGGCTGATGGTCCTCAGGTTCCCTGGGAGGTATACGGACGTGGAAGCACAGGCGCGACGGATCGTCGTCATCAGCACCGGCGGGACGATAGCGAGCCGTTGGCAGGGGACCGGTTTCGCCGCCGACGCACCCGGCCGCGAGGTGCTCGCCACGGCCGCGATGCCCCAGGACATCACCTCCGAGGTCATCGACCTGTTCAACGTGAACAGCCCGCGCCTGACCTCCGCCCAGCAGCTCACCCTCCTGCGCACCGTGCACGAGGTCCTCGCCGACCCCGGCGTCGACGGCATCGTCGTCACGCACGGCACGGACACGCTCGAAGAGTCCGCCTTCCTCCTCGACCTGTACCACGACGACCCCCGGCCGGTCGTCTTCACCGGAGCGCAGAAGCCGCTCGGCGCCGAGGACGGCGACGGCCCCGGCAACCTGTACGACGCGCTGCTCACCGCCGCGACCGTCCGCGACCTCGGTGTGCTGGTCGTCTTCGACGGCAAGGTGCACGCGGCGCGCGGCACGGTGAAGACCCAGACCCTCGCCGCCGACGCGTTCGCCGATCCGTCGGGGCCGCCCGTCGGCAAGGTCGGCTTCGGCAAGGTCTCGGTACTGCGCCGGCCGCGGCGTCCCGCGCCACTGCCGCTGCCCCCGGCCGACGCGACCCTGCCGCGCATAGACATGGTCATGCACCACGTGGACGCCGACCCGCTGTTCGTGGAGACGGCCGTCGCGGCGGGCGCGCAGGGCATCGTGCTCGTCGCCACGGGGGCGGGCAACGCGACTCCCGAGTTCGTCGGCGCCGTCACCGCGGCGATCGAGCAGGGCGTCCTGGTCGCCCTCACCACCCGCGTCCAGGGCGGTCCCGTCACGGAGATCTACACGCACGGCGGGGCGGTAGACCTCGCGGCGGCCGGAGCGGTGCTCACGGGGACGCTGCGCGCCGGGCAGGCGCGGAGCGCGGTGCTCGCGGTACTGCTCTCGGCCTCCGGCCAGGGGGAGCGGATCTCGGCTCTGCGGCACGTTGTCGGGTCGGATGCGGTCCTGGACGGCGCGGGTGAGGGTGAGGCCGCGGCCGCCTGAGAGTTTCCCGTCCGCGGGCCGTGGGGGCGGGTCGCGCAGTTCCCCGCGCCCCTGAACGGAACCTCGCCCGCCCCCCAGAAGCAAGCACAAGTCGCCTCGCCCCCCGAAGGGAAACCCGAAGGGAGAGAAGCGGCGCCCCCGCACCCCGAAAAGAAACACATACGCATCATGAGCACTGCCCCCGCCTCCGCCTCCGCCCCCACCCACCGTCGCGAGCACGACCTGCTCGGGGACCGTGACGTGCCCGTCGATGCCTACTGGGGCATCCACTCCCTCCGCGCCACGGAGAACTTCCCCATCACGGGCATCCCGATCTCCGTGTACCCGCAGCTCATCGACGCGCTCGCCGCCGTCAAGGAGGCCGCGGCCCGTGCCAACGAGGAGCTGGGGCTGCTGCCCGCCGCCAAGGCCGACGCCATCGCCGCCGCGTGCCGGGAGATCCGCGCGGGCCGGCTGCACGACCAGTTCGTCGTCGACGTCATCCAGGGCGGCGCCGGCACCTCCACCAACATGAACGCCAACGAGGTCGTCGCCAACCGGGCGCTGGAGCTCCTCGGGCACCCCAAGGGCGCGTACGAGCACCTGCACCCCAACGAGGACGTCAACCTCAGCCAGTCCACCAACGACGTGTACCCGACCGCCGTGAAGGTCGCGACCGTCAGCGCCGTCCACGGACTGCTGCGCGCGATGTCGGTCGTGCAGGACGCGTTCGCCGCGAAGGCCCTGGAGTTCCGCGACGTCCTGAAGATGGGGCGCACCCAGCTCCAGGACGCCGTGCCGATGACGCTCGGCCAGGAGTTCTCCGCGTACGCCGTGATGATCGACGAGGACCGCGCGCGGCTCGCCGAGGCCGTCGAGCTCATCCACGAGATCAACCTCGGCGCCACCGCCATCGGCACCGGCCTCAACGCCCCCGCCGGATACGCGGAGACCGCCCGCCGCCACCTCGCCGAGATCACCGGCATGCCGCTGGTGACCGCCGCCAACCTGGTCGAGGCCACACAGGACTGCGGCGCCTTCGTGCACCTGTCCGGCGTCTTGAAGCGCATCGCGGTCAAGCTCTCCAAGAGCTGCAACGACCTGCGGCTCCTCTCGTCCGGCCCGCGCGCGGGCCTCAACGAGATCAATCTGCCGCCGGTGCAGGCCGGGTCGAGCATCATGCCGGGCAAGGTCAATCCGGTCATCCCCGAGGTCGTCAACCAGGTCGCCTTCGAGGTGATCGGCAACGACGTCACCATCACGATGGCCGCCGAGGCGGGACAGCTCCAGCTCAACGCGTTCGAGCCGGTCATCCTGCACTCCCTCGCCAAGAGCATCACCTCGCTGCGCGCGGCCTGCCTGACGCTCGCCGAGCGGTGCGTGACGGGCATCACCGCCAACACGGAGGTGCTGCGCGCCTCGGTGGAGACCTCCATCGGCCTGGTCACCGCGCTCAACCCGCACATCGGATACACCGCCGCCACCGAGATCGCGCAGGAGGCCCTGAGCACCGGCCGGGGCGTCGCCGAACTGGTTCTCGAGAAGGGTCTGTTGCCCGCGGAGCGCCTCGCGGAGCTGCTCACCCCGGAGCGGGTGGCCGGAGCTGCCTGACCGGGGCCGTGCTCGGATAGCATGATCCGGCCCCGGCGAGAGTGGACTGTTTCAGCCCACGCACCTAACAAACGGCCAGACCATTGATATCTAACGCACCGCGGATATCTCCGCGCAAAGACCGCACACAGCCGATCTCGGCCCTGCGCCGCCCCCGGGTGCTGCTGTGGACCGCGGCGGGTGTGGTGACCCTCGGGTTCCTCATCGTGCTGGAGATCGCCTCGCGGCACTACGGCCTGCCGGGGCCGATCGCCAACCAGGCGGGCGAGGTGATCTTCGCGCCGAAGTCGGGGCCGCTGCTGTACGCGAGCCTGGCGCTGACGATGGTGGTGCTCACCTGGCGGCAACGGCTCGTCGCCGCCGGTGTCGCCATCGGCATCGACGTCGTCTTCTTCCTGGTGCGGTGGGCGGTCGACGCCGACCAGATGTTCGGCAACGGCGCGCTGTGGGTGATCCTCGGGTGCGGGATCATCGCCGTCACGCGCCGCACCGGGCCGGAACGGGTCCTGCTCCTGAAGGGCGTCGGCCTCGGCCTGCTGCTCGTGGCCGGCCGCAAGACCGGTGACGCCTGGCTGCTCATCACCTCGAAGACCCGCCCGACGGTCCTCGACCCGTACGTCGCCGTCGCCGACCACGCGCTGGGCAACCCGTCGTGGCTGGTGGGGCGGATGGTCGAGGCCACAGGGCCGGTCGGCTCGCACCTCCTGGACTGGGTCTACATCCAGCTCGCGGTGGCCGCGGTCTGCGTCTCCCTGTACCAGCTGCGCAACGTCGCCACCGAGGGCCGCTTCCCCGGCCACTACCTGGTGCGCACCTTCCTGGTGATCGGCCTGGTCGGACCGGCCATCTACATGATCTTCCCCGTGGTCGGCCCGATCTTCGCGTACGGAGACGGGGCCTTCGGCACCGGCGGCGGACAGTGGGCGCTCGCCGAGCTGTGGCCGCACACGGCACCGCCGCTCACCGCCCCGCACGCGATGCCGTACGACGGGATCACCCCGCGCAACTGCATGCCCAGCCTGCACACGGCATGGGCCACCGCGATCTTCATCCACTCCCGCAAGGGACCGCGCCTGCTCCGGTACGCGGGCACCTTCTGGCTCGTCGCGACCCTCACGGCCACCCTGGGCTTCGGCTACCACTACGGCGCGGACCTCATCGCCGGTGTCGTGTTCGCGTTCACCATCGACGCGGCGATGCGCTCGTTCGACCGCGGCTGGGACCGGTCGGCCGTCCGGCTCGTCGCCTACGGCACCGGCGTCTTCGCCGCGCTCCTGGTGGCGTACCGGTATCTGCCGACGCAGATGGCCGAGTACCCGTGGGTGGCGGGACCGCTGCTCATCCTCGCGATGGCCTCGGTCGTCCAGGGCTACATGTGGACGACCAGGCTCTGGGAGCCGAAGGCAGTACCGGCCGAACCGAAGCCGCAGCCCGAGCTGGTCTGAGGCGTCCTCACCGCTCCCGGCCGGCCGCCAGCACGTCGAGCGCGGCCTGCGCCGTGAACTCCTGCTGACCACCCCTGAACAGCAGCTCCGCGCCCGCGAAGGCCGGGTCGTCCGCATGGGCGGCGACATAGGGGACCGCGATGCAGCGCATGCCTGCCGCGTGCGCCGCCGCGGCACCAGGAGCCGCGTCCTCGAAGACCACGCAGTCCGCGGGCTCCGCGCCGAGCAGCGCGGCCGCCGCGAGGAACACGTCCGGCGCGGGCTTGCCGCGCTCCACCTCCTCGGCGGAGACGAACGTCGTCAGCTGCGCGTCCAGGCCCGTCCCGGCCAGGATCGCCCCGATGGCCGCGCGTGAGGAACCGGACGCGACGGCCATCGGCACTCCCGCGTCGTGCAGCCGCTCGACGAGCTTGCGCATCTCGGGGTAGACGGGGGTCCGGGCGCGGGCCAGCTCCAGATAGCGGCGGTCGAGGTCGACGAGCAGCTCGGCCACCGAAGCCCCTATCCCGTACTCCCGCCTCCAGAGCGCGAGCGTCTCGTGGGAGCTGATGCCCACGTACTGCTCGTTGTCGGCCCAGGTGTACTCCCGGCCCGTGAAGTCGGCGAGCAGGGCCCGCGAGGCTTCGTAGTAGTTGGGCTCGCTGTCCACGAGGGTGCCGTCGAGGTCGAGGACGACCGAGGTCCTGCCGAAGGTGCTCATGGCCTCCAGCATGCCAAACGGCCAGGTCAACCCGGCCCGCTCACCCTTACCCGCCGACCGGCCCGCCGACCGATCCGCCGACCGACCTGCCGACCGACTCGACGAGCGGGAGCAGCCGGTGCGGCACCCGCTCCCGCAGTGCCATCTCCGTCCGCGTGCGCACGACCCCCGGCAGATTGATCAGCCGCTGCACGACGTCCTCCAGATGCCCGTTGTCGCGCGCCGCGACCCGCGTCAGGAGGTCGCCGCCGCCCGTGATCGAGTGCGCCTCGATGATCTCCGGCACGGCGGCGAGCGCGTCCCCCACCTCGTCCAGATGCCCCTGCGTGACCTCGATGTGGACGAAGGCGAGCACGGGGTGACCGAGCGCGGCGGGGGAGAGGAAGGGCCCCGTGCCGGTGATCACGCCGTCCCGCTCCATGCGGTCGAGCCTGGCCTGGAGGGTGCCGCGGGCGATGCCGAGGACGCGGGCGTACTCGCGCAGGCTGGTGCGGGGCTGTTCGAGCAGCAGCCGGAGGATGCGGGTGTCGAGTTCGTCGACGGCCATGGTCCGAGGTTCTCCCAGGTGGGCGGGGGTGATCGCAGGTGACTGTAGCCGTTCCGGCCGCACCCGCGGACGCGCCCGCCCACCGTGGCGCGCTACTTGGGCGTGACCCAGATCTGGCGCTTGTACGTGTTCGCCGCGTACAGCTGGACCTTGGTGCTGTTGGCGGTGGAGCCGCCCTTCACGTCGAGGACCTTGCCGGACGCGACGTGCACGATCTGGCCCTTGGCGTTGACCTGCCAGCGCTGGGACGCGCCGCCGTGGCAGTCGGAGAGGGCGATCTTGTTGCCGTTGGTGCTCGCGTTGCGGTAGTTGTCCAGGCACTTGCCGAGGGCGCGGATCGTGCTGTCCTTCTGCAGGATCCAGGACTGCCCCGGGCCGCTGTTGCAGGTGTAGATCTGGATCTGCGTGCCGTTGGCCGCCTTGCCGCCCTTGGCGTCGAGGCACTTGCGGCCGAGGCCGGTGACCTTGCCCTGCGGGGGCAGCGCCGCGCCGCCACCGCGAGCCAGGTGGCGCAGGCCCTGCATGTCGTACTGCTGGACGTAGGTGCCCGCGCGCTTGTCCTGGTACGCGTTGGTGGGCGTGCACATCACGGGGAACTGGCCGGAGTCCGACCCCTTGACGCAGTCGCCGCGGGTCGCGCTGCGGTTGGCGTGCGCCAGGCCCATCGTATGGCCGAGCTCGTGGCTGATGTGGTTGCGGAAATACGTTTCGCCCATGGACGGGGCGGGCTTGCCGGCCGACGTCAGGAACTCGTCGTCGATGTACGCGTGCCCGCTGGTCACCGTGTCGGCGACGGACGAGGAGTAGAAGCCGCAGCTCAGGTTCTTGCTGCCGGAGCCGTCACGGACCACCTTCCAGCCCGCCGAGCCCCCGTCGGCCGGCGGGACGCAGGGCCGGTGCAGCACACCGACGATGATCTCGCCCTTGGGCCGGACGTAGTCCCAGCCGACCGGCCGCGTGTCGACCTTCACCGGGAGCGTCGTGACGCGCTGGAGGTCGGCGGCGGACTTCTTCACGTACGGGGCCAGCCAGTCCGCCGACTTCTTGTCGTAGAACTTGATCGTGTAGCCGTCGGCGAGGTACTTCGACGCACCGCCCGACTGCCAGCCCGTGCCGTGCGGGGCGGCGGCCGCGGCACGCCCGTCCGAGGCCGACGGCGCCGCGGAGCGGGCCACGGGCGTCGACTTCAGGGACATGACGCCGTCCTCGAACGCCGTGCCGTCGGAGCGGGTGGCGCCAAAGTCCGCCGCCTCGGCAGCCGGGCGCACCGCGGCCGGTTCGTCGTCGCCGCCGGTGCCGAAGGCGGCGGGAGACAGCTGGACCCCCGCCACGACGGCCGCCGCGGCGCCCACGCCGGCCATCGCCATGCGGCGCTTGCGTGCGCCGCGCTTACGTATGGAACTCAATTCCCCGTTGTCCTCTCACTGCCGAGTCACTGTCGAACAGACCCACAGATGATAGGCGTGAACTGGGGTACGGATGTTGCCAGTTGCGGCGGTCAGTGCGCGTCCTCCGTCGGGCGCAGGTTCTTCGGGATCTTCGCCCAGGTGAGCGCCGCGGCGGCCAGCGGCAGCGCGGCCGCCATCAGGAACGTGGGCGTCATCCCGGAGGTGAACGCGTCGGCGGCCCGCGAAAGCAGCTCGGCACCGGCCGGGCCCGTGAGGCCGGACGCCACCCGGGCCGCCTCGCCGATCGAGTCGCTCACGGACGCCGCGGTGTCCGCCGTGAGACCGAGGTCGGGCAGGTTCGCGCGGTAGAGCGCGGTGGCGACGCTGCCGAGCACGGCCACGCCCATCGCGGCGCCCAGCTCGTAACAGGTCTCCTCGACCGCCGCCGCGCCGCTGACGTCCTCGGCGGGGGTGGCGGCCATCAGCGTCACGGACGCGGCGGTCGTCGCGATGCCGACGCCGCAGCCGAGCACGCCGAGCGCCACCGCGACCTCGCCGTAGCCGAGCGGCCCCGACTGCTGGAGCAGCCACGGCAGGGAGAGCCCGGCGGTCATCAGGAGCAGCCCACCGCCCATGACGTGGCGGATCGGCAGGCGGTGCATCAGCGCCGGGGTGACCAGCGAGGTCAGGACCAGGCCGAGCGGCGCGGGCAGCAGGCGGACGCCCGCCTCCAGGGGGCTGTAGCCCTGGCCGTACTGGAACCACTGGGTGATCAGGAACAGCGCAGAGCCCAGCGCGATCATGCCGAGGAAGATCGAGGTCGCGGCGATGGCGAAGGGCCGGGACGCGAAGAGGCGTACCCGCAGCAGCGGGTGGGCCAGGCGCAGCTGGCGGCGTACGAAGACCGTGAGGGTCACCGCCGAGACGGCGAGGAGTGCCCAGGCGACGGGGTCGGCGGGGCCGCCCTTGCCGAGCTGCTTGATGCCGCCCGCGAGGGCGAGCATGCCGACGACGGACTGGCCGACGCCCCACCAGTCCCAGCGGCCCTCGCGGGGCCGGTGGGACTCGGGCAGGATCCACAGGCCGAGCGCGATGATCACCAGCGCGACCGGGATGTTGACGAGGAACGCCGACTGCCAGCCGTTGTGCTCGACAAGGAGACCGCCGACGACCGGGCCGAGCGCCATGCCGCCGCCGAAGACGGCCGACCACACCGCGTAGGCGAGGGCGCGCTCGCGGGCGTCGGTGAAGACCTTCCGCAGGATCGACAGGGTGGCCGGCATGATCGTCGCGCCACCGGCGCCGAGCAGCGCACGGGCGGCGATGACCTGCCACGCGGCGGTCGCGAAGACGGCGAGCAGCGAGGCGAGGGCGAAGACGCCGAAGCCGATCAGGAGCAGCCGCTTGCGGCCCCACCGGTCGCCGAGCGCACCCGCGGTCACGAGGAGGCCGGACAGCACGAGGGCGTAGATGTCGATGATCCACAGCTGCTGTACGGAGCTGGGCCGCAGATCGGCGACCAGGGAGGGGAAGGCGACGTTCAGGATCGTGGTGTCCATGGCGATCAGCAGGAGGCTGCCGGAGAGGATCGCGAGGACGGCCCAGCGTCGTGGATCACGCTGCGGGGTCATGTGGGGTAACACCTCAGTTTCGAATGAGACGATAATGTCTCACAAGAAACGTGTAGGTGTCTACCGGACCGTCGGGTGGGCCCCTGCCTGACCTCGGCGGCCCCCTGACCTCGGCCGGGCGCACCTCACCGCACGCGCTGGAGCGCCTCCGCGGTGAGGTCCGCCAGCGTCCGATAGCCGTCGACGGCCATCAGCAGGTCCGCCTCGGCGAGCAGCGAGCGCAGTACGTGCGTGACGCCGTCGGCCCCGCCCATGCCGAGGCCGTACGCGTACGGGCGGCCCACGCCCACGGCGGTGGCGCCGAGCGCGACGGCCTTGACGACGTCCGCGCCGCTGCGCACCCCCGAATCGAAGAGGACGGGCAGCCCCTCGGCGGCCTCGACGACCGCGGGCAGCACGTCGAGCGCGGGAAGTCCGCCGTTGGCCTGGCGGCCGCCGTGGTTGGAGCAGTAGATGCCGTCCACCCCGCCGTCCCTGGCCCGGCGCACGTCCTCGGGGTGGCAGAGCCCCTTCACCATCAGGGGCAGCGAGGTCAGGGAGCGCAGCCACGGCAGGTCGTCCCACGTGAGCGGATTGCCGAAGACCTGCACCCACTTGAGCACCGCGGACCGCAGATCGTGCTCGGGGGCGGTGGGCAGCTCCGCGCGGAACACCGGGTCGCTCGTGTAGTTGGCCAGGCAGTGGCCGCGCAGCAGCGGGAAGTTGGAGGTGCTCAGATCCCGCGGGCGCCACCCGGTGATCCAGGTGTCCATGGTGACGACGATGCCCTTGAACCCGGACTTCTCCGCCCGGCGCACGAGGCTCTCGGCGAGCGCGCGGTCGGTCGGTGTGTACAGCTGGAAGAAGCCGGGTGTCCCGCCGAGTTCGGCGGCGACGTCCTCCATCGGGTCGGCGGACAGGGTGGAGGCGATCATCGGGACCCCCGTCCGCGCGGCCGCCCGCGCGGTCGCGAGATCGCCGTGCCCGTCCTGCGCGCAGATGCCCAGGACCCCGATGGGGGCCATGAACAGAGGAGAGGGCAGTGTCATGCCGAACAGGTCGACGGACAGGTCGCGCTCCGCGGCCCCCACGAACATGCGTGGTATCAGCCCCCACCGGTCGAACGCGGTGACGTTGGCGTCCTGCGTACGCTCGTCGCCCGCGCCGCCCGCGACGTACGAGACGACCGAGGGCGGCATCGCGGCATGGGCGCGCGCCTCCCATTCGGCGTACTCCATCGGGTACTTGGGGACGACGCCGCGCAGACCGTCGAGGTAGATCTCGTCCTGGTAGTCCTTGAAGGGGCGGGACGTCGGATGCATGAGCGGCCTTCCCGGCACGGAGGAGCGGACGGCCGCCCAGTCTGGTTCGAAGCCGATGTCAAGGTCAATGAGCGGCGATTGGACGGGCGCCCAGGGAAGTGCCGGCGAGCGGATTGGGGATCAGTGCGCGAGGGCATCACCGTGAGGCAGGACAGGTCGCGCCGGATGGGCAGCGACCCCGGTGGCGGCATGGTTCGCGGGTGGACGCCGGTCTGTTACAGGGAGGGGAGTGAGCTGTCATGCGTGCGCACCAGCGCGCCCATCGGCCCACGGAACGGGTGGAGTACGCGCTGCCGCAGGAGCCCGCGTCGGCGGGCCGCGCGCGGAGGCTGGCCTCGGCGTTCCTCGCCGGGTCCCGGCGCCGCAAGACCGAGGTGGACGCCGAGCGGATGGACGACGCCGCGCTGATCGTCTCCGAGCTCGTGTCCAACGCGCTGCGGCACGGACGAGGCGGCTGCAGGCTGCGCGTCGAGGTGTCCGGAGCGAGGGTGACCGTGGAGGTCACCGACGCGAGTCCCGAGCATCCACGGTTCCAGAGGCACGGCATGGACAACACGGAGAAGGAGAGTGGACGCGGCCTGGCGATGGTCCGGCTGCTGACCCACCGGCTCGAGGTCGTGGGGGCGCACCGCGGGGGCAAGACGGTACGCGCGATACTGGCCTGAGGCGAGCCGGGAGAAAGTCCGTTGCGGGCCGGGACCCCGCCTCCGGACAGTGGGCCCATGACGACGTCTCCCACACCGCCCCAGGGGCTCACCGTGCGCCCGGCGACGCTCGACGACGTGGGGGCCGTGTGCGCGCTGCTCAACGAGGTCGACCTGCTGGAGATCGGCCGCGCCGACACCGAAACGGCCGAGGTGCGGGCCGATTTGGCCCATCCCGGGGTGGACCTGGAGCGGGACTCGTGGCTGCTCTTCGACGGTGAATCGCTCGTGGGGTACGCGCTGCTGTGGGACGAATCCGGCGGCGAGCGCATCGACGTCGACCACTACGTCCTGCCCGGCCGCCCGCACGGCGCCCTGCACCTCCTCGACCTGCTCGAGGAGCGCGCCGCCGAGCGCGCGGCGGCCAACGGCGCGGCAAGGGCCGTGGTGCATCTGCATCTCAACACCCAACCCACCACGGACCCGGGGGCCCTCCGTGCGCGAGGCTGGCGCACCGTGCGGCGCCACAACGTGCTGGAGCGCCGGATCGGCGTGGACGCGGACCCGCTGCCGAAGGCACCGCCCGGCGTGGTCCTGCGGCCCTGCCTCGCGGAGGAGGACCGCAGGCGCGCCCACGCCCTGCTCCAGGAGTGCTTCACGGAGCACTTCGACCACCGGCCGCGCACGTACGCGCAGTGGCTCGACGACATCGACGCCCGGAACGCCGACTGGTCGCTCATCTGGGTCGCCCACGTCGAGGGACTCGGCGACGCCGCCGTGCTGCGCACCCACGACAACCGTCCGTCGATGGGCTGGATAGGCAACCTCGGAGTCCTGGCCGCGGCCCGCGGGCGCGGTCTCGGCAGCCACCTCCTGCGCCACGCCTTCGGGCACTACGCCGCGCTGGGCCGCGACCGGATCGGCCTCGGCGTCGACACCGACAACAGCAGCGGCGCACTCGCCCTCTACGAACGGCACGGCATGGCCCTCGACCACGCCGTCGACACCTGGGAGCTGATCCGCCCGGCCGCCTGAGCCGCCCCTGAGGGCGAGGCCGTCCTCGGAGCCGTACGTCGCCGTTGAAGTCGTCCGTCGCCCGCACGGCGGAGTCCGCGCGGGCACTGCCCTGCCCCGGCGTCAGGGCCGCAAGGCCGCTGCCCACCAACAGCGGCGCGGCGATCAGGGGCAGGGTGCGCGGGACTCTGCGGTGTGCGGGCGACCTACGACTTCCTCTGTTCCTCGGACGGTCACGACCGATCGGTCGACCGGCGGAGGGCGCCCAAGGCTGTACGCGGCCCGGCGGCTGCACGCGGGGTTACTGCGGCACGTTCAGGACGAAGTCGAAGTCCGCCTCCTTCGTGTTCCCGACGGTGCGGACGTTCATGAGGAGGCGCGGGTCGAAGATCGTGTCCGTGTTGTTGCGGGGCTCGCCGGGGAAGTACAGCTGCGTCGTGAGGATCGGACGCCCGGGGGCCTGCACCTTGACGTGCAGGTGCCGGGTGCGGCCCGGGTAGAGGCCGGGCACGATCGTGGTGAGCTTGAACGCGCCGTTGGCGTCCGTGAACTGGTGCCCGCGGAAGCGGTACCCGGCGTTGTCGTACGTCCCGTACGTGTCGGCCTGCCAGAAGTCCAGCAGGGCCCGGGAGATGGGCTTGCAGGCACGCCCGAAGACGTAGCCGGTGACGGTGAGGCGCACGCCGGGGGTGCCGGTCGTGATGAGAGAGGTGCGCTGCGGGGAGTTGGGCTTGAAGTACGGCCCCTCCATCTGCGGGATGGTCGGGTCGTCACCGTCGTCGCAGGTGGGGGTGAGCTCCGGTGCCTCGCCCCGCTCGGTGGCGGTCCTGGCCAGTGCGGGTACGCCCATGAGGGACACCGGTACGGCCATGCCCAGCGCGGCCGCGGCCCGCAGGACGGTCTTGCGGCTGGGGCCCTTGGTGCCGTTCACGCCGTCGACGGCGGGGGTGTCGTCCGCCCCTGGTATGCCCCCTCCGGGGCTGCCGGTCTCGTGGTCCATCGCTCCTCCTGAGCCTGTGGGGGTCGGTGGTTCCGGATCGGCTATGAAGTTATGCGGGCGAGGAGGGCCCGGCGATGGACTCGAGCCGGTGGTCGTGGTGAATATCGCCACCGCCGCGCCGGAAGTCCCCGGGGCTCGCGCCGGTCTCGCGGCGGAAGAAGCGGCAGAAGTACGCCGGATCCTTGAAGCCGACCCGTCCCGCGACCTGGCGTACCGTCAACTCGGTGCGCAGCAGCAGCCGTTTGGCCTCGTGCACCCGCGTCTGCCGGATCAGTTCGCCGGGTGTCCTGCCGGTCTCCGCCTTCACCACCTCGCTGAGATAGCTCACCGAGACGCCCAGGTGGTCCGCGCAGGAACGCACCGACTGCAGGGCCGCGTCGGGAGCCCCCATGAGGGTCAGGAAGTCCGCGGCCACCGAGCCGGGACGCGAGTGGGAAGGGCCCTCGGGCAGGGGCGGCGGCGCGGGCGGTTCGGCCGGTGACCGGGGCGCGGGGAGCCGTGCCGCCCGCACCACGAGGACGTGCAGCAGCGCCCGCAGGACGCTGTGGAATCCGGTGGCCCCCAACCGGTACTCGCCGTCGAGCTCGGCGACCAGGCGCGCGGTCTCCTCCGCGGCCTCCGCCGTCAGGTCGAGCCAGGAGCGCCGGGAGAGGGTCCGCAGGACGTGCCGGTCGGCGGGGTGGTCCACGAGGAAGTCGTCGGTGAAGAGGATGACCCGGCCCTCCAGACCGGTCACGTCCTCCCAGTGGTGCACCTGCCCGGGGGCGATGAAGCACAGGTTCGGCGGCCGCAGCGGGAAACGGCCCAGGTCGACGACGTGCCGGCCGGTGCCCGCGGTGACGTGGACGATCTCGTGGAAGGTGTGCCGGTGCGGGAACGGGGCGCGCGACATCGGTCCGATGGTGTCGAACGTGCCGATGGCGAAGGGCAGCGCGTTGGGCATCGGTACCTGGAGCCGGTGCATGGGCATGCCGTCCTCGCCCGGCTCTCCGTTGTTCCCCTCACCGGGCAAGACCGTTGTGCCGCGCATGTGCACGCTCCTCGGGGCATCGGTGTCGACCCGGCTGGTCCGTACCAATCGCCGGTCCGTTCTCACCATGGCACGAGCGGCCGCCCGCGACAGGAGCGCGAACGCGCCGACACCGGTTCCGGTGGCACACCTCCCCGCATGTCCCCCTCGTCGCCGACCGGCGACGACGGAGGTCAGCGACGCGTCGCCCCCTCCCTGCGCCCCGCAGGAACCCCGCGCGACCGGTAGACCACGTACGGGCGGGCCAGGTAGCCGAGCGGGGCCGTGAAGGCGTGCACCAGGCGGCTGAACGGCCACAGGGCGAACAGGGCCATGCCCAGCAGCGCGTGGACCTGGTAGGCGAGCGGCGCGTCCGCCACGGCGGAGACGTCGGGGTCGAGGGCGAACAGCGAGCGGAACCACACCGAGACCCCGAGGCGGTAGTCGTAGGAGTGGGGCCGCAGCGTGGTGGCCGTGGCGACGAGGCCCGCCAGGATCACACAGACCAGGACCGGCAGGACGACGCGGTCGCTGCGACTGGTCGACCCGCGCACGGCGGGTACGCGCAGCCGCCGGTGGATGAGGACCGCCAGGCCCGCGAGGGTGGCCAGGCCCGCCGTGCCGCCCACGACCAGCGCGTTGACGTGGTACATCCACTCGTGGACGTGGGCGCGTTCCGTGAGCGACTCGGGGATCAGCAGTCCGACGGCGTGCCCGGCCACCACGAACAGGAGCCCGTAGTGGAACAGCGGACCGCCGATGCTGAGCAGCCGGTGCTCGTGCAGCTGGCTGGAACGCGTGGTGAAACCGAACCGGTCGTAGCGGTAGCGCCAGGCCGTGCCGGTGACCATGACGACGAGGACGAGATAGGGCAGTACGCCCCACAGGGCGATGCGCAGATGGTTCACCGGGCGGTCTCCTCCGCGTGCGGGGCGGGCAACGGTCCAAGCTGCGAGGACTGGGGGAACCGGGGGAAGGGAAGGAGGCCGACGGATTCGGCGGGCGGGCCGGTGCGGGCCAGGCGCAGGGCCGCCTCGCGGGTGGCGGGGCCGGGGCCCGGCAGGGTGCGGCAGACGGCCTCGACGACGTCGGCGTAGGGACTGTCGTAGGCGGTCAGGCCGAAGCGGAGCAGTTCGAGGGCGGGCCGGTGTTCGGCGAGCAGCCGCGCCCCGGCGTCCGGGGTGCGGGCGGCGAACTCCAGCATCAGGGGCAGGAAGTCGGGGAGTTCGTCCGCGGGCGGCCGCCAACCGTGAGCGCGGTAGAGCGATTTGAGCCCCGCCATGGTGGTGCCGCGCCTGCGGGTGTCCCCGTCGGTGTAGTACGTCAGGTAGAGGCAGCGTCGGCGGCTCCGGTCGAACGTGGCGACGTACCGCGCGGCGAGTTCGAGCGGCGCGGTGCCGTCGACGCGTGCGCAGAACCGGCGCAGGAGCCGGACGTCGGCGCCCGGCACGGGTTCCAGCGCCGAGCGGACGGTGTGCAGCCGTCCGGGCCAGTCCCGGTCCGGGTAGCCGAGCAGCAGGGACGCGGCCTGGTGAACGACGGCCCGGTTCACCGGGCGTCGCCCTCCGCGCCGGGGAAGAGCCCTTCGGGGCGGCCGCGGCCGTTCCAGTTCAGGAGGTTGACCCGGTCGCGCAGCGAAGTCCCCGCGTGCTCCGGCTCCTTGCCGGGCGCCGACGCCCCCAGGGGGACGTGGAAGGCGTCCGGGTCGTACATGCCGGGTCCGTCCCGCCCGTCCAGGCTGCACCCGGCGTCGAGGTCGTCGGAGCCGGGGGCCGGGGCGGTGTAGCTGGTGGGGACCACGTACCGCTCGTCGTACTTGGCGAGGGCGAGCAGCCGGTACATCGCCTCGATCTCGTCGGCGTCCATGCCGACGGCGCGCGCGATGGCGGGGTCCTGCTCCTCGCCGAGGTTGACGCGCCGCATGTGGGAGCGCATCGCCGCGAGCCGGCACAGCGCCGCCTCCACCGGCGCCGGGTCGCCCGCGGTGAACAGCTCCGCGAGATAGCCGACGGGGATGCGCAGCGAGTCGATGGCGGCGAACAGCTTGGCCGGGTCCTCGCCGTCGTGCCCGGTGGCGGTCAGGGACTCGACGACGGGCGACAGCGGAGGGACGTACCAGACCATGGGCATGGTGCGGTACTCGGGATGCAGCGGGAGCGCCACCTTGTGGCGGCTGATGAGCGCGTGCACGGGGGAGCGCCGGGCGGCGGTCACCCAGTCGTGGGGGATGCCGGACGCCTCGGCGGCGCGCGCCACCTCGGGGTCGTCGGGGTCGAGGAAGCAGTCCAACTGGGCCTGGTAGAGGTCCTGTTCGTGCTCCGTGGCCGCGGCCTCGCCGACCTTGTCGGCGTCGTAGAGGATGACGCCGAGATAGCGCAGGCGGCCCACGCACGTCTCGGAGCACACGGTCGGCAGGCCCGCCTCGATGCGCGGGTAGCACATCGTGCACTTCTCGGCCTTGCCGCTGCGGTGGTTGAAGTACACCTTCTTGTACGGGCAGCCGCTCACGCACATGCGCCACCCGCGGCAGCGGTCCTGGTCGACGAGGACGATGCCGTCCTCGATGCGCTTGTAGAGGGCGCCCGACGGGCAGACCGCGACGCACGACGGGTTGAGGCAGTGCTCGCAGATCCGCGGCAGGTAGAACATGAACGCCTGCTCGTACTCCAGGCGCACCTGGTCGTTCATCTTCCTCAGCACCGGGTCACCGGCCAGCTGTTCGGGGCCGCCGCCCAGGTCGTCGTCCCAGTTCGGCCCCCACGTCACCGCGGTCGGCTCGCCGTCGATCAGCGAGCGCGGCCGGGCGGTGGGCACGTCGTCGCCGAGGGGGGCGGTGGTGAGGGTCTCGTAGTCGTACGTCCACGGCTCGTAGTAGTCGTCGAGCGAGGGGAGTTCGGGGTTGGCGAACAGCCGGGCCAGACGCCGGGCGCGGCCGCCGCCCCGGGGCACGAGCCGGCCGCGTTTGAGCTCCCAGCCGCCGCGCCACTTCTCCTGGTCCTCGTAGCCGCGCGGGTAGCCCTGGCCGGGGCGGGTCTCCACGTTGTTGAACCACACGTACTCGGTGCCCGCCCGGTTGGTCCAGGTCTGTTTGCAGGTGACCGAGCAGGTGTGGCAGCCGATGCACTTGTCGAGGTTCATCACCATGGCCACCTGTGCCATGACCCGGCCGACGGTGACTCCGTCACGGGGCATCAGTACTGCACCTCCTGGGAGCGGCGCCGGATGACGGTGACCGCGTCGCGCTGGTTGCCGGTGGGGCCGTAGTAGTTGGGCGCGAAGCTGAGCTGCGCGTGGCCGCCGATCAGGTGCGTCGGCTTGATCAGGAGCTTGGTGAGCGCGTTGTGGACGCCGCCGCGCCGCCCGGTCGCCTCGGACGTGGGGACGTTCACCAGGCGTTCCTGGACGTGGTACATGAACACCGTGCCGGGCGGCATGCGGTGGGAGACGACCGCGCGGGCCACCACCACGCCGTTGGCGTTGTGCGCCTCGATCCAGTCGTTGTCGGCCACGCCGATCGACGCGGCGTCGTCCACGCCGATCCAGATGACGGGGCCGCCGCGGGCCAGCGTCTGCATCAGCAGGTTCTCCTGGTACTCGGAGTGGATGGACCACTTGGAGTGGGGCGTCAGGTACCGCACCGTCACGGAACGTCCGCCGTCCGGCCCCGCCGACGGCTGCTCGCCGAGCACCGGGAGGCTCAACGGCGGCCGGTATACGGGGAGTTGTTCGCCGTACTCGGCGATCCACGGATGGTCGAGGTAGAAGTGCTGGCGGCCGGTGAGGGTGTGCCAGGGCTTGAAGTGCTCCGTGTTGATCGTGAAGGGGGAGTAGCGGCGCTCGGGGCCCTCCTTGCCCGACCATTCGAAGCTCGCGCCCACCTGCACCGGGCGCGCCTGCGTGTCGGAGAACGTGACGCGCCGCTCGGCCACCGAGGACGCGAGCTCGCCGAGGCCCGTGTCGGCGCCGCAGCGCTCGGCGAGGCGGTCGAAGCCCTCGGCGGCGAGCCGTCCGTTGGTGGTGCCCGACAGCGCGAGGATCGCCTCGCACATCTTGACGTCCGTGTCGAGGAGGGGCCGCCCGCGCGTCGGGCCGCGCGTCGCCGTGCCGCAGCGGGTGCCGAGCCAGTCGATCTCCGGCAGCGGCCGCACGGTGACGCCCTTGACCGTGATGCCCTCCTCGCCGGTGAGCGGTCCGAGCGCGGCCATCCGGTCGCCGATGGCCGTGTAGTCCCGCTCCACGAGGGTGAAGCGGGGGCCCGTGGGTCCGTCGGGGGGTGCCTCGCCGGGGGTGTCGTGCTGCAGGGGAGTGGCGACCAGGTCGTGGGCCACGTCCAGGCGGCCCGCGGCGAGGCGGCCGACCTCGGCGGCCAGGCCGTGGAAGATCTCGAAGTCGGTGCGGGCCTGCCACGGCGGGTCGATGGCGGGGGAGAAGGCGTGCACGTAGGGGTGCATGTCGGTGCTGGACAGGTCGTGCTTCTCGTACCAGGTGGCCGCGGGCAGCACGAGGTCGGCGAAGAGCGTGGTCGACGTCATGCGGAAGTCCAGCGCGAGCAGCAGGTCGACCTTCCCGCGCGGCGCGTCGTCCCGCCACGTCACCTCGCGCGGCCGCCGGTCCGGCGGCGCCTCCTCGGCGCTCGCGTTGTCGGACGCGCCCAGCAGGTGCCGGAGGAAGTACTCGTTGCCCTTGGCGGACGACCCGATGAGGTTGGCCCGCCAGACGGTGAGCACCCGAGGCCAGTTGGCCGGGTCGTCCGGATCCTCGCAGGCGTACGTCAGCCGCCCCGCGTCGCGTTCGGCCGCCACCCAGTTCGTCGGGTCGGCGCCCGACTCGTGCAGGCGCCGCCCCAGGTCAAGGGGGTTGGCGCCGAACGTCGGGTAGGAGGGCATCCAGCCCTGCCGTACGGAGCGGGCCACGAGGTCCGCGGTGTGCAGGCCCGCGAGGGTGCCGGGCGCGGTCGGCGCCGCCAGGGCGTCCGCGGTGAACTTCTCGTACCGCCACTGGTCGGTGTTCAGGTACCAGTACGGTGTGCCGGCCATCTGCCGCGACGGCCGCACCCAGTCCGACGCGGTGGCCACCTGCTGCCAGCCCGCGTACGGGCGCACCTTCTCCTGGCCCACGTAGTGCGCCCAGCCGCCGCCATTGACGCCCTGGCAGCCGGTGAGCAGCAGCAGCGAGAGGAACGACCGGTAGATGGTGTCCGAGTGGAACCAGTGGTTGGTGCCCGCCCCCATCACGATCATGCAGCGGCCCCGCGTCTGCTCCGCGGTGCGGGCGAACTCCCGTGCCGCCCGCACCACGGCCCGCGCGGGCACCGACGTGACCGCCTCCTGCCAGGCCGGAGTGCAGGGCGTGGCCGCGTCCTCGTACGACACCGCCGCCTCCTCGGCCGTCGCGCCGCCCAACCCGGCCCGCCCCACGCCGTACTGAGCGAGCATCAGGTCGAAGACCGTCGTCACCAGGTGCCCGTCGACGCGCAGCGCGGGCACCGTGCGCCGCACGGTGGCGCCCTCCTCGTCGAAGCGGGGCAGCACCACCTCGGCCGTCTCCGTGCCGGGGTGCCCGAGCAGGCTCAGGAGCGGGTCGATGTCCCCCAGGTCCAGGTTCCAGCGGCCCTCGCCGTCCTTGCCCCAGCGGTCGCCCAGGGTGCCGTTGGGGACGGCGGGGCGGCCGGTGGCGGCGTCGTGGAGGACGGGCATCCAGCGCCGTGACCCGGCCTCGGCGTCCTTGGCCAGGCCGAGGTCCCTGGCGGTGACGAACGCGCCGGGCACGCGGGCGCCCGTGCCGTGACCGTGCTCGTCGAGCGCGATGAGGAAGGGCAGGTCGGTGAAGCGTTTGACGTAGTCCGTGAAGTACGGCACCTGCCGCTCCACGAAGCACTCCCGCAGGATCACGTGCCCCATCGCCATGGCCAACGCGCCGTCCGTGCCCGGGTGGGGGTGCAGCCACTCGTCGGCGAACTTCGTCGCGTCCGCGTAGTCCGGCGAGACCACCACGACCTTCTGCCCTCGGTAGCGCGCCTCGGCCATCCAGTGGGCGTCGGGCGTGCGGGTGACGGGGACGTTGGAGCCCCACAGCATCAGATACGCGGCGTCCCACCAGTCCCCGGACTCCGGTACGTCGGTCTGGTCGCCGAAGACCTGCGGCGAGGCGATCGGCAGGTCCGCGTACCAGTCGTAGAAGGACAGCATCGGGGCGCCGATGAGGGAGTGGAAGCGGGCCCCGACGGCGTGCGAGGCCATCGACATCGCGGGGATCGGGGAGAATCCCGCGATGCGGTCGGGCCCGAACTCCTTGAGCGTGTGCACGTGCGCGGCGGCCGCGATCTCCAGCGCCTCGTCCCAGTCGATCCGCACCAGACCGCCCTTGCCGCGCGCCGACTGGTAGCGGCGCCGCCGGTCGGGATCGCCGGTGAGCTCCGCCCAGGCCGCCACCGCGTCACCGCCGAGGCGTCGCTTGGCGTCCCGGAACATCTCCACGAGGACGCCGCGGGCGTGCGGGTAGCGGACGCGGGTCGGGGAGTACGTGTACCAGGAGAAGGACGCGCCGCGCGGGCAGCCCCGCGGCTCGTAGTCCGGCCGGTCCGCTCCCGCCGAGGGGTAGTCGGTCGCCTGCGTCTCCCACGTGATGAGGCCGTCTTTGACGTACACCTGCCAGGAACACGAACCCGTGCAGTTCACCCCGTGGGTGGAGCGCACCACCTTGTCGTGAGCCCAACGATCGCGGTACGGGCTGTCGTTGACGTCTTGATCGGTGCGGAACACGGCTCTGCTGTCGGGCGTCGTCGGCGCCCTCTGCAGCAACTGTCCCGCGGCGAAAAGGCGTTCTGCGGCGTCCGCCGCGATACGCTCCGCCTTCGCCCTGCCACGTCCCATTCCTCGGACTCCCCTCGGGGACCGGCCTGCCGGAGCGGTCACCTCCGGCCTGCGTGCTTCGACGAACGAGCTCAGAGTCCTCCCGCCCCGCCCGCGATGTGGAAGCCATTCGGGCCAGTTGGTTGTACCTAGAAGTTGTTTTTCCGGTTCTTGGTACGGACCAGTGCCCGACAAGGTCGGACTAGCACAGTCCCTTTACCGGGAGCGAGGCTCGGCCGCCCGGGCGCGCATGCCGACGCCGCACCGCTGACGGCCGCCGTCGAAGAGGTGCTCGGCCTGTTCGGCGGGGCTTTGCGGGAGGGGTACGCGCAGCGCTGGCGTCCCTGGATGTCATCCGGGCCGCAGCCACAGCGTGGCCAGTGGCGGGAGGGTGAGGCGCAGGTGGGCGGGGAAGGCGCCCACGGGCTCCGGGATCGTCCGTAGCGGGGTCGCGTTGCGCACGTCGCCGCCGCCGTAGCACGCCGCGTCCGTGTTGAGCGTCTCCCGCCAGGTGCCGGGCGACTCCGGCACGCCGAGCACGTGGTCGCGGCGGACGACGGGGGAGAAGTTGCTGACGGCGAGGAGCGGTGTCCCGTCGGCGGCGAACCGCAGGAACGCGACCACGTTGTCCTGGGCGGCGTCCGCGTCGATCCAGGCGAACCCGGCGGGCACCGTGTCCTGCTCCCACAGGGCGGGCGCGTCCCGGTACTGGTGGTTGAGGTCCCGCACCAGCCGCCGCACCCCGCCGTGGTCCGGCTCGGCGGGGTACGCCGGGTCGAGGAGACCCCAGTCGGGCCCGTGGTCCGGCGACCACTCGGAGCCCTGGGCGAACTCCTGCCCCATGAAAAGGAGTTGCTTGCCGGGGTGCGCCCACATGTAGGCCAGGTAGGCGCGGTGGTCGGCGCGCCGCTGCCACCAGTCGCCGGGCATCTTCGACACCAGCGACCGCTTGCCGTGGACGACTTCGTCGTGCGAGATCGGCAGGAGGTAGTTCTCGCTGTAGGCGTACACCATGGAGAAGGTCAACTCGTTGTGGTGGTACTGGCGGTGCACCGGTTCGTGCTGGATGTACTCCAGCGAGTCGTGCATCCAGCCCATGTTCCACTTCAGGCCGAAGCCGAGGCCGCCGAGTTCCCCGAACCCCGTGTCGTGGGTGGCCCGCGTGACGCCGTCCCAGGCCGTGGACTCCTCGGCGATGGTGACGACACCGGGGCAGCGGCGGTAGACGGTGGCGTTCATCTCCTGGAGGAACGACACCGCGTCGAGGTTCTCGCGTCCGCCGTGCGCGTTCGGCTCCCACTGGCCGTCCTCGCGCGAGTAGTCGAGGTAGAGCATGGAGGCCACGGCGTCGACGCGCAGACCGTCGATGTGGAACTCCTCGCACCAGTAGACGGCGTTGGCGACGAGGAAGTTGCGGACCTCCGTGCGACCGTAGTCGAAGGTGAGCGTGCCCCAGTCGGGATGCTCGGCACGCCGCTGGTCCCCCGGTTCGTACAGCGGCTCCCCGTCGAACGCCGCCAGCGCCCAGTCGTCCTTCGGGAAGTGGGCGGGGACCCAGTCCACGATCACGCCGATGCCGGCCCGGTGCAGCGCGTCGACGAGGAACTTGAAGTCGTCGGGGGTGCCGAGGCGGGCGGTCGGCGCGTAGAAGCCGGTCACCTGGTAACCCCAGGACCCGCCGAACGGATGCTCGGCCACCGGCATGAACTCCACGTGCGTGAAGCCCGCGTCGGAGACGTAGGCCGTGAGTTCCTCGGCCAGCTGCCGGTACGTCAGTCCCGGTCTCCAGGACGGGAGATGGACCTCGTACACGGAGAAGGGGGAGCGGTGGACGGGCCGGTCCGCGCGGTGCTCCATCCACTCCGCGTCCGACCACACATGGGTCGACCGCGCGACGACGGACGCGGTCGCCGGCGGCACCTCCGCCCGGCGCGCCATCGGATCCGCGCGGAGGGTGTGCGTGCCGTCGGGTCGGGTGATGTCGAACTTGTACAGGTCGCCCTCGCCGATGCCGGGGAGGAACAGCTCCCACACCCCGGACGAGCCGAGAGAACGCATCGGGTGGGCGGCACCGTCCCAGTGGCAGAACTCCCCGCACACCCGCACCCCCAGCGCGTTCGGCGCCCACACCGTGAAGCGGGTGCCGACGACCCCCTCATGGGTCATCGGGTGCGCCCCCAGCGCCTTCCACAGCTCCTCGTGCCTGCCCTCGCCGATCAGATGCAGGTCGAGTTCGCCGAGCGCGGGCAGGAAGCGGTACGGGTCCTGGAGCTCGGTCTCCACGCCGTCGTACGTCATCCGCAGCACGTACGCGGGGATCGACGCGAACGGCAGCAGGCCGGAGAACAGCCCGTCCCCCACGTCGTGCAGCGGAACGGCCTGCCCGTCGACGACGACCCGCACCGCCTCGGCGTAAGGGCGCAGCACCGTGAAGGCCACGCCGCCCGCGACCGCGTGCGCGCCGAGCACCGCGTGCGGATCGTGGTGCGTGCCCGCCAGCAGACGGCCACGGCTCTCGTCGTCGAGGGGCGCGAACGCGGCGCGGAGGGCGGGCGCGGGAGCGGCGGTGGACGTATCGATGATGACCACGGGTGTCAGGTCTCCTCAGGGAAAGGCGGGGGCGGACGGCGCGGGCGGTGAGGTCAGCGGCCCTCCGCGAGACGGGCGATCGCCGCCATGGGCACGGCCAGCCAGTCCGGCCGGTGCCTGGCCTCGTACAGCGCCTCGTACACGGCCCGGTCCGTCTCGTAGGCCCGCAGGAGTCCGGCCTCCGTCCGCGGGTCCCAGGACGCCTCGGCGGCGTACCCCGCGCAGTACGCCTCACGGCAGCGCTTGGCCCACCGGGGCTGCCAGGGGCGCCTGGCGTGCGCCGCGTAGTCGAAGGAGCGGAGCATGCCCGCCACGTCGCGCACGGTCGCCTGGGCGCGCCTCCGTTCGGCGATCGGGCGGGCCGGCTCGCCCTCGAAGTCGATGACGAACCAGCGCTGCCCGGCCCGCAGCACCTGGCCGAGGTGCAGATCGCCGTGGATCCGCTGGGGCGGTCGCACCGGCCCGAGTGCCGCGACCGCGTCGTAGGCGGCCCGCAGCCGGGACACGTACGGAACGAGCGCGGGAACCTGTCGGGCGGTGGTGTCGAGGCGCGACGTCATCCGCTCGGCGAGGTGACGGCCGCCGTGCCGGTCCGGTACTTCGGGGACGAAGACCTGGGCCAGGGCCAGATGCACTTCGGCGGTGGCGCGCCCCAGTTCGTACGACTCGTCGGTGAAGTCCTGCCCCGCGGCCAGGGACGTGAGGGCGAGCGTCCAGCCGTCGGTCGCGCCGCGCAGGAACGGCTGGAGCACGCCGAGCGTCGTCTTGCGCGGCTCGCTCGTCCAGAACCAGGCCACGGGGGACGGCACGCGGGCACAGCCCTGACCGGCGAGCGCCCACGGCACCTCCAGGTCGGGGTTGACGCCGTACTGGATGCGGCGGAAGAGCTTCAGGATGAAGGAATCGCCGTACACCAGCGAGGTGTTGGACTGCTCGCCGTCCAGGACACGGGGGGTGAGGTTCGGGGGCACCACGGTCTGGACGTCGCGTTCGAAGCGCAGGGGGCCCGCCGTGCCCGGCGTGCGCAGGCGTTCGAGGAGCAGCGTGGCGGACCGGGGGTCGTGGAGGGCGTCGTACACGGTGAGGCCCGCGAGCGGGCCCTCGCTCGGGCGGCCGATCACGGCGTGGTGGAGGCGCGGCGGCAGGTCCCTGCGCACGCCGAGGAGCAGCTGGTAGCAGTCCTCGCGCGACCCGGCGTGCCGGGAGCGGATCAGCAGGTGCAGGCAGCCCGGGTGCAGCTCGGTCATCGACACCACGGCGAGCTCGGTGACGGGCAGTCCCTTGCCGGCGAACCAGCGCTGCTCGGGCAGCCACTTCTGGAGCACTCCGGCCAGAGACGTGAGCAGCACCGGCGGGCTGAGGCTTTCGCGCGACTGCGTTGCGGTCTTGAGCATGCGACACGTCCCTTCAGAGGCGCACGGCGAGTTCCGCCGGACGGCGCGGGTGGAGGTCGTTGCACAGCCGGAACCAGTAGAAGCCGTGTCCCGCGAGTGTCAGGAGGTACGGGAGCTCACCGATGGCAGGGAAGCGCACTCCGCCGATGAGCTCGACGGGATGGCGCCCGTCGAAGGTCTGGAGGTCGAGTTCGGTGGGCTGGGCGAAGCGCGAGAAGTTGTGCACGCACAGCACCAGGTCGTCCTTGTACTCCCGCAGGAAGGCGAGCACCGCCGGGTTGGAGGACGGCAGCTCGGTGTACGAGCCGATGCCCATGGCGGGGTTCTGTTTGCGGATCTCGATCATGCGGCGTGTCCAGTGGAGCAGGGAGGACGGTGAGGACATGGAGGCTTCGACGTTGGTGACCTGGTAGCCGTAGACCGGGTCCATGATGGTGGGCAGGTAGAG
>NZ_JBWKJS010000014.1:0-247541 GCF_056432085.1 Streptomyces sp. NPDC045678
CACCGGCGAATGCGCCACCGCCTGCCCCAAGGGCATCCCCCTCTTCTCCATCACCGGCATGAACAAGGAATGGCTCCGCGCCACCCGCAAGGAGAGCCGGTAGCGGCCGCCTGTGCCGGCGGGGACGCGAGGGCCCGATGTGGCTTGTCGCGCGGTTCCCCGCGCCCCTTCAGGACGCGTAGCTTCAGGCCATGTATCCGGGAGCGTACGACCCCGCCAGGCCGGCCGTCGTCACCGCCGACGGCACACGGGCCCTCAGCTACGGACAACTCGAAGATCGCTCCCTGCGGCTCGCGGATCATCTGCGGGCCGCAGGTCTGCGCCGGGGCGATCACCTCGCCCTGCTCTGCGACAACGACCCGCGCGCCCTGGAGGTCTACTGGGCGGCCATGCGGTCCGGGCTCTACCTCACCGCCGTCAACCACCACTTGAGAGCGGACGAGGCCGCGTACATCGTGCGCGACTGCGGTGCCGGCGCTCTCATCGTCTCCGGTTCACTCGACGAACTGGGACGGAGGGTGCGGGAGTTGGCGGGCGGGCCGCCCCTTGTGCTCGGACTCGACGACGGAACGTACGAGAAGGCCCTGGACGCCGCCTCCGCCGTACCGCCCGAACAGCAGCCGCTCGGCACCGACATGCTCTACTCCTCCGGGACCACCGGCCGCCCCAAAGGCATCGAACCGAAGCTCCCCGAAGGGGATGTGCGAGATCAGCCCACGACGTACACGGTCGTCTTCCGGACGATGTACGGCTTCGGCGAGGACACCGTCTACCTCTCGCCCGCACCGATCTACCACGCGGCACCGCTGCGGTTCTGCGGTGTGGTGACCGCGCTCGGCGGCACCGTCGTCCTCATGGAGTCCTTCGACGCCGAGGCGGCCCTCGCGGCCGTCCAACGCCACCGGGTGACGCGCAGTCAGTGGGTGCCCACGATGTTCGTCCGCCTCCTGAAGCTGCCCGCCGCAGTGCGCGAACGCTACGACCTGTCGTCGATGAGGACCGCCATTCACGCCGCCGCGCCCTGCCCCGTCGAGGTCAAACGGCGGATGATGGAGTGGTGGGGGCCCGTCCTGTACGAGTACTACTCGTCGACCGAGGGCAATGGCATCACCTTCATCTCGCCCGAGGAGTGGCTGCGCAAGCCCGGCTCCGTCGGGCGCGACGGGTACCTCGGGACGCTGCGGATCTGCGACGAGGAGGGGCGCGTTCTGCCGCCCGGGGAGACCGGCACGGTCTACTTCGAGCGCGAAGAACCCTCCTTCCGCTACCACGGCGACGAGGCCCGAACCCGTGCGGCGCGCCACCCCGAGCACGCGAACTGGACGACCACCGGCGACATCGGCCACGTCGACGACGACGGTTATCTCTTCCTCACCGACCGCAAAGCCTTCATGATCATCTCGGGTGGTGTGAACGTGTACCCGCAGGAGGCGGAGGACGTCCTCGTGCTGCATCCGGCCGTCGCGGACGTCGCGGTCGTCGGCGTGCCCGACGCCGAGATGGGGGAGGTGGTCAAGGCGGTCGTCCAGGTCGAGCAGGGTGTCGAGACAGGGCCGCAACTCGAGCGCGAACTCATCGACTTCGCCCGTGAGCGGCTCGCCCACTACAAGGCCCCGCGCTCCGTCGATTTCACCGACAGCCTGCCGCGCACCCCCACCGGCAAGCTGGCCAAGGCACGGCTGCGGGACGCCTACCGGAGCGAGTGACCCGCGGGACGCGCGGGGCGTGATCAGCCGCGCCGTGCGAGCGCCCGTGCCAGGTACGGCGCGGTGCGGCTGCTCTCCACGCGCGCCACGTCCGCGGGTGGGCCCGCCGCCACCACGAGTCCCCCGCGGTCCCCGCCGTCCGGACCGAGGTCGATGACCCAGTCCGCGCCCGCGACCACCGCCATGTCGTGCTCGACGACGACCACGGAGTTGCCGCCGTCGACCAGCTCGTGCAGACGGCGGGTGAGGACTTCCACGTCGGCGGGGTGCAGGCCGGTCGTCGGCTCGTCCAGGAGGTAGAGGGTGTGGCCGCGCCGGACTCGCTGCAACTCGCTTGCCAGTTTGATGCGTTGGGCTTCGCCGCCCGAGAGTTCCGTGGCGGGCTGGCCGAGGCGCAGATAGCCGAGGCCGACGTCGAGGAGCGTGCGCAGGCTGCGTACGACGGCCGGGGTGTCGGCGAAGAACTCCGCGGCGGCCTCGACGGTCAGGTCGAGCACCTCCGCGATGTTCCTTCCCCGGTACGTCACGTCGAGCGTCTCGGGGTTGTAGCGGGCGCCCGCGCAGTCGGGGCAGGGCGCGTACGTGCTGGGCAGGAAGAGCAGCTCGACGCTGACGAAACCCTCGCCCTGGCAGGTCTCGCAGCGGCCACCCGCCACGTTGAAGGAGAAGCGGCCGACCCCATAACCACGTTCCTTCGCCGTCTCCGTGCCGGCGAACACCTTCCGCACGACGTCGAAGAGCCCGGTATAGGTGGCGAGGTTGGAGCGCGGAGTGCGCCCGATCGGCTTCTGGTCGACACAGACCAGCCGACCGACCCCCGGCAGGTCCTCGGTGATCTCGCCGACGAGCGTGGACTTGCCCGAACCCGACACGCCCGTGACGGCCGTGAAGGCGCCGAGCGGGATCTCCGCCGTCACTCCGCGCAGGTTGTGGCGGGTGACCGGCCCGACCTTCAACCAGCCCTGGGGGGTGCGTACCTCACGGACGGGCGGAGTCGCACGGTCGAAGAGGAAGCGGCCCGTCGCGGACTCGCCGACGCCTTCGAGCTCCGCGACCGGGCCGCTGTGCAGGACCCGGCCGCCGTGCTCGCCCGCGTGCGGCCCGACGTCGACGAGCCAGTCCGCGTGCCGTACGACATCGAGGTGGTGCTCCACGACGAAGACGGAGTTGCCTGCGGCCTTGAGCCGGTCGAGGACCGTCAACAGGGCCTCCGTGTCGGCCGGATGGAGTCCGGCAGACGGCTCGTCCAGGACGTACACGACGCCGAAGAGCCCCGAGCGCAGCTGTGTCGCCAGGCGCAGGCGCTGCAGTTCGCCCGCCGACAGGGTGGGCGTGGCGCGGTCCGGGCTGAGGTAGCCGAGACCGAGCTCGGTGACGGTCGCGATGCGGGCGAGCAGATCCTCGGTCAGGACACGCGCCGTCTCGGACACGTCCGCCGCCCCGGCCAGGGCGTCGGCGAGCTCCGACAGCGGCAGCGCGGCGAGCTCGGCGATCGTGCGGCCCGCGAACGTCACCGCCATCGCCTCCGGACGCAGCCTGCTCCCGCCGCACGCGGGACACGGCGCGCTCGCAAGGAACCGCTCGGCCTTGGCGCGCAGCGTCTGGCTCTTGGAGTCCGAGAAGGTCTTCATGACATAACGCCGGGCGCTCATGTACGTGCCTTGGTAGGGGCGGTGGATCCGGCCCGCCTCGCGCACCGGGTGCACGGTCACGACCGGCTGCTCGTCCGTGAACAGGATCCAGTCGCGCTCCGACTGCGGGAGGTCGCGCCACGGCCGGTCCACGTCGTACCCGAGCGCGTCGAGCACGTCGCGGAGGTTCTTGCCCTGCCACGCGCCGGGCCAGGCCGCGATGGCGCCGTCGCGGATGGACAGCGAGGCGTCGGGGACGAGCAGCTCCTCGGTGGTGCGGTGCACGCGGCCCAGACCGTGGCACTCCGGGCAGGCGCCGGCCGCCGTATTGGGCGAGAAGGCGTCCGAATCGAGACGCTCGGCACCCTCCGGGTAGCGGCCCGCGCGCGAGAAGAGCATCCGCAGGGAGTTGGAGAGGGTGGTGACCGTGCCGACGGAGGAGCGGGACGTCGGCGCCGAGCGGCGCTGCTGGAGCGAGACCGCGGGTGGCAGACCGGTGATCTCGCCGACCTTCGGCGCACCCACCTGGTGGATCAGACGCCGGGCGTACGGGGCGACGGACTCGAAGTACCGCCGCTGCGCCTCCGCGTAGATCGTACCGAACGCGAGCGAGGACTTTCCGGAACCGGACACGCCCGTGAAGACGGCCAGGACATCGCGTGGAATGTCCACGTCGACGCCCTGGAGATTGTGCTCCCTGGCACCCCGGACACGTACGAACGGATCGTGAGGGCTGTGCATGGGCGGGGCTCCGTACGCGGCTCGGGGGCAAACCCCACGATTCTAGGCCGCGCGCTCGGCCCGCTGCCAATCGTGCCGCCGCTCGTCGCGCTTCCGCCGATCGGCTATTTCGGAGGGGGCATTTCCGTATTCCCCGATCCGGTCGACTCCGGAAGCGAATGGGCGGTGGACGCGTGAATTCCCTTCAGGCCTCGCGCCGTACCGTCCGCAGCTCCCGGGCCGCGGCCGCGTCCGCGCACCCCGAGATCCCCAGAGCGTCCCGGAACTCGTCCGTCAGCAGGTCGAGGATCCGCCGCACCCCACCCTCGCCGCCCACGGCCAGACCCCAGAGCAGGGGCCTGCCCACCAGGACACCGGACGCGCCGAGCGCCAGCGCCCGCAGCACGTCCGTACCGCCGCGGATGCCGCTGTCCAGCAGGACCTCGCAGCCTCCGGCCACCTGGGCCACCACCTCCGGCAGCGCGTCGACGCTCGGCAGGGCGCCGTCCAGCTGTCGGCCGCCGTGGTTGGACACCACCACGGCGTCCACCCCGCACTCGGCGGCGCGCACCCCGTCCTCGGCCGCCAGGATCCCCTTCAGGACCAGCGGCAGCCGGGTGCGGGCCCGCAGCGCTTCCACCGCCGACCACGTCAGGGCGGGCGAGAACACGGCCTCGGTGTGCGCGGCCAGCGCGGACGCGCCACCGGCACCGGACGGCGGTAGGTGCGCCGCGGACGGTCCTTCCGCCAGGTGGGCGGCGCGCACATGGTCCGGAAGCGCGAACCGGTTGCGCACGTCGCGCAGGCGCCGCCCCATCCACGGCACGTCGACGGTGAGCATGATGGCCTCCGCGCCGGCGTCCTCCGCCCGCCGGACCAGGTCGAGGGAGCGTTCGGCCTCGCGCAGCCAGTAGAGCTGGAACCAGACGGTCCCGCCGAGCGCCGTGAGCCGCTCGACGGGGACGCTGCTGAGGGTGCTCACGGTGAACGGCACCCCGGCCGCCCGCGCGGCCCGGGCGGCCCGGGCGGCGGCCGGCTCCCCCTCGGGGTGCACGAGCCGCTGGTAGGCGACCGGCGCGAGTGCGAGGGGCAGCCGGGCCGGGCGCCCGAGCAGCTTGGTCCCCGTCGTGCACCCCGACACGTCCCTGAGCACCCGCGGGACCACGAAGACCCGGTCCAGCGCGGCACGGTTCGCGTCGAGCGTCACCTCGGCGCCGCTGCCCCCGGCCACGAAGTCGCGGACGGCGGCGGGCAGTACGGTGGCGGCGGCGCGTTCGGCGTCGGCGAGGCAGTGCAGGTCTTCGAGCCGCACGGCGCCGTCCGGACGGGGCGCGTCGGCAGCGTCCGCGCCACCGCGGCTCACATCCGCGTCGGCGGCGTCCCCGCCTGCGCGGCTCACGTCCGCGTCGGCGCCGGTCGCGTCCGGGGCACCCCTGGTCGCGTCCGGGTCACCGCTGGTCGAATCCACGCTGCTTGGTCCGCTCCAGCTCCACGGCCTCGTACAGCGCCTTGATGTTCGCGCTGCCGAAGGTCGCCGCCCCCTGGCGCTCGATGACCTCGAAGAACAGTGTCTTCCGCGGATGGGTCGAGGCGGTGAAGATCTGGAAGAGCCGCCCGTCGTGGTCCTCGTCCGCGAGCACGTGCGTCGACCGCAGATCGGCCAGCCGCTCCTCGCCGAGCGCCACGCGCCGCCCGAGGAGGTCGTAGTACGACGCCGGAGTGCGCAGGAACGACACGCCACGCCCGGACAGCGCCCGCACCGAATCGACCGCGTTCCGCGAGGAGAACGCCAGGTGCTGGACGCCCGCGCCCTGGTGGCCCTTGAGGAACTCGTCGATCTGGCCGGTGGCGGCCGAGGTGTCGGGCTCGATGAGGGTCAGGGTCACCGTGCCGGACCGGCTCTGCACGACCTTCGACTCCATGGCCTGCGCGCCCACGACGATGTGCTCCTCGAAGACGAACCGGAAGCCCAGGGCGTCGCGGTAGTACGCGACCATCGCGTCGAGGTCGCCCGCCGGCAGACACACCGCGACGTGGTCGAGCTCCAACAGGCCGACTGCGGAGGCCGGTTCGGCGCCCGGCTCCGTGCTCCGTACCGGCACATGGCCGGCGGGCAGTCCCGGGCCCTCGTCGGGCCCGCGCCGGACGAGTGTGTGGACCAGGTCGCCGAAACCGCGGAACGCGGCGGGCTCGGCGCGGCCGCCCTCCGTGCGCTGCCGCGGGAAACGGTGGGCTGTCGCGCCGCGCGCGAGCCCGGCGTGGAAGGCGGCATCGGGGTCGGCGGTGCGCAGCGCGATGTCCGCGACACCGTCCCCGTGGCTCATGACGTAGGCGGAGGCGGGATGCAGCTCGGACGTCGCCTGGGTCAGGACGAGCGTGATCCGCCCGTGCCGCACGGTGACGCCGCGGTGCTCCGCGGAAGTGCCGGTGCCGACGACCGTGAAGGCGTACCGGTCGGTCCACTGGGCGACAGCCGCGTCCAGGTCCTCGACGTACATCTCCACGTAGTCGATGGAGAGATCCGCGAGCGGATCCGCTGCTTCTGGTGATTCCGCTGATTCTGCTGCTTCCGGTAAATCCCTCATGAGTGTCTCCAGATCCGGAGAGAAATGAGCTTCTGGACTCTACGATCCGTTTTCGAATTTGGCCACGCGCGCAATGGACGGCCGACCGGTGTCCAAGACGCGTGCCGTCCAATAGGTCGGAGCGTGAATACGGGGTGGGATCCCGGTCGTAAAATCGGCGGGCCTTTCCGTTTATGGTCGGTGGCCTTTCGAACGGGTGATGACTAGTGATGCGCACCATGGCCGTCATCGGTACGGGCCTGATCGGCACCTCCGTCGCCCTGGCGGTGAGCGGGCACGGCGTGACGGTGTTCCTCGCCGACCGCGACCCCGCCGCGGCCCGCACCGCCGCCGCCCTCGGCGCCGGAGTCACGGACGTCCCCGCGGAACCGGTGGACCTGGCCGTGATCGCCGTCCCGCCCAGTCAGGTGGGCGCCGTGCTCGCCGGGGCACAGGAGCGCGGGCTCGCCGAGACCTACACGGACGTGGCGTCGGTGAAGGCGGGTCCCGAGCGGGCAGCTCTGAGCCGCGCCCCCGGCCCCCACCGCTACATCGGCGGGCACCCACTCGCGGGCCGGGAGCGCTCGGGCCCGCTCGCCGCCCGCGCCGGCCTCTTCCACGGGCGCAACTGGGTGCTGACCCCGTCCCGGCTGACCTCGGACGACGCCTTCGACCGGGCGCTGGAGCTGGTCGCCCTGTGCGGGGCCGTCCCGGTGGTGATGCGCAGCCAGGACCACGACGCGGCCGTGGCCGTGACCTCTCACGTGCCCCATCTGATGGCCAGTCTGATGGCCGCGAGGCTGCGCGAGGGCCCGGCCGACCTGCCGAGCCTCGCCGGACAGGGCCTGCGCGACGCCACCCGGATCGCGGGCGGCGACTCGCGGCTCTGGGGCGACATCCTGCAGGCCAACGCCCCGGCGATCGCAGGCGTCCTGAAGGACCTCCACACGGACCTGTCCCGCCTCGTACCGGCGCTCGACGCGCTCGCCGGGCCCGGCGGCAGCGGGCGCGACCACGGCATGCGCACGCTCGTGGACCTCCTCGACCGGGGGATCTCCGGTCTCGCGGAGATCCCGGACACCCGGCCCGGCGCCGCGCCCGGCGGCCCTCGGGTGCGGGTCGCCGTCGCGGACCGCCCCGGAGAGCTGGCGCGGCTGCTCGCCGCGGCGGCGGAGGCGGGGGCGGCCGCGGACGACGCCTGTGTCGAGAGCGTGAGCCCCGCGGGCGACCCGGCCGTGTCGGGCTTCGCCGTACGCTTCACCGTTCCGCCGCGCACCGCCGACCGGCTCGTGGCCGTGCTCGACGCCGGGGGCTGGGATGCCGTACGAGAAGATGTCGTACGAGAAGGGGACCGCGACCCCGACGACGCGCTCGGTCGCGACCTCGATGGAGTGTTGCTCGCGGACACGGCCCGATCCGGCCGTCGCCCACAGTGACCATCGGCGAGCATGTTGACGCGTGTCCGTGTGTGTCCGCGCCTGTCCCTGCCTGTCCAAGTGTGCGAATAAGCCGGTTGGACGCGTTGTTGGTCCGTCGAGAACCGTGTGACTCTGAGCGACGGATGACCCTTTCCCGATAACTTCCGGACGCCTGGGAGACATTCATGCCGGAACAGACGGCCGACAGCCCCGAACACCGTGCGGGCTCGGGTGGAGGAGAAGGCAGAGACGCGGGCGTCGGAGGCGCATCGGCCGCGAACCGCGAGGCGTTCGGGCGCACGGGACTGCGCCAGGGCGGGCCGGGAACCCCCGGGCCGCCCGACACCACCGTGAAGGTCCTCGGCCGCGCATGGTCGGCGCCCCTGATCGTCGGGCCGCTCTCCACCCCCGCGAGGCCCGGCGGCGAACTCGCCGTGGTCGCGGCGGCCGGAGCAGCCCAACTGCCGTGCGTCGTCGGCGCCTTCGCCGAGCGGACCTTCGCCGAACTCGGCTCCGCCACCGAGGTCCCGCCCTGGCTGCGCACCTACGCCTTCCGGGACCGTGCTGCTGAGCGGCAGCTCACCGAACGCGCAGAGGACGCCGGATTTGGCGCCGTGCTCATCGCCCCGGGCGGCCTCGACGACCTTCGCCTCAAGAGGGCCGCGGCCCCGGCCAACCTGACGCGGCAGGGACCACTGAGCGACGTACGCTCCCTGCTCGACGCCCGCGCCGACTGGGCCGACGTGGACCGTCTCCGCGCCGCCACCACCCTGCCACTGCTCGTCGCCGACGTGCGCACCACGAGCGACGCGCTGCGCGCCCTGGACAGCGGCGCCGACGGTGTCGTCGTCACCTCCCTCGACGCGCTCCCCGGGATCGCGGAGACCGTCGGGGGACGCTGCCCCGTCCTGCTGAGCGGCGGGGTGCGGCGCGGCGCCGACGTGCTGACGGCGGTCGCCGCCGGGGCCGACGCGGTGTTCGCGGGACGCCCCGTCCTGCACGGGCTGCGGGCCGGCGGACGCGCGGGCGTGGCGGAGGTCCTCGACGTCCTCGTCCGGGAGCTGGCCGACGCGATGACGTTCACCGGCACCGCCACGGTCGCGGACATCGGCCCCGGCCTGGTCCGCACCGGACCCCGCCCGGCCGATCCGGCGCCGCCCCCGGCCACGCGTCCGTTGCGGAGGGCCGAACTGCACGCCAGCGTGTCCGACCCGGTCCTGGACACGATGACCTTCCTCAACGAGATCACCACCCGCTACCCGGAAGCGATCTCCTTCGCGCCGGGACGCCCCTACGACGGATTCTTCGACAGCGAGCAGATCTTCACCCACCTGCGCCGGTACCTGAACCACCTGGAGGAGCAGGGGTGTTCACCGCAGCAGGTGCGGACCGCCATGTACCAGTACGGGCCCACGGCGGGCCTCATCCGCGAGATCATCGCCGACTCGCTGCGCGCCGACGAGAACATCGACGTACCGGCCGAGTCCATCGTGGTGACGGTCGGCGCGCAGGAAGCCATGCTCCTCGTGCTGCGCGCCCTGATCACGGGACCCGACGACGTGCTCCTCGTCTCCAGCCCCTGCTACGTCGGCATCACCGGCGCGGCCCGCCTCCTCGACATCGCGGTGACCCCCGTGGAGGAGCGGGAGGACGGCGTGTCCTGCGCCGACCTGGAGGCGGCGATCAGGAACGAACGGGCCCGCGGACGCAGGCCCCGCGCTTTCTACGTCGTCCCCGACCACTCGAACCCGACGGGGACCACCATGGGTCCGCGGGCCCGCGCCGAACTCCTCGAACTCGCCGCCCGGCACGGCATCCTGATCCTCGAGGACAGCCCGTACCGTTTCGTCAGCCCGGGCCCGCCGCTGCCGACCCTCAAGTCCCAGGACCGCGCGCACACGGTCGTCCATCTCGGCTCCTACTCCAAGACGGTGTTCCCCGGCGCCCGCGTCGGTTTCGTCGTCGCCGACCAGCCCGTCGTCGACGCGTCCGGACGCACCGGCCTGCTCGCGGACGACCTCGCCAAGATCAAGAGCATGGTGACGGTCAACACCTCCTCGCTCAGCCAGGCGGCCGTGGCGGGCACGCTCCTCGCGGCGGGCGGCAAGCTCTCGGAGCTCAACACCGCGGCGGCCGCATACTACGGCGACGCCATGCGGGCCACGCTCAGGGAGCTCGACGCACACCTGCCCCCGGAGCGCCGCGAGGCCCTGGGCGTGCGGTGGAACGAGCCCACCGGCGGCTTCTTCCTCACCGTGCGGGTGCCGTTCCGTGCCGACAACGCCGCGCTGATCCGCTCGGCGCAGGACTTCGGCGTCATCTGGACGCCGATGACGTACTTCCATCCCGGCGGCGGTGGCCTGCACGGCATCCGCCTGTCGACCAGCTATCTGACGCCCGCTCAGATCAGCGAGGGCGTCGCACGGCTCGTGCGGTTCATCGAGTCCGAGAGCGCGCGAGCCTCCTCCGCACGAGAAGGGACCCGACCGTGACCGGCAGCACGCGGCATCTGCGCAGCAAACCACGTATGTGGGGGTGGACCTTCCGATGACCGTCACGAGCCTTGCCACCCGTCCTCGCATCACCGGAGTGGGCACCGCCGTCACCACCGCCTCCTATTCGCAGCAGGAAGTGCTCGACGCCTTCGGGATCACCGACCCCAAAGTGCGCTCCGTCTTCCTCAACAGCGCCATCGAGCGCCGCAACCTCACCCTCCCCGCACAGGACGCGGACGGCGTCCGCGCCCCCGAGTCCCAGGGCGACCTGCTCGACAAGCACAAGGCCCTTGCTCTGGAGATGGGCGGCGAGGCCCTGCGCGCCTGCCTGAAGGAGGCGGGCGCCGAACTGTCGGACCTCCGCCATCTGTGCTGCGTGACCTCAACGGGCCTGCTCACGCCCGGCATCAGCGCTCTGCTGATCCGCGAGCTGGCCATCGACCGCCACTGTTCGAGGACCGACATCGTCGGCATGGGCTGCAACGCGGGCCTCAACGCCCTCGGCGTGGTGGCCGGTTGGGCCACGGCCCACCCCGGCGAACTCGCCGTCGTGCTCTGCGTGGAGGCGTGCTCCGCGGCCTACACGGTCGACTCGACGATGCGGACCGCCGTCGTGAACAGCCTGTTCGGCGACGGCGCGGCGGCTGTCGCGCTGCTGGCGGGCGAGGACCCCGCGCTCTCCCCGGCGGGAGCCGAGCCCCCTGCCGTCCTGAAGTTCGCGAGCTGCGTCATCCCCGAAGCGGTCGACGCCATGCGCTACGACTGGGACCGCGTCCAGAGCAGGTTCAGCTTCTTCCTCGACCCGCAGATCCCGTACGTGGTCGGCGCGCACGCCGAATCGGTCGTCGACCGGCTGCTGGCCGGCACGGGTCTGCGCAGGAGCGACATCCGGCACTGGCTGGTCCACTCCGGGGGCAAGAAGGTCATCGACGCGGTCGTGGTCAACCTCGGCCTGACCCGCCACGACGTGCGCCACACGGTCGGTGTGCTGCGCGACCACGGGAACGTGTCCAGCGGATCGTTCCTGTTCTCGTACGAACGCCTCCTCGAAGAGGACGTCACACGGCCCGGCGAGTACGGAGTGCTCATGACGATGGGCCCGGGCTCCACGATCGAGACGGCGCTGATCCGATGGTGAGGACGGAAGAAGCCATGCACCCTCTGCACGCACTGGAGTTGGACGGCTCCGAGCCGATGTCGGCCACCACCGTCAAGGCGGTCACCGCCCTCTGCGACCGGGCCGAGGACGGGGAAGGCACAGGTGCCCACGGCCCTGTCGTGACCCTCCACGTCACGGGCGTGCCGGACGACGGCTGGACCGGGGGCCTCGACGTCATGCTGGTCACCAAGTGGGAGCGTGCGCTGCGGCGCCTGGAGCGGCTGCCCGTGGCCACGGTCGCCGTGGCGCACGGCGACTGCGGAGGCACCGCGCTCGAAGCGTTCCTCGCCGCCGACGTCCGCGTCGCGGCCCCGGACACCCGGCTGCTGCTCCCGCGCGACGCGACGGCGACCTGGCCCGGGATGGCCGGCTACCGCCTCGTCCGGCTCGCCGGGGTCGCCCGCACCCGAAGGGCGCTCCTGTTCGGGCGTCCGGTCGGGGCCACCGAGGCACTCGCCCTCGGCCTCGTGGACGAGCTGACCGACGACCCCGCGGCGGCCGTGGCCGCCGTGGCCGGGCCCGCCGGCGAACTGTCGGGCAAGGAGATCGCGATCCGACGGCAGCTGATGTTCGACGCCGCGACCACCGGCTTCGAGGACGCGCTCGGCGCGCACCTCGCCGCCTGCGACCGGGCACTGCGCCAGGGCGCGGCACCGGAGGTGGAGACCTTATGACCACGGTCCGGCCGTCCGGACAGCGGTCCGTGCACGGGTCAGGCGGACAGCGGCCCGCGCGCCGGGCCGATGGACAGGCGTGGGCGCACGGGTCCGGGAGCGACTCCGTACAGGACGTCTGGTCCGGCCTCGCCGCGTCGTCCGGAGCCCCGGCCCGCGTCGACGAGCTGGCGGCAGCCTTGCCGGAACCGCCCGGACGCAGCCCCGAGCAACGTGCCCGGATCGCGACGGCGAAGGACGCGGCACGCACCCTGCGGTCCGCCTTCCTCGACGCCCACGCGGACGCCGTGTACGACCTGCTGACAGCGGACCGCGCCGAGTCCCCGCGTATCGACGCACTCCTCGACGCGGCAGCCGCGGCGTTCCCGGCCCTGGTGCCCGACGAGAAGCTGCTCACCGCCGAACGCAGCAAGCCGCAGGCGGCCAAGGAGGGGCACGAGATCGACCAGGGCATCTTCCTGCGGGCCGTGCTCCGCTCGGCGTACGCGGGACCGCACCTGCTCGACGCGATGCTCCGGCCGACACCCCGCGCCCTGGCGCTCCTGGACGAGTTCACGCGTACCGGCGCCGTCGAGATGGAGTCGGTGCGCGTCGAGCGTGGCACGGACGGCGTGGCACGGCTGACCATGTGCAGGGACGACTGCCTGAACGCCGAGGACGTGCGGCAGGTCGACGACATGGAGACCGCCGTCGACCTCGCGTTGCTCGACCCGGCCGTCCGGGTCGGCCTGGTGCGGGGCGGCGAGATGCGCCACCCCCACTACCGCGGCAGGCGCGTGTTCAGCGCCGGCATCAACCTCAAGAGCCTCAGCTGCGGCGACATCCCGCTGGCCGGCTTCCTGCTGCGCCGCGAACTCGGCTACCTCCACAAGCTCGTCCGCGGCATCCGGACCGACCACCCGGGGCAGTGGCACTCGCCCTATACGGAGAAGCCGTGGGTCGCCGCCGTCGACGGGTTCGCCATCGGCGGCGGCACTCAGATCCTGCTGGTCTGCGACCACGTGCTCGCCGCGTCCGACGCCTACCTCAGCCTTCCCGCGGCGAAGGAGGGGATCATCCCCGGCGTCGCCAACTTCCGGCTCGGCCGGTACGCGGGGCCGCGCCTGTCCCGGCAGGTCATCCTCGAAGGCCGCCGCATCAGGGCGGCCGAACCCGACGCGCGGCTCCTCGTCGACGAGGTCGCGGAGCCCGAGGACATGGACGCCGCCGTCGAGGCGAGCCTCGCGCGGCTTGACGGCGACGCCGTGCTCACCAACCGGCGGATGCTGAACCTCGCCGAGGAGCCCCCCGACGCGTTCCGCGCGTACATGGCGGAGTTCGCACTCCAACAGGCCCTGCGCATCTACGGACAGGACGTCATCGACAAGGTCGGCCGGTTCGCCGCGGCCTCGCCGAGCGCCGGGTGAGGGGGACACCGCGATGCCGATCGCCCGGATCAACGGGACCCGCCTCGGCTACGACGAGTACGGCACCGGGGAGCCGGTGGTCATGGTCACCGGCACCGGCGCGCCCGGCCGCATGTGGCGGACGCACCAGGTGCCGGCCCTCACCGTCGCCGGCTACCGGGTGATCACCCTCGACAACCGGGGCATCCCGCCGAGCGACCCGTGCCCCGAGGGGTTCACGCTCGCCGACATGGCGGCGGACGTCGCGGGCCTCATCGAGCACCTGGGGGAGGAGGGGGCGTGCAGGGTCGTGGGCTACTCGCTCGGCGCGACGGCGGTCCAGGAACTCCTGCTCGCCCGCCCCGACCTGGTCCACCAGGCCGTCCTGATGGCGACGAGCGGCCGCACGGACGCCCTGACCGCCGCGATGACCGCGGCCGACACGGAACTCAGCGACGCCGGCGGCAAACTCCCGCCCCGCTTCGCCGCCTACGTACAGGCCCTGCAGAACCTCTCCCCGCGCACGCTCAACGACGAGGAGCGCCTGCGGGACTGGCTGGCCGTCTTCGAGATGTCCGCCGTGGACGTGACGGGCCTGCGCGGGCAGTTCGGCCTGCAACTCGTCCCCGACCGACTGAGCGCGTACCGGAACATCACCAGTCGCTGTCTGGTCATCGGGTTCCAGGACGACCTCGTCATCCGCCCGCACCTCTCCCGCGAGGTCGCGCGGTCCATTCCCGGCAGCGTCTATACGGAGATCCCAGGCTGCGGCCACTACGGATATCTGGAGCGACCCGCCGAAGTGAATTCTGTGATCACCGGCTTCTTCGCCGGTCGGCACCCGCGAATTCCTCAGTGAACGGCGCGCATTCTGGACGGCCTTGTCGGCCCAGAACCGCCCGGCTAGCGTGAAACACGTCCTGCCGACGGAAATTGATCGGAGTGGTCATGCCGAACCCGTTCGACGACGAAAACGGAACGTTCCTGGTTCTCGTCAACGACGAGAACCAGCATTCGCTCTGGCCCGCCTTCGCCGAAGTCCCGGCCGGCTGGCGGACCGTGTTCGGAGAAGACACGCGGAAGGCCTGCCTGGACTACATCGAGGAGAACTGGACGGACATGCGTCCGCAGAGTCTCATCGACGAGATGGATAAGTTCGAAGCCGCCGGCTAGGCGCTCCCCGACCGGAACGACAACGAAAACAGGAGGTTTTCGTGGCCATGATCGGCGGCCCGGGGCCGGTACTGATGCGGGGGATGGGACCCGACGAGGCGGTGACCAAGCAGAAAATCAAGCGTGGCACGGCCAAGCGAATCCTCCCCTATACGAAACCGTATCGCTTCAACATAGGCGTTCTCCTGGTCGTCACCGTGCTCAACGCATGCAATGTGGTGGCCACTCCCATTCTCTTCAAGTACCTCATCGACGACGGCATCGTCGGCAGGGACACCTCGGTGGTCGTGTGGATCGCCGTGGCGGTCGCCGTACTCGCCCTGTTCAGCACCGCATTCGGCTTCGCAGAGGCCTGGTACTCGGGCCGCGTCAGCGAAGGGCTCATCTACGACCTGCGCACCAAGATCTTCGACCACGTGCAGCGCCAGCCGCTGGCGTTCTTCACCCGCGCCCAGACCGGGTCCCTCGTCAGCCGCCTCAACACCGACGTCGTCGGCGCCCAACAGGCGGTCACCGCCCTGCTGTCCACGGTGGTCTCCGCCGGGCTGACCCTGATCCTCGTCCTCGGCGCGATGTTCTACCTCTCCTGGGTGGTCACCCTGGTCTCCCTCGTGGTGATCCCGCTCTTCATCCTGCCGGGCCGGGTCGTCGGCCGCAGGCTGCAGCGGATCATGCGCGAGCACATGCAGGTCAACGCCGAGGTCGGCTCGTTCATGAACGAGCGCTTCAACGTCACCGGCGCGCTGCTCGCCAAGCTCTACGGCCGCCCCGCGAGTGAGACGGGCATGTTCTCCAAGCTCGCCCGCAAGGGACGCGACCTGGGGGTCCTGACCTCCGTCTACGGCAAGATGCTCTTCCTGACGATGACGCTCGTCGGCGCGATAGCCACCGCCCTCGTGTACGGCATCGGCGGCGCCCTCGTCATCGAGGGCACGTTCCAGATCGGCACCCTGGTGGCCCTCGCGACGCTGCTCACCCGGTTGATGGGTCCCATCAACCAGCTGTCCAGCGCCCAGACGAGCGTCCTGACGGCCCTCGTCAGCTTCGACCGGCTCTTCGAGATCCTCGACCTCAAGCCGCTCATCTCCGAGAAGGAGAACGCGGTGCCGCTGCCGACCGCCTCGGCCACGGCAGCCGCAGACGGCAGCCGCACGGCGCCGGAGGTCACCTTCGAGAACGTCTCGTTCCGTTACCCGAAGGCGGCGGACGTCTCGCTCGCCTCACTGGAGTCCATCGCCCTGCCCACGCAGGAGCGCACGCAGAACACCTGGACGCTGCGCGACCTGACCTTCACCGTCCCCGCGGGCAAACTCACCGCCCTGGTCGGCCCGTCGGGCGCGGGCAAGACCACCATCACCCACCTGGTGCCGCGGCTCTACGACCCCGTCGAGGGCGTCATCCGGATCGGCGGCCACGACATCCGTGACGTCACCCTGAAGTCGCTGAACGACACCGTCGGCATGGTCACGCAGGACGCGCACCTCTTCCACGCGACCATCCGCGACAACCTCACCTACGCACGGCCCGACGCCACCGAGCAGGAACTGATCGACGCGTGCAGGGCGGCGCAGATCTGGGATCTGATCTCCTCGCTGCCCGACGGCTTCGACACCGTCGTCGGCGACCGCGGCTACCGCTTCTCCGGCGGTGAGAAGCAGCGCGTCGCGATGGCGCGACTCCTGCTCAAGGCCCCGCCCATCGTCGTACTCGACGAAGCCACCGCGCACCTCGACTCGGAGTCCGAGGCGGCACTCCAACGCGCCCTGGAGACCGCGCTGAAGGGCCGCACCTCCCTGGTGATCGCGCACCGCCTCTCCACCATCAGGGACGCCGACCAGATCCTGGTCGTCCACAAGGGCCGGGTCCAGGAGCGCGGCACGCACGAGGAGCTCATGCAACAGGAAGGCCTGTACGCGGAGTTGTACCGCACGCAGTTCTCCCGCCAGCCCTCCGACAACGGCGACGCCCCCGTGCCGGAGCCGGTCGGCGGCCCGCCCGGCCCTGGACCGGTGCTCACCGGCGGGCCCGGTGGCCCCGGCGGACCGATGCCGGGCGGCCCGCACGGCGCCTTCCCCGGCGGACCGGGCGTCTTCCTGGCCGGCCCCGGTGGACCGGGCGGACCGGGCGGCCCCGGTGGGCCTGGAGGGCCGGGCCCGCACCACCACGGCCCCGGCCCCGGCGGCCCTCCGCCCCCCGGCCACGGATGAGACCAGCCCTCCCCTCCCACGGCATCCGTGGCGCGGCACCCCGCGTCGCGGATGCCGTTCCGTCGTCCCGGTCCCGCGCGGGCGCCCCGCCGGTAGGCTGGGGCTCTGTGCGGGGGCGACGGCCTGTGACCAGTGTGTGACCCCCGCTCGGAGACCCTGGTCAGCCATGATCCATCGGGGGGGGGGTGGGGCTGTGCGGGTGCTGGTGGCCGAGGACCAGACCGAACTGGCGGACTCCGTGGCCAGAGTGCTGCGCAGAGAAGGCATGGCCGTCGACGTCGTCTACGACGGAGAGGACGCGCTGGAACGCGCCTCGGTCGTCGACTACGACGTGGTGGTGCTCGACCGCGACCTCCCCACCGTGCACGGCGACGAGGTGTGCGGTGTCCTGATGGCGGAGCCCGCCCGCACACGGGTCCTCATGCTCACCGCGTCCGGCACGATCGCGGACCGCGTCGAAGGGCTCAGCCTCGGCGCCGACGACTACCTCCCCAAGCCCTTCGCGTACGCCGAACTCGTCGCCCGCATCCGGGCGGTGGCCCGCCGCGCCCAGCCGGCCGTCCCACCGATCCTCGTCCACGGCGACCTGCGGCTCGACCCCGCCCAGCGGCTCGCGACCCGGGCCGGGCACCGACTGGCCCTCACGCCCAAGGAGTTCGGCGTCCTCGAATACCTGCTGGCCGCCCGCGGCCGCGTCGTATCGGCGGAGGAGCTCCTGGAGCGGGTGTGGGACGAGGCGACCGATCCGTTCACCACGACGGTCAAGGCGACCATCAACAGGCTGCGGCCGAAGCTCGGTTCCCCGCCGGTGATCGAAACCGTGCCCCGCGGCGGATACCGGATCTGACGATGTGAAGCGAGACGAGATGACGAAGCGTCTGCGAAGCGCGGCCCGGGCAGCCCTGTCAGGTATGGCTCGGTCAGGTATGGCTCGGTCAGGTACGAGCCGGGCAGGTACGGCCCGGTCAGGTGCGGGCGGGGCAGGTACGGGCGGGTCAGGCACAGGCCCGTCCCGTGCGGCCCGGTTGCACGGCGCCCCGCCCCGAGACGTACCGTTCCGCGCCGGGCTCGTCTCGCGCCTCGTGCCCCGGCGGGTCCGCATGCGCCTCACCCTCCTGTACGGCCTGCTCTTCGTCATCTCCGGCGCCGTTCTGCTCACGATCACCTACCTGCTGGTCAACCGCCCCACCAGCACGGTCCTCGTCAGCCGCCGCGGAGGAGCCGGCCCACCCGGTGACGCGGGCGTCCACATGTACACGCGCGACGAGGTCCCCGGAGCGGTCGACAGCTTCGCGCACGCCCAGCAACAGCAGGCGATGCGCCAGCACGCCGCCGAGATGCAGCACCTGCTGACCCAGTCCGGCATCGCGCTGGCGATCATGTCGGTGATCGCCATCGGCCTCGGCTGGGTCGTGGCGGGCCGGGTCCTGCGCCCCCTGCGCACCATCACCACCACCGTCCAGCGCATCTCCGCGCACAACGTGCACGAACGCCTCGCCGTCGAGGGGCCCGGCGACGAACTGAAGGACCTGGCCGACACCGTCGACGGCCTCCTCGGCCGCCTCGAAGCGGCCCTGGACTCCCACAAGCGGTTCGTCGCCAACGCGGCACACGAACTGCGCACCCCCCTGACCGTGGAACACGCGCTCCTGGAGGAGTCCCTCATCGACCGTGACGCCACGGTGGATTCGTTCCGTTCGAACTTCGAGCGCCTCCTCACCCTCAGCGAACAGCAGGCCCGCCTCCTGGAGTCGCTCCTGACCCTCTCCGGCAGCGAACGCGGCCTCGACCGCAGGGAGCCGCTGGACCTGGCCGAGCTGACCGGCAATGTGCTGGTCGGCGCCCGCAAGGAGGCCGAACACCGGAACCTGCGCGTCGAGGCGCACGTCCACACCGCCGGACTCTGGGGCGACGACGCCCTCGTCGAACGCCTCGTCGCCAACCTCGTGGACAACGCCATGGGATACAACGTGCCCGACGGCTGGGTGACGGTCGTGACCGGCGTGCGCGGCGGCTGCGCCTTCGTCCGTGTCTCCAACACCGGCCCGCGGATCCCGCCCGCCGGCGTGAGCCGCCTCTTCGAGCCCTTCCAGCGCATCGGCAGGAAAGCCGACAACGGACATCACGGGCTCGGCCTGTCGATCGTGCGCTCCATCGCCGCGGCCCACGACGCGACCCTGAACGCGCACGCACGCCCGCAGGGCGGCCTCGTCGTGGAGGTGGGCTTCCCGCTGCGGACGACGGCACCGCCGTCGCCGAACCCGCCGCAGGCGCAGAACCAGCCGCCGGCACCGGCCGGCGAGCCGTATGACGCCGGGCCCCGCTCGTTGAGCGCCGCCTCGGAACAGGAATAGCCAGGGGATCCCGCGGCGCCCGAGGTGCCCTAGGTGCCCGGGGAATGCCAACCCCGGACGGTCGCGCCCATTCCTTCCGCGGCCATAGCATCTAATTCTCCGTGCGAGGCCGCGCGCTTAATCCTGCGTATGTCTTCCGACATGCCCGAGCGCGTGGCCGACTCTCCGTCCAAGTGCGGAAGCTGAGCGGTTGGACGGTTCTCGCCCTCGTACGGCCAAATCAATCGGCAGGAGCGACCCGGAAAGACGGCCCGCACGAACGGCCCGCACGAACGGCCCGGACATACGGAACAGCCGAGGGAAATTGCTCGGCCAGGGGGAATGATGAACGGCAAGGCTGCTCGTGCTCTGCCCCTCCTCGACGCCCAGGAGGGAATCTGGCTGGCGCAACGCGTCTCGGGCTCGCGCCGGCTCTACAGCGTCGGGCAGTACGTCGACATACACGGACCCGTCGAGCCACACCTGTTCGAGCGCGCGCTACGGCAGTTGACGGACGAGACGGAAATCTTCCACGCACGATTCGAGGACGACGGCGCGGGCGGAGCGCGCATGACATTCCCACCCTCGGAATCCCCGGAACCCTCGGATCGCACGGAATCCCCAGATCCCTCGGAATCCCCAGATCCCTCGGAATCCCAGGACCGGACCCCTCCACGCCGCCTCCTCGAATTTCACGACCTCACCGAGCGGGAAGAACCGAGGAAGACCGCCGAGGCGTGGATGCGGGCGGAACTCGACCAGGAGATCACCTCTCACGCCGACCAGCTTTTCGCCCACGCCCTCTTCCGCCTCGCCCCCGATCACCACATCTGGTACCAGCGCTACGACCACCTTCTGATGGACGCCCACGGCTGCTCCCTGCTCGTCCGCCGCGCCGCGGACGTCTACACGGCACTCCTCACCGGGCAGCCCTACGCCCCGGCGGAACACGCGCCGCTCCGCGCACTGATGGACGAGGAGTCGGTCCACCGCGCCTCGGAACGCCACGAGGCCGACCTGCGGTACTGGCAGGAGCACTTCGCGGACCGCCCCGACCTGACCGGCATCCCGGGCCACTCCGGGCCTGAGGCCGACTCCGGCGACGTCCTGCGCGAGACCGGCCACCTGCCGTCCCACGCCGTCGCGGCGCTGCGCGCGGCGGCCGCCCGCGCCGAGGCGAGCTGGCCACGCCTCGTCGTGGCGGCGGTCGCCGCCTTCGTCGGCCGTCTCGGCGGAACGGACGAGGCGATCCTGAGCCTCCCCGTCGCGGGCCGCACCGGCGACCGGGCCCGACGCACGCCCTGCACGATGGCCAACATCCTGCCGCTCCGCGTCCCCGTGACCGCGTCCACGAGCCTCCTGGACCTCGCCCGGGCGACGGACACCGAGATCGACGCCCTCCTCGACCACCAGGGCCTGCGAGGAGAACGGCTGCGCCGCGAACTCAACTGGCCGTCGGGCGACCGCTGGCACTTCGGGCCGTACGTGAACGTCATGCCCAGGGCCGGCGAAACCCTGTCGTTCGGCGGCCACCGGTCCGTCGTGCGCGACCTGTCGAGCCGCCGCGTCGAGGAGTTCGGCGTGCTGGTGAGCGGGGCGTCGGAGGGCCAGGACATGGAGATCACTCTCGAGGCCAACTCCGCGCTGTACGACCGAGCTTGGGTCCAGGCGGCCCTCCGTTCCTTCCTGCACTTCCTGGAACGGTCGACGGCCGACCCGTCGCTGCCGGTCGGGGCAGTGCCTCTGCTGGACGCGGCTGAGCGCACCCAGGTACTGGATCACTGGAACGCCACCGAAGATCCGGCTGCCCCCGTCGCGGACACCGTGCCGAAGCTGCTGGCCCGGCACCTCGCCTGGTCGTCGGACGCGGTGGCGGTGGACGACGGCGAACAGCGCCTCTCTTACGCCGAGTTGGACAGGGAGTCCGGTCGCCTGGCGTCGCATCTCGCGCACGAAGGAGTGGCGCGGGGCGACCGGGTCGCGGTCGTGATGGAACGTTCGGCCGATCTGGTTGTGGCGTTGCTTGCGGTGTGGCGGGCGGGGGCGGCGTTCGTTCCGGTGGATGTGGAGTATCCGGTGGAGCGGGTGGCTTTCCTGCTGGCCGACTCGGCGCCCACGGCGGTGGTGTGCACCGAGGCGTACCGCGACGTGATCCCCGCGGACCACGAGGCGCGGCGGGTGGTGCTGGACGACCCACGCGTCCGGGCGGCCGTCGCCGGGTGTCGTGCCGATGGGCCTGGGGTGTGGGTGGGTGGGGAGGACGTGGCGTATGTGATGTATACGTCGGGTTCGTCGGGGGTGCCGAAGGGTGTGGTGGTGCCGCACGGTGCGGTGGCGGGGTTGGTGGGGGGTTCGGGTTGGTCGGTGGGTGTGGGGGATGCGGTGCTGATGCATGCGCCGCATGCGTTTGATGTGTCGTTGTTCGAGGTGTGGGTGCCGTTGGTGGTGGGTGGCCGGGTGGTGGTCGCGGGCCGGGGTGTGGTGGATGCGGGGGGTGTCCGGGCGGCTGTTGGTGGTGGTGTGTCGGCGGTGCATGTGACGGCGGGGATGTTCCGGGTGCTGGCGGAGGAGGCGCCGGAGTGCTTTGCGGGTTTGTGTGAGGTGTTGACCGGTGGGGATGTGGTGCCCGCGGGTGCGGTGGCGCGGGTGCGTGCGGCCTGTCCTGGGGTGGCGGTGCGGCATTTGTACGGGCCGACGGAGATCACCCTCTGCGCGACCACACACCTCCTGGGCCCGGACACGAGGGCGGGGCGGACGCTGCCCATCGGCCGTCCGCTCGCCAACCGGCAGGTGTACGTCTTGGACGCGGCGCTGCAACCGGTCCCTGCCGGAGTGGTCGGGGAGCTGTACGTCGCGGGGACGGGCCTCGCCCGCGGCTATTTGGGGCGGCCGGGGTTGTCGGCCGGGCGATTTGTGGCGTGTCCGTTCGGTGGCGGTGTCGGGCGGCGGATGTATCGCACGGGTGACCTGGTGCGGTGGACGTCCGGCGGTGAGTTGCTGTTCGTGGGTCGGGCGGACGAGCAGGTGAAGGTGCGCGGTTTCCGGGTGGAGCTGGGCGAGGTGGAGTCGGTGCTGGCCGGGCGCGAGGGGGTCGGTCAGGCGGTGGTGGTGGCCCGGCAGGACGTGCCGGGCGGCGAGAAGCGGCTGATCGGTTACGTCGTGCCGGACAGCGACGAGTGCGAGATGGACGCCGAGTCGCTGCGGGCTTATGTGGCGGGGCGGTTGCCGGAGTACATGGTCCCGGCTGCTGTGCTGGTCCTGGACGCCTTGCCGCTCACCGCCAACGGCAAGTTGGACCGCGCCGCCCTGCCGTCTCCCGACTTCGAGGGCACGGGGACGGTACGCGGCCCTGCGACACCCGTGGAGGACGTCCTCAGCGGACTCTTCGGCGAGATCCTCGGCCTGGGGCGGGTCGGCACCGACGTGTCGTTCTTCGATCTGGGTGGGGATTCGCTGTCGGGGATGCGGTTGGTGGCGAGGGTGCGTGCGGTTCTTGATGTGGAGGTGGGGATAGGGGAGTTGTTCGGGGCGCCGACGGTGGCGGGGTTGGCGCGTCGGGTGGATGACCGTGCGGGGTCATCGGCTGGGCGGCCTGTGTTGCAGGCGCAGGCGCGGCCGGATGTGGTGCCGTTGTCGTTCGCTCAGCAGCGGATGTGGTTCTTGAACCGGTTGGAGGACACGGTTCCGGGAGCGGCGTCCGCGTATAACTTGCCGTTGGTACTGCGGATTTCGGGCGCGCTGGATGTGGCCGCGTTAGAGGCGGCGTTGGGGGACGTGGCGGACCGCCACGAAAGCCTGCGGACCGTGTTCCCCGAAGCCAACGGCGTTCCCCGGCAGCAGGTTCTGAACGGTGAAGCGGGACGACCGCCCCTGATGACCGTCGAGTGCGCCGCGTCCCGGATCGAAGAAGCGCTGGCGGAAGAAGCGGGATACGGCTTCGACCTGCGCACCGATTTGCCGTGGCGGGTCTGCCTGGTGGGTGCCGGTGCGGGTGAGTGGGTGTTGTCGGTGGTGGCGCATCACGTGGCGGTGGACGGCTGGTCCATGGGGGTGTTGGCCAGGGACTTGGAGGTGGCGTATGCGGCGCGGTGTGAGGGGCGGGCGCCTGGCTGGGCCGGGTTGCGGGTGCAGTACGCGGATTACGCGTTGTGGCAGCGGGAGGTGCTGGGGGAGCTGGACGACCCGGCGAGCGTGTTGAGCGGCCAACTGGCGTACTGGCGTTATGCGTTGGAGGCGTTGCCTCAGGAGTTGGTGCTGCCGGTGGATCGGGTGCGTCCTGCGGTGCCGTCGTTCCGGGGGCGGTTGGTGCCGGTGGCGGCGGACGCGCGAACCCATGCCCGGCTGGTGGGTGTCGCCGGGCAGGGTCGGGCGACGATGTTCATGGTCGTGCACGCCGCCCTTGCCCTGCTGTTGTCCCGCCTTGGGGCGGGTGATGACATCACGGTCGGTACGCCGACCGCGGGCCGTGAGGACGCGGCGTTGGAGGAGCTGGCGGGCTTTTTCGTGAACACGCTGGTGCTGCGCGCGGACGTGGGTGGGGATCCGACCTTCGCCGAGCTCTTGGAGCGGGTGCGGGCCGCGGACCTGGCCGCGTACGCGCACCAGGACGTCCCTTTCGAACGCCTCGTCGAGGAGGTCAACCCGACGCGGTCGGTGTCCCGCAACCCTCTCTTCCAGGTGATGCTGGCTCTGGACCACGTGCCCGAACCGCGTTGGCGTCTCAGGGGCGTTGAGGTGCGATCCGCGTCGATGAAGGCGCCGGCCGCCCGGTTCGACCTCGCGGTGACCCTGACGGAGCGGCGCGACGAACGCGGAGCACCGGCGGGCCTCGACGGCGAGATCCTCTACGCGGCCGACCTCTTCGACCACGACACGGCCCTGTCCCTGGCGGACCGGCTCGCCCGCGCCCTCGAACAGGTCGCCGCCGACCCGCATCTCCGCCTCAGCGAGATCGACCTCCTCGCACCCGCCGAACGCACACAGATCGTGCGGCGCTGGAACGACACGGCGGCCGACGTTTCGGATGCGTCGATACCCGAGCTCTTCGAGCGGTGCGCGTCCCGTTCCCCGGGGACGGTCGCGGTGAAGTGCAGCGGCCGAGCCCTGCCCTACGGGGAGCTGGAGTCGCGGGCGAACCGGCTGGCCCGGCACCTGGCGGGGCTCGGGATCGGCCTCGAGGCGCGGGTGGGACTGTGCCTGCCGCGTGGCGTCGACATGGTCGTCGCGGAACTGGCGGTGTGGAAGGCGGGCGGCGCGTTCGTCCCGCTGGACCCGGAGTACCCGCCGGACCGCCTCGGCCACGTGCTCGCCGACAGCGGAGCGGCCGTCGTGCTGGGCGTCGCGGACACCCTCGGAGCGGTGCCGGTGGGCGCGGCGCGAGTGCTTCTCCTGGACGACGCGGACGTCGGGCGGGCGCTGGAGGCGGAGTCCTCTGCCTCCCTCGGAGGCCGGCCGACCCCGAACCAGCTGGCGTATGTGATCTATACGTCGGGTTCGACGGGCCGTCCCAAGGGTGTGGCCGTCGCGCACGGTGGCGTGGCGAATCTGGCGGCGGCGATGCGTCCGGTGCTGGGTGTGGGCGCGGGTGTCACGGTGTTGCAGTTCGCGTCGTTCAGTTTCGACGCGGCGGTGCTGGATGTGGCGGTGACGCTGTCCGGTGGCGGCACGCTCGCGATCGCCACGTCGGAGGAACGGGCGGAGCCGTCGGCGCTGGCGGCGATGATCGAGTCGGCGCACGTGACGACGGCCAGCGTCGTGCCCTCCCTGCTGAGCGTCCTCGACCCGGCCACGGTCCCAGGCGTACGCAACTGGGTCCTCGGCGCCGAGCTGCTCACCGCCGACCTCGCGAGCCGGTGGACGCCCCAGGCGCGCGTCTGGAACACCTACGGCCCCACCGAAGCCACGGTGATGGCCACCGCAGGACCCGTGCGCGCCGGCATCGAGCCCGGCGACGAGGCGCCGCCCATCGGGCGCCCGCTCGGGAACGTACGGCTCTACGTACTGGACGAGTTCCTGCACCCCGTCCCGCCGAAAGTCGTGGGTGAGCTGTACATCGCGGGCCCTGGCCTCGCCCGGGGATACGTGGGACGGCCGGACCTGACGGCTGAACGCTTCGTGGCCTGCCCGTTCGCCGAAAACGGCGGCGGGGAGCGCATGTACCGCACCGGGGACCTGGTCCGCTGGACGCCCGACGGACAGCTGTCGTTCGCCGGCCGCGCGGACGAGCAGGTGAAGGTGCGCGGGTTCCGCGTGGAGCCGGGCGAGGTCGAGGCGGTGCTGACCCGACACGACGCGGTCGGCCAGGCGGTCGTCGTCGCCCGCCAGGACGGCGGACCGGGCAGCGACAAACGCCTGGTCGCCTACGTGGTCCCCGACGAACGACATCCTCAGCACCAGCAGTCGCGGCGCGACGACATCGACCCCCAGGAGCTCCGCGCGTACGCGGCCGGGATCCTGCCCGAGTACATGGTCCCGGCGGCCGTGCTGGTCCTGGACGCCCTGCCGCTCACCGTCAACGGCAAGCTCGACCGGGCGTCCCTCCCGGCACCCGACTTCGCCGCCCGCGTCTCCCGGCGCGAACCACGGACGCAGACCGAGGGGATCCTGTGCGGCCTCTTCGCGGAGGTCCTCGGCCTCGAGTGGGTGGGGATCGAGGACGGGTTCTTCGATCTGGGTGGGGATTCGCTGTCGGGGATGCGGTTGGTGGCGAGGGTGCGTGCGGTTCTTGATGTGGAGGTGGGGGTCGGGGAGTTGTTCGGGGCGCCGACGGTGGTGGGGTTGGCGCGTTGGGTGGGTGAGCGTGCGGGGTCGGTGGCTGGTCGGCCGGTGTTGGGGGCGCGGGTGCGGCCGGATGTGGTGCCGTTGTCGTTCGCTCAGCAGCGGATGTGGTTCTTGAACCGGTTGGAGGAGACGGTTCCGGGGGCGGCGTCCGCGTACAACTTGCCGTTGGTGTTGCGGATGTCGGGCGTGCTGGATGTGGCCGCGTTGGAGGCGGCGTTGGGGGACGTGGCGGACCGCCACGAAAGCCTGCGGACCGTGTTCCCCGACATCGACGGCGTCCCCTACCAGCAGGTGAGGCACGGCGACGCGGGACGCCCGCCCCTGATCGTGCTGCGGGCCGACGGCACGGACGAGGCGGACGAGATCGACATCGACCGCACGCTCGCCGCGCAGCTGGCGACCGGTTTCGACTTGCGCACCGATTTGCCGTGGCGGGTCTGCCTGGTGGGTGCCGGCGCGGGTGAGTGGGTGTTGTCGGTGGTGGCGCATCACGTGGCGGTGGACGGCTGGTCCATGGGGGTGTTGGCCAGGGATCTGGAGGTGGCGTATGCGGCGCGGTGTGAGGGGCGGGCGCCTGGCTGGGCCGGGTTGCGGGTGCAGTACGCGGATTACGCGTTGTGGCAGCGGGAGGTGCTGGGGGAGCTGGACGACCCGGCGAGCGTCCTGAGCGGCCAACTCGCGTACTGGCGCGATGCGTTGGAGGCGCTGCCTCAGGAGTTGGTGCTGCCGGTGGATCGGGTGCGTCCTGCGGTGCCGTCGTTCCGGGGGCGGCTGGTGCCGGTGGCGGCGGACGCGCGAACCCATGCCCGGCTGGTGGGTGTCGCCGGGCAGGGTCGGGCGACGATGTTCATGGTCGTGCACGCCGCCCTTGCCCTGCTGTTGTCCCGCCTCGGGGCGGGTGATGACATCACGGTCGGTACGCCGACCGCGGGCCGCGAGGACGCAGCACTGGAGGAACTCGCCGGCTTTTTCGTGAACACGCTGGTGCTGCGCGCGGACGTGGGTGGGGATCCGACCTTCGCCGAGCTCCTGGAGCGGGTGCGGGCCGCGGACCTGGCCGCGTACGCGCACCAGGACGTCCCCTTCGAACGCCTCGTCGAAGAGCTGAACCCGACCCGCTCCCTCGCGCGCAACCCCTTGTTCCAGGTGATGCTTGCCCTCCAGAACATCCCCGAGATCACCTGGGACCTGCCGGGCGTCGACGTACGCCCCGCGCTCCTGCCGCCCGAGCTCGCCGCCCGCTTCGACCTGGCCGTGTCCGTCGTCGAGCGCCGCGACGAGCGCGGCGCACCGGCGGGTCTCGACGGCGAGATCCTCTACGCCACCGACCTCTTCGACCCCGACACGGCCCTGTCCCTGGCGGACCGGTTCGCCCGCGTCCTCGAACAGGTCGCCGCCGACCCGCACCTACGCCTCAGCGAGATCGACCTCCTCGCACCCGCCGAACACACACAGATCGTGCGGCGCTGGAACGACACGACGGCACCCGTCCCGGACGCCCTGGCCCCCGAGTTGTTCGGTCGGCGGGTGGGGGTGTCGCCGGGTGCGGTGGCGTTGGTGTCCGGTGAGCGGCGGGTGACGTATGGGGTGTTGGGGGCTGAGGCGGGTCGTTTGGCGCGGTTTTTGGTGGGGTTGGGTGTGGGGCCTGAGGTGCGGGTGGCTGTGGTGGGTGAGCGGTCCGTGTCGTGGGTGGTGGCGTTGTTGGGGGTGTCGTTGGCGGGGGGTGTGTTCGTTCCGGTGGATGCGGGTTATCCGGCGGAGCGGGTGGGGTTTGTGCTGGGTGATGTGGGTGCGTCGGTGGTGGTGTGCTCGGTGGGGTCGCGGGGTGTGGTGCCTGAGGGGTTCGCGGGTCGGGTTGTGGTGGTGGATGACCCGGTGGTGGCGGGGGAGATCGGCAGGTGTGCGCCGGGGGCTTTGGGGGTGGGGGAGCGGGGTGGTGTGTTGTCGGCTGGGCATGCGGCGTACGTCATCTACACCTCCGGTTCCACCGGCACCCCCAAAGGCGTCACCGTCTCGCACGAAGGCCTGCGCAACCTCGTCGCCGAGAACGTGCGGCGCTACGCCATCGACCCCGACAGCCGGGTCCTGCAACTCGTCTCGCCGAGCTTCGACGTCTCCCTCGCGGACATCTGGCCCACCCTGTGCGCGGGCGGCCGCCTCGTGCTCGCCCCCACCCGCCTGGACATCTCCGGCGACGAACTGTCCCGCCTCCTGCGCGCCCGCCGCGTCACCCACGCGGCGATCCCGCCGACCTTCCTCGCGCAGATGCCCCCGGAAGAGCTGCCCGACCTGCGCCTGCTCATCACGGGAGGCGAGGCCATGCCGGCGGAGGTGCGCAGGCGCTGGTCGGCCGGGCGCGCCATGTACAACCAGTACGGGGTCACCGAGTCGACGATCATCTCGACGACCGCCCTGATCCACGACAGCGAAGGGCCGCCCCCGATCGGGCGGCCGGTGTCCAACACCCAGGCGTACGTACTGGACGCGTCCCTGCGCCCCGTGCCCGCGGGCGTGGCGGGGGAGCTCTACGTCGCCGGTGCCGGGCTCGCGCGCGGCTACGTGGGCCGCGCTGGTCTCTCCGCCCAGCGGTTCGTGGCGAACCCGTTCGGCCCCGGCCGCCGGATGTACCGCACCGGCGACGTCGTCCGCTGGACCAACGACGGCGAGCTCGTCTTCGCGGGCCGCGCCGACGACCAGATCAAGATCCGGGGTCACCGCATCGAACCCGGCGAGATCGAGGCCGCCCTCGCGAGCTGCCCCGGCGTACGCCACGCCGCCGTGACGACCAGGGAGGACCGGCCCGGCGAGCCGCGCATCATCGGCTACGTCGCCGCGGACGGCGGGACGGTCGACAGCCGGACGGTCCGGGAGTACGTCACCGGCGTACTCCCGGAGTACATGGTGCCGACGGCCGTGCTGGTCCTCGACGCCCTGCCCCGCACCGCCAACGGCAAGGTCGACCGGGCCGCGCTGCCCGCCCCCGACTTCGCGGGACGCGTCACGGGCCGGGAGCCGCGGACCGCCACCGAGGAAATCCTCTGCTCCCTGTACGCCGACATGCTGGGGCTCGACCGGGTCGGCGCCGAGGACAGCTTCTTCGAGCTCGGCGGCGACTCGATCAGCTCGATGCAGCTGGTGTCCCGGGCCCGCCGCGCGGGCCTGGTCGTGACGCCCCGGCAGGTCTTCGAGGAGAAGACCCCGGAACGTCTCGCGGAAGTGGCGGAGCACGCCGGGCACGAGACCGCGGCGGACGACGTCGGGGTCGGCGAGGTGCCGTGGACGCCGGTGATGCGGGCCTTCGGGGAGAAGGTCACGGGACCGGACTTCACCCAGTGGATGACGCTGGGCGTACCGGCCGGGCTGGGCCTCGACGTCCTCACGGCGGGCCTCGCCGCCCTCCTCGACACCCACGACATGCTGCGCGCCCGCACGGTGCCCGGCGAACCGAAGCTGATCGTCGGCGAACCCGGATCGGTCGAAGCGGCGGCGGCCGTGTCCCGCGTCGACGCGACCGTCGCCGACACCGGGGTCCTGGACGAGATCGCGGGCCGGGCGGCAGGGGAAGCGGCCCGCGGGCTCGACCCGGCGGCAGGAACGATGCTGCGGGCGGTATGGGTCGACGCGGGCCCGGACCGCGTCGGCCGGGTGGTCCTGATCGCCCACCACCTGGTGGTGGACGGCGTGTCCTGGCGGGTCCTCGTCCCGGACCTGCGGGCCGCGTGCGAGGCGGCGGCCGCGGGCCGGACACCGCGGCTCGACCCGGTCGCAACGTCTTTCCGCCGCTGGTCCGAACTGCTGACCGCGCAAGCGTCCGACGAGTCCCGGCTCGCCGAACTGCCGGACTGGCTCGCCTTGCTGGGCGAACACCAACCGCCCCTGGCAGGGCAGCCGTTGGACCCGGCCGTCGACACGTCCCGCACCCTGCGCCGCCGCTCCTGGACCGTTCCACCGGAACAGGTCGAGACGCTGGTCGGCAGGACACCGGCCGCCTTCCACTGCGGTGTGCACGAGGTGCTCCTCGCCGCCCTCGCGGGCGCGGTGACGCACTGGCGCCCCGACACCGCCTCCGGGCTGCTGCTCGACATCGAGGGGCACGGACGCGTGCCGATGGACGGGACCGATCTGCTGCGGACCGTGGGCTGGTTCACGAGCGCCCACCCGGTGCGCCTCGAGGTGACAGGTGCGGACCTGGACGACGCTATGGCCGGCGGCAGGGCTGCCGGTACGTTGGTGAAGGGCGTCAAGGAGCAGGTGAGGGCGGCCCCCGGCGACGGACTCGGCTACGGCATGTTGCGCCGTCTGAACCCCCGGACGGCCCCGGCCCTGCGGGCCGCCCCGGCGGCGGAGATCGGCTTCAACTACCTCGGCCGGTTCACCGCGGCGGCGCGACCGGCGGCGGCCGAGGCGGGAACAGCGGTCGTGGAGCCCGGGGCGGCCGACGGAACGGTCGGGGCCTGGCAGCTGGCGGGACCCTCCGGGACCGGCGGCACGGACGGCTCGGACACACCGGCTCCCCACGTACTGGAGGGGATCGCGGTCGTCCGGGACACCCCGGAAGGCCCCGAACTCACCGTGACGCTCGGCTGGCCGCGACGGCTCCTGACCGAGACCGACGTGGAACGGATCGGCCGGACCTGGCTGCGGCTGCTCGCCGGTCTCGCCGCCCACACCGACGACCCGGCAGCGGGCGGTCACACCCCGTCCGACTTCCACCTCCTCGACCTGGAGCAGGACGAGGTCGACCAGTTCCAAGCGATAGCAGCGAAGCTCGAGGGAGGCCTGTCCCGGTGAAGTCTTCAACCGCCGCCCACGGCTCGGCCCTGGCCGAGGTGTGGCCCCTTTCGCCACTGCAGGAAGGGCTGCTGTTCCACGCGGACTTCGACGACCGGGGCCCCGACGTCTACGCCGTCCAGTTCCTCCTGGACATCACAGGGCCCCTGGACCCGGCCCGGCTCCGCGCCTCCTGGGAGACGCTGCTCGACCGGCACGCGGCGCTGCGGGCCAGCTTCCACCGCAGGAAGTCCGGCGAGGCGGTGCAGCTCATCACCCGCAACGTGACACTGCCCTGGCGCGAGGCCGACCTCACGGACCTCACCGAGCCGCAGGACATGACCGACCGGGCCGACAAACTGGCCGCACAGGAACGCGCCCAACGCCTGGACCTGACCGTCCCCCCACTGCTCCGCCTCCTCCTGCTCCGACTCGGCACGAACCGGCACCGGCTCGTCGTGACGTCCCACCACCTCCTGATGGACGGCTGGTCGATGCCGGTCCTCCTGAACGAGCTCTCACAGGTGTACGAGGCGGGCGGCGGCCCGTCCGTACTGAAGCGCGCGGCCTCCTACGGCGCATACCTGGCGTGGCTGGGACGCCAGGACAAGGAGGCCGCGCGCGCGGCATGGCGCGCGGAACTGGCCGGAGCGGACGAGCCGACGCTCCTGGCACCGGCGGACCCGAGCGGCGCGCACGTCCTGCCGGACGAGACGCCCCTGCGCCTGTCCGAGGAGGACACGCGGGCCCTGACGGAGACGGGCCGCGCCCACGGACTCACCCTGAACACGCTGGTGCAGGGCGCGTGGGCCCTGGTGCTCGCCCGCCTCACCGGACGCACGGACGTCGTCTTCGGCGCCACCGTCGCGGGCCGCCCCGCCGAACTGCCGGGCGCGGAGTCGATGATCGGCCTGCTGATCAACACGCTCCCGGTCCGCGTACGCCTGGACGGCGCGCAGCCCGTGACCGAGCTGCTGACCGGCCTCCAGGAACGCCAGTCCGCCCTCATCGCCCACCAGCACCTGGGCCTGGCAGAGATCCAGAAGCTCGCGGGTCCCGGAGCGGTCTTCGACACCCTCGTGGTCTACGAGAACTACCCCACGCCTCCCGCCCGCCCGGCCCACGCGGACCTGCCCGCCTTCACCGCCTCGGCGGGCCACCAGGCGACCAACTACCCGGTGACCCTCGGCGTCCTCGCCACCGACCGCCACCTGCACGTCCACGTCACGTCCCGGCCGGACCTCATCCCCCAGGAGAAGGCCGCCGAGCTGGGCCGACGGCTCATCCGCGTCCTCCAGCAGATCGCGACCGACCCGACGACCCCGACGGCCCGCATCGACATCCTGGACGCAGCGGAACGCGAACACGTCGTCCGGGAACGGAACGACACGGAACACCCGATGCCGACCGGGACCGCCCTGCACGACTTCGAGCGCTGGGCATCCCTTTCACCGGATGCGGTGGCGGTGCGGTGTGGGGTTGAGGTGCTGTCGTACGGGGAGTTGGAGGCGCGGGCGGGTCGGCTGGCCCGGCGTCTGGTGGGGCTTGGGGTTGGTCCCGAATCCCGTGTGGGGCTGTGTCTGCCGCGTGGGGTGGACATGGTCGTGGCGGAACTGGCGGTGTGGAAGGCGGGCGGTGCGTTCGTTCCGTTGGATCCGGAGTATCCGGTCGACCGGTTGTCGTTCATGGTGGCCGACAGTGGTGCCGGTGTTGTGGTGGGTGTGGGGGAGAGTCTGGCGGGGGTGGTGGTCGGCGGTGCGCGGGTGGTGCTGCTGGACGAGGAGGACGCCGAGTGCCCTGAGGGCCCCGTTGATGTGCGGTTGTCGCCCGGTCAACTGGCGTATGTGATCTATACGTCGGGTTCGACGGGTCGTCCCAAGGGTGTGGCGGTTGCGCACGGGGGCGTGGCGAATCTGGTGGCGGCGATGCGTCCGGTGCTGGGTGTGGGCGCGGGTGTCACGGTGTTGCAGTTCGCGTCGTTCAGTTTCGACGCGGCGGTGCTGGATGTGGCGGTGACGCTGTCCGGTGGCGGCACGCTCGCGATCGCCACCGCCGACGAGCGGGCCGAGCCGTCGGCGCTGGGGGCGATGATCGAGTCGGCGCAGGTGACGACGGCCAGCGTGGTGCCCTCCCTGCTCAGCGTCCTGGACCCGGCCTCGGTGCCGGGCGTACGCAACTGGGTGCTCGGCGCCGAGCTGTTGACGGCAGAGCTGGCGAGCCGGTGGACGCCCCAGGCGCGGGTGTGGAACACCTACGGGCCGACGGAAGCCACTGTGATGGCCACGGCGGGACCGGTGGACGCCACGACCGGACCGACCGACGATCCGCCGCCCATCGGCCGCCCACTGGACAACGTACGGACGTACGTCCTGGACGGCTTCCTGCACCCGGTTCCGGTGGGGGCGACGGGGGAGTTGTACGTGGCTGGGCCCGGTGTGGCCCGGGGGTATGTGGGGCGGCCGGATCTGACGGCCGAGCGGTTCGTGGCGTGCCCGTTCGGCGCGGGCGGACGCATGTACCGCACTGGTGACCTGGCGCGTTGGACGGCCGATGGGCAGTTGTCGTTCGTCGGGCGTGCCGACGAGCAGGTGAAGGTGCGCGGATTCCGGGTGGAGCCCGGCGAGGTCGAGGCGGTGCTTGCGGCGCACCCCGAGGTGCGGCAGAGCGTCGTCATCGCCCGCGAGGACCGGCCCGGCGAGAAGCGGCTGATCGGATACGTCGTGCCGGACGTTGGCGGGCGTGAGGTGGATGCCGCGGCGTTACGGGCATACGTGGCGGGGCGGTTGCCGGAGTACATGGTGCCGGCGGCGGTCGTGGTGCTGGACGCGTTGCCGTTGACGGTGAACGGGAAGGTGGACCGGGCTGCGCTCCCCGCGCCGGACTTCGCCGCGCGTGCCGGGGGCCGTGAGCCGCGTACGGAGACGGAGCGTGTTCTGTGCGCGGTGTTCGCCGAGGTGCTGGGGCTGGAGCGGGTCGGTGTCGAGGACGGGTTCTTCGAGCTGGGCGGTGACTCCATCAGCTCCATGCAGCTGGCTTCGCGGGCGCGCCGCGCCGGGCTCGTGGTCACGCCCCGGCAGGTGTTCGAGGAGAAGACACCGGAAGGTCTGGCGGCCGTGGCGCAGGTGCCCGACGCGTCGCACACGGCGGTCGACGTCGGCGTGGGAGAGGTGCCGTGGACGCCGGTCATGCGGGCGTCGGGGGAGCGGGCGGCGCGGCCGGGGTTCGCGCAGTGGGTGGTCCTGGAGGTTCCGGGCGGACTCGGGCTTGATGTTCTGGTGGCGGGTCTGTCGGCCGTGCTGGACGCGCACGACATGTTGCGGGCCCGCACCGTTCCCGGCGAGGCGCGGTTCGTGGTGGGGGAGCGGGGATCGGTCGACACGGCTTCGCTGGTGTCGCGCGTGGCTGCGCCGGGGGCCGGGTGCGAAGCGGTGCGGGAGCTGGCGGCCGGTGCCGCACGGGACGCGGCGGGGCGGCTGGATCCGGAGTCCGGGGTGATGGTGCGGGCGGTGTGGGTGGACGCGGGGCCCGAAAGGCTCGGTCAACTCGTCCTCGTCGTCCACCACTTGGTGGTGGACGGTGTGTCGTGGCGGGTGCTGGTCCCGGATCTGCGGGCGGCGTGCGAGGCGGTGGCCGAGGGGCGTGTGCCGGAGCTGGATCCGGTGGGTACGTCGTTCCGCCGCTGGGCCGGGCTGCTGGCCGCGGAGGCCGTGGGGGAGAAGCGGATCGCGGAACTCGACGGCTGGCTGGACCTGCTCGGTGAGCCGGAGGCCCGGTTACCGCTCGCACGGCGGGAGTTGGACTCGTCCGTCGACACGGTGGGCACCCTGCGGCGAGAGTCCTGGGTGGTGCCGCCGGAGCAGACGGAGGCGCTGCTGAGCAGGACGCCGACCGCGTTCCACTGCGGTGTCGACGCCATCCTGCTGGCCGCTCTGGCCGGCGCGGTCGCACACTGGAAACCGGCGGCGGCCGCGGGACTCCTGGTCGACGTGGAGGGGCACGGCCGTGAGCCGCTCGGCGGCCACGACGTGGATCTGTCCCGCACGGTCGGCTGGTTCGCCGCCACCCACCCGGTCCGCCTGGACACATCAGGGATCGACCTCGCCGAGGCCCGTGCGGGCGGCCCCGCGGCGGGCGCGCTCCTGAAATCGGTCAAGGAACAGCTGCGCGCGCTCCCCGGCGGTGACGGGCTCGGTTACGAGCTGCTGCGCCACCTGAACCCGAAGACCGCACCCGTCCTCCGTACCCGGCCCGCCCCCGAGATCGGCTTCAACTACATGGGCCGGTTCGTCAACGACAGGGGCATGTCCGCGGCCGACGTACGTGAAGCCTCCGCAGGCGGCGCGTGGCAGATGCGGGGCGAGACCGCCATCGGCGGCTCGTCCGACCCCGACACGCCCCTGCGGCACCTTCTGGACGCGGGCGCGATGGTCCAGGACGCCCCGGGAGGAGGACGGCCGCAACTCACGCTCACCCTCGGCAGGCCCGGGCACCTCGTGGCGGACGCCGAGGCCGCAGAGCTCGGCCGAACCTGGGTGGAGCTGCTGGGCGGCCTGGCCGCCCACACCGACGCACCCGCCGCAGGCGGTCACACGCCCTCCGATTTCCCTCTCCTCGATCTGGCGCAGGACGAAGTCGACGAATTCGAAGGGACGCCGGGCCCCGCCGAGGGCCCCTGACCCTTCCTGACCCGCCCGTCACCCTTCCTTCCCATCCCGCTCGCGCACATCTCGCCGTTGCCGCTGTGAGGAGACAGAGACGATGACCCGCTCCGTAGTCGAGGACGTCTGGCCGCTGTCGCCGTTGCAGGAAGGGCTCCTGTTCCACGCCGCCTTCGACGACCGGGGACCGGACGTCTACCAGGGGCAGCGGACGCTGGAGCTGGTCGGCCCCGTGGACGTGGACCGGCTGCGCAGGACATGGGAAGCGCTGCTGGCCAGGCACGGCGCGCTGCGGGCGAGCTTCCGTGGCCGCAAGTCCGGCGAGGCCGTGCAGGTCATCGCGCGCGAGGCGGAACTGCCCTGGCGGCTGGTGGACCTCTCCGGTCTCGCGGAGCACGACGCTCTCGCCGAGACCGACCGGCTGGCCGCGGGTGAACGTTCCCGGCGTTTCGACCCGGCGGTCGCCCCCCTGCTGCGGCTGCTCCTCGTCCGGCTCGGCGACGAACGGCACCGCCTCGTCGTCACCAGTCACCACGTCGTCATGGACGGCTGGTCCATGGCGGTGCTCTTCAACGAACTGCCGCCCGTGTACGCGGAGGGCGGCCGTACTCGCGGCCTGCCCCGCGTGACGTCCTACCGGGAGTACCTGGCCTGGCTGAACCGCCAGGACAAGGAGGCCGCGCGGGCAGCCTGGCGGGCGGAGCTCGCCGGGGCCGACGAGCCGACGCTCGTGGCACCGGCCGACCCGGGCCGGACCCCCGTGACCCCGGAGAGTCTGATCACCTACGTCTCCGAGGAGCTGACCGCCGGCCTCGCGCAGGTGGCCCGCAAACTCGGGGTCACGGTCAACACCGTGATCCAGGGCGCGTGGGCGCTGGTCCTGGCCCGCCTCGCCGGACGCACGGACGTCGTGTTCGGCGCGACGGCGGCGGGTCGCCCGGCCGAACTTCCGGGCGTGGAGTCGATGATCGGCCTGTTCATCAACACGCTCCCGGTCCGTGTACGTCTCGACGGCGCGCAACCCGTGTCGGAGATGCTCACCGCCCTTCAGCGGCGCCAGGCCGGACTCATGGCCCACCAGCACCTCGGACTGCCCGACATCCAGCGGCTCGCCGGTCCCGGATCGGTCTTCGACACGATCATCGTGTACGAGAACTACCCGCGGCCCCCGGAGCGGGAGCCCGCGCCCGACACCTTCGCCATCCGCTTCCTGGGCGGCGAGGAAGCGGCGCACTATCCGCTGACGCTGGTCGTCGCCCCCGAGGGCGACCGCATGGGCTTCAAGCTCGACCACCGCCCCGACCTCTACGACCGCGCGGACGCCCGGTCGGTCGTCGACCGGCTGACGCGGGTCCTCGAACAGGTCGTGGCGGATCCGTCGGTGCCGGTGGGCCGTGTCGACGTGGCCGGAGAGGCAGAACGGTCACTGGTCGTCGAGGAGTGGAACGCGACCCGGCGGCCGGTGACGGCCGCAACGGTGCCCGAGCTGATATCCCGACAGGAGCGGCGCACACCTGACGCGGTGGCCGTGACGGACGGCGAACAGACCCTGACCTACGCAGAGGTGAGTGCCGCATCCGCCCGTCTGGCCCAGCACCTGACGCGTGTCGGAGTGAAGCGCGGAGACCGCGTCGCGGTGGCGATGGAACGTTCGGCCGATCTGGTTGTGGCGTTGCTCGGGGTGTGGCGGGCGGGGGCGGCGTTCGTTCCGGTGGATGTGGAGTATCCGGTGGAGCGGGTGGCTTTCCTGCTGGCCGACTCGGCGCCCACGGCGGTGGTGTGCACTCGGCGCACGAGCGGGTTCGTCCCGGAGCGGGCGGGGGGTGGCCGACGCGTGGTGATCGACGTCCCGGAGACCGCCTCGGTCATCGCCGCGTGTCGTGCCGATGGGTCTGGGGTGTGGGTGGGTGGGGAGGACGTGGCGTATGTGATGTATACGTCGGGTTCGTCGGGGGTGCCGAAGGGTGTGGTGGTGCCGCACGGTGCGGTGGCGGGGTTGGTGGGGGGTTCGGGTTGGTCGGTGGGTGTGGGCGATGCGGTGCTGATGCATGCGCCGCATGCGTTTGATGTGTCGTTGTTCGAGGTGTGGGTGCCGTTGGTGGTGGGTGGCCGGGTGGTGGTCGCGGGCCGGGGTGTGGTGGATGCGGGGGGTGTCCGGGCGGCTGTTGGTGGTGGTGTGTCGGTGGTGCATGTGACGGCGGGGATGTTCCGGGTGCTGGCGGAGGAGGCGCCGGAGTGTTTTGCGGGTTTGTGTGAGGTGTTGACGGGTGGGGATGTGGTGCCGGCGGGTGCGGTGGCGCGGGTGCGTGCGGCCTGTCCTGGGGTGGCGGTGCGGCATTTGTACGGGCCGACGGAGGTCACCCTCTGCGCGACCACACACCTCCTGGCACCGGGTGCGCCGATGGGCGACACCCTGCCGATAGGCCGTCCGCTGCCCAACCGCCACGCCTACGTCCTGGACGCCTTCCTCCGCCCCGTCCCGCCCGGAACGACGGGCGAGCTTTACCTCGCCGGATCCGGTCTGGCACGCGGCTATTCGGGGCGGCCGGGGTTGTCGGCCGGGCGATTTGTGGCGTGTCCGTTCGGTGGCGGGGTGGGGCGGCGGATGTATCGCACGGGTGACCTGGTGCGGTGGACGTCCGGCGGTGAGCTGGTGTTCGTGGGGCGGGCGGACGAGCAGGTGAAGGTGCGCGGTTACCGGGTGGAGCTGGGCGAGGTGGAGTCGGTGCTTGCCGGGCGCGAGGGGGTCGGTCAGGCGGTGGTGGTGGCCCGGCAGGACGTGCCGGGCGGCGAGAAGCGGCTGATCGGTTACGTCGTGCCGGACAGCGACGAGTGTGAGGTGGAAGCCGAGGCGCTGCGGGCGTACGTGGCGGGACGGTTGCCGGAGTACATGGTCCCGGCGGCGATCGTGGTGGTGGACGCGTTGCCGTTGACGGTGAACGGGAAGGTGGACCGGGCTGCGCTGCCGGCTCCGGACTTCGCCGGGCGGGTTACCGGCCGTGAACCGCGTACCGACGTCGAGCGGGTGCTGTGCGCGGTGTTCGCCGAGGTGCTGGGGCTGGAGCGGGTCGGTGTCGAGGACGGGTTCTTCGCACTGGGCGGTGACTCCATCAGCTCCATGCAGCTGGCTTCCCGTGCGCGCCGCGCCGGGCTCGTGGTCACGCCCCGGCAGGTGTTCGAGGAGAAGACCGTGGAGCGGCTGGCGCTGGTCGCGGAGGCGGTGGGGAGTGAGGTCGCGCCGGTCGCCGATGTCGGTACCGGAGTGGTGCCGTGGACGCCGGTCATGCGGGCGTCGGGGGAGCGGGCCGCGCGGCCGGGGTTCGCGCAGTGGGTGGTGCTGGGTACGCCGACGGGGCTGCGTCCGGAGGTCCTGGCGGCCGGTTTGGGTGCGCTGCTGGACCGGCACGACATGTTGCGGGCGCGGGCGGTGCCGGGCGAGTCGCAGCTGATCGTCGAGGAGCCGGGGTCGGTGGACGCCGGGAGTCTGATCGAGCGCGTGGACGTGTCGGGGGGTTCCGTCGATGTGGGTGAGGTGGCCCGCGAGGCCGCCGGTCGGCTCGATCCGGCGCGCGGTGAGATGGTGCGGGCAGTGTGGGCGGACGCCGGGCCGGACCGGACCGGACAACTCGCGCTCATCGTGCATCACTTGGTGGTCGACGGGGTGTCGTGGCGGGTGCTGGTGCCGGATCTGCGGGCGGCGTGCGAGGCGGTGGCCGAGGGGCGTGTACCGGAGCTGGATCCGGTGGATACGTCGTTCCGCCGCTGGGCCGAGTTGCTGGCCACGGAGGCCGTCGGGGAGGAGCGGGTCGCGGAACTCGACGGCTGGCTTGGCCTGCTCGGAACAGCACAACATCCCCTCGCTGAGCGCAAGTTGGACCCGAACATCGACACAGTGGCCACCTTGCGGCAGCAGTCCTGGGTGGTTCCGCCGGAGCGGGCTGAGGTGCTGCTCGGCAAGACGCCTGCTGCTTTCCACTGCGGTGTCGACGACGTCCTTCTGGCCGCTCTGACCGGGGCGGTTGCGCACTGGCGGCCGGAGGCGGCCTCGGGGCTCCTGCTCGATGTGGAGGGGCATGGGCGTGAGCCGGTCGGTGACGGTGGTGTGGATCTGTCGCGCACGGTGGGCTGGTTCACCAGCGCGCATCCGGTGCGGACGAGTACGTCCGGGGTCGACCTCGCGCAAGTCCTGGAAGGCGGCCGGGCGGCGGGCACACTCCTGAAGGCGGTCAAGGAGCAGCTGCGTGCGATCCCGGGCGGTGACGGGCTCGGCTACGAGCTGCTGCGCCACCTCAACCCGCAATCCGCGCACGTCCTGCGTGCCCGGCCCGCGCCCGAGATCGGCTTCAACTACATGGGCCGGTTCGCGACAGCCGCACGCAGCTCCGGCCCCGCCCTCGCCTGGCAGCTGACCGGCGGCACCGCCATCGGCGGCACCGTCCCCCCGGACATGCCCCTCCACCATGCCCTCGAAGCGAACGCCACCGTCCACGACACCCCCCACGGACCGGAGCTGGAGCTGCGGTTGAGCTGGCCCGACGGCGTAGTGGCGCAGGACGAGGCCGAGCGGCTAGGCGGCATCTGGTCCGCCATGCTGGGCGGTCTGGCCGCCCATACGACGGACGACCCCGACGCGGGCGGGCACACCCCCTCCGACTTCCCGCTGCTCGGCGCCGCCGCACTCACGCAGGGCGACGTCGACAGGGTGGAGGCGGCGGTGCGGGAGCCGGCCGACATATGGCCGCTGTCACCGCTCCAGGAAGGAATGCTCTTCCACGCCACCTACGACGCGCAGGGGCCGGACGCCTATCAGAGCCAACGCGTGCTCGCCGTGGACGGCCCGCTGGACGCCCGGCGGCTACGGGCGGCCTGGGAGACGCTGGTCGCGAGGCACGACGCGCTGCGTGCCGGGTTCCACCGCCTGATCTCCGGTGAAGCCGTGCAGGTCGTGGCCAGGGGAGTACAACTGCCGTGGACCGAGGTCGACTTGACGCACCTCGATGGGGACGAGGCGCTCACCGCGGCCGACCGCCTCGCCGAGAACGAGGCGGCGGAACGCCTCGACCTGACGACCGCCCCGCTCCTGCGGCTCGTTCTCATCCGCATCGGCACGGAACAGCACCGGCTCGTCGTCACAAGCCACCACATCGTGGCCGACGGCTGGTCGACGCCCCTCATGCTCAACGAGGTCTCGGCGATCTACGCGGCGGACGGCGCCGCCCCCGCACCGGCCGGGCCTGCCTCGTACGGGGACTACCTCGCATGGCTGCACCGGCAGGGCAAGGAGGCCGCGCGGGACGCCTGGCGGGCGGAGCTGGCCGGGACCGACGAGCCGACCCTCGTGGCGCCGGCCGACCTGCCCGGTGGCCTCGTCCTGTCCGAGGAACGCTCCGTGCGCCTGTCCGGCAGGGCCACGCGCGCCCTCACCGCGCTGGCCCGCTCGCACGGGCTGACCGTCAACACCTTCGTCCAGGGAGCCTGGGCGCTGGTCCTCGCCCGGCTCGCCCGGCGCACGGACGTCGTGTTCGGCACGACCGTGGCGGGGCGGCCCCCCGAGATTCCCGGCGTCGAGTCGATGATCGGGCTGTTCATCAACACCTTGCCGGTGCGCGTACGGCTCGACGCGCGAGAAACCGTCCTGACCCTCCTCACGCAACTACAAGCCCGCCAGACGGCCTTGATGACCCATCAGCACACGGGACTCGCCGAGATCCAGGCGCTCGGCGGACCCGGCGCCGTCTTCGACACGATGCTGATGGTCGAGAACTACCCGCGGAACACCGCCCGCCTCTCCGGTGCCGTCGCCCCGGTCACGCTCACCCAGCTCAGCAGCCGGGCGGGCACCCACTACCCCCTGGCCATCGGTGTCGTCCCCGACGACCGCATCGAGGTCCGCGTGACGTACCGGCCCGACGCCTTCGACGGACAGCGCGCCCTCCAGGTGGGACGGCAGCTGACGCGCGTCCTCGAACAGATCGCGGCCGAGCCGATGCTGCCGGTCGGCGACATCGACGTACTGGGAACGGCGGAGCGCACCGCGGTCGTGGAGCGGTGGAACGACACGGACCGGCCCGTCGCGGCCGGGACGCTGGGGGACCTGTTCGACGCGCAGGCGCGCCGCACCCCCGACGCGCCGGCCGTGATCGGGGCGGACCGGCGGTGGACGTACGCGGAACTCGGCCGGGCCGCCGACCGCGTGGCACACGGCCTGTCGGCACGCGGGGTGGGCAGGGGCGACCTGGTCGGCGTGGTCATGGAACGATCCGTGGACGTGGTCGCGGTGCTGCTGGGCGTGGTGCGGGCCGGAGCGGCGTTCGTGCCGGTCGACCCGGCCTACCCGGCCGAGCGGATCGCGCACGTTCTCGCCGACGCGGACCCCGCGCTCGTGGTGTGCACGACCGCGACGGAGCCGGTGGTCCCGGAGACTCCCGCGGGGGCGGGGCGCTGGGTCTACGACGCCCCCGAGCCGGCCCCCACCGGGGTTTCCTCGCTCCACGTGCGTCCGCCCCGGTCGGCCGGGCTCGGCTCCACGCCCGCCGTCTGCCACGTGTCGGACCCCGCCTACGTCATCTATACGTCAGGATCGACGGGCACGCCCAAGGGTGTCGTCGTCACGCACGGCGGCATCGGCAACCTCGCCACCGGCCAGATCGAACGCTTCGCCGTACGCCCGGACTCACGCGTCCTGCAACTGGCCTCCTGGAGCTTCGACGCCGCCATCTCCGAAATGTGCATGGCCCTGCTCTCCGGCGCGGCCCTCGTCGTGGCCGACGAGGACCGGCTGCCGCCGCACGGCTCGCTGACAGAGCTCACCGCCGAGTTCGGCATCACGCACATGACGGTGCCGCCGTCCGTCCTGGGAACCGTGGACGCACTGCCGGACACCGTGAAGACGCTGGTGGTTGCGGGCGAGGAGTGCCCGCCGAGCCTGGCGCGGCGATGGTCGGACCGTCGCCTCGTCAACGCCTACGGCCCCACGGAGGTGACCGTCTGCGCGGCCATGAGCGAGCCGCTGCGCCCCGGACAGCGACAGGGACAGGGAGTGGGCCAAGGGCAGGAGCAGGCGCAGGAGGACGGCCCCGTGCCGGTCGGCCGCCCGCTGATCAACACCCGCACGTACGTGCTCGACGACTTCCTGAAACCGGTCGGGCCGGAAACCGTGGGCGAGCTGTACGTCATGGGGCCCGGTCTGGCGCGCGGGTACCTGCGGCGGCCGGGGTTGTCGGCCGGGCGATTTGTGGCGTGTCCGTTCGGTGGTGGTGTCGGGCGGCGGATGTATCGCACGGGTGACCTGGTGCGGTGGACGTCCGGCGGTGAGTTGCTGTTCGTGGGGCGGGCGGACGAGCAGGTGAAGGTCCGTGGGTTCCGGGTGGAGCTGGGCGAGGTGGAGTCGGTGCTTGCCGGGCGCGAGGGGGTCGGTCAGGCGGTGGTGGTGGCCCGGCAGGACGTGCCGGGCGGCGAGAAGCGCCTCATCGGCTATGTCGTGCCGGACGGCGACGGGCGCGAGATGGACGCCGAATCGCTGCGGGCGTATGCGGCCGGAGCGCTGCCGGACTACATGGTGCCGACAGCCATCGTCGTCCTGGATGAGCTTCCGTTGACGGTGAACGGGAAGGTGGACCGGGCTGCGCTGCCGGCTCCGGACTTCGCCGCGCGTGCCGGGGGCCGTGAGCCGCGTACGGAGACGGAGCGTGTTCTGTGCGCGCTGTTTGCCGAGGTGCTGGGGCTGGAGCGGGTCGGCGTCGACGACGGGTTCTTTACGCTGGGCGGAGACTCCATCAGCTCCATGCAGCTGGCTTCCCGTGCACGTCAGGCGGGCGTGATCCTCACACCGCGCCAGGTGTTCGAGGAGAAGACCGCGGAACGGCTGGCGCTGGTCGCGGAGACGGCAGGGCCCGAGGCCGCGCCGGTCGCCGATGTCGGTACCGGACGGGTGCCGTGGACACCGGTCATGCGGACGTTGGGCGAACGCGTCACGAGCGCGCAATTCGCGCAGTGGGTGGTGCTGGGTACGCCGACGGGGCTGCGGCAGGACGTTCTGGCGGCCGGCCTGGGCGCGGTGCTCGACGGGCACGACATGCTGCGGGCCCGTACCGTTCCGGGCGAGCGGACGCTGATGGTCGAGGAGCCGGGGTCGGTGGACGCCGGGAGTCTGATCGAGCGCGTGGACGTGTCGGGGGGTTCCGTCGATGTGGGTGAGGTGGCTCGCGAGGCCGCCGGTCGGCTCGATCCGGCGCGCGGTGAGATGGTGCGGGCCGTGTGGGCGGACGCCGGACCCGAAAGCCCCGGCCAACTCGTCCTCGTCGTCCACCACTTGGTGGTCGACGGGGTGTCGTGGCGTGTCCTGGTCCCGGATCTGCGGGCCGCTTGCGAGGCGGCGGCCGAGGGGCGTGTACCGGAGCTGGATCCGGTGGGCACGTCGTTCCGCCGCTGGGCCGACCTGCTGACCGCGGAGGCCACCGGCGAGCACCGGGTCGCGGAGCTCAAGGACTGGCTTGCCCTGCTCGGCGACGACGTACAGCCGTTGACGCAACGAGCGTTGGACCCGGCCGTCGACACCGCCCGTACCCTGCGCCGCAGTTCCTGGGTGGTTCCACCGGAGCGGGCTGAGGTGCTGCTCGGTAAGACGCCTGCTGCTTTCCACTGCGGTGTCGACGACGTCCTACTGGCCGCTCTGACCGGGGCGGTTGCGCACTGGCGGCCGGAGGCGGCCTCGGGGCTCCTGCTCGATGTGGAGGGGCATGGGCGTGAGCCGCTCGGTGACGGCGGTGTGGATCTGTCGCGCACGGTGGGCTGGTTCACCAGCGCGCACCCGGTGCGGACGAATACGTCCGGGGTCGACCTCGCGCAAGTCCTGGAAGGCGGCCGGGCGGCGGGCACACTCCTGAAGGCGGTCAAGGAGCAGCTGCGCGCGGTCCCGGGCGGTGACGGGCTCGGCTACGAGCTGCTGCGCCACCTCAACCCGCAATCCGCGCACGTCCTGCGTGCCCGGCCCGTGCCCGAGATCGGCTTCAACTACATGGGCCGGTTCGCGACAGCCGCGCGCAGCTCCGATCCCGCCCTCGCCTGGCAGCCGACGGGCGACACCGCCATCGGCGGCACCGTCCCCCCGGACATGCCCCTCCACCACACCCTCGAAGCGAACGCCACCGTCCACGACACCCCCCACGGACCGGAGCTGACCCTCACCCTGAGCTGGGCGGGCGAACTGGTGCGGGCAGCCGACGCCGAGCGGCTCGGCAGCACCTGGGCGGCCATGCTGGGCGGCCTCGCCGGGCACACCGTCGCCGACGCCACCGCGGGCGGCCACACCCCGGCCGACTTCCCTCTCCTCGGCACCGCCCTGACGCAGGCCGCGGTGGAGGAACTGGAGATCGCGGTGCCGGCCCCGGCCGACGTATGGCCCCTGTCACCGCTCCAGGAAGGAATGCTCTTCCACGCCACGTACGACGAGAGCGGCCCCGACGTCTACGAAGGCCAGCGTGCCCTGGAGTTGGAAGGCCCGCTGGACGCCACCCGGCTGCGCGCGGCCTGGCAGGCGCTGCTGCGCCGGCACCCGACCCTCCGCGCGAGCTTCCACCGCCTCACCTCGGGCGAGGCGGTACAGATCGTGGGCAGCGACGTCGAACTCCCGTGGTGCCACGTGGACTTGTCCCACCTGGATCCCGCCGACGCGCGCACCGAGACCGAGCGTCTCGCCGAACGCGAGCGGGAGCGGCGGATCGACGTCACCAAGCCGCCGCTGATGCGGCTGCTCCTGATCGGGCTCGCCGAGGACCGGCACCACCTGATCATCACCAGCCACCACCTCATCATGGACGGCTGGTCCCTGCCCGTCCTCATCGGTGACCTGACCGCCGTGTACGAGGCGCTGGCCACGGGCGGCGACGAACGGGACCTCCCGGCAGCGACGTCCTACCGCGAGTACCTCGCCTGGCTCGGCCGGCAGGACGGCGACCTGGCACGGCAGGCATGGCGCGCGGAGCTCGACGGGCTGGACGAGCCGACGCTCGTCGTCCCGGCGGACTCGGTGCGCGTGCCGGTCGTACCCGAGCGGGTCCGGTTCGCGTTCCCCGAGGACCTGTCGCGGGATGTCGCAGAGCTGGCCCGCGACCGCGGCCTGACGGTGAACACGCTGGTGCAGGGCGCCTGGGCCCTGCTGCTCGCCCGCCTAGCCGACCGCGCCGACGTGGTGTTCGGCGCGACCGTGGCGGGGCGGCCCACCGATCTGCCGGGCGCGGAGTCGGCGATAGGCCTCTTCATCAACACGTTGCCGGTGCGCGTACGACTCGACGCGCGACAGCCCGTGGCCGAGATGCTGGCGGAACTCCAGGAGCGACAGGTGGCACTGATGGCCCATCAGCACATGGGGCTGTCGGAGATCCGCCGACTCGCCGGGCCCGGAGCGGAGTTCGACACGCTCGTGGTCTACGAGAACTACCCTCACCCGCCCGCCGGAGACGCCGCGCCCACCTCCCTCACCATCCGTCCCGCGGGTGCGCCACAGGACATGGGCCACTACCCGCTCACCTTCGTCGTGTCGCCGGGCACGCCCATGCAGGGTGACTTCGTCCACCGCCCGGACGTATGCGACCGCGCCCGCGCCGAGCGGATGATCGCGTCACTCATACGGATCCTCGAGCAACTGGTCGCCGACCCGCAGGCTCCCGTCGGGCAGGTGGACGTGGCCGACGCCGCCGTGCGCGAGACGGTCGTGCGCGAGTGGAACGCCACGGGGGCCACGGCCGCTGGGGCACCGCTTCCCGAGTTGTTCGGTCGGCAGGTGGGGGTGTCGCCGGGTGCGGTGGCGTTGGTGTCCGGTGAGCGGCGGGTGACGTATGGGGTGTTGGGGGCTGAGGCGGGTTGTTTGGCTCGGTTTTTGGTGGGGTTGGGTGTGGGGCCTGAGGTGCGGGTGGCTGTGGTGGGTGAGCGGTCCGTGTCGTGGGTGGTGGCGTTGTTGGGGGTGTCGTTGGCGGGGGGTGTGTTCGTTCCGGTGGATGCGGGTTATCCGGCGGAGCGGGTGGGGTTTGTGCTGGGTGATGTGGGTGCGTCGGTGGTGGTGTGCTCGGTGGGGTCGCGGGGTGTGGTGCCTGAGGGGTTTGCGGGTCGGGTTGTGGTGGTGGATGACCCGGTGGTGGCGGGGGAGATCGGCAGGTGTGCGCCGGGGCCTTTGGGGGCGGGGGAGCGGCGTGGTGTGTTGTCGGCTGCGCATGCGGCGTACGTCATCTACACCTCCGGTTCCACCGGCACCCCGAAGGGCGTCGTCGTCACCCACGCGGGGCTGCAGAACCTCGCGCGGGCCCAGATCGACCGCTTCGGCGTGCGGGCCGACTCGCGCGTCCTGCAGTTCGCGTCCCTCAGCTTCGACGCGGCCGTCTCCGAGCTGTGCATGGCGCTGCTCTCGGGCGGCACGCTGGCCCTCGCCCCGGAGGACGAACTCCCGCCCAGGGTGTCGCTGGACGCCGCCCTGCGCGCGTCGCGCACGACCCACGTGACCGTGCCGCCGAGCGTCCTGGCGGCCGAGGACACGCTGCCGGACACCCTCGAAACCCTCGTGGTGGCCGGCGAGGCCTGCCCGCCGGGCCTGGCCGACCGGTGGTCGGCCGGGCGGCGCATGATCAACGCGTACGGGCCGACCGAGACGACGGTCTGCGCCGCGATGAGCGAGCCGCTCACCCCGGGACGCGACATCGTCCCGCTGGGTCGTCCGATGGCGAACACGCAGGTCTTTGTCCTGGACGACTTCCTGCTGCCCGTGCCACCCGGTGTCACCGGTGAGCTGTACGTGGCCGGGGCGGGGCTCGCCCGCGGGTACCTGGCACGCCCAGGACTGTCCGCCCACCGCTTCGTGGCCTGCCCGTTCGGGGCGGGGGAGCGCATGTACCGCACCGGCGACGTGGCCCGGTGGACCGACGACGGCGAACTGGTCTTCGCCGGACGCGCCGACGACCAGATCAAGATCCGGGGACATCGCATCGAGCCGGGTGAGATCGAGACCGTGCTCGCCGCGCACCCGGACGTGGCGCAGGCGGTGGTCGTGGCGCGCCGCGACCGTGCGGAGGACGCGCACCGTCTGATTGCCTACGTCGTCGTCACTAGCGCCACCGGCAGCACTAGCGCCGTCGGCACCACCAGCTCAACGGGCGTCACCGAAGCCGCCGCCGGCGACGCGTCACCCGGCGCCCCGGAACCCCCGGGTCTCACCGCGTACGTACGCGACCGGCTGCCGGAGTACATGGTCCCGGCGGCGTTCGTCCCGCTGGAGCGGCTGCCGCTGACCCCCAACGGGAAGGTGGACCGGGCCGCCCTGCCGGCGCCCGACTTCGCCGAACGGGTCACGGAACGCGCCCCGCGCACGGCGACCGAGCGGGCCCTGTGCGACCTGTTCGCCGAGGTGCTCGGTCTGGACCGGGTCGGTGTAGGCGACAGCTTCTTCGAGCTGGGCGGCGACTCGATCATGTCGATGCAGCTCGCCTCGCGGGCGCGCACGGCCGGGCTGCTGCTGACCTCGCGGCAGGTGTTCGAGGAGAAGACCCCGGAACGTCTCGCGCAGGTCGCGGAGACCGCCGAACCGGAGACGGCACCCGACGACATCGGCGTCGGCGAGGTGCCCTGGACCCCCGTGATGCACGCGCTGGGCGAACGGGCCACGAGCCCCGGCTTCGCGCAATGGGTGGTCGTCGGCGCCCCGGCCGACCTGGGCCTCGACACCCTGGCCACGGGCCTCGCCGCCGTCCTCGACACCCACGACATGCTGCGCGCACGCACGGTGCCCGGTCAGCCCAGGCTCATCGTCGGCGAGCGGGGCTCGGTCGACGCGACGGCCCTCGTCTCACGCGTCGACGCGACGACCCTCGTCCCACGCGTCGACGCGACGGACTCCACCTCGCACGGCGACCCCACGACCCCCGCCCCCTCCTCACTCGACGACACCGCCGCCCAAGCGGCCCAGGAGGCGGCACGGCAACTCGACCCCGCCGCCGGGATCCTGGCCCGCGCCGTATGGGTCGACGCAGGGCCCGAGCGCACCGGACGCCTCGTCCTCGTGGTGCACCACCTCGTCGTCGACGGCGTGTCGTGGCGCGTCCTCGTACCCGACCTGCGGGCGGCGTGCGAAGCCGCTGCCGTGGGACGGACGCCCCACCTCGAAGCCGTCGGAACCTCGTTCCGGCGCTGGGCGGAGCTGCTGGCCGCACAAGCCGTCGACGCGCAACGCGTCGCCGAGGCCGAGGAGTGGCTGGCTCTCCTCGGCAAGCAGCAACAGCGGCTGGCCGCGCGCGAGGTGGACCCCGGCACCGACACCGTACGCACCCTGCGCCACCGCTCCTGGACCGTGCCGCCCGAGCATGCCGCCACGCTCGTGGGCCGCACGCCCGCCGCCTTCCACTGCGGTGTCGACGACGTGCTGCTCGCCGCCCTCGCCGGGGCGGTCGCGCGCTCACTGCCCGGCACCGCGTCCGGACTCCTGGTCGACATCGAGGGCCACGGACGCCAACCGCTCGACGGCGTCGACCTGTTGCGGACGGTGGGATGGTTCACCAGCGTGCGGCCGGTCCGCCTCGACGTGACCGGCGTCGACCTGGACGGCGCTAGGGCCGGTGGCAGGGCTGCCGGTACGTTGGTGAAGGCCGTCAAGGAGCAGGCGCGGGCGGTGCCCGGCGACGGACTCGGCCACGAACTGCTGCGCCACCTCAACTCCGCGACACGCGCAGAGTTCGAGGCCGCGCCGACGGCACAGATCGGCTTCAACTACCTGGGCCGGTTCGCCGCAGGCGGAGGCCGCGCCGCGGGCCCGCCCGGCCCGTGGGAGATGGCCGGCGACACGGCGATCGGCGGCTCGGTCGACCCGGACATGCCCGCCACCCACGCACTGGACGCCGGCGCCGTGGTCCGGGACACCGCCGAAGGACCCGTACTGACGATCACTCTGAGCTGGGCGAGCCGGCTACTGGAGGAAGCCGAAGCGGAACGGCTCGGCAGGGCCTGGCTGGACATGATGGCCGGACTCGCGGACCACACCGCCGACCCCACGGCAGGCGGACACACCCCGTCCGACTTCCGCCTCCTCGACCTCGCACAGCAGCAGATCGAGGAGCTTGAAGCCGGATTCGCAGGCGAGAAGCCATAGATGCCATAGAAGCCGTGGCCGACAGGCCCAGGCGCTGTGAGGAGACAGAGCGATGACGACCCGACCCCGATCCCTCGTCGAGGACGTGTGGCCCCTCTCGCCGCTGCAGGAGGGGATGCTCTTCCACGCCTCCTACGACGACCAGGGCCCGGACGTCTACACCGTGCAGTCGACCCTCGACGTCGAAGGGCCCGTGCACACGGCTCGGCTGCGGACCTCGTGGGAGGCGCTGCTTGCCCGGCACGCGGCGCTCCGCGCCTGCTTCCGCCCGGTGACCGGCGCCCGGATGGTCCAGGTGATCCCGCGCGAGATCACGCTCCCCTGGCACGAGGCGGACGTCAGCACGCTCGTGGAGCCCGAGGCGCTCGCCGAGATCGGCCGGCTCGCCGCGCGGGAACGCGCGCAACGCTTCGACCTCGCCGTGCCGCCGCTGCTGCGGCTCCTGCTCGTGCGTCTCGGCGAGCGGCGGCACCGGCTCGTCGTGACGTTCCATCACATCCTCATGGACGGCTGGTCGATGCCGGTCCTCCTGAACGAGCTGTCCCAGGTGTACGCGGCGGGCGGCGACGCCTCCGTGCTGGGACGCGCGGCGCCGTACGGCGAGTACGTGGCGTGGCTCGGCCGCCAGGACAAGGAAGCCGCGCGCGACGCCTGGCGGGCCGAGCTGGCCGGGGCCGACGGGCCGACGCTCGTCGCGCCGCAGGACCCGGGCCGTGCCCCGGTGCTGCCCGACCAGGTGCACATGGAGCTCCCGGCCGAACTCACACGCTCCGTGAGCGAGTTGGCGCGTTCCAACGGGCTGACGGTCAACACCGTGGTGCAGGGCGCGTGGGCTCTCGTGCTCGCCCGCCTCGCCGGACGCACGGACGTCGTCTTCGGCGCGACCGTCGCGGGCCGTCCCGCCGAACTGCCGGGCGTCGAGTCGATGATCGGTCTGTTCATCAACACGCTGCCGGTGCGCGTGCGCCTCGACGGCGCGCAGCCCGTCGCCGGGCTCCTCGCGCGGCTGCAGGAAGCCCAGTCCGGCCTGATCGCCCACCAGCACGTCGGGCTCGCCGAGGTCCAGAAGCTCGCCGGGCCCGCCGCGGTCTTCGACACCCTCGTCCTGTACGAGAACTACCCGCTGCCGCCCGCCGGCCCCGCCCCCGGCCCCGACGCCGTGACGATCAGGCCCGCGGAGGCGTCCCGCGACGCCTCGCACTATCCGCTCACCCTGGTGGCCGTCCCGGGCGGCGACCGCATGCGCTTCAAACTGGACCACCGGCCCGACCTGTTCGACCGTGCCGCCGCGGTGGCCGTCGTCCAGCGGTTCGTGCGGGTCATCGAACAGGTCACGGCCGACCCGTCGGCGCGCGTGGGCGACATCGACGTACTGGAACCGGCGGAGCGGTCCGCGGTGACCGAGCTGTGGAACGCGACCCGGCGTCCACCGACGACCGGGTCGGTGGTCGAGGCGTTCGAGGCGCAGGCCCGCAGGGCACCGGACGCACCCGCCGTGCGCTGCGGCGACGACACCCTGACGTACGGCGAACTGGAGGAGCGCGCGAACCGGGTCGCCCGCCACCTGGCCGCACTCGGTGTCGGCCCGGAACGCCGCGTGGGCCTCTGCCTGCCGCGCGGCACCGACATGATCGTGGCGGAGCTCGCGGTGTGGAAGGCGGGCGGCGCCTTCGTCCCGCTGGACCCCGACCACCCGGCCGACCGGCTGCACTACATGATCACCGACAGCGGCGCCGACATCGTCCTGGCCACCGGGACCACCCGCGCCGAAGTACCCGGAAGCACCGCCCGCGTGGTGGTCCTTGACGAGGCGCGGACCGCGCGGACGATCGCCGCGGAGCCCGGCGAGCCGCTGGGTCTGTCCGTCGGCACCGAGCAACTCGCGTACGTCATCTACACATCGGGCTCCACGGGTCGCCCCAAAGGCGTCGCCCTCGCCCACCGGGGCGTCATGAACCTGGCCGAGGCGATGCGGCCCGCGCTCGCCCTGCGCGACGGCGTCGTGATGCTGCAGTTCGCCTCCTTCAGCTTCGACGGAGCGGTCCTGGACGTGGCCGTCACCCTGGCGGCGGGCGGCACCCTGGCCATCGCGTCCGCCGAGGAGCGCACGGACCCCGACGCGCTCGCGGGCATGATCCGCGCGACCGGCGTCGAAGCGGCCAGCGTCGTGCCGTCCGTGCTGCGCACCCTGGACCCGGAGACGGTCGCGGGCGTACGCAACTGGGTCCTCGGCGGCGAGTGGCTGACCGCCGACCTCGCGAGCCGCTGGGCCGGCCGGGCCCGCCTGTGGAACACCTACGGACCCACCGAGGCCACCGTGATGGCGACCGTGGGCCTCGTCGACGAGGGCATCAAGCCCGTGGACGCCCCGCCGCCCATCGGGCGGCCGCTCGGCAACATGCGGACCTACGTCCTCGACGGCTTCCTGCGCCCGGTGCCGCCGGGCGTCAGCGGCGAACTGTACGTCGCGGGGCCCGGCGTGGCGCGCGGCTACGTGGGGCGGTCCGATCTGACGGCGGAACGGTTCGTGGCGTGCCCGTTCGGCGCGGGCGGACGCATGTATCGCACCGGTGACCTGGCCCGCTGGACCGCGGAGGGCCGGCTGACGTTCGCGGGCCGCGCGGACGAGCAGGTGAAACTGCGTGGCTTCCGCGTCGAACCCGGCGAGGTCGAGGCCGTCCTCGCCGCGCACGCGTCCGTGCGCGAGGCGGCGGTGATCGCCCGCGAGGACCTGCCCGGCGACAAGCGCCTCGTCGCGTACGTGGTGCCGAGCAGGGACGCGGAACCCGGCTCCGAAACCCCGCGCGACCTCGACACCGAGGCTCTGCGCGCCTTCGCCGCCGGCCGCCTCCCCTCCTACATGGTCCCGGCGACGACGGTCGTCCTCGACGCCCTGCCCCTCACCGTCAACGGGAAGCTCGACCGTTCCGCGCTGCCCGCCCCCGAGCTGGCCGTGCGCGGCGGCCGTGCCCCGCGCACACCTGTCGAGACCGCCCTGTGCGACCTGTTCGCCGAAGTGCTCGGCATCGAACGGGCCTGTGCCGACGACTCGTTCTTCGCGCTCGGCGGTGACTCCATCTCGTCGATGATGCTGGTGTCCGGCGCCCGCCGCGCGGGCCTCACCGTCACCGCCCGCCAGGTCTTCGAGCACCGCACCCCGGCAGCCCTCGCCCTGGTCGCCGTCCCCACGCGGGCCACGCCCACGGACGGCGGCGACTCCGGCACCGGAGAGGTCCCGCTCACCCCCGTCATGCACGAACTGCTCGACCGCGTCGGCGCGGAGGCGGCGGGCCGGGTCGTCCAGACCGCCGTCGTCGAGGCACCGACGGGCCTGGGCACCGAGAGCCTGGCCGACGCGGTGCGGGCGGTCGTCGACCACCACGACGTGCTGCGCGCGCGACTCGAGACGGAACCGGAACGGCGCCTCGTGGTGACGGGGCCGGGCACCGTACCCGCCGGGACGTTCGTACGCCGCTACGACGCGACCGGCACGGCCCCCGACGAGCTGCCCCGGATCATCGCCGAGGAGACCCGCGCCGCGGTGGCGCGGCTCGACCCGCGGACCGGTGTGATGCTCCAGGTGGTCTGGCTCGACCTGGGTGCGGACAGTCCCGGGCGGCTCGTCCTGGTCGTCGACCACCTCGTCATGGACGCCGTCTCGTGGCGGATCCTGCTGCCTGACCTGGAGCAGGCGTGCGCCGCGACCGCGGCGGGCCGCACACCCGAACCGGAACCCGTGCCCACGTCGTTCAGGCACTGGGCCCGCGCCCTCGCCGACCAGGCGACCAGCGCGGCACGCACGGCGGAGCTCGACGCGTGGACGGGGCTGCTCCAGGGCCCCGACCCGCAGTTCACCGCCCTTCCCCCGGACCCGGCGCTCGACCTCGCCGACACCGTACGGCGCGTGTCGGTCACCGTCCCCGCCCCCGTCACGTCCGCGCTCCTGACCGGCGTACCGGAAGCGTTTCACGCGGGCGTCGACGACGTGCTCCTGACCGGGCTCGCCGCGGCCGTCGCGGAGTGGGTCGACGGCGGCGTGCCCGAGGGCGGCTTCCTCGTGGACGTGGAAGGACACGGGCGGATCGACCTCTCCGAGAACATGGACCTCTCGCGCACGGTCGGCTGGTTCACCGGCACCCATCCTGTGCGGCTCGACGTGGGAAAGCCCGACTTCGAGGACCTGCGGGAAGGCGGCCCCGACGCGGGCATCGCCGTGAAGCGCGTCAAGGAACAGGTGCGCGCGGTGCCAGGCGACGGCCTCGGCCACGGCCTGCTGCGCCACCTCAACCCGGAGACCGCCGCCGCACTCGCGGCCCTGCCCACCGCCCGGATCGGCTTCACCTACCTCGGCCGCATCCCGTCGGGACCGGCGAACGGCACCGCCGACATACCGGTGAGCGCCGACGAAGGCCCCGCGGACGGCCGGTTCCCCGTGGCGCACCCGCTGGAGCTCGCGGGCGTCGTCCACGACGGCCCCGACGGACCCCGCCTCACCCTCAGCCTCGACGCGCCGCACCGCCTGCTCGACGAGACGGCCGCCCGGACCCTGGTCGAGGCCTGGGCCGCCATGCTGACCGGCCTGGCCGCACACGTCGACGAGCCCACCGCGGGCGGCCACACCCCCTCCGACTTCCCGCTCGTCACGCTCGACCAGCCGCAGATCGACAAGCTGGAGACGGCCGCACCGGACCTGGTCGACATCTGGCCGCTCTCACCGCTGCAGGAAGGCCTCCTCTTCCACGCCCTGTTCGACCGGCAGAGCACCGACGTGTACGTCGAGCAGATGATCGTGGGCCTGGAAGGACCGCTCGACGCGGCACGCCTGCGCGCGTCCTGGCAGGCACTCCTCGACCGGCACGCCAGCCTGCGGGTGGGATTCCGCCAGGTGGCCGGCTCCGGGCAGTCCGTGCAGGTCGTCGCGGACCGGGCGACGCTGCCGTGGCGCGAGGAGGACCTCGCGGAGCTCGACGAGGACGCGGCGTGGGAGGAGTCCGAACGGCTCGGCAGGGAGGACCGCGCCAAGGGCTTCGACCTGGCGAAGCCGCCGCTCGTGAAGGTGCTCCTGGCCAGGACGGGCGCGGACCGCTACCGCATGATGGTGACGCTCCATCACATCGTGCTGGACGGCTGGTCGTTGCCGGTGCTGCGCCGCGAACTGTGGGCGTGCTACGAAGCCGGTGGCACCGCGGCGGGACTGCCCCCGGTGACGCCGTACCGCGACTACCTGACCTGGCTGGGGCAGCAGGACAAGGAAGCGGCGCAGGAGGCGTGGCGCGCGGAGCTGGCCGGTGCGGACGAGCCGACGCAGGTCGTGCCGATGGCGCCGGGCGCGGTCGCCGCGCCGGACCCGGACGCCGCGTCCGGCGAGGTCTTCGCCGTGGCGGGGCCTGCACTCGACCGCAGGCTCGGCGAACTGGCCCGCGCCCGGGGCGTCACGCTGAACACCGTCGTCCAGACCGCCTGGGCCCTGGTCGTCGGGCAGCTCGCGGGCCGCCAGGACGTCGTGTTCGGCGCCTCCGTGGCCGGCCGCCCGGCCGACCTGCCCGGCATGGAGAACATGCTCGGCCTGTTCATCAACACCGTCCCGGTGCGGGTGAGGTTCGACCCGGCGCGGTCCGTCGCCGAGGTCCTCGCGGACGTCCAGAGCCGGCAGTCCGCCCTGATGGACCACCAGTACCTGAGCCTCGGCGACATCCAGCGCGTGGCGGGCCGCGGAGCGACGTTCGACACGCTCATGGCGTTCGAGAGCTTCCCCACCGGGGCCGACCCATCCGCACAGGACGACGGGAGCACCCGCGAACCGGGACCCGTCGGCGTGGAACTCACCGAGGCGGGCATGCGCGAGTCGATCAACTACCCGCTCGGTCTGGTGGTGGACCCGCTCAACGGTCTGCGGATGCGCCTGACCTACCGTCCGGACGCCTTCGACGAACCGACGGCCCACGCACTGCTGGACCGGCTCCTGCGGGCGCTGCGGCAGATCGCCGCGGACCCCGGGGCGCCCGTCGCCAGGCTGCGGCTCTCCGACGACTCCGACCGGACACGCGTCCTGGAGGAGTGGAACGACACCGCCGTGTCCCACCCGGACACCCTCGTCCCCGAGCTGTTCGCGGCACACGCGCAGAACTCGCCCGATGTGGTGGCGGTGCGGTGTGGGGTTGAGGCGCTGTCGTACGGGGAGTTGGAGGTGCGGGCGGGTCGGCTGGCCCGGCGTCTGGTGGGGCTTGGGGTTGGTCCCGAATCCCGTGTGGGGCTGTGTCTGCCGCGTGGGGTGGACATGGTCGTGGCGGAATTGGCGGTGTGGAAGGCGGGTGGTGCGTTCGTTCCGTTGGATCCGGAGTATCCGGTCGATCGGTTGTCGTTCGTGGTGGCCGACAGTGGTGCCGGTGTGGTGGTGGGTGCGGGGGAGAGTCTGGCGGGGGTGGCGGTCGGCGGTGCGCGGGTGGTGCTGCTGGACGAGGAGGACGCCGAGTGCCTTGAGGGCCCCGTTGATGTGCGGTTGTCGCCCGGTCAACTGGCGTATGTGATCTATACGTCGGGTTCGACGGGTCGTCCGAAGGGTGTGGCGGTTGCGCACGGGGGCGTGGCGAATCTGGCGGTGGCGATGCGTCCGGTGCTGGGTGTGGATGCGGGTGTCACGGTGTTGCAGTTCGCGTCGTTCAGTTTCGACGCGGCGGTGCTGGATGTGGCGGTGACGCTGTCCGGTGGCGGCACGCTCGCGATCGCCACTTCGGAGGAGCGGGCCGAGCCCTCGACGCTGGCGGCGATGATCGAGTCGGCCGGTGTCACCACGGCCAGCGTCGTGCCCTCCCTGCTCACCATGCTCGACCCCGCCTCCGTGCCCGGAGTCGGCAACTGGGTCCTCGGCGCGGAACTCATGACCGCCGCCCTGGCGAGCCGGTGGACGACTCAGGCGCGCGTCTGGAACACCTACGGCCCCACCGAAGCCACCGTGATGGCCACCGCGGGGCCCGTCGACGAGAACATCAGGTCGCAGGACAGGCCCCCGGCGATCGGCCGCCCACTGGACAACGTACGGACGTACGTCCTGGACGGCTTCCTGCACCCGGTTCCGGTCGGGGCGACGGGGGAGCTGTACATCGCGGGGCCCGGTGTGGCCCGGGGGTATGAGGGGCGGCCGGATCTGACGGCCGAGCGGTTCGTGGCGTGCCCGTTCGCCGTGGGCAGCGGCGGCGGACGCATGTACCGCACTGGTGACCTGGCGCGTTGGGCGGCCGACGGGCAGTTGTCGTTCGTCGGGCGTGCGGACGAGCAGGTGAAGGTGCGCGGGTTCCGGGTGGAGCCCGGCGAGGTCGAGGCGGTCCTTGCGGCACACCCCGAGGTGCGGCAGGCCGCCGTCATCGCCCGCGAGGACCGGCCCGGCGACAAACGCCTCGTCGGCTACATCGTGCCCGGGACCAAGGACCTGGAGATCCAGTCCGTGCACGACCACCTGGCGCAGGCGCTGCCCGACCACATGCGGCCCGCCTCCGTCGTGGTCCTGGAGACACTGCCACTGACGAGCAACGGCAAGGTCGACCGCGCGGCTCTGCCCCGACCCGACTTCGCCGGGCGCATCTCGGGCCGCGAGCCGGAGACCGAGCTCGAAGCGACCCTGTGCGCGCTGTTCGCCGAGGTCCTCGGCCTGGAACGGGTGGGCGTCGACAACAACTTCTTCGACCTGGGTGGCGACTCGGGCCTGGCCATGCGCCTCGCCGCGCGGATCCGTGAGGAGCTCGGCAGCGAGCTGAGCATGCGGCGGTTCTTCGGCGAGTCCACCCCGCTCGGTGTGGCGCGGATGCTCACGTCCAAGGAGCTTCCGGAGCTGCGATCCGTCGACCGTCCGGAGGAAATACCCCTGACCGCAGGGCAGTTGAGGACGTGGCGACTCGCCACGGCCAATCCCGGCTCCGCGGTCCAGCGGGCGTCCATCGCCCTCAGGCTGGGCGGCAGGCTCGACAGGGAGGCGCTGACGGCTGCGCTCGGAGACGTCGCGGCGCGGCACGACATCCTGCGCACGGTCTTCGTCGCACCCGACACGGATCTCGGCAGCCCCGACACGGCCACCGGCAACCCCGCCGACAGGGCGGAAGCCACGGCCGGCGCCCACGACGTGCGCCAGTGCGTCCTGGATTCCGACGCCGACGCCGCCCGGCCCGCCCTGCCCGTGACCAACGCGACCGAGGAGGAGCTGCCGCGGCTGCTCGCCGACCACGCGGGGTACGAGTTCGACCTCACCCGCGAGACACCGTGGACGGCACGCCTGTTCGCGGTCACGGAGACCGAGCACGTGCTGCTCCTCGTCGTGCACCGCATCGCCACCGACGACGCGTCGCTGATCGTCCTGGTCCGCGATCTGGCGGCCGCGTACGGCGCCCGCAGGGAAGGCCGTGCCCCCGAACGGGCCCCGCTGCCGCTCCAGTTCGCCGACTACGCCCTCTGGGAGCGGGAGATGCTGCGGGACGAGGAGGACCGCGACAGCCTCATCGGCGAGCAGTTCGCCCACTGGAAGAAGGCCCTCGCGGACGCCGAACCCGAGCAGCAACTGCCGGCCGACAGGCCCCGGCCCGCGCTGCCTTCGCACCGCGCCGACGAGGTGCCGCTGGGCCTCGACAGCGCCACGCACCTCCGGCTCACGGAGATCGCCGAGGCCGACGGCGCCACCTTCTTCATGGTGGTGCAGGCCGCCCTCGCGCTGCTCCTGTCCGGGCTCGGCGCGGGCACCGACCTCACCCTGGGCACGGTGCTGCCGCGCCGGGACGAGGAGGGCGACCTGGACGGCGTCGTCGGCCCGTTCGCCGACCCGCTGGTCCTGCGTACGGACGTGTCCGGCGACCCGACGTACCGCGAACTGCTCGGCCGCGCACGGGACGCGTACCAGCGAGCGGTCCAGAACCCGGACGTGCCCTTCGGACGGCTCGTCGAGGCCCTCGCGCTGCCCGCCGGGCACCGGCACCCCCTGTTCCAGGTGGTCCTCGAGATCCTCAGCGACTCCGCCGAGATGTGGGAGTCGCCGGAGCTGCCGGGGCTGCGCACCACACGTCTGCCGGTGGGTACTCCGGCCGCCCACCCCGACCTGGTCGTCGCCCTCACCGAGCGGCACGGCTCCGACAGCGGCCCGGACGGAGCCGACGGCGCGCTCCGCTACGCCACCGAGCTGTTCGACCGCTCCACGGCGTCCGCGCTCGCCCGGCGGCTGACCCGCGTCCTCCAGCAGGTGGCGGACGACCCCGAACTGCGGCTCAGCCAGGTGGAACTCCTCCTGGACGAGGACGAGCGCGGCCAGGTCCTGGAGGCCCGCGAAGCCGTCGTGGCGCCGGTCCCTGACGGCACGGTCGTCGAGCTGCTCGCCGAACAGGCGGCGCTGGCCCCCGAGGCCGTCGCCGTCGTGGACCACGACGGGCTGCTCACCCACGGCGCTCTGGACGCGGCCTCCGGGCGGCTGGCCCGGCGCCTGGCCGACCGGGGCATCGGCGCGGAGGACGTGGTGGTCCTCGCCCTGCCGCCCGCCTCGGGCCTCGTCGTCGCGGTCCTCGGGGTGCTCAGGTCCGGCGCCGCCTGCCTGATCGCCGACCCGAACCGGCCCATGGAGGACGTGGCGTCGTGCCTGCGGCAGGTCACACCGGCCGCCCTCGTCTGCGCGACGGCCATGGCCCCGCTCCTCGGCGACGGCGTGACCGTGCCCGTCGTGCTCCTCGACGACCCGAGGTACGCCGCCACCGACGGCGCCTCCCCAGAAGCCGGTCCACCGCTGCCGGCCCCTCTGCCCCGGCAGGCGGCACTGGTCCTCGGCGCCCCGGTGCCGGACGGCGCCGACGGAACCGTCGCGGGCGCCGTCGTCGAACACCGGACGCTCGTCGACCACGCCGTGCACCACCAGCACGCGGCCCCCACGCACCACGGGGTGACGTTCCTCGACGTACGGGCCCCGGTGGCCGCCCTCCTGACACCGATGCTCTCCGCCCTGTGCGCGGGGAGCGGCGTCCGGCTCGGCGTACCGGGCGAGGACGCGGCACCGGCCGCCGGGCCGCCAGGCGCGCAACACCTGGTCACCTCCCGGGTCCTGCTGCCCGCCGCCGACGAACCGACCGCAGACGAACGGACCATCGACGAACGGACCGCTGACGAACGGGCCGCCGACGAGGTGCCGTTCGCCGAGGTCACCGTGGTCGACCACGGAAGCACCCCGGCCGTCGACGACACCCGGGCCTGGTCGGCCGCCCACCCGCGGGCCACCCTCGTCAGCGCCCACAGCGCGGCGGAGACCGGAGGCCCCTGGCTCGACCACCGGACACGGCCGGGTGAGCCCCTGCCCGACCGGGCCCCCGCCGGCACACCCGTGCCCAACACGCGCGCCTACGTCCTGGACGACTACCTGCGCCCGGTCCCGCCCGGCGGCACCGGCGACCTTTACATCGCAGGATCGTCCCTCGCCCGCGGCTACGCGGAAGCGCCAGGACTCACCGGCGAACGCTTCGTCGCCTGCCCCTTCGCGGCGGCCGGAGGCGAACGCATGCTGCACACCGGCGAACGCGCCAGGCGGAGCGCCGACGGTCTGCTCACCCTGCACGGCAGGGGGCGCGGCGGAACCCGCGCGGCCGGACGCCGTGCGGGCGGCGACCACGGCGACCTGGAGATGCTCCTCCCGCTGCGGCCCAAGGGCGGCCTCCCGCCGCTGTTCTGCATGCACACCGGTACGGGACTGAGCTGGGCCTACGCGGCACTGCTGCGGCACCTTCCGCAGGACCGGCCCGTGTACGGCGTGCAGGCTCGCGGGCTCGCCGAACCGGAACCGCTGCCGCAGAGCATGGAGGAGATGGCGGCCGACTACGCGGAGCGGATCAGGACCGTCCAGCCCGAAGGGCCCTACCACCTGCTCGGCTGGTCCCTCGGCGGCCTGATCGCCCAGGCCGTCGCCACGCACCTGGAGGAACAGGGCGAACAGGTCCAGCTCCTCGCGGTGATCGACGGCTACCCCGAAGGGTTCGGCGGGGCCCAGTACAGCAACGTCCAGCCCGAAGGCGGCCAGGACGACACCACCGCGCCCCGCGCGAGCGACCTGGGGCTGCCGCCCGACGAAAACATCGGCCAGGACATGGACGAGGGACTCCGCGCCAACATGCGCCAGGTCATCGACAACGTGGGACGGCTCACCCCCCGGCACACACCACGCCGCTTCGGAGGCGACCTGCTGCTCTTCGTCGCGACCGAGGACCGGCCCGCGGACACCCCGGCGGCGGCTCCGGGTGAGAGCTGGCGGCCCTACATCGCCGGTGACATCGAGTCCCACGACATCGCGGCGAGCCACTACACGATGCTGCAACCCGCGCCTTCGGCACGGATCGGAGGTGCCATCGCGGACAAGCTCCGGCCCGCGGACGGCACCGGAAAGGAGTGACGGAAACGGAATTCCTGGCACAGCGGAACGCGGTGCGTCAGGAAGCGTGAATCGCTACGGATTTCGTGGGCGGGGACGGAAAGGGTGCGGTGCTGTCCCCGTCACGCGGAAAGGGCGAAAGGGCCCCTGAATGTCGAAGGCAGTGAGCACGTCCGCGCACACCCGCAGGGACGGCATCGAACCCGTACCGGAACTCGTCGAACTCGGCGCGCGCACCCCGCTCGTCGAACTCGACACCGGCGGGCGCGCCCCGAGCCGACACTGGCTCGCGACCGGCTACGACGAGGTGCGGGCCATCCTCGGCGACGACAGGTTCAGCATGCTGCCGGCCGACGACGGCAGGACCGGCGGGAAGCGGCAGATCGAGGTCGGCAACCTCCGCCAGTACGACCCGCCCGAGCACACGCGGCTGCGCAGGATGCTCACCCCCGAGTTCACGATGCGTCGGATCCGCCGACTGGAACCCTTCATCGAGGAGATCGTCGAGCACTGCCTCGACGCGCTGGAAGGCGCCGGCCGGCCCGCCGACCTCGTCCGGCACTTCGCCTGGCCCATCCCCGGCCTGGTCGGCTGCGCACTGCTCGGAGTGCCCCGCGACGACGCGGCCGAGATCGCCCGCAACCTCAACATCAGCAGGACCGGCACCGGCTTCGGCCGGCACACCAGCCGCGAGGAACGCGAACGCCAACGGGCCGCCGTGAACGCGTACATGACGTACATGCACCGGCTCATCCGGCAGAAGCGCCGCGATCCGGGCGACGACCTGCTCGGCATGCTCATCCGGCGGCACGGCGACGACCTCACCGACGAAGAGCTGACCGGCATGGCCGCCGCCGTCATGGGCTCGGGACTCGAGGACATCGGCGGCATGCTCGGCCTCGGCCCGCTGGCCCTCCTCGAACATCCCGACCAGCTCGCCTTGTTCCAGGAGAGGACCGACCTGCTCGACTCCGCCGTGGAGGAACTCATCCGCTACGTCTCGTCGGTACAGAACGCCACACCCCGCACCGCCCTGGAGGACGTGACCGTCGGCGGACAGCTGATCAGGGCGGGCGAGTCCGTGATCTGCTCCCTGCTCGCGGTGAGCCGCGATCCGGCGGGCGGCGCCGCGGCGAACGGCGCAGCGCAGGACACGCTCGACATCACCCGCGACAATTCCGGGCACCTGGCATTCGGCCACGGCGTCCACCACTGCATCGGCGCGGTGCTCGCCCGCGTGGAACTCCGCATCGCGATATCGGCACTCCTCCGCCGGTTCCCCAAGCTGACCCTCGCGGTACCGGCCGAAGAAATCCGCTTCCGCACCTGGACGCCCAATTACGGCGTCGACGAACTCCTCGTGCGGTGGTGAGCGCGGCTTCCTGGACATCCTTGACGGGTGCGCGGAGCCAAATTCAGACTCGTGACAAAGGGCGAAAGGATTTCGAGAAATGCCCAAGCCACTGGACGAAACCGAGCAGTCGCCGCTCGTCGAGACCACCCCTCCGGGGACACTGGACCGCGCATGGCTCGCCACCGGATACGACGAGGTGCGGGCGATCCTCGGCGACTCGGACCGCTTCACCACACTGCCGCCCGCGGACAACATCGAGGACTCCCGGCGCCTCGTGCAGCCCGGCAACCTGCTGCACTACGACCCGCCCGAGCACACCCGGCTGCGGAAGATGCTCACCGGCGAGTTCACGCTCCGCCGGGTGCGCGTCCTGGAACCCCTCGTCGAAGGCATCGTGACCGAGCGACTCGACGCCATGAAGGGCGCGGCCCAGCCCATCGACCTCGTACCGCACTTCGTCTGGCCCACCACCAGCCTCATCGGGTGCGCACTGCTCGGCATACCCCGCGACGACCAGGCCGAACTCGCCCGCCACCTCGACACCAACCGCATCGACAACCCCGACAGGGACCAGCGGGACGCGGCAGGCAACTCGTACCTCGTCTACCTCAGCAAGTTCACCGCACAGAAGCGGCGCGACCCCGGCGAGGACCTCCTCGGCCGCCTCATCCAGCGCCACGGCGACGACCTGACCCCCGCCGAACTGACGGGAACCGCCGCGACGCTCCTCGCCTCCTTCATCCAGAACGTGGGCGGCACACTGGGACTCGGCATCCTCGCCCTCCTGGAACACCCGGACCAGCTCGCCCTGCTCAAGGAACGCCCGGACCTCATCGACCACGCGGTGGAGGAGCTGATCCGGAGCGTCTCGATCATCTCGCACGCCTCGCCCCGCACCGCCCTGGAGGACGTCACCCTGGCGGGCAGGACGGTCAAGGCGGGGGAGCCCGTCGCCTGCTCCCTGCTCGGCGCCAACAACACCCGCTCACCGGGGGAGCCGACCGAGCCCATCGACATCACACGGGACAACAGCCGTCACATGGCGTTCGGACACGGCATCCACTACTGCCTCGGCGCGCCGCTGACCAGGATGGAACTGCGCATCGCCATCGCGGAACTGCTCCGCAGGTTCCCCGGGGTGCGGCTCGCCGCGCCGCGCGACGAACTCCGCTTCACTTCGAAGGCCGTGGAGACGCTGCCGGTGGCCTGGTAAGGGGCGACATGCCGCACGAGAGCACACCGGTACCGCTGCACACCCGCCGCACACGCTTCGACCCCGCGGACGACCTGCGGCGCCTCGCCGCCGACGGGCCCGTCACCCGCGTCAGCCTGGCACCCGGCGCGGGCGGCGAGCCCCTGTGGCTGGTCACGGGACACGACGAAGTGCGCAGGGTCCTCGGCGACCACACCCGGTTCTCCACCCGCCGCCGCTTCGGCACGCGCGAACCGGCCGAAGGGGACGGCGGGCGGCCGGACGAAGGCGTCGGGCTCCTCATGGACTACGACCCGCCCGAACACACCCGGCTGCGCAAAATGCTCACGCCGGAGTTCACGGTACGGCGGATGCGCAGGCTCCAGCCGCGCATCGAGACCATCGTCGCCGAACGCCTCGACGCCATGGAGCGCGCCGGACACCCCGCCGACCTGGCGCAACTCTTCGCCTCGGCGATCCCGGGACCGGTGCTGTGCGAACTCATCGGCGTGCCGCGCGACGACCGCGACGACTTCCTGCGCCGCTGCCACGCCCACCTCGCCACGGGAAGCGGCCGCCGGGAGCGTACGGCCGCCGGATCCGCCTTCACCCGCTACCTCGCGGCCCTGGTGGCCCGGCAGCGCAAGAACCCCGACGACGGCTTCCTCGGCATGCTGGTGCGCGACCACGGCAGCGAGTTCACCGACAAGGAGCTGCGGGGCATCTGCATCCTGCTGATGCTCGCCGGCCTCGACAACATCTCCGGAATGCTGGGCCTCGGCGCCCTCGCCCTCCTGGAGAACCCGGACCAACTCGCCCTGGTGCGCGACGATCCCGCCGCCCTGGACCGCGCCGTCGAGGAGCTGCTCCGCTACCTGTCGGTGCCGCACGCCCCCACGCCCCGCACCGCCGTCGAGGACATCACCCTCGGCGGCAGGCTGATCAGAGCGGGCGACACCGTCGTCTGCTCGATCCCGCTGGCCAACCGCGACCCGCACCTGACCGCCGAGCCCGACCGGCTCGACCTGACCAGAGAACCCGTGCCGCACGTCGCGTTCGGGCACGGCATCCACCACTGCATCGGCGCCGCCCTCGCCCGGATGGAGCTCCGCGTCGCGTACACGGCGTTGCTGCGGCGCTTCCCCGGACTGCGACTCGCGGTGCCCGCACAGGACGTGGAATTCCGTGTCCGCTCGACCGCCTACGGGGTGGAACGGCTGCCGGTCACCTGGTGAGACCGGAGTGGCCCGGCTCGGAAGGGGAGGGGGAAGGAGAGAGATGGAGGTACACGTCGACCGCGGCCGGTGCGCGGGCTCCGGCCTGTGCATGAGCTACGTGCCCGCCGTGTTCGACCAGTCGGAGGACGACGGGAAGGTGCTGCTCAAAGCGGCACGGCCCGAAGCGGGCTCGGCCGCGGCGGTGCGCGGCGCCGCCGCGAGATGCCCGGCCGGCGCGATCACGCTGAGCGGCGGGGACGCGCGCGGCCGCTAGGACTTCATCACGATCGGTGCTCAAACATCACAGTGGGGTGGGGAAATGACGCATGCTCCCGTACGCGACGTCGTCATCGTCGGCGGCGGCACGGCAGGCTGGATGACCGCCGCGTATCTGACGGCGGCCTTCGGCGACCGGATCAACATCACGCTCGTGGAGTCGGCGGACGTCGGCACCATCGGCGTCGGCGAGGCCACGTTCAGCGACATCAGGCACTTCTTCGAGTTCCTCGGCCTGGCCGAGCGCGACTGGATGCCCGCCTGCAACGCCACGTACAAACTCGCGGTCCGCTTCGAGAACTGGCGCGAGCCCGGGCACCACTTCTACCACCCGTTCGAGCAGCTCAGGTCGGTCAAGGGGTTCCCGCTCACCGACTGGTGGCTGCGGTACCCCACGAGCGACCGGTTCGACGTGGACTGCTTCGTGATGGCCTCTGTCATCGACAACAACCGGAGCCCCCGCTACCTCGACAACCGCCTCCTGGAACAGGACTTCGTCGAGGACGAGGCCGCGCCGAACACCATCGCCGAGTACCAGGGCGCCCAATTCCCGTACGCCTACCATTTCGAGGCGCGCCTCCTCGCCAAGTACCTGACCAAGTACGCCACTCGGCGCGGGGTGCGGCACGTGGTCGACAACGTCGTCGACGTGGGCCTCGACGAGCGCGGCTGGCTGTCACACGTGCAGACCGCCGAGCACGGGCGCCTGGACGGGGACCTCTTCGTCGACTGCACCGGCTTCCGCGGCCTGCTGATCAACAAGGCCCTCGAGGAGCCCTTCGTCTCCTACCAGGACACCCTGCCCAACGACAGCGCGGTCGCCCTCCAGGTTCCCATGGACATGGACAAGGAACCGCTCCGCCCCTGCACCACCGCGACCGCCCAGGACGCCGGATGGATCTGGACCATCCCGCTGATCAGCCGGATCGGCACCGGCTACGTCTACGCACGCGACTACATGGACCCCGAGGAGGCCGAGCGCACCCTGCGCGAGTTCGTCGGCCCCGCCGCGGCCGACGTGCCCGCCAACCACATCCGGATGCGGATCGGCCGCAGTCGCCGCTCCTGGGTCAACAACTGCGTGGCCATCGGCCTGTCCAGCGGCTTCGTCGAGCCGCTGGAGTCCACCGGGATCTTCTTCATCCACTACGCGATCGAGCAGCTCGTCAAGTTCTACCCGGCGGCCGACTGGGACCTCCGCCTGCGCGAGCAGTACAACAGCGCACTGACGAACGTGATGGACGGCGTACGGGAGTTCCTCGTCCTGCACTACCGCGGCGCGAAGCGGGCGGACAACCAGTACTGGCGGGACACCAAGACCCGCGCCGTGCCCGACGCGCTCGCCGAGCGCCTCGAACTGTGGGAGAGCAAGGTCCCCGACACCGGCACGGTCCACCCCCGCTACCACGGCCTGCCGCCCTACTCGTACAACTGCGTCCTGCTCGGCACCGGCGGCATCCCCGTCCGGCCCTCGCCCGCGCTCGACCTGATCGACGAGAAGGCCGCGCTCGCCGAGTTCCAGGCCATCAAGGACAAGGCGCGGTCGCTGGTCCGCACACTGCCGACGCAGAACGCCTACTTCAAACGCATGCGCGACGGGGTGTGACCGGGGCACATGGACATCGAGTTCCGCGACATGATGGCGTCGTTCCCGACCGGGGTGTCGGTCGTGACGGCCCGGGACGGCAGCGCGGGGCCCCGGGGAATGACATGCTCATCGCTGTGCAGCCTCAGCGTGAACCCGCCGACGCTCCTGACGTGTCTGCGCAGCGGCAGCCCGACCCTGAGAGCCGTGACCGACAGCGGCGCCTTCGCGGTCAACCTCCTCCACGGTGAGGCGGGCTGGGTCGCCGCGCTCTTCGCGTCCGGTGCGCCCGACCGCTTCGACCGCGTCGCCTGGCGGCCCTTCGGCCGCGGGCGCAGCCCCGCGCTCGTCGAGGCCGCGCACGCCGTCGCCGACTGCGCCGTCGAGCGCACCCACCCCTCGGGCGACCACGTCATCGTCGTCGGAGCGGTGCGCTCGGTCGAGCGCCTGCGCCACGAGAGCGCCCTGCTCTACGGCTTCCGGCGCTACAGCGAACTCGCCCCGGGTGAGCCGGCCGTGGGGGCCCTCTCCGAACGGGGCGGGTGAACACCGTGCCCACCGCAGGCCCACCCGCGGCCGCCGAGATGCTGTCGGCCGCGCCCGTACCGCCGATCGCGGCACACCCCCTGCTCATCTTCCTGTTGCAGGTCGGCGTGCTGCTGCTCCTGGCCATCATGCTCGGCAGGCTGGCCACGCGCTGCGGACTACCCGCCATCGTCGGGGAGTTGAGCGCGGGCGTGCTCCTCGGCCCGTCCCTCTTCGGCTGGGTGGCGCCGGACGCGGCCGCCTGGCTCCTGCCGTCGGACCCGGCCCAGGTGCACCTGCTCGACGCCGTCGGACAGATCGCGGTGCTCCTCCTCGTCGGGCTCACCGGCATCGAGATGGACCTGCGGATGATCCGCCGCCGCGGCGGCACGGCCCTGCGCGTCAGCCTTGCCGGGTTGCTCGTGCCCCTCGCCCTAGGGGTCGGCCTTGGCTACCCGCTGGCGCACATGCTCGGCATCGACACGTCCGACCGGCAGATGTTCGCGCTCTTCCTCGGCGTCGCCATGTGCGTCAGCGCCATCCCCGTCATCGCCAAGACGCTGATGGACATGGACCTCATCCACCGCAACGTGGGCCAGCTGACGCTGGCGGCGGGGATGATCGACGACACCTTCGGCTGGCTCATGCTCTCCGTGCTCTCCGCGATGACCGTGGGCGGCCTGACGGCCGGCGTGTTCGCCGAGGCCATCGGCTCGCTCCTGCTGGTCCTCCTGGTCGCGCTGCTCATCGGCCGCCCGCTCGTGCGCAGAGCCCTGCGCCTGTGCAAGGGATCGGACGAACGGACGGTGTCCGCGGCCGCCGCGATGATCCTGCTGGCGGCGGCGGGCACCCAGTCGCTCGGGCTCGAAGCGGTCTTCGGGGCGTACCTGTGCGGCGTGCTCATCGGCTCCAGCGGGGAGTTCGACCGGGCCCGCACGGTGTCGCTGCGCATGGTCGTCCTCGCCGTCCTCGCGCCCGTCTTCTTCGCGACCGCGGGGCTCCGCATCGACCTGCGCGCGCTCGCCGAACCCGCGGTGCTCGGGGCGGCGCTGATCGTGCTCGCCACCGCCGTCCTCGGGAAGTTCGCGGGCGCCTACATCGGCGCGCGCCTCAGCAGGCTGAGCCGCTGGGAGGCGCTCGCGCTCGGCGCGGGGATGAACGCCCGCGGCGTCATCGAGATCATCGTCGCGATGGTCGGACTGCGGCTCGGCATCCTCGACACCAGGACGTACACGATCATCGTGCTGGTCGCGGTGGTCACCTCCGTCATGGCGCCGCCGCTGCTCAAGGCGGCCGTGAAACGCATCGACTGCACGCCGGAGGAGCAGAGCAGACACGCCGCGTGGCGCGGGACGCCGACGCGGGGAAGTCCGGAGAGGGGAAGTCCGACGCGCGGAAGTCCGACGCGGGGAAGTCCGGCGCAGGGGAGTCCGGAGCGGGCGGAGACCTGACCGGTCTTCCGCGGACTCCCGGCCGCGTGTCCCACGGCCACACAGGATCGGCCGCACACCACCGGTGGGCGGCCGCTCCTGCCTGCCCCGGCGCGCGATCCCGCCCCCTTGAAAGCACTGTGCGGACGCCCCGCTCTGTGCCCGCCGTGTGACCGGCCGCCGCGTAGAAGTTGGGTCCATGTTCACCTCACACAAGCGGTCATCCGCACGCAAGCGAGCCATCGCCCCCGCGCTCGTCGCGGCATCGGCCCTCGTCACCGGCGCCGTCCTCACGGGCTGCTCGGGGGACTCCTCCGCCGCCTCGTCGGACAAGGACTCGTCCGCGTCCCCGACCAGCCCCTTCGACCAGGGACTCGCGTACTCCAAGTGCATGCGCGAGAACGGAGCGCCCGACTACCCCGACCCGCAGCAGGACACCGGCGGTGTCCGGCTCACCCCCGGCGAGGGCGTCGATCCGAACTCCGAGTCGTTCAAGAAGGCCGAGGAGGCCTGCCGCGACAAGGCCCCGCAGGGCCTGGGCGGCGGCGGTGGCGGTGGCGCCGCCCTCGACTCGGGGAAGGTCTCGGCCTGGGCGAAGTGCCTGCGCGAGAACGGGCTCCCCAAGTTCCCCGACCCGGAGATCGAGGGCAGCAACATGAAGATCGACATCAACGGCACCGGCATCACCCCGGGCGGCCCGGAGTTCACCAAGGCCATGGGCGCCTGCCAGAGCAAGTACCCCGGCGGCGGCATGATGATGAACAACGGTCAAGGGGGAGGCGTCCCGCAGTGACGAGCCGCGACGAGACCGAAGCGCTGTCCGTGGGCGGCGAGCCGTCGGGCGCGCTGGAACGGCACAGCTCCGGTGAGGTGTCGACGAAGCGGCCCGGAGCAGTCGACACCGCCGAGGAACCCGGCCCGGACACCCGCCCGCAGACCCGCGACCTCGAGACGTCCCTGACCGCGGAGCCCGCCACCACGCTGGACACCGCGTCGGACGACGGCTCCGACGACGGTTCCGACGACGACGGGACGCCGGCCGGCAGCGAGCGCAGGCGCCGCCCGCTGCGCACCTCGCTGATCGCGCTCGCCGCGATCACCGTGGCCGCGGCGGCCGGCGTCGCCGCCACCGGCACCCTCGGCGGTGACGGCGGCGGCTCGGCAGGCTCCGCGCCCTCGGGCCCGCCGGCCACGGCGAAGGTGGCACGTACGACGCTCACCGACACCGAGACCGTCGACGGCAACCTCGGCTACGGCGACGCGACCACCGTGCAGGCACCGGCCTCGTCCTCCGGCACGGGCGAAGGACAGTCGGGCCAGGGCCAGTCCGGTCAAGGGCAGTCCGGCCAGTCGGGTGAAGGCTCCGCCGCCGCGGGGACCGCGGGCGACGGCATCGTCACCTGGGTGCCCGAGGAGGGCAGGAGGATCGAGCGCGGCGACACCGTCTACCGCGTCGACCAGCAGCGGATCCCTCTCCTGTACGGCTCGTTCCCGCTGTACCGCACCTTGCAGTCGGGCAGCGAGGGCGACGACGTCAAGATGCTGGAGAAGAACCTCCGCGCCCTCGGCTACACGGGGTTCACCGTCGACGACACGTACAACTCCGCGACCGCCGAGGCCGTCAAGGACTGGCAGGACGACCTGAACCGCGAGGAGACCGGCACCGTGGCCGCCGGGGACGCCGTGGTCGCCGACGGCGCGCGGCGCGTCGCCGACGTGAAGACCTCGCCCGGCGCCGCCCTGAGCGGCAGCGTCCTCTCCTGGACCGGCACCCAGCGGATCGTCGGCGTCGACCTGGACGTGCAGTTCGAGGACCTGGTCGAGAAGGGCACCAAGGTCACCGTCGAACTCCCCGACAACACCACCGTCCAGGCCGAGGTGACGGACATCGGGACGCCCTCCACCTCCCAGGGCGACGACTCCGCGGACGGCTCCGGCTCCGGCGATTCCGGTTCCGGTTCCGGTTCCGGGGACTCCGACGACAAGGCGACCCTGCCCGTCGAGCTGACGGTGAAGGACCAGAAGGGCCTCGGCCGCTACCAGGCCGCCGCCGTCCAGGTCACGCTGAAGGCCGAGTCCCGCAAGGACGTCCTCGTCGTCCCCGTGAGCGCCCTGGTGGCGCAGCGCGGCGGAGGCTACGCGGTGGAGGTCGTCACCGCGGACGGCACCGAGTACCGCCCGGTCAAGCTCGGCATGTTCGCCGACAGCAAGGTCGAGGTGTCCGGCAAGGGCATCACGGAAGGCACCGTCGTGGGGGTCCCCAAGTGACCCCGTCCACCCCCGAGCTCCCCGCCGCCCGCTCCACGGACCGGCCCGTGGTCGAGCTCACGGGCGTCTCCAAGACGTACGAGGGCGTCGCCGCCCTGCGCGGCGCCGACCTGGTCATCCGGCGCGGTGAACTCCTCGCCATCGTCGGCCCCTCGGGGTCCGGCAAGTCCACGATGCTCAACATCATGGGCACCCTGGACCGCCCGTCGGCGGGCCGCGTCCGCATCAACGGGCACGACGTGGCGGACCTGACCGACCGTGAACTGTCCGCGCTGCGCGCCGACACGATCGGCTTCGTCTTCCAACAGTTCCACCTGGCCTTCGGCGTACCGGCGCTGGACAGCGTCGCGGACGGACTGCTCTACAGCGGCATGCCGCGCGGCGAGCGCCGCCGCCTCGCCGAGCGGGCGCTGCGCAGGGTCGGCCTCGGCCACCGCCTTTACCATCAGCCGCACCAGTTGTCCGGCGGTGAGAAACAGCGCGTGGCCATCGCCCGCGCGGTGCTCGGCGACCCGCCGCTGCTGCTCGCCGACGAACCGACCGGCGCGCTCGACTCACGGTCGGGAGCCGTCGTCATCGAACTGCTCCACGAGCTGCACGAGGCCGGGACGACCGTCGTGGTCATCACCCACGACCGGGACATCGCCGCGACCCTGCCCCGCGAGGTGCGCCTCAAGGACGGCCGCATCGAGCACGACTCGCTCGCCGAGGACGGCAGCCCCGCCACCCTCGTGTCCCAGGACGCCCTCGTGCCCGAGGAGGCCGTGCGATGACCGCGATCAAGGAGCTGGAGCGCGCCGCGGCCCCCGAGCCGCCCGAGCCCCCGCGGCGGCCGAAGCCCGCCCGGATGAACCCCGCGGACGTGCTGCGGGTCGGCGGCTCCGGGCTGCGCTCCCGCCCGATGCGGGTGTTCCTCTCGGCGCTCGGCATCGCCATCGGCATCGCCGCCATGGTCGGCGTGGTCGGCATCTCGACCTCCTCCACCGAGGACCTCAACCGCAGGCTGCAGGACCTGGGCACCAACCTCCTGACGGTGACCCCGGGGCAGAACTTCAGCGGCGGCGAGGCCCATCTGCCGGTCGGATCGGTCGACATGATCGCGGCCATGGACGACGTCGAATCGGTCTCCGCCCTCGGCAAGACCGGCGCCAAGGTCTACCGCAGCGACTACACGCCCGTGGAGGAGACCGGCGGCCTCAACGTGTCGGCGGCCCGCACGGACCTGCCGAAGTCGGTCGGCGCGGAGATCGTCGACGGCCGCTGGCTCAACGCCGCCAACAGCCGCTACCCGGCGGTTGTGCTGGGTCCCAAGGCCGCCGAGCAACTCGGCGTGCACCGGGCGGGGGACGACGTGAAGGTCTGGATCGGCGGCCGCTGGTTCACCGTCGTCGGCCTGCTCGCCCCCAACGAACTCGTGCCCTCCCTGGACTCGTCGGCCCTCGTGGGCTGGTCCGTGGCGGAGAGCGAACTGGACTTCGACGGGTCACCGACCACCATCTTCACGCGGGCCGACGAGTCGTCCGTCAACGACGTGCAGGAAGTACTCGGCGCCACCACCAACCCCGAGAGCCCCAACGAGGCCAACGTCTCCCGGCCCTCGGACGCACTGGCCGCCAAGGAAGCCACCGACGACACCCTCAGCGGACTGCTGCTCGGTCTCGGCGGAGTGGCCCTGCTCGTGGGTGGCGTCGGCGTCGCCAACACCATGGTCATCTCCGTCCTGGAACGGCGCTCCGAGATCGGCCTGCGCCGCTCGCTCGGTGCCACCCGCGGCCAGATCCGCACCCAGTTCCTGGCCGAGGCCCTGCTCCTGTCCGCCCTCGGCGGGGTCGGCGGCGTCCTGCTCGGCATCGCCGTCACCGGCGGCTACGCCTCCTACCAGGGCTGGCCCTCCGTCGTCCCCGTCTGGGCGATGGCCGGCGGCGTCGGCGCCACGCTCGTCATCGGCGGTCTCGCCGGCTTCTACCCGGCGGTACGGGCGGCACGACTGCCTCCGACCGAGGCCCTGGCGACCACATGAGACGCGACGACATGAGACGCGACCACACGAGACGGGACCACATGAGACGCGACCTCACAGACGCGACCGCATGACACCGCCGCCACCCGTCTGAAGACCGTCCGCGAGGCCCCCGGGAAGGGCCTCAGGGACCGCGGTGCTCCTGCTGGAGCCATCCCCCGTGCCCCAGGCGCACCGCGCCCGTCCGCGCCGCCACCGGGCCGATCCCGGAACGCGACGCGGGCGGGACCCGGCGCTGTCCGGCCACGATCGGGCGGTCAGGCCGTCAGCCGCGCCACCCGCGCCAGCCGCCGGAACGAGTCGAGAAGCCCCGCCCGGTCGTACGTACTCGTCGTGACCAGCACCTCCTGCGCGCCGCTCTCCTTGATCACCCGCTCCAGCTCGTCGGCCACCTGCTCCTCCGTGCCGTGCACATGGCCGGTCAGCCCCGACTCGTGGAAGCCGCGCTCCTTCTCCGTCATGGCCAGGGACTCCACACGCTCGGCCGGCAGCAGTGGCGGGAACGTGCCGTGCGTGCGCGAGTACGCCATCGACCAGGCCTCAGGCACGAGCAGCCGCCGCGCCGCCTGCTGGCTCTCCGCCACGGCGATGCTGCCCGCGATCATGACGTACGGCTCCGCGAGCCACGGCGAGGGACGGAAGCCGCTCCGGTACCGCTCGATGCCGCGCAGCATCTTCTCGCGGCCCCGGATGTCCCCGATGACCAGCGGAAGGCCCGCGTCGGCGGCGATCGTCGCGCCCTCGCCCACCGCAAGCACGTACGGCGGGACGGTCAGACCCTCGGCGGGCCGGGCCCGCACCCCCGTCCCCGACGTGCCGCGGAACCAGTCGAGCAGTTCACCGAGTTGCGTCGCGAAGTCCGCCGCGTCGTGTTTGTCGCGCCCCAGCGCCCTGCGCACCCCGTCGGTGAAGCCGACCGACCGGCCGAGCCCCATGTCGATCCGGCCGGGGAAGAGGGCTTCGAGCACCCCGAACTGCTCGGCCACCACCAGCGACTGATGGTTCGGCAGCATCACACCGCCCGTGCCGACCCGGATGGTGCGGGTGGCCGCCGCGACGGCCGAGGCGAGGACGGTGGGCGCCGAGCCCGCGACGCCCGGCACTCCGTGGTGTTCTGAGACCCAGAAGCGATGGAATCCGAGCGCTTCGACGTCCTGGGCCAGGCGCACGGTGTCGCGCAGCGCCTCGGGTCCGTCGTGCCCCTCACGGGTGCGCGATCGGTCGAGGACGGAGAACCGGGTTGCCGCGATCACTGAGCTCACACAGGGTTCAACGCGTGCGGCCCGCCAGGATTCCCGGCCCGCCGCGCGGATCCGCTCCGGACGCTCCTACGCTGTCGATGTGACGGAAGACAACGGATCTCGCACGGACCACAGCAGGCCTCTTGCCGTGTTCGACCTCGACGGCACCCTCGCGGACACCGCGCACCGGCAGCGCTTCCTGGAGCGCGCGCCCCGCGACTGGGACGCCTTCTTCGCCGCGGCGCCCCAGGACCCGCCGCTGGCCCGCGGCATCGAGCTGGCCCTGGCGAGCGTGGCGGAGTGCGAGGTCGTCTATCTGACCGGCCGCCCCGAGCGCTGCCGCGCCGACACGGTGGACTGGCTGGCACGCCAGGGGCTGCCGGACGGACGGATCTGGATGCGCCGCGACAACGACCGGCGCCCCGCACGCCGCACCAAACTGGAGATCCTCCAGGAGATCGCCCGGAAGCGGACCGTCCGCATGCTCGTGGACGACGACGAGCTGGTCTGTGCCGAGGCGGAACGCGCCGGCTTCACCGTCGTCCGCGTGACCTGGGCGAACACCCCGGAGACCCTGAAGGACGCCCAGGAACGCGAGGGCCGTACCTGAACGCCCCGGGGCTCATACCTCCGCGTCGTCCTCCAGGCGGAAGCCGACCTTCAGGCCGACCTGGTAGTGCTGGATCTCGCCGTCCAGGATGTGGCCGCGCACCTGCGTGACCTCGAACCAGTCCAGCGAGCGGAGCGTCTGCGAGGCCCGCGCGATGCCGTTGCGGATCGCCTGGTCGACGCCCTCGTGCGAGGTGCCGACGATCTCGGTGACACGGTACGTGTGGTTCGACATGAGGATGTTCCTCCGGGCCGTCGGGTGGGGCCGTACGGCGCGCTGCCGCACGGCCCCGAGAAGTGCCGTCACTCCACCGTGCCCCAGTCGCTCCCGTGGCGCGAGACGGCGTGCGAGACGACGTACCCCCTTGACCAGCTCATTGGTACGGACCAAAATCCAGCCAGTACCCGTTCGAGCAGCGTGCTCACCCCCCGCGTCGGGCTGACCTTCCCCTGTCCGCAGGCAGAAAGTGACCCACGTGAGACCGCACCACCGTGCCGCCGTGTCCCTGGCACTCGCCCTTTCCTCCACCGTCCTGGTCGCCGGGTGCGGCATGCTGCCGGGCGGTGACGACACCAGGACCGTCACGGTCTGGCTGATGAAAGACAGCGCATCCCCGGAGTTCGTCGAGCGCTTCACCGCGGACTTCGAGAAGGAGCACGACGACATCGAGCTGGACGTCCGCATCCAGGAATGGACCGGCATCGGCGCCAAGGTGAAGAAGGCGCTCAAGGAGGAGGGCGGCGACGGCCCCGAGGTCATCGAGGTCGGCAACACCCAGGTCGCGCAGTACGTCGACGAGGGCGGCCTGTACGACCTGACCCTGGAGTCCGCACGCGACCTCGGTATGGACGACTGGCTGCCCGGCCTCGCCGAGCCCGGCCGCTACCGCGGAGCCCAGTACGGCATCCCCTGGTACGCCGCCAACCGCGTCGTCATCTACAACAAGGACCTGTTCGCGGCGGCAGGCATCAAGACCCCGCCCCGCACCCGCGCGGAGTGGCTCGAGGCCACGGAGAAGCTCAACGCCGGCGGCAAGCAGGGCATCTACCTCGCGGGCCAGGACTGGTACACCCTCTCCGGCTTCATCTGGGACGAGGGCGGCGAACTCGCCAAGGAGACCAAGGAGTCCTCCGGCGACTGGCGCGGCACGCTGCACACGCCCGAGGCGCTGCGCGGCATGGAGTTCTACCGGCAGCTTCAGGCGCTCGGCGAGGGTCCGCGCGACGCCGACGAGGAACACCCGTCGCAGGCCGGGGTGTTCGCCGGCGGCAATGTGGCGCAGATCGTCGCGGTGCCCGGCGCGGCCCGCGCCATCGAGGAGAAGAACCCCGAACTCAAGGGCAAGCTCGGCTACTTCCCGATCCCGGGCAAGAAGGCCGGCAAGCCCGCCGCCGTCTTCACCGGCGGCTCCGACCTCGTGGTGCCCGAGCACAGCGACGACCACAAGGGCGCGGTCGAGGTGATCGAGGCGCTGGCGGGCAAGAAGTGGCAGACCGATCTGGCGCGGACGATGAACTACGTCCCGAACAAGGCGAAGCTGGCCCCGGCGGTGGCCGACGAGGAGGGCGCGGCGGCGATGGCCGTCGGCGCCGCGAACGGCCGGGCGACCCCCAACTCCCCGCGCTGGGCGGAGGTCGAGGCGGACAACCCGATCAAGGGATACATGACGAGAGTCCTGACCGGCGGCGACCCGGCGACCGAGGCCCGCAAGGCATCGGCCCGGATCACCAGGGCACTGGACGTCGGCGGCCTGTGACCGACGCACGACCACCCGCAGCTGTCCCTACTGCCTGACGTCGAGGGGATCTACCCGGACCTTTCGCAGTAACCCTGCTGGAAGGCAGCCCAGAAGTCGTCGTCGATCCCGGTGTCGGCGAACGAGTTCCAGTTGGTGTGGGCGACGAGTTGGCCGCGCCCGTCGCGGCTGTTGAGGGCGAAGGTCAGGTACCCCAGTGCGCTGCCGCCGTGGCCGTACGCACGGCCGCAGCCGGTGGCGTAGACGTAGACCCCCAGGCCGTAGGCGACAGCGGGCGGGGCGCTGCCGGTGGTGGGGACGGTGTCGGTGAGCATCCGGCGGAGCAGGTCCGGGGGCAGGAGACGTCCTTGCAGCAGGGCCCGGTAGAAGCGTGCGACGTCGGCCGCAGTTGTCACGAGGGCGCCCGATGCGCCGGCCTCGGACGGGCTGAACGCGGTGACGTCGAACCGGGTCGGGTCCGGCGCGTTCGGCAGCAGGAGCGAGACGTCCGCGTAGCCGTGCACATGGGCTCCGTCGATGGCGGTCCGTGCCAGCGGGTACGAGGTGCCGCGCAGCCCCAGGGGGGCGAAGATGCGGCGTTCGAGATTGGTGCGCAGGTCGCGGTCGGTGGTCCGTTCGACGATCAGGTCGAGCAGCAGGTAGTTGGTGTTGGAGTACCGGAACCGGGTGCCGGGAGTCGGGAAGTACCGGGGTCGGGCAAGACCGATGCTGATCAGCTGGTCGCGGGGCCAGTACTGGTCAAGCCCGCGGAAGTGGGGAAGCAGCCCGTCGATGTAGTCGTACAGCCCGCTCGTGTGGTTGAGCAGTTGGCGGATGGTTATGTCCGCACCGGACAGTGCGTTGCCGGTGCGGACCTGGTCGGGCAGCAGGCTCTGCACGGTGTCGTCGAGTCGCAGCCGGTGCTCGGCGACGAGTTGCAGGACGACCGTCGCGGTGAAGGTCTTCGTGACGCTCCCGGCGCGGAACTTCAGGTCCGGTGCCATCGGCGTACCGGTGGAACGGTCGGCGACGCCGGCCGCGCCGAAGCGGTCGTCCGAGCCGCGTCGGGCGAGCAGGAAAGCGCCCGGGTTGGGGTTCGGGTCGGCCACCACCTGGTCGACCAGGGCCTGCAGGGCCGGGTCACGGTGGCTGTCGGCCGCCTGTCCGTCACCGGCCTGGTCCGCACCGGCCATACGGGGTGACAACAGCAGAGCAAGAGCAAGTCCTGCGCCTAACAAGCGCATTGAGCGTCGCCGGGTCATCGCAAGGGCCTCTCCGGTAGCAATATAGGCGTACGGTTATAGCACGCGGTACCGTCTGCACGTGCCGAGAGTTGCCGACCATGACGCCCGACAGGGCCAGATCACCGACGCCGTCCAACGCCTGGTCGTACGGGACGGCCTCACCGCCGTGACCGTCGCGCGGACCGCCGCGGAAGCGGGCGTGTCCGTCGGCCTGGTGCAGCACTACTTCACGGCGAAGGACGAGATGCTGCTGGCCACGTTCACCCGCGTCAACGGGCGTTTCACCGCACGAGTGGACGAGGTGGTGAACCGGGGCGAGGCCGAGGGTCGCACCATCGCCGAGATGCTCCGGCAGGCGCTGGCCGAGCTCATGCCGCTGGACGACGCCCGCCGAGCCGAGTTCCTGGTCCGTCTCGCCTTTGCGGGCCAAGCCGCGCACAACGCCGACCTGGCCGCCGTCCAGAGAGAGACCCTCGTGGGTATCCGCTCACGCGTAGCGCAGGCCATCAGAAATGGCACAGTATGCGGCGAGGTCGCTCAGGGGATCGACGCGACGGACCAGGCCCTGCACATCGTTGCGTTCGCCGAAGGACTCGCCCTGCACCTGCACATCGACCCCGAGGGCGCACCAGAACCGGCGATGCTCGCCGCGCTGGACGACCGGATCGGCCGCGTATTCACCGGAACCTGCCGACACGCGGAGCTCGGTTAGAGATCCGCTCCGGAGTTCGGTGAGGTGCACCCGATTGCGGGAGTACGAGGCGAGGGCTCTCCGGGTACCTATGACGGGGCCTGCTCGCCAGGAGCTGCCTGTGAATGAGAGGACGTCCTGTGTACCGGAAAACTCTTGTCGCCCTGTCGCTGGCGGCGGTCGCCGTTCTCGGCACGGCCGCCTCGGCCACGGCTGAAGTGTCCGTGAAGAGCACGAATGCCGCGGTAGAGCCTCCGCCGGTGTCCAACGTGCCCCCGATCAAGATTCCCGACCTGCCCGGCCCTCTCAAAATCGTGTCGGACCTCCTGAACTAGGACGAGAAGGGCCGCACCCGGCAAGGGTGCGGCCCTTCTGGCCCGGTTGCGCTCCTCGGCCCTCGGGCGGGGGCCTGCCGCCTCTAGTAGACGGGCGTGAGGTACCACTGCTTCTCGGGGTTCATGTTGTCGCAGTGGTAGCCCTTGACGACGCCCTTGGCCTGCAGGTCGTGGCCCCACGCGGTGCACGTCTCGAAGTTGGCCATCTTGATCGGCGCCCCTTCGGCCGCCTGCGCGCTGACGGTGGTGACTCCGGCGACGGCGGCGATGCCGACCATGACGACGGCGGCCTTCGCGAGCTTCCTGCGCATGTGTCTCTCCTCTGTACGGTCCACCACCCGACTGCGGGACGAGCGGCTTGGTAGGGCCACGGCACTAGTACCGGTACCGGTACCGGTATCGGTCAAGGTGCTACGTGTAGGGGGCATGCGTTTGTGGCCGCTGCTCCCCGGCTCCACAACAGGACAGCACGGCGCGCATTTGCGATCAACAATTCCCTGATCCCTGTTACGTGCCCCTTACAAAGATCCACTGTGTGCGTGATGACCCGCGTGCGTGAGTGAGGGCGTCAGTTCCCGCTCGCGCGCAGGAAGGTGTCGAGCCGGTCGGCGAAGCCCGGGGCCGCAGCGACGAAGTGTCCGGCGCCCCGGTGTACGGTGCGCTCGCCGCCGAGTGCGACCGCGAGGGCGTCGCAGATCCGCTCGTGCGCGGGCGCGTGGCCTCCCGACGCGACGAGCACCGGGACGCGGGCCCGGCGGATGACGCCGAGCCGTGGACGCGCCCGGCTGGTCAGCCGGGCTCCGTGGGCCCGACGGACGCCCGCGACCACGCCACCCGGGAGCGGGCCGTCGTCGACGGAGGCGCCCGCGAGGCGCAGGAACTCCCGCAGCTCGGCGGGGTCCGTGTCCATTCCGTGGGTGAGGACCGCGTCGCCGAGACGCTCGAGCCGCGCCACGTCGGGATCGTCCGGGGCGAGGAAGGCGAGGGGCGGCTCGATCAGGGTGAGCGAGCGCACGCTGCCCGGCGCGGCCGCGGCCGCCGCCAACGCCCCGAGGGTGCCGTAGGAGTGGGCGACGACGTGCGGGCGGCCGACGAGCAGCGGCGCCAGGTCCAGGGCGTCCACCTCGTAGTCCTGACCTGCCCGTGGCGCCGGACTCGGCGGATAGCCGCGCCGGTGGACGTACGCCAGGGTCCATCGGTCAGCCAGGGCGGACAGGCCGCCCCACGTCGTCCGCGGGCCGGCGCCCCCGTGCACGAGCAGAACCTCCGGACCCGAACCGGCCCGCACCACCACGACTTCGTCCACGGGGCGAGAGCATAACGATGCGCGCCGCCCCGTGGCCGGGTGAGTGGAGAGCCATCAGAGGGCGGCCCCCGCTAAGCCACCGTGCTCAGCGAGAGAGCGAACCGCCCCCTCTCGTCCGTCCACCAGTGCGCCAGCTCAAGACCGGCGGCGGCCAGTTCGGAACGTACCCCGTCCTCGCGGAACTTCGCCGAGATCTCCGTGCGGAGCTCCTCGCCCGCGACGAAGTCGACCGCGAGGTCGAGTGCGTGGAGCTTCACCGTCTGGTCGGCCGTGGAGCGCAGCCGCATCTCGATCCACTCGTGCTCGCGGTCCCAGACGGCCACGTGCTCGAACGCGTCCGGATCGAAGTCCCCTGCCAGCTCGCGGTTGATGACCGTCAGGACGTTCTTGTTGAACGCGGCCGTCACGCCCGTCCCGTCGTCGTACGCGGAGACGAGGACCGACTCGTCCTTGACCAGGTCCGTGCCGAGGAGCAGCGCGTCGCAGGGGGAGAGGAGGTCGCGTACGGAGCAGAGGAACGCGGTGCGTTCGGCGGGCAGCAGATTGCCGATCGTGCCGCCGAGGAAGGCGACCAGGCGCGGCCCGGGTGTGCCGGGCAGCGCGAGGCCGCGGGTGAAGTCGGCGATCAGGGCGTGCACGTCGAGCGAGGGCCGCTGCGCGAGCAGGGTGTTCGCGGCGCCGGTCAGCGCGCTCTCGCTCACGTCCACGGGGACGTAGGTGTGCAGGGACTCCATGGCGTCGATGAGGTGCCGGGTCTTCTCCGAGGAGCCCGAGCCCAGCTCGATCAGCGTGCGCGCACCGGTGATCTCGGCGATCAGGCCGGCCCGGGTGACGAGGATCTCGCGTTCGGCGCGGGTGGGGTAGTACTCGGGAAGAGTGGCGATCTCCTCGAACAGGGCGCTGCCGCGCGCGTCGTAGAACCACTTGGGCGGCAGCGTCTTCGGGGTACGGGTGAGGCCCTGGAGGACGTCGGCGCGCAGGGCGGCGCCCGTGGCGTCCTCGGGCAGGGTGCGGGTCAGCAGGAACGGGCTCACGCGGGGGGCTCCTTGAGCGGGGTCAGCAGTACGTCGGTGCGGCTGGCGGCGAGCAGGGTGCGGTCGGGCACCTCGCGCCAGTGCGGGTCGTCGTCGTAGGGCTCGGAGGCCACGACGGTGCGGCGGTCGGGTTCCGCGAGGTACCAGAGGGTGTCGCCCCAGGCGGTCGCGGCGATCGTGTCGCCGTTGGTGAGCAGGAGGTTGAGGCGGGAACCGGGTGCGGCCTCCGCGACCTCCAGGACGGTGTCCGCGAGGGCCTGCGCCTCTTCGTTGCCGCGGCGCAGCCGGTTCAGGACGAGCGCCCACACCAATGCGGAGTCGCAGCGCGCCTCCATCGAGAGCAGGTCGGCCGGGGGCAGGTCCTGCGCGAGCGGGGCGAGGGAGCGGGGCCAGCCGGTGATCGCGCCGTTGTGGCTGAACAGCCACGGCCCGGCGGCGAAGGGGGCCGCCGCGGCCTCCCCGTCCGCACCCGAAAGCGTCGCGTCGCGCACCGCGCCGAGCACCGCCCCGGAGCGCACGACCCGCGCCAGATCGGCGAACGAGCCGTCGCCCCAGATGGGACCGGAACGGCGGTAGCGGGCGGGCGCGGGGTCCCCTTCGGCGTACCAGCCCACGCCGAAACCGTCGGCGTTGACGGTGCCGTAGCGCTGCATCCGGGGCGCCCACGACTGCCGGAACAGGCTGTGTGCGGGCGCCACGAGGAGACTCCCCAACGGCTCCGGCGGTCCGAGGAAAGCCAAGTGACGGCACATCAGGCGGGCCCCGGCGTCGGCGTCTCGGTGGGTCCGGCGTCCCGCGCGGTGCGGAACCCCGCGAAGATCTGCCGCCGCACCGGATGGTCCCAGTTGCGGAACGTGCCGCGGCAGGCCACCTCGTCGACGGAGAACGCGCCGCCGCGCAACACCTTGTAGTCGCCGCCGAAGAACACGTCCGAGTACTCGCGGTAGGGGAAGGCGGCGAAGCCCGGATAGGGCAGGAAGTCGCCGGACGTCCACTCCCACACGTCACCGATCAACTGGCGTACTCCGAGCGGCGATTCACCCGCGGGGTAGCTCCCGGCGGGCGCGGGGCGCAGGTGCCGCTGGCCCAGGTTGGCGCGCTCCGGCGTGGGGTCCGCGTCGCCCCACGGGTAGCGCGTCGACCGGTCGGTCACCGGGTCGTACCGTGCGGCCTTCTCCCACTCCTCCTCGCTGGGCAGGCGCCGGCCCGCCCAGCGCGCGTACGCGTCGGCCTCGTACCAGCTGACGTGCAGCACCGGCTCGTCGGCCGGCACCGGCTCGACCGTCCCGAAGCGCCGCCGCAGCCACTGCCCGCCCTCGCGCCGCCAGAACAGCGGCGCGCACAGGTTGTGACGGCGGACCATCGCCCAGCCCGCCGGGTCCCACCAGTGCATCCGCTCGTAGCCGCCGTCCTCGATGAAGCGCTGGTACGCGCCGTTCGTCACCGGAGTCGTGTCGATGAAGAACGGCGGGACGAGGCGGTGGTGCGCCGGACGTTCGTTGTCGAGGGCCCACGGCTCCGTGGACGTCCCCATCGTGAACGGGCCGCCGGGGACGAGGACTTCCGCCGGCCCGGTGAACGGCTCACCGGCCGGCGGGTCGGGAGCGGTCAGGGCGGTCTGCCCCGACCGCAGCTGGTGTGTGATCAGCATCGTCTCGTCATGCTGCTGCTCGTGCTGCGCGATCATCCCGAAGGCGAAGCCCGCGTCGGTGAGCGGTGTGCCGCGGAACGGCGTTCTCTCCAGCACGTCGAGCGCGCGGCCCCGCACCTCGGCCGCGTAGCCGCGGGCCTCCGCGGGCGCGAGCAGCGGCAGGCTCGGACGTTCGGCGCGGGGATGCTCGAAGGCGTCGTACAGCGGATCGATCTCGGGCCGCATGGCCTCGCGCCCCGCGACCGCGCGCAGCAGCCACTGCTCCTCCTGGTTGCCGATGTGCGCCAGGTCCCAGACCAGCGGCGACATCAAAGGCGAGTGCTGCGCGGCCAGTTCGGCGTCCTCCACGCAGGAGGTGAGGAGCGTCGTACGTTCCCGGGCGGCGAGGAGCGCGCTCAGGGCGCGCTCCCGCAGGGCTTCCGGGTCGGTCGCTTCCGGGTCGATGGTGGAGCCGGTCATCGGCGGACATCCTTCCCAGGTGTGTCGTGGGGGGTGGGGTCGTCGCGCACCGCGTCCAGCAGGTCGTCGGCGGGACAGCGGCCCCGCGCGACGTACTGTGCGGCGTACGTCGCCACGGCGTCCCGCACGGACGCCTCGGCGCCGAGCCGGGGCAGCGCGTCGAGGGCGGCGGCGAAGCACGCCGCGGCGGCCTCGCGCAGTTCCGGGTCGGCGAGGCCGTGACGTGCCGCGTCCAGCCAGAGCGGATTGTGCGGCGCGGCGGTCGAACCCGGCGGCCCGTACCGCTCGGCCAGCGGCTTCACGGCACGGTAGGCGGTCTCGGCGGCCCCGGGATCGTCGAACAGGGCGCTCGTCACGGCCAGCGGCACGATCCAGCCGTCATCGCCGGGCTGGGCGTCGACCATGCGCAGCTCCAGGTGCCCGCGCGGGCGCACCGGAGGGAACAGCGTGGTCAGGTGGTATACGAGATCCTCCCGGGTGGGTCTGCGGGACGCGCCCGCGCGGGCCCACGCCCGGAAGCTCATCCCTTCCGGAACGCTCCACGGACCTTCGCCGGGCCCTCTCCTGACGCACATGACCGGCGCGTCCAGAGCGTGTCTGGTCCAGGTCTCGCGCGGCTCCCCGTCCAGCGGCGGGGCGCCGGATCTGCCGGGCTCGATGCCCGCCCACACGGCCTGCCGGGTCGAGCGCCAGCCGGTGGGGCGGCCGTCCTGCAGCGGTGAGTTGGCGAACGCGGCGACCAGGACGGGTCCGAGCAGGTGCGCCAGGCGCCAGCGGCGCGCGTAGCCGAGCGGGCCCGGCTCCTCGTATCCGGCGTCGAGGCAGATCTGCACGGACGCCGTCGAGCACATCATGCGGCGGCCGGCGGGGCCGCCGCGGTCGAGGCACGACTCCAGCGCGTCGTAGCGGGGCTCGCGCAGGATCCGCGACGGCGGGCGCCACGGGTCGGCGCCGAACCCGCTGAGAGTGAGGCGGTGGGGACGTAACGCGTCGCGTACGACGACGAGATCGGCCTCCATGGCCGAGATGCACTCCGTCAGCGAATCGGCGGGAAGCGAGCTGAGCTCCAGCTGGCCGCCGGGTTCGACGGTGACGGACGAGTGCAGGGGCAGGGCCCGCAGTGCGGCATAGGCCGCTTCGAGGCGGGCGGCGGGTACGGGCAGGTGGGGCAGGCCCGGTTCGTGGACGAGCCATTCCAGTTCGACCCCGATGGTGCGGGGTGGCCCTGTCTTGAAGCAGATGCCACGAACCAGTGCTTCCACTTCGGCTTCCGACACCGTGTCACGAGCCGTTGTGCGGCCCGCCGTGCGGTGTTTCCTACAGTCTCCCTCAGGCATGCGGGGATCCTTCCATCCGGTGCTGCTCGTCACACCCAAAACCCTTGAGGGCGTCCGCACAAGAGTGCCCCTCAGGCCGTTCACGTACCCGGAATTTCTGTTGCGCCGCCCGACGCACGCGGCTCACCATGCGTTCATGAACGACACGGGGGCGTGGTCATGAGCGCCCGGCTGCGCGGACAGGCGCAGGAGACCGAGCGGATCGTCGCCGCGGGGGCATACGTGACCCAGGGCGGCCGCGAGACGCTGATCGCCGACGTGGTGGCCGCGGCACGCGCCGGCACGCGCATGTTCGGCCCGGACCCGGTCGAGGCGCCGCCCCGCGAGCGCGTGGAGCACACACGCTTCGAGGTCACCGGCGAGAGCAGCCTGGAGGCGGCCCGCAGACTGACCGCCGAGAGGTCCCCGCGGCCGGACGCCTCCCGAGCCGCGGTGCTGAACTTCTCCTCGGCGCGCAACCCCGGCGGGGGCTATCTGAACGGCGCCCAGGCACAGGAGGAGGCGCTGTGCCGCGCCTCCGCGCTGTACACCTGCCTGCTCGAAGTCCCCGGGTTCTACGCCCACCACCGCGCCGACCGCGACCCCTTCTACAGCGACCGCGTGATCCATTCACCGGCTGTTCCCGTCTTCCGGGACGACCGCGGCAGGCTCCTCGACGAGGCGTACACCGTCGGCTTCCTCACCTCCGCGGCACCGAACGCCGGGGTGATCCGCCGCACGGCACCGGAGCGCGCCCCCGGCATCGGGCAGGCTCTGGCCGCGCGCGCCGAGCGCGTCCTGGAGACGGCGGCCGCGTGCGGCTACCGCCGCCTGGTGCTCGGCGCCTGGGGCTGCGGCGTGTTCATGAACGGCCCCGCGCAGGTGGCGGGGGCCTTCCGGGCCCTGCTCGGCGACGGCGGCCGCTTCGCCGGACAGTTCACGCACGTCGTCTTCGGAGTGCTCGACCGGTCGAAGGACGCGGTGACGCGCGGCACGTTCGAGACGGAGTTCGCGGACCTGAGCACAGGCCACCTCAGCGTCGGCCGTACCGCTCCTCCAGATGGAGCACGACCAGACGGAGCACGACGAGGTTGAACCGCATGCGGTCCAGCGCGCGGCTCTTACGCCGCATCCCGCGCTCGTGCACGCGCAGCACCCGGTCGACGTCCACCCAGGCGTCACGCCCTGCCCGGTCCCACGGCCCGCTCCCGATCGGCACCCACTCCCCGCCGTCCGTAAGACACGGGCCACCGCGCGGCCCGTGCGGTCGGCGCGGTCGGCGCGACACCGTGCTCAGGAGACCGCCGCGTCCGGCAGGGGCGCGGGCCACCGCTCGTGCCAGCGCCGGTCCGCCTCCAACTGCGCCGCCAGGGAGACCAGAAGCGGCTCGCTTCCCGCCGGCCCGAGCAGCTGGGCACCGACGGGCAGCCCGCCCGGGGTGTGCCCCGCGGGCACGTTGACGCCCGGCCAGCCGAGGACGTTCCACGGCCACGCGTAGGGGCAGGCGGCGATCATGGCCCGGTCGGTCCGCCAGCCGTTCATCGCGGCGAGCGTGCCGATGCGGGGCGGCGGCGCGGCCGTCGTCGGGGCGATCACCACGTCGTACGTAGAGAAGATCGCTCCCACCCGGTGGTGCAGCACGGCCTCCGCGCGGCGGGCGAGCCGCAGCGGGGCGCCGCCCAACAGCCGCCCCATGCGGGCCGCTTCCCGCGTCCGCCGGTCCAGGAGGGAGACGTCGGGCACCTGCCGGGCCCACTCGGCGATGCCCGCCGTCGCGCGCGGCACGAACGCCAGACCGACCTGGCCGTAGCGCGGATCGGCCGCCGCGACGTCGTGGCCCAGCGCGGCGAGCCGCGCGGCGAGGGCGACCACCCGGTCGCGCACCACGGGATGCAGCTGCTTGGGCGTCGCCGTGAACGGCATCCGCAGGGAGAGCGCGATCCGCAGCCGGCCCGGATCGCGGGTCGCGGCCTCCGCGGCCCGAATGCCGGGCGGCCGGTGGAGGTCGCCCGCGTGGCTGCCGCTCGCCGCGTCGAGGAGCAGCGCCGCGTCCGCGACCGTCCTCGCCAGCGGACCGTTGACGGTGATGCCCTGGAACGCCTCCGGCCACGGCCAGGTCGATATCCGCCCGCGCTGCGGCTTGATCCCCACGAGGTGGGTCCAGGCGGCCGGTATCCGCACCGAGCCCGCGCCGTCCGAGCCCAGCGCGGCGGGGACGAGCCCCGCCGCGACGGCGGCCGCGGACCCGCCCGACGATCCGCCCGGTGTATGCCCGATGCCCCACGGGTTGCGGGTTTCCCCAAACCCGGGCCCCTCCGTGAACGGCCACTGGCCCAGCTCGCACGTGTTGGTCTTGCCGACGATCACGGCCCCGGCGGCCCGCAGCCTGCGCACGGCCTCCGAGTCCGCCGTCGCCGGCGGAAAGTCGCCCCTGCACCCGAACGCGGTCGGCTCACCCGTCACGTCCATGTCGTCCTTCACCGCAAGCGGCACCCCGAGCAGCGGCCGCCCGGGACCCGCCCCGCCCGCGGCGAGCCGCCGGTCGGCGGCGTCGGCCTCGGCGAGCGCGGCCTCCGCGCGCACCAGCTTGAAGGCGTTCAGGACGGGCTGCGCGGCCTCGATCCTGGCCAGCGTCCGCTCGGTCAGCGCACGCGAGGTCACGTCTCCGTCGGCCAGCGCGCGGGCGGTGCGCGCCAGCCCTTCGGCACGGTCGGCAGTCATGTGGGGGACACCTTCGCTCGACGACGGGTGCCCGAACGTTAACCGGCGAGTAGCTTGCCGGGGAACGGCACCACCGCGAAGCGAACCGTGCCGACGGAGACCGCACGCCGGACCGACGCGGATCGAGCGCCGGACCAACGCGGCACGAGGGAAGGGGAGTTCGCGCCGGACGCCCGCGCCACGCACCGGCACCACGCGCCCGCGCCCGCACCGGTCGGCTCCACCGCCCGCCTCAAGCGCCCCCGGCGCCGTCTGCAAGGATTGGTCCTGCCATGGTGCAGATACCGAAGCAGCAGCCCGCACAGCGCTCCGTGCCGACGAGCGCCGACGTCGCCCGCCTGGCGGGGGTCTCCCGCGCGACCGTCTCCTACGTCCTCAACAACACCAGCGCCGTCCGGATCAGCGAGCCCACCCGCCGCCGCGTCCACGAAGCGGCCAGGGAACTCGGCTACGTCCCGCACGCCGCCGCCCGCAGCCTCCGCGCCGGACACAGCCGCATGGTCCTCATGCCGACGCCGGAGATCCCGATGGGCCCGCTCTTCAGCCAGTTCTTCAACGAACTGCAGTGGGCGCTCAGCAGGTTCGACTACACCGTCGTCCAGTACGCCAGCCTCGGCCTGACCGGCGAGGACGCGGCCCGCGCCTGGGCCGAGCTGCGCCCCGTCGCCGTCCTCGCACCCGACGCCTCCGCGCTCAACCCGCGCGGTGTGACGGTCCTGAAGCGGTCCGGCGCCAAGGCGGTCTTCACACTCGGCCCGCACCGCGTCGAGGGCGCGCACGCCCTGCTCATGGACGGCCGCAGGGTCGGCGAGGCGGCGGCCCTGCACTTCCTGGCCCGCGGCCGGCGCACCATCGGCGTCGTCGTGCCCGAGGAAGAGGGCCTCGAGCCCTTCTGGGAGCCCCGCGTCGAAGGGGTCCGTCAGACGGTGGAGCGGGCACGCACCGCCGGCGCCTCGGTCACCGAGCTGCCCCTCGCCTACGAGGAGGCGTCCGCCGCCCGGCTCGCCGCGCGCTGCCGCGCCCGGGGAATCGACGCAGTCTTCGCCTACAACGACGAGTACGCGATGCTCCTGATGCGCGCGCTGCAGGACGAGGGCATCGACATACCCGAGGACATCGCCGTGCTCGGCTCGGACGACCTGATGCTGGGCAAACTGCTGCGCCCCCGCCTCAGCACCGTCCGCATAGAGCTGCCGTCGGGCCGCGGCCTGGCCGAACTGGTCGACCGCGTGGTGCGCGACCCGGGCGCGGAACCCGAGGTGCACGACGTCCTCGGAGCGGACGTCGTGCACCGCGAGTCCAGCTAGCCCACAGCCCCTGATACTCCCGGTTTCACTGCTCCGGTCCTACTGCTCCGGCTGGCCCTGCTGCTTGGCCTGCTCCTCGGCGACCTGGCGGCGGACCTCGTCCATGTCCAGGTTCCGGGCCTGCCCGATGACGTCGGTGAGCGCGGTCTCGGGCAGCGCGCCCGGCTGGGAGAACACCGCCACCTGGTCGCGGACGATCATCAGCGTCGGGATGGACTGGATGTTGAAGGCCTGGGCCAGCTCCGGCTGGGCCTCCGTGTCGACCTTGGCGAAGACCAGGTCGGGGTTGGCCTCGGCCGCCTTCTCGTAGACGGGGGCGAACTGCTTGCAGGGCCCGCACCACTCCGCCCAGAAGTCGATCAGGACAAAACCGTTGTCCGTGACCGTCTGGTCGAAGTTCTCCTTGGTGAGCTCCACAGTGCTCATGGTGTGTCCCTACTTCCTTTTGGGGCGTGGCCGCTGTGCACAACGGCCGATCGTGCGGACGTATTCCGCCTGGTCGCACGCGCGGAAGGTGCCGCGCGCGCAGGGGCGTGTCCGGCGCGCGTACCCGTGTGGCCACGGCGCACACCTGCCGACACACTGTCCTCATGACGGATGCCATCACGTACGACGTAGTAGTCATCGGAGCCGGCCCTGTGGGGGAGAACGTGGCGGACCGCGCCCGCGCCGCGGGACTCAGCGCCGCGATCGTGGAGAGCGAGCTCGTAGGGGGCGAGTGCTCCTACTGGGCCTGCATGCCCAGCAAGGCCCTGCTGCGCCCCGTCATCGCCCGGGCCGACGCCCGCCGCGTCCCCGGCCTGCGCGATTCCGTGCAGGGCGCACTGGACGTCTCGGCGGTCCTCGCGCACCGCGACGACTACACCTCGCACTGGAAGGACGACGGCCAGGTCGGCTGGCTGGAAGGGGTCGGCGTCGACCTGTACCGGGGCCACGGCCGCATTGCGGGCCCCCGCGAGGTCACGGTCACCGGCACGGACGGCACCGCGCACACGCTCCGGGCCCGTCACGCCGTCGCCGTCTGCACCGGCACCCGCGCGGCCCTGCCCGACCTGCCGGGCCTCGCCGACGTCAAGCCGTGGACCAGCCGCGAGGCCACCAGCGCCGACCACGCACCCGGCCGGCTGCTGGTGGTCGGCGGCGGTGTCGTCGCCGTCGAGATGGCGACCGCGTGGCAGGCACTCGGGTCGCGGGTCACGGTCCTGGTACGCGGCGGGGGCCTGCTGCCCCGCATGGAGCCGTTCGCCGGGGAGCTGGTGCGGGAGGCGCTCACCGAGGCGGGCGCCGAGGTCCGCTCCGGCGTCTCGGTTACCGCGGTGCGGCGCGAGGACAGCGTGGTGACGGCGACCCTGGACGACGGCTCCACCCTCCAGGCCGACGAGATCCTCTTCGCCACGGGCCGGGCCCCGCGCACCGACGACATCGGCCTGGAGACGGTCGGCCTGGAGCCGGGCTCCTACCTGAAGGTCGACGACAGCCTCCGCGTCGAGGGCAGCGACTGGCTCTACGCGGTCGGCGACGCCAACCACCGCGCGCTCCTCACCCACCAGGGCAAGTACCAGGCCCGCATCGCCGGAGCCGCCATCGCCGCCCGCGCCCAGGGCGTCCCGCTCCTGGAGACCGACCGCTGGGGCGCCCACGCCGCCACCGCCGACCACGCCGCCGTCCCGCAGGTCGTCTTCACCGACCCCGAGGCGGCCTCCGCGGGCCTGACCCTCGCAGAGGCCGAAGCAGCGGGCCACCGCGTCCGCGCCGTCGACTACGACATGTCCGGAGTGGCGGGCGCCGGTCTCTACGCCGACGGCTACCGCGGCCGCGCCCGCATGATCGTCGACCTGGACCGCGAGATCCTCCTCGGCGTCACCTTCGTCGGCCCCGGAGTGGGCGAACTCATCCACTCGGCGACGATGGCGGTCGCCGGTGAGATCCCCCTGAGCCGCCTGTGGCACGTGGTCCCCGCGTACCCGACGATCAGCGAGGTGTGGCTCCGGCTGCTCGAGACGTACAGGGGCTGAGGACCGCCCAGGGGCTGCGGCGTACCGCGCGCACCCTGCCGTACCGGTAGCGGATCGTCCTATGATCGCTACTCCGCGTACGAGGGGGGTACTCGCATGACGGCAGGCGGGTCGGCGTCGCGTCGGGCGCAGGACGCGCGACGCCAGGAGCGGCTGCTGCGGGAGCAGTGGCAGGCGGCCCGCCGCCAGGCGCTCTGCTGGGAGGCGGCGAGCGAGGGCGAGCAGCGCGTCGCCGCCCAGCTGCTGGTCCTGACCGAGCGCGGGTGGCGGCTGCTCGTGGACCGGCGCTGGCCGGGCACCCGCAGCGCCAACGTCGACATGCTGCTCGTGGGGCCGGGCGGTGTCTTCGTCATCGACGTCAAGAACTGGCGGTCCGCGCCGGAGGTGCGGGACGGCACACTCCGCGCCGGCGGTGAGCCGCGCGACGACCACGCCGCCAAGCTCCTCGCCGTCACGAAGGCCGCCGAGAGCGCGGTGGCATCCCTCGGCATGTCCCCGGTCGCCGTCCAGCCGCTCATGGTCTTCGCGGGACGGCGCGTGGACGCCGGGCTCGGCAGGATCAGGCTCCTCGGCGAGCACGAGGTCGGACGCGCGCTGCTCGCGGAGCCCCGTCGGCTCCGCGCGGAGTCGGTCCGTGCCATGGCCGACCACCTGGAGCGCGTCTTCCCCGAGTACGAGGACTCGGCGGTGGGGCAACCTCGGACACCGGTCCCCGCCCCGCGTCAACCCGCCGAACCCGACGGCCTGTTCGACCTCGAAGGCCTGCGGGACGCGGCGCTGGAAGAAGCCCTGCACGCCCCGATCGAACAGTGGATGACGTTCCTCCACCCCGACCAGGTCGCGCTGGTCCGCCGCAACTGGTCGGGACCGGCCCGCATCAGCGGCCCCGCAGGCACCGGCAAGACGGTCGTCGCCCTGCACCGTGCCGCCCACCTCGCCCGCCGCACCAACGGCCGCATCCTGTACGTCACCTACGCCAACAACCTGCCCCGGGTCCAGGGCACCTTCCTCAGAACCATGTCCCCGTCGATCGCGGACAAGGTCGACTTCAGCAGCCTGCACGCCTGGGCACGGGAATTCCTGCGGGCGCGCGACGTCCAGGTACGGCTGCACAAGGAGAAGGCCCGGACGGCGTTCAGCCTCGCCTGGGCCCACGTGGGCCGCGCCGGCCGGCTGATGGAGATCGACCCGACGCCGCTCTACTGGCAGCAGGAGATCGACTACGTCATCAAGGGCCGCGGCATCACCACGTTCGACGCGTACGCGAACGTGCCGCGCCGCCGCCGCAGAACGGTCCTGCGGCGACCGCACCGGCAGGCCGTGTGGGAGCTCTACGAGGCGTACGAGTCCTTGCTCGTCGAGAAGGGCGTGCACGATTTCAACGACGTGCTGTCCCTCGCCCTGGCGGAGGCGGTGCGCGGCGCCGAGCGACCGCCCTGCTCGGCGGTGATCGTGGACGAGGTCCAGGACCTCACCCTGGTCGGCGTGCGCCTGCTGCACACGCTGGTGGGCGACGCGCCCAACGCACTGCTCCTCGTCGGCGACGGCCAGCAGGCCGTCTACCCCGGCGGCTTCCGCCTGTCCGACGCGGGCATCGACATCCGCGGCGACCGCGGACAGGTGCTGCGCACCAACTACCGCAACAGCAAGCAGATCCTCGACGCGGCCCTCGACGTCGTCGCCGACGACGCGTTCGACGACATCGACGGGCTGCGCACCCTCGGCCGCAGAGACGTCGACCTCACCTACCACGACGGGCAGGTCGTCCGCGTCTCGAAGCCGACCGCGGCCGAACACGACCAGGCGCTCCTGGCCGCCCTGCGCGAGCTGACCACGGCCGAACGCGCCGACACCGCCGTACTGTGCCCCTCGGTCCGCGCCATCGCCGACTACCAACGCCTGCTCACCCGCGCGGGAATCCCGGTCTGCATGCTGGAGCACTACGACGGACACCCGGTCGACGCCGTCAAACTCGGCAGCTATCGCAGAGCGAAGGGCCTCGAGTTCAAACGGGTGTACCTGCCCCGGCACGACGCCGCCCTCGGACCCGTGGCGCCGACCGGCGGCCCCGTCGCACCACGGCCCCCCGACACGGCCGAGGAACACGAAGAGCTGCGCCGAAGCCAGCTGTTCGTGGCGATGACGAGGGCCCGTGACGTGCTGTGGCTGGGCAGCGTCGAGGACCGACACGAGGGAGAGGGCGGCAGGCCCGGTGCGGCAGATGCGGCGAGCAGGACAGGCGGGGCCGCCGAATAGGCCGGTGGTGATGCCCAGGGGGCCGGGCGCCCCCGCCCCCTCTCAGGCGCTCACATACACGTCCTCCACATACCGCCCGTCGGCTACGAGCCCCCGCCACCACGCCTCCGCCGCCGCCCGCGACGCGTCGGCGCCCGCGTGCTTCATGTGCAGGTCGTGGAAGGCCTCGCGGACGCCCGGGGCCATGCGGGCTCCGTCGCCGCAGACGTAGACCTGGGCACCGGCCTCCAGGAGGCGCCAGATCTCCTCGGACTCGGCCGCGACGCGGTGCTGGACGTAGCGGAGTTCGCCCTCGGGGGCTCGGGAGTACGTGGGGCGCATCGACACCGCTCCCGCGCGTTCCGCCGCTTCGAGTTCCGTGCGGTGCAGGTAGTCGACGTCGGGGTGGTCGCAGCCGAAGTAGCAGAGGGCGGGCGCGAGGCGGGTGCCGTTGCGGAGGAGTTCCAGGCGGTCGGCGATGGCGCCGCGGAAGGGGGCGAGACCCGTGCCCGCGCCGATCATGACGACCGGGGTGTGCGCGTCCGCGGGGACGCGGAAGGCGTCGCGGCAGGGCTGCACGCGCGCGTGGAGCGTGTCGCCGGGCCGCAGACCGTGGAGGTACGAGGAACCGGTGCCGCGGAACGTACCACGTCCGGAGTGGTCCGGTGCCGAGAGGAGCGACACCATGAGGTCGGCGTGGCCGGGCGCGGTGGCGGGTGACGACGAGATCGAGTAGTGGCGGGCGCGGATGGGCGGAAGCAGTTCGAGCAGGACGGGCCAGGGGAGTCGGCCGCGCAGGGCCGGGTGGTCCTCCACCAGGTCGAGGAGGTTGCCGCGCCGTGCGGACAGTGCGTCCGGGGCGGTCGCCAGACGCTCCAGGGCGGCGCGCTCGGGCGGGCACGGGTTGTGCTCCGCGAGCAGGGCGACCTGCGCCGCTGTAGGGGCATCGCCCAACTCCACGTAACGGGACAGGAGTTCACGTACGGCCACCGGTCGGTCCAGCGGCAGGGTGGTGCGGCCGGGGCGGTGCGCCCGGATGCTGAGGACCGTGTCGAGGCCGACGCCGAACACGGCCGCCGCACGCTCGACCGACGCGGGATCGTTGACCGGAAGCACGGCGAGGTGGTCGGCGGTGCGGTACGTGACGTCGTCGGGGAGCGCCACCCGCAGGAACCGCTTCGGACGGGCCGACGGACGGGTGAGGTCGGCGAGGTCGGCCGTCTCCGTCACGGTCATCGGCACCGTGCCGTGCCGGGCGTCCAGCGCGTCCAACGGCCCGCCGGACACCTCGACGACGTCGTAGACCCTGCTCTCCGCCGGCACGGCGGCGCTGCCCCCAGCGCTCTCCGGATCCCCGTACTCCCGATCCCCGTACTCCCGCAGCAGCGTCTCGCGGAGCGCCGAGGTGAAGCGCTCCACGGACCCGGTCAGGTCGCCGGAGGCGTCGGCCTCGGCGCGGTCGAGGAGCCGGGTCGCGCCGGCGGCGGCGAGCCCGTCGTCGACGAGCGTGGGCACGTGCTGGTACGTCGCCGCCCAGTTGCGGTCACCGACGCCGAGGACCGCGTACCGCACACCGGCCGCCGCGTCCGGCGCGGCCCCGGCCAGCCAGGACACGAACTCGCGCGCGTCGTCGGTGGGCCTGCCGTTGTAGGAGGCGGTGACGATCACGACGGGGGAATCGGCGGGCAGCGCGCCCGCGGCGTCGTCCAGCGGAGCGACGCGCGCGTCGAAGCCGAGGTCGGCGGCGAGGTCCGCGAGCTGTTCGGCGTACCCGCGGCAGGTGCCGAAGTTGGAGCCGTGCAACAACGTCAGGGCGGTCCCCGGCATCGCGCGCGCGGGCAGGCCGTGCTCGGCCGCCGGGCCGCCCTGCGGCTGCGCGGCTCCGTACTGCGCGCTCCCTGCCGCCGCCCGGCTCCGCGCCCGGTCCTCGGCGGTCCGCGCCGCCAGCGTCATGGTGAAGCCCTCGGGCTTCAGGGTGAGGGTTTCCTTGACCTTCAGCCGGTAGTCGGCGCGGTCGACGAAGCGGTAGCGGTGCACCAGCATGCCGAGCAGCAGGGTTGCCTCGTGCAGCGCGAACTGCCGCCCGATGCAGGCGCGTTCGCCCGTTCCGAAGGGCTTGTACGCGTGCGGGGAGCGGGTTGCCTCCGTCTCCGGGGCGAAGCGTTCGGGGTCGAACTCCTCGACGTTGTCGCCCCAGACCGGGTCCCGGTGCAGCATGGGCGTCAGCACGACCACGTACTGTCCCGCCTTCACCGGGTGCCCGCCGAGCGTCGTGTCGACGCGGGCCCTGCGCTGGAACGCGGGCGCGGTGGGCCACAGCCGCAGTGCCTCGTTGAGCACCTGCCGCACGTACCGGAGCTTCCCCACGTCCTCGTACGTCGGCTCGGGATCCGGCTCGTCGCCCCACAGGGCGTCGACCTCGGCCTGTGCGAGGTGCAGGACCGCCGGGTTCTTCACCAGGTGGTGAAGGGCGAAGGCGAGCGTGCCGGACGTCGTCTCGTGCCCGGCGATCAGGAACGTGATGACCTGGTTGCGGATGTTCGCCTCGTCCAGGGTCTCCCCGCTGCCGGGGTGCGGGGAGTTGAGCATCAGGCCGAGCAGGTCGTCGGCGGAGGTGTCGCCCGACGCCTTGCGGGTCTCGATCACCTCGTCGACGACCCGGGCGAGGAAGGCGGCGTCGTCCTCGAACGCGGCGTCGTCGGCGGCGTAGTCACCGGCCGGGTCACGGGCCAGCTTCGCCTGACTGTGCGCCAGGCCTCGTACGAGAGCCTGGACGAAGGGGTGCGGATCGGTGCGGCCGAACGACTCGAAGTCGTAGCCGAAGCCGGACAGGCCGATGGTGTCCAGCGTCATCCTGGTCATGTCCTCCGACACCTCCACCGGCGCGGACTCGGCCGCGCCCGGCGCGAACCGGCCGTCCCAGGAGGCGATGAGGCGCCGGGCCACGCGCAGCATGTGCGGGTGGTACGTCCGCATCGAGTTCATGGCGAACGCGGGGAGCAGGATGTCGTGCGCCTTGGCCCAGTTCGGCTCGTCGTTGTACGCCGTGAACAGGCCGTCGCCCGCGATGCCGCGGACGTTCTCCAGGGCGGGTCCGACGCCCTTCGCGAACCGCGTCTCGTCGGACAGCTCCTCGACCAGCTCCAGCGAGCAGGCCCACACCGACTCGCGCCCGTGGTACCGGCGGACGTACAGCGGGCCGTGCCGCCGCGCGAGCTCCACGGCCTGCTGGATCGGAGTGGCGGTCGGCCCGGCGGCCGTCACGTCGACGGTGGGCAGCACGAGGTCCGGATCGTCCCGGAGACCGCAGACCTCGACGGTGTGTTCTTCGACGGCGTGTTCTTCGCGCATGGCGACAGGGCCCCTTCCCTCGGACACGGAGGAGTTGAGCGCCCGGCAGGGGGCGCGCTCTCCACGGTGGCGCCCGGGGGCGAACGGTTTCGGGCGAGGACTACATAATCTTGTAGGGGTCTTTCCCGCGTCACGGCTTGCGCGAGGGCCCCGAATGCGTTGGGCGCGCCGGATGAGGGTGCGGATGTGAAGAGGGGGAGGGGCGGGGGTGGGGGTGTCGGACGGAGAGGTGAAGGGATGGGGGGACGGGGCGGTGAACTGGGAGCCGGGGGGGAGGGGGGCTGGGCGGTCAAGTGAGCAGCGTCGGAGGGCGACGTGACGAAGTCCGAGGACGCTGGCGTCAGGGGCGGCGCGGGGCAGCGCGGCGGGGCGGCTCCGGAGGCAGTTGTGGCGCGGGCCGGTGGGACGAGGGGAGTGGGCCGTGGCGCGGGTCGGCGATGCGAGGGAGGGGTCGGCTGTGGCGCGGACTGAGAACGCAGGGGCAGAGTCGGCCGTGGCGTGGGTCGGCGACGCATCGGCCAGGTCGGCTGTGGCGCTGGCCAGCGACGTGAGGCCGGGGGCAGTTGTGGCGCGGACTGAGAACGCAGGGGCAGAGTCGGCCGTGGCGTGGGTCGGCGACGCATCGGCCAGGTCGGCCGTGGTGCGGGCCGACGATGTGAGGCCGGGGGCAGCTGTGGCGCGGGCCGAGAACGCAGCGGCCAGGTCGGCCATGGCGCGGGGTGGCGACGCATCGGTCAAGTCGGCCGTGGCGCAAGCCGGCCACGCAGCGGCAGAGTCGGCCGTGGCGCGGGCCGATCGTGTGGTGTCGGAGGCGGTCGTGGTGAAGCACAGGGAGGCTGACGCCGCCGTGTGGCGTGGGCGGTTCCTCACGCTGCTGGACCGTTCCCCGACGCCGACCGCCATCGCAGGCACGAACGGGCTCGTCTCCGTCGCCAACCCGGCTTTCGCCGGAGCCCTGGGACTCCAGCCGGGCCGCGTGGCGAACCGGCTCCTGCTCGACCTGCTCACCCCCACCAACAGCGACCAACTCCGCAAACTCGACGAGGCCATGCGCTCCGGGCGCAGGTCGCGCTACCCGGTGGAGGCGTGCTGGACGGCACGCGGAACCCTCCACCACGGACAGGTCACCGTCGAACCCGTCACCGATCCGCTGGAGGACACCCCGCCCCTGATCGTGACGCTGTGCGTGGCGGACGAGCGGGAGGAGCCCTCGGGAGACGGCGCCGCGGCCCGCGCCGGAGACCCGGAGGAGGAGCTCGCCCACCCCGCCCTCAGCGCACAGGAGGCCCGTATCCTGCGCCTGGTCGCGGGCGGCGCCACGACGGCCGTCGTCGCGCGCACGATCGGCATCGGCGCCGACGGCGTCAACTACCACCTCACGCGCCTCTGCCGCCGCCTGCGCGTCCCGAACCGCACGGCGCTGGTGGCCCGGGCCTACGTACTCGGACTGCTCGCCCCGGAAGCATGGCCGCCACAGGTGTCCGGCCCCACTCGGCGTCGAGGCGGTGCCGCCAGGGGCGGTGCGTGACCGCGCACGTACCCTGTCGGGCGTGACGATGCGCGAGCCGGTCGACGTGAGTGTCGACGTGATGATCGAAGACCTCAGGACACTCGTGGAAGTCGAGTCGCCGTCGCGCGACCGCGACGCCCTCACGCAGTCGGCGAAAGCCGGCGCGGGCGTCATCGAGGCCCGGCTCGGCGGAAAGGCGGCCCTCGTCGAGAGCGAGGCGGGCCCGCACGTCCACTGGTCCGGAGGCGGCGATCCCCGCGTCCTGATCCTCGGCCACCACGACACGGTGTTCCCGCTCGGAACCCTCGCCCGCCGCCCGTTCCAGGTCACGGACGGACACGCGACAGGCCCCGGGGTCTTCGACATGCTGGGCGGTCTGGTGCAGGCCGTGCAGGGCCTGGCGGCGCTCGACGACCGCTCGGGCGTCGAGATCCTGGTGACGGCGGACGAAGAGGTCGGCTCCGGCTCCTCCCGCACCCTCATCGAGGAACGCGCCCGTGCCTGCGGCGCGGTCCTGGTGTTCGAAGGCGCCGCCGACGGCGGGGGAGTGAAGACAGGGCGCAAGGGCTGCGGCACGTTCGAGGTCTCCATCACGGGCCGCGCGTCGCACGCGGGTCTCGAACCCGAGGCCGGCATCAACGCCCTGGTCGAAGCGGCCCACCAGGTCCTCGCCATCGAGGCGCTCGGCGACCCCGGCATCGGCACGACCGTCACGCCGACCGTCGCGTCCGCCGGCACGCTGGACAACGTGGTTCCCGCGGAGGCGGCCGTCGTCGTCGACGTCCGCGTCGAGTCGCCCGAGGAGAAGGAACGTATCGAGGCCGCCTTCGCCGCCCTGACTCCCCGCCTCGAAGGAGCGGAGATCACGGTCCGGGGAGGCGTCGGCCGCCCGCCGATGCCCGAGTCGGCGGCGGCCGGGCTCTTCGAGGCGGCCCGGCGGCTGATCCCGGGCCTCGAGGGCAGGGCGGTCGGCGGCGGCAGCGACGGCAACTTCACGGCCGCGCTCGGCGTGCCGACGCTCGACGGCCTCGGGGCGGTCGGGGGCGGAGCACACGCCGACCACGAGTACGTGGTGGTCGAGGCGATGGCCGAGCGGGCCGATCTCGTGACGGGCCTGGTGCGCGCGATCCGCGACGGCGAGGTCGCGCTTTAGCCGCTCAGCGGCCCCTCCGTACTCGCCCCCGGTACTCGCCCCTCCGGTGCTCGGCTCCCCGTACTCGCTCCCCCCCGCACTCGTGCGGTCCTGTGCCATTGCCGCCCGCCGTGAGAAGCTCACGTCCATGAGGGCCGAGGGGCGCATGTCGTTCGGGGTGGAGGAGGAGTACCTCGTCGTCGACAGGGAGTCGCGCGAGGTACGGCCGTACGGCGCACGGGTGGCCGCTCTGGCCGCCGAGCGGCTCGGCAGGGAACGGGTGGGCGACGAGATCACCCGGTTCCAGGTGGAGGCGAGAACGGCCCCGCACACCCGCCTGGCCGATCTCGCCGACGACATCAACGCCATGCGCCGCGCGGTCGCGGACGCGGCGCGGGAGCAGGGCCTCGCGGTCGTGTCGTCCGGCGCACCGGTCCTGGGGGAGGTACAACCGCTTCCACTCACCGCAGGGCCGCGCTACGCCGACAGCCTGGCGGAGTTCCGCGCACTGGACGACGAGCAGTGCGCGGCCGCCTGCCACGTCCACGTGGGCATCGCGGACCGGGCGGTGGCCCTGGAGGTGAGCAACAGGCTGCGGCCGTGGCTGCCGGTGCTGGTGTCGCTCACCGCGAACTCCCCGTACTGGGCGGGCCGGTGGACCGGCTACGCGAGCTGGCGGACCCTGTCCTGGGCGCGCTGGCCGGTGTCCGGACCACCACCGTACTTCGACTCCGTGGCGCACTTCGAGGAACTGGTGGGCCACCTGCACGCCGCCGGGGCGGTCATGGACCAGGGGGGCCTCTACTGGGACGTACGGCCCTCGGCGCATGTGCCGACGCTGGAGATCCGCGTGGCGGACGCGCAGATGACCGCGGGGGAGACGGTCCTGTACGCGGCGTTGGTACGGGCGCTGGCGCTGACGGAACTGCGCGCCGCCCACGCCGGCGAGCCGGTCGTGAACCCCGCGCCGGAGGTGCTGCGGGCGGCGTACTGGCGGGCGGCCCGTGACGGCCTGCGCGGCCAGGGACTCGACGCGCACACCCAACGGCTCCGGCCCGCTCAGGTCCTGGCCGAGCGCCTCTACGCGCACGTCCGCCCGGCGTTGGAGGACAACGGGGACGACGCCTGGATCCGGGCCGCCTGGGCCCGGCTCCGCGCGCGCGGCACGGGCGCCGAACGGCAGCGGGCAGCCCACCGCGGGGAGAACCGCCTCCAGGACACCGTGGACGCTCTGATCGGCTGCTTCCGCGACGTGGGGTGATGAGGAGGGAGAGGCTCTGCACTCCTCCTGGGCCTGACGACGCGGCGCCCCTCCGCGCCGGTTAACCTGGACGAAGCGACGATCTTCCGGCGGCCGGACCAGACACCTGTGCCCGCCCCGGGTACGCCGCGCGGCGGTGGGGCTCGCCGTACCCGAACCGCGGCGACGACGCCGCCAACGGTCCCTACTTGCGAACGAGCGCGCCCCGCGAGGGGCGCCGGCGAGTAGGAGGAACGTTGACGCGGGACGAAGGAAAGGTCGTCGCGGTGGTGGCCGCGGGCGGCGGTATGGGCGCGGCGGCCCGGTACGCGCTGTCGTTGGAGTGGCCGACAGCCCCCGGAAGCTTCCCTTGGACGACCCTGATGGTGAACGTCGCGGGCTGCGCCGCGATCGGCGTCCTCATGGTGCTGATCACGGAGGTGCGGACGGCCCACCCCTTGGCGCGACCGTTCCTCGGCACGGGCTTCCTCGGCGGCTTCACCACGTTCTCGACGTACGCGGTGGACATCGAACGCCTCGTACGCGGTGGCCACGTCCGCACGGGCCTGGCCTACCTGGCCCTGACCCTGGTCGCGGCGCTCGCGGCGGTGTGGGCCGCGGCGTGGACGACGCGCCGGGCAGTGGTGGGGAGGCGGGCATGAACTGGCTGCTCGTGATCGTCGGCGGCATGATCGGCGCGCCCCTGCGCCACCTGACCGACGTGGCCGTGCGCAAGCGGTACGGCACCGACTTCCCCTGGGGCATCCTGACCGTCAACGTCGCGGGCTGCCTGATCCTCGGCGTGCTGACGGGCGCGGTCGTGGCGGGCGCCGCGTCGTCGCACGTCCAGCTGTTCCTGGGCACGGGACTGTGCGGGGCGCTGACGACGTACTCGACCTTCTCGTACGAGACCCTGCGGCTCGCCGAGAGCGGCTGGCGGTTCCGTGCGGCGGCCAACGCGCTGGGAAGCGTGGCGGCGGGCCTCGGCGCGGCGTTCGTGGGGATGGCCGCCGCCGAGGCCCTGTGGACGTGAGCCGAAGACCGTACGGCTGAAAGACGGAGCCGCCGATGCGCTGCTCCGGCTCACACCCCCGCGAAGTCCCCGTTCAGCGCGGCGGCCATGCGCAGGTGGAGAGCCGCGTCGTCGGCGCGGTTCTGCCGCTGCAGCGTGCGCCCGAGCATGAGCCGGGCGTAGCTCTCGACCGGGTCGAGCTCGATCACTTTGCGCAACGCGGTCTCGGCGCGCCCCAGTTGGGCGGAGTGGTAGTAGGCGCGGGCGAGCAGCAGACGCGGGGCGACCTGCTCCGGCGCCTCGTCGGCCAGGGTGTCGAGGATGCGGGCCGCCGTGGCGTACTCCTTGGCGTCGAAGAAGAGCTGCGCGCGCTCCCAGCGCTCGGCCGCGGTCCCGTGGTCGTAGTAGGTCATTGTTCCTCCTTGGTGACCTGCAACGAGCCCCTGTAGTTGAATATTCCACGACTGTTCCCAGGGGCACACAGGGGTACCGGACACGGGGGCTGGCGGATAGCCGTCTGCCTCCCGAGCGCCCACGGGGCTAGGTTGTGCGGCATGAGCAATCTTGATCGCGAAGCGGTTCCCTCCCTGTGCGGCGGCCGGGGATTCGTCGTCGCGGAACCGGTACGGGAACTCCTCAGCCCGCGCCGGGTCACACTCGGCGAGTCCACCGAGGTCCGCCGCCTGCTGCCGAACCTCGGACGCCGTATGGTGGGAGCCTGGTGCTTCGTCGATCACTACGGCCCCGACGACATCGCCGACGAGCCCGGCATGCAGGTGCCGCCCCACCCGCACATGGGCCTGCAGACCGTCAGCTGGCTGCACGACGGCGAGGTGCTGCACCGCGACTCCACCGGCAGCCGGCGGACGATCCGCCCCCGCGAGCTGGGCCTCATGACCTCGGGCCGCGCGATCTCCCACTCCGAGGAGAGCCCCCGCCCGCACGCCCGCTTCCTGCACGGCGCCCAGCTGTGGGTGGCCCTGCCGGACAGCGACCGCCACACGGACCCGCACTTCGAACACCACGCGGAGCTCCCGCAGATCACGGCCCCGGGCCTGATCGCGACGCTCCTCCTGGGCACCCTGGACGGCTCGACGTCACCGGGCACGACGTACACACCGATCGTCGGCGCGGACCTCGCCCTCTCCCGCGGCGCGGACGTAAGCCTCCCCCTGGAACGGGACTTCGAGTACGCGGTCCTCGCCATGTCGGGCGAAACGCACGTCGACGGCGTCCCCGTACTCCCCGGCTCGATGCTCTACCTCGGCTGCGGCCGCACGGAACTCCCCCTGCGCGCGGACTCGGACGCGGCCCTGATGCTCCTGGGAGGCGAGCCGTTCGAGGAGGAGCTGATCATGTGGTGGAACTTCGTGGGCAGAAGCCATGAGGAGATCGAGCAGGCGCGGGGTGCCTGGATGACGGGTTCCCGCTTCGGCGAGGTAAAGGGTTACGACGGCGCGTCACTGCCCGCGCCGGAACTGCCACCGGTGGCGCTGAAGCCGCGGGGGAGGGTGCGCTGAGCTGGGGTTATGTGTCTGGCGTTGACGGTCGCCGAGACGTAGGGGGAGGTTGTCGAATTCTGGTGGCGGGAGGCGCCGGAAGGACTCGGTCGAGCTGCGATGGGACGGTCGCGGAGACGGGCTGCGGCTCGCATGTGTCGGCACGTGTGACCAGGTCCTATCGGACGCTTGCTGACCCTTTGCTGACCTTACTGGCAAGTAGTCAGGTCGACTGCCCTCTGGCGTGTGTGCTGGTGGGAGGCCCAGTACCGCCCGCGTTACGAGCGGCGGTAGCGGTTTCGCTTCGCTTACTGACCGTCTGAAGCTGACCGATCGGGAGCACTGATCCATGACTCACGGCGGCGCCGCGGGCTTGGTCCTGTTTATGCGCGACGAACTATGATCTGCGGCCTTACGCGAGAAGGCTCACGGCTGGCCACACGCAGAGGGGTCGCAGTGCGCCTCTTGGAGTGCGGCGCAGCCATGAAAGGAATGCTGATTTGACCGGCTGATGCCATTCGCGTGGCAAGCGGTGTGGACTTACGTCGATGCCGCGATTTTGGGGAATGGGGGCGTTGAGCAGAGTGGTGATCCGCGTGTTCGGAGTACCAGCAGGTTCTTGCTTCGGGGCTGGGAGCGGGGCTCAAGCCCAGCGAACTCGCCAAGCTCGGCAAGAAGCTGGGGCTCGACGGGTCGGGCCTGTCCCGGCTCAAGCTGCGCCCCTCGGAGTGGGAGAAACTGCCCGCCTCCATCCGGGCCGCGCTCAAGAAGTGCGATCTGGACCCGATCGATGTGGCAACCGGCGACATGCTGTTGCCTCAGACCGACGTCGAACTGCCCGGCGTCCTGCCCCTGGTACTGGAACGGACTCACCTGTCGTCCTACCGCTGGGGCGGCTGGTTCGGCCCCAGCTGGGCCTCCACCCTCGACCAGCGCCTCCAGATCGACGAAGACGGGATCAGCTACGCCGCACCCGACGGTGCCCGGTTGACGTACCCACTCCCCATCCCGGACAGAAACGATCCTGTCTACCCCGAGCTCGGTCCCCGAATACCCCTGACCTGGGACACCAACGTCGACGGCGCCCTGCGTCTCACCGACCCCGACACCGGGCACGCGTACGTCTTCCACTCCCGCATCCCGCCGATGACGGGCAGGCGGTCGATCTGCCCCTTCAGGCGATCGTTGACCGGAACGGCCAGCGCATCACCATCCACTACACCGCCGACGGAGTTCCGGAGGAGGTTGCCCACTGCGGCGGCTACCGCATCGCCGTCGACCACCACCGCGATTTGCCCCGCGTCTCCGCCCTACGTCTGCTCGATCCGGCGCACCCCGAAGGCCGAGGAACAGTCCTCGTCTCCTACGGCTACAACGCTCAGGGCGACCTGACCGAGGTCACCAACTCCTCCGGCCTACCGACTCGGTTCACCTACGACGCCGAGGGGCGCATCACCACGTGGACGGACCGCAATGACACCACGTATGCGTACACCTACGACCAGCAGGGCCGAGTCGTCCGCACCGAGGGAAGCGGTGGCTTCCTCTCTGGAACTCTTGCCTACGACGACGCCACACGCGCCACCGCAGTCACCAACTCCCTCGGTCACACCACCCGTTACGAGCACAACGAAGCCCTGCGCCTGATCCGCAAGACCGACCCGCTCGGGCAGACCACGTTCCAGGAGTGGGACACCGAGCACCGGCTCACCGCGATCACCGACGCCCTCGGCCACACCACCCGCTACACCTACGACGAGCAGGGCCGGATCACCTCCGTACGTCACTCGGACGGAAGTGAAACATGCACCGAGTACAACGAGCTCGGGCTGCCCACGACGGTCAGCGAGCCTGATGGCGCCCAGTGGCATCACACATACGACGCCCACGGCAACCGCACGCAGCTGACCGACCCGGCCGCGGCCACCACCCGCTACTCCTTCACAACGGCGGGCCATCTGGCCAGCGTCACCGACGCCTTGGGCAACACGCTGCAGATACGTGCCAATGCAGCTGGACTCCCGGTCGAGATCACCGACCCACTCGGCGCCCGCATCACCTACGAGCGCGACCAGTTCGGCCGGCCCGTCGCCCTGAGCGACCCGCTGGGCGCGGTAACCCGCCTGACCTGGACCGTAGAGGGCAAACTCACCTCCCGCACCAACCCCGACGGCACCCGTGAGTCCTGGCAGTACAACGGCGAGGGCAACTGCACCAAGCACACCGATGTACTGGGCGGCATCTCATACTTCGAGTACACCCACTTCGACCTGCTCGCAGCCCGCACCGACCCCGACGGCGTGCGCTACACCTTCACGCACGACACGGAACTCCGCCTCACCCAGGTCACCAACCCACACGGCGCCACCTGGAACTACACGTTCGACCCCGCAGGCCGCCTGGTCGGGGAGACAGACTTTGACGGCCGCGCCTCGTTTACGCCCACGATGGGGCAGGTCGGCTCACCGCCAAAACCACCCCGGCCGGACGGACCATCCGCTACGAACGCGACCCGATGGGCCGGACGCTCACCAAGGATGCGGACGGCACCATCGTCTACTCCTACGACTCCGCAGGCCGGCTGACGGAGGCCCAAGGCCCCGACGCCGCGCTGAACCTTCGCTACGACGCTGCTGGCCGCCTGCTGGCCGAAACCGTCAACGGCCGCACCACTACCTACGCGTACGACCTCCTGGGTCGCCCTGCCTCTCGCACCACCCCCACCGGCGCGACCAGCACCTACGCCTATGACGCCGCCGGCAACCGCACTCATCTGACCACCGCGGGCCGCACCCTTACTTCCGAGCACGATGCGGCCGGACGCGAACTGTCCCGCCGCATTGGCGACCACCTCACTCTGGCCAGCACTTTCGACCCCCTCGGTCGCCTGACCAACCACACCGTCACCCACGCCATCGGCGCCACGATCCAGCAGCGCACCTACACCTACCGGGCCGACGGCTTTCCGACCGCCGTCCACGACCAGCTCAACGGCTCCCGCCGCTTCGAGCCCGACGCTGCGGGCCGTGTCACCGCGGTCCACGCCACCGACTGGGCCGAAACCTATGCCTACGACGAGGCCGGCAACCAGACCCACGCCACCTGGCCCTCCACTCACTTCGATCAGGAGGCCACCGGACCGCGCACCTACACCGGCACCCGCATCACCCGCGCCGGTCACATCCGCTACGAACACGACGTTGCCGGACGCATCACCCTGCGCCAAAAGCGCCGCCTATCCCGCAAACCGGACACATGGCGCTACACCTGGGACGCAGAAGACCACTTGGTGTCGGTGGTCACCCCGGACGGCACCCTCTGGCGCTACACCTACGACCCCTTCGGCCGACGCACAGCGAAACTCCAGATAGCGGCCGACGGGGAAACAGTCGTCGAGCGCACCGACTTCACTTGGGACGGCACCACCCTCTGCGAGCAGACCACCACCTCAGCAGAGCTGCCGAACCCGGTCACCCTCACCTGGGACCACCAGGGCATGCGCCCGATTGCCCAGACGGAACGCCTCACCGCGGCCGATGCACCCCAGGACGAGATCGACTCGCGCTTCTTCGCGATCGTCACCGACCTCGTCGGCACCCCCACCGAGCTCGTCGACGAAACAGGGGACATCGCCTGGCACACTCGCACCACCCTCTGGGGGGGCGACCAGTTGGGAGTCGACCAGTACCGCGTACACCCCGCTCCGGTTCCCTGGCCAGTACTTCGACCCAGAGACACATCTTCACTACAACTACTTTCGCCATTACGACCCCGAAACCGCCCGCTATCTCACCCCCGACCCTCTGGGGCTGACACCGGCACCAAACGCGTGCACCTACGTCAGAAATCCATTCGTATGGATCGATCCCCTGGGTCTCACACCCTGCAGTCCGGGAACGCAGCAGGATGCGCTCCTGGCCCTGGACCGCGCTGAAGAGCTGCAAGCCCTTCGGAACGACTACTGGATGGCCGACGTCAAGGGCACCACCTCAGTGATCGGGGTATTCAATTCAGAGACCAAGCAATACACAAAACGAATCGGAATTAATGGCGAAGGCCCCATGCCTAGCGCGTGGACATTGCGAGACGGTGAGACGTTCGTGCGCGCTCCTGGGCATGCCGAGGAGGGTATACTCAAGTCTCTGGGCCCCAACGAGCACGCCGTTTACGGAGCAGCTTCGCGCAACTTCTGCAACGACATCTGTCTGCCGCAGATCAGTGCACGGGGAGTAGAAGTAGGGGGTCAGGGGATTCGCGGCCACATGCCGCAGAACTCGCCTTACACGCTGTTCTGGAGCAAGGGAGAATAAGTTGACTCGCAACGTGGAGACCTACTCCGCACTTCACGAGATCCCGAGTATATTCCTTGCGGGATTCTGCCTTTCCTGCGCGGAGCGCGGGAGCGGAGTTTTCTCCACCCTTGCCGATGACTCGGACGCCGAGTGGTTCTCCTACGTTCTGGACAGCGCCTGGAAGGCGCCGCTCGGCGAAGTGGAAGAGGACGAGCTCCTGGAAATCTTGGAGGAGTTCGAGGCGAGGGGGGAATCGTTCGAGGCTGATGATCCGGGCACCAAGGGGTTCTCCATCCTCCAGTCCGCGATGCTTGCAGTCAACGCGATCGCCGTTTTCATGAATCCGGCTCCTTCGCGGGCTGAGATGTCCGGCCAGACTCTTGAAACGATCCTCGGCAGCTTCGACTTCAAGCTCGGCGGGAGCAGAATCGCCATGACTGAGGCAGGAGAGGAAGAAGAAGTCGGACGACTCCAGCAACTGGAGCAGGATGCTCAGAAAGCCTTCGTGGCCTCCGTCCGGAACTTGAACAGAGACCAAGTGGAAGCTGGGCTCACAAGAGCATTCCTGGAAGATCTTCGTGGATCTTGTGCCCCTGTGCGCGACGAGATCGAAATGGCCACCGCGTCCGTCGCTGAACTCGCTGGCTGGAACGAGGAATGACGTTCTTGCCGGTTGGCTTCATGGCCAGTGACCAACGGGATTTGCACCTGGGATCGTTGCAATACGGTTCGCGCTTTGCGTGGCGGTGGGTGTGATGACGCTCGCGTTGGAGACTGGCGCAGTGTGCCCGGAGGGTGCGCAAGGTCCTCCTGGTCAGGTAGCCCTCAGTGCCCAGCGGACGGCGGCGCGCAGGGACTCGCCATCGGCGGCAGCGATCCGCTGCTTCAGTATTTTAGACAGGGTCTCACCCTGATCCAGGAGAATGCCCTCAACCGTCGGAAGGTGGACTGGGAAGACTTTCGGCGGGAAGCGTACGAGGCCATCGCGGACGCGACGTCCCCGCCAGACGCCTACGGTCAGATCCGCAAGGCGATCGACGTGCTGAACGACCCCCACACGTTCTTCCTCACGCCGGATGACGTGGCCGGAGCCTTCGGCGAGGAAGCGACGACCGCAGCATCACTGCCGAGCGGGCGACTGGTCGACGGGTGCCACGGCATCGTCTACCACGACGAGGAAGCGATGTCGCCGGTGCCCAATCCCTAACAACTCGCAGTCCCGGACATACGCGTGGCAGTGCTCATCGACGGCAAAACGATGAGTGCCGCGGAGGCCACGCTCATCGCCTTCCTGGGCAAGGGAAACGTACGGACCTTCGGAGAGCCGACCGCCGGGCCGGCGACCGGCAACGCCGCGATCGAGCTGAGTGATGGTGCGATGCTCGTGCTCACAGCGGTCCGGGAGGGCCGACCGGGTGGGGCGTGTGTACGGCGACGCTCCCATCCAGCCGGACGAAACCGTGCCGACACGGGATGCCCTCGCCCCCGCCCTGGCATGGCTCCAGACTTGAGCAACAAAGCTCCTCCACCTTGATCCGGTTGAGGCGGCCCTGCACGACGCCAGAGTTCCAGCGCAGGGTGAGGCCCGTGCTGACGGCGTCGAGGTTCGATCGCCAGATGCTGCGCCCAAAACGGCGACAGAGCCTGCCTAGCGAACCAGAGCCTGAGAACGGATTCTGGCTCAGCTTCCGTGCCGAGTGTCGCTCCGTTATGGCTGGATATCGAATAGAGCGACTGAGGGGGTGGCGGGGCAAGCACGGCGCGAAGGCGCGTGAGTACGGCTCGCCATTGCTTCCAATCCTTTGCGTCGACCCAGTTTGCGGCCGGCTCGTTCTCGTCGCCGGCGATGCGGGCGAGGGCTTCGTCGGCGATTTCCCGAAGGTCGGAAGGGAAAACGGGCATAGGTGTTTCCGGACCGTAGGACTTGTCGACGGGTTCGCCTTCCGGGCATTGCGCCGCGATGAGTGCAGCGGCGGCCACCGCCTCTTCTGCTTCCGTGAGATAGCCGGTGGCGTGGATCGTCCGGATGGGAGCTCGTCGCGGTCACGACCCCGTGACGCTGTCCGTTGCCTGCCTGGCGGGAACGTCAGCCAAACGTGAGCGCGACGTGAGCGGCGCCCAACAGGGTGATGGTCAGCAGCGGGGAGCAGCCGCGGTGATGTACCACTGTCCGCCGCTTCCTCACTCCTCTTTCTCGGAAGGCGTGCCCATGGGTGAAAAGGAACTGTCTCGTAGGTCGTTAGCGAGGCTCGGGGCTGCGGTGCCGGCGGTTCCGGCCCTGGGGACGCTGCAGGGTCTGGCCGCCCCTCAGGCCTACGCGGCAGTTCTCGCTGCGGTACCGCAGTGAGGCGGATCCACCCGCTTGTCTGCGCCTACGCCCACGGCTCATCTTCGTCTCGTGGTCATCCTCGGACCGGTGGTCGTCCGGCTGGTCGGAGCAGCTTGTCAGAGAGAGTTCGGCAATCGGCGTCCCGACGTCCCAATGTCTCGGCGTTCCAGCGTCCCGTTCCACACCCACGACATCTGTGCTCGTCAGAGCATGTTTCGGCGTTCCAGCGTCCCGTAGTGGTCGTCATTTGTGGCGGGAGGGACGGATCACTGAACAAGCTGCGGTCATTCCAGCCACCCGCTGGACGAACCACTTCCGCACCCTTCAGCACCACGGAGATCCAGTTGCGTTCGCGCCTTGTCGCCCGTTCCGCCTGCCTCGCCCTCCCCGCAGTCGCCGTGCCGGCCCTCACCGGCGCCGCGACGGCCGACAGCCACAGCGCCGCCGCACCGGGCTGCGTGACCGACGACCTGACCTTCACGGTCACCGAGGAGACGCGGGCGGGCGGTTATCCCTTCCTCACCGCCAAGGCCGGACCCGGTATCTCCCGCACCCTGAAGGGCGTCTTGCCCTCCGCGTCCTTCGGCTCCTCCCCTGACACTGCCGTGTCGCCCGCCGAGCACGCTGTCAGCGAGAGCATCACCCTCGAACTCCTCAGCACCGTCCTGGTCGACCAGCCCATCGCCACCAACCGGCACGCCGACCCCGCCGACGCCGTCGCCTTCTCCAGCTGATGCCCTTCTGCGGCTGACCAGCCGTGCCAACTGACCTTCCCCACCAGCTGACCCGTTTTTCCGGTCGGCCTCCGCCCGGCAGCGCCTGCGCACAGAGAAACCGGTGAGGGCACCCGTCCCCAGGGGCCCTCACCGGCGGTCCGTTGGAATCGGCGTACGGGCGCATACCGCTCTATGCGGCAGCCGTACACAGGCCTCCCCCTCTCCTCACGCGCGCACCAACTCCCGGTCCGCGTCGTAGCCCTTTCGGCCCGCCCTTGCCGTCTCAGTACGGCTCCAATTACGTGTCGCTGACCGTTGCGTGACACTGAGGGCAATTTTTTCAGCCCGGTTCTAACTGTGACGAACCTGGTGTCTTTCACTCCTCGTTTACCCGAACCCGCAAAGGCAAAACTACGTGACCATTACGTGGCGAGACCAAACCTCTCAGAAAATCGTTGTGGAAGAGAAAGCCGCTGGGCACGACAGTGGCACCTGGACATACCAATTGTCGGATCAATGGTTCGGCATCGTCACGCCCATACGAGGTGTGTGCCAGATTGAACGTCGAGACGATCACGGTTGGCGACGTACCACGCTCACGCCCGGAGAGGTCTGCCTGGTCGCACCCAACAACCTGATCCGGCTCAGTAGGACACCACCCAGACTTCTGCCATTCGAAGTCGTTTACATCCAGCTTTCCACCGAATTCCTTCAGCGAGCGCTGGACACCCACACCGCCGCTCCTGTCCGTGATGTTTCGGAATTACAGTCACTGCGTGCCTTCGATCCGCATGTCGCATCCATGGCGCAAACGCTGCTTCACGCCCGAAAGACAGGTGCAGGAGAGCGCTATGCCCTGAGTGCAGCCCACTACCTGGCCGAATACCTGCTCCATCCATTCCGTTCCCCATCACCGAGTGCGGGAGGTCTCAGCTCGGAACAACTGCTCACGCTGCGGGCCTACATGGAGATGCACCTGTCCGAGAACATCACACTCGACCAGCTGGCCGGAGAAGCACGTCTCAGCCGGTATCACTTCCTGCGCCGATTCTCTGCCAGCACGGGAAAGACGCCCATGCGGTACTTGACCGGGTTACGCATCGACGCTGCCCGCCATTTGCTCACAGCGGGCAGCGACCCCATATCCCAGGTCGGCAGGCTCTGTGGTTTCCCGAACCCGGAGAACTTCGCTCGGGTGTTCAGGAAGCACATGGGTTGCTCGCCCTCGGAGTACCGGCAGAGAGGGCAGCATCCGCCCTCTCCTTGAACGCCGACACGTGACGACGTGACGGCGTGACGGCGTGACGGCGTGACCACTCTCCTTCGGTCGAGGCGGATGCCACAGTCAGGCGATTGCCTCAAAAGTGATCGGAAGGGATTCAAGGAAGCGGAAGTTGATGCTTTCCAGCCACTCGGGCTCAGCCACTTCGCACTTCCAGTTGGCGGTCCGACGCAGCAACGCCCGCAGTGCGACGTCGATCTCGGTGAGAGCCAGTGAGGCGCCCAGGCAGTAGTGGATGCCGTGCCCGAACGACAGGTGATCAGCGGCCGGTCGGGAGACATCCAATGTGTCAGGGTCGGTATAGCGGCGGGGATCACGATTTCCCGAACCGAGAACCAGGGTCACCGACTGGCCGGCTCGGATCAGGTGCTCACCGAGGTCGATGTCGGCGAGCGCCTTCCGAGTGGTGAACTGGACCGAACTGTCGTATCTCATCAGTTCGTTCGTGGCGGGTGTGATCAGCTCTGGATCTCTGCGCAGCCGTTGTGTTTGCTCGTCGTTGTTCAACAGGGCGAGGGCCGCGTTCCCGATCAGATGTGTGGTAGTCGCCTGCCCCGCGTCGATGAGCAGCAGGAGGTTGGCGAAGACTTCGTCCTCGGTGTAGTCGGCTGCCCGGAGTTGGGGGCTGATCATCCGGCTGAAGAAGTCGTCGGCCGTGCCGTTTCGACGAGCGGTGGCAGTGCGGTCGAACGACTCCCTCAGTGCCTGTATCCGCGCGTTCTGGGAGTCGGACTGGGTGAAGAACTCATGCAGCAGCCCCTGCCAGCCCTCCAGGAGGTGGGTGGCGTCGTCGGACACGCCTGCCAGTTTCGCGATGACGCCACGGCTGAGCGGTTCCGAGAAGTCGTGAATGATGTCCATGCGTCCGCTCGGCAGGACCTTGTCGAGCAGTTCGTCGGCCAACTCCTGGACATGAAATCGTAGTTCCCGGGTGAGGCGGGGAGAAAGGCTCGGCCTGATCAGCCGGCGTAGTCGGGTGTGATGCGGTGGATCATTGAACAGCATCATGTCTGAGAGTGTGCGAGACAGCAGTGCAATATCGCCGCGGGCCTGTTCGGGGAGGCTCTCGTGGAAATCCGATATTTTGGCCACTGAAAGACGCTTGTCCTTCGAGAGATCGACGATTTCCGGATGGCCGAGCACCGCCCAGGTCTGCATCCAGTCATCCCACTGCACCGGTGATTTAGTGCGCAACTCGGCATAAAACGAGTATGGCTCCGCCGCATGTTCGGGATCGAGCAGGTGGGAAAGATTCGTCGTATGGGGAGTGCGCATGGAAGATCCCCCAGTATCGGCCTGACGGTTTATGAGTAATCCACGGGATTCAAGTGCTGCGTCCGTGATGGGAATATCGAGTAGGCTAGCGATGTCCGCGAGCCGGCGTCAAGTGTCGCCGGCGAAGCGCGGCTGGCGGTTATTGCGCTCTTCTGGACACATATTGCGCGCCGCCTCGTCGGCCCTTCTCGCGCATTGACGCCGGGGTGAACGGGTGCCAGAGTGAATCTTCTCCGGTCTCAGTGGAGTTCAGTGACCGTCTGATTAGCGTGTACTGCTCACGTTCGCCCGCCACTCCTGTCCGTGCGAATGCATTCTCTTTTCTGGAGTTGAACCGGGTGGCACCGCGGCAGCATCAGCCGAGAATTAGCGGGGAAATTTTGACAACCTTGCCAGAACAGAAGTTTGCGTCGAACGCTCCACACGACGAACTCAGCCCGGTCCATGCAGTCGTGGCCCGGATAGCCGGCAGTGATCCGCTGAGGGTCGCCGTCCGAAGCAGGGACACCGAGCTGAGCTACGGCGAGCTCGACGCCTGGGCCAGGCGCATCGCAGCGTCAGTCCGTGCGGCAGGTGCGGGCAGGGGCGAGCGAATCGGTGTGCTCGTCGAACCTTCGAACGCAATGATCGCCGCCGTGCTCGGCATCCTGTACGCCGGTGCCGCGTACGTCCCGGCAGACCCGGCCCACCCTGATCAGCGGATCGCCGATGTGTTCGCTGACGCGGACGTGTCTGCCGTGATCGTCGCAGAGGGCACGTCTGGCCGACTGCCCACGCTCACATGCCCGGTCATTCGAGCGGAGAATGCCCGAGAAGGAGAAGAGAGCACGGCGGCGGCAGCCGCGGTGACGCCCAATGACGCCGCCTACATCATCTATACCTCGGGCAGCACCGGCGAGCCCAAAGGCGTCCTGGTCGAGCACAGTCAGCTGTCCGCTTCCACTTGGGCACGCCGCGCGGTGTATCCCGGCGCTCCAGTCTTCTTGCTTGTGTCGCCCTTGGCCTTTGATTCCTCGGTTGCCGGGGTGTGGGGGACCTTGACCGCGGGGGGATGTTTGGTCGTAGCTGCGTCTGATGAAGTCCGCGATCCCGAACGGCTGGCGCGCCTGGTGGAACGCCGGAAGGTGACCCGGCTGCTCTGTGTGCCACTGCTCTACAGCGCACTGTTGGACGCGACGGCACGGCAGGGCACGCGGCTGGACGCGCTGGATACGGTGATCGTGGCCGGCGAGTCGCCGGCTGAGGCATTGGTGGAACGCCATTTCGCCCTGCTCGGCCGGACAGTCGCCCTGGTCAATGAGTACGGCCCGACCGAGGCCACTGTGTGGGCCAGCTTCCGCCGTTATGAAGCCCCTGGACCGATATCCATCGGCGGGCCGGTGACTGGAGTCCGCCTCTACCTGCTGAATGGAGGCCTGGAGCCGGTCCCACGCGGTGTGAGCGGCGAGTTGTTCATCGGCGGCCCTGGGGTGGCGCGAGGGTACTTCGGCCGCCCTGAAGCGACTGCCCAGGCTTTCATCGGCGACCCTTTCACCGACGTCGAGGGCGCCAGGATGTACCGCACTGGGGACCTCGCCCGGTGGAACGACGATGGTGAGTTGGAATTTCTCGGCCGCCGCGATCAACAAGTCAAGATCCGTGGTCACCGGATAGAGTTCGGCGCGGTCGAGGCTCATCTGCGTACCGCATCAGGAGTTAGCGACGCCGCCGTGGTGACGAACGCGGAGGGGACCCAGCTTGTCGGGTTCGTCCTGTCGCCTCCTGACACTTCTCCAGAATCCATCCGCGCGCATGTGGCCCGCAGGCTGCCGCAAGCCATGGTTCCGGACTGGATTCACGTGCTCGATCGGTTTCCTGTGAATGTCAACGGCAAAATCGACCGACAACGCCTCAGTGCTCTGGCAGAGACCCGTCCGGACTCCCAGACAGAGGATGGAGCCGCCGCCCCCACGGACGACACGACTGGACGGGTGTCCGCCGCGTGGGCCGAGGTACTGAAGCGGAAAGACGTTCCGACCGGGGTGAATTTCTTCGATCTGGGCGGCCACTCGGTCAAGCTCTTCGAGCTTCAGAACGCCCTTGAGCGACATGCGGGAGTTCGGCTCTCGGTCGTTGCTCTGTTCTCTCACACCACGGTGGCGGCGCAGGCAATGCTGATCCGTGACGGCGTTCCCCCGGACGAGGGTCCGGCTGTGGTCGCGCAGGCGGCATCGGCCAGGCGCTTTCGCGCGCTGCGCGCACGGCGCCAGCGTCTAGAGGGAGGGGGACGGCGGTGACACCCGGAGTACCAGGACCTCATCACAGCCGCCCCGCACAAGCTCCGTTCCAAGAAGGGCACGACGCGATGACCACCGAGGAAGCCGCACAGCACGAGCTTGAGCAGGCGGTGGCCGTCGTGGGGATGAGCGGACGCTTCCCCGGCGCCCGCGACCTCGACGCCTACTGGGCCAACCTGCGCGACGGCGTCTGCTCGCTGTCCGAGTTCACCGAGAGGGAACTGCTCGCCGAGGGGACGGACCCGGCCGAGCTGCGTCATCCCGCGTTCGTCCCGGTACAGGGATATCTCGCGGACGCGGACCGTTTCGAGGCCGAGCTCTTCGGCTTCAACCGCACCGAGGCGGCCGCCCTGGACCCGCAGCACCGGGTGCTCCTGGAGACCGCCTGGTCGGCGTTGGAGGACGCAGGGTACGCCCCGTTGAACGCACCGTCCCGCACCGGCGTCTACATGGGCGGCAGTTCGACGGAGCACGCGCTGGCCGCCGAGACGGACCCGGCGCTCGCCGCGTCGATCGGCGCGATGCAGGTGCGGCTCCTCACCGACCGCGAGTTCCTGGCGCCCTGGGTCTCCTACCGGCTGGGCCTGGACGGGCCGAGCATGATGGTCCAGACGGCCTGCTCGTCCTCGCTGACGGCGGTCCATGTCGCCGTCCAGGCCCTGCTGCTCGGCGAGTGCGACACCGCGCTCGCGGGCGGTGTCTCCATCGGCGCCCCGCGCAAGGAGGGCTACGTCTACTACCAGGGCGGGACTTCTTCTCCCGACGGCCGCTGCCGCCCCTTCGACGAGAAGGCGGCCGGCACAGTGCCGGGCAGCGGGGTGGGCGTGCTGGTGTTGCGGCGGCTGGAGGACGCGCTCGCCGACGGCGACCCGGTGCGCGCGGTGATCCGAGGCACGGCCGTCACCAACGACGGGGCCGGCAAGGTCGGCTTCACCGCCCCGGGCGTGGACCGGCAGACGGCCGCGATCACCGAGGCGTGGACTGCGGCGGGGCTGGAGCCGTCGGCGGCGCAGTACGTGGAGGCGCACGGGACCGGGACCGAGCTGGGCGACCGGATCGAACTGGCGGCGGCGAGCGCGGCGTTCACCTCCCGAGCCGGTCTCGACGCCCGAGCCGGCATCGACGGCGGCGTCGGCATCGCGCTCGGTTCGGTGAAGTCGAACATCGGGCACGCCGACGCGGCGGCCGGTGTGGCGGCGCTGATCAAGACGGTCCTGATGCTGGAGCACGCCACCCTGGCCCCGACGGTGAACGTCACGAGCCCGATGGCTGCCCTGCGGGACTCGCCGCTGCGGCTGGTGACCGAGACCCGTCACTGGCCGCGCAGGCCGGACCTGCCCCGGCTTGCCGGCGTGACGTCGGTCGGCATGGGCGGCACGAACGTGCACGTGGTGGCGCAGGAGGCACCGGCACGCGAGCCGCGCGCGAAGGCCGACGGCCGCCCGACGGTCCTGCCGCTGTCGGCCCGTACCGCGCGTCAACTCGCCCTCGTGGCAGCACGGTTGGCGGCACGTCTGCACGAGGCCGACGCCCCCGCCCTCGCCGATGTCGCGCACACCCTGCGCACCGGCCGGGTCGGGATGCCCGTGCGTGCCTACGTGGTCGCCGCCGACGTGCAGGAGGTGTCGGACAAGCTCATGGCACTGGCCGAGGGTCACACGGATCCGGTGCGGGACCCGTCGGGGGAGGCGTGGCTGCGCGGCGAGGAGGTGACCTGGCCGGCGCTCGACGGCGAGGTGCGCCGGGTACGGCTCCCGTCGTACCCGTTCGCGGGCGAGAGCTACGGCGCGCTGACGCTGCGCGGCCGTGCCGCCGCTCAAACGTCGGCTGCTCGCACGTCGGCTGCTCGCACGTCGGCCGCTCAAGCGCCGGTTGCTCAAGCGCCGGCCGAGAGCGCGGCGCCCGCACTGGGCAGCGAACTGGAGGACAGAGTCACCGAGCTGGTGATCGAGGCGCTGGATCTCGACGGGCCCGCCGGTCTGGGGAAGACGTACCTCGACGCGGGCGGCGACTCGCTGACGTCCGTGCATCTGGCCGGACGGCTCCGCGACGAGCTGGACATCGACGTACCGATCGAGCTGTTCCTGGAACCGGTCACGCTCAAGGAAATGACGATCCGCATCGTGGGATTCAAGGAAGGGGGCGAGGGCGCCGGGCGCCGTGCTCACCGTGTTTCGGCCGTGCGGCGGCCCACCTTCGCCTCGGTGCACGGCGAGGGCGTGACCGAGGTCCACGCGAAGGACCTCACCCTCGACAAGTTCCTCGACGCACACCTCCTCGCCGACGCCCCCGCGCTGCCCCGCGCCGAGCGGGAGCCGCGCACCGTGCTGCTGACCGGCGCGAACGGCTACCTCGGCCGCTTCCTCGCCCTGGAATGGCTGCAGACTCTGGCGCCGGCCGGCGGCCGGCTGATCGCCCTGGTGCGCGGCAGCGACGCCGCCGCGGCCCGGCAGCGGCTGAACGCGGCCTTCGACAGCGGCGACCCGGAGCTGGTGCGGACGTACGAGGAACTGGCCGCGGCCCATCTCGAGGTGGTGGCGGGTGACATGGCGGAACCGCGGCTCGGCCTGGACGAGGCGGTCTGGGACCGGCTGGCCGACGAGGTCGACCTGATCGTCCACGCCGGTGCGCTGGTGAACCACCTCCTGCCGTACCCGCACCTCTTCGAGGCCAACGTCGTCGGCACGGCCGAAGTCGTCCGGCTGGCCCTCACCCACCGGGCGAAGCCGATCACCTACGTCTCCAGCGTCGGGGTCGCCGACTCCTGCCGACCGGCCCTCGACGAGGACACCGACGTCCGCGGCGCCATACCCGCCCTGAACGTCGACGATGGCTACGCCAACGGGTACGCGACCAGCAAATGGGCCGGCGAAGTGCTGCTGCGGGAGGCGCACGACCTGTGCGGACTGCCGGTCACGGCCTTCCGGTCCAGCATGATCCTCGCGCACAGCCGGTACGGCGGACAGCTCAACGCCACCGACGTGTTCAGCCGCCTCCTGTTCAGCGTGCTCGCCACTGGAATCGCGCCGCGCAGCTTCTACCGCGCGGACGGCGAACGCGCCCACTACGACGGCCTGCCCGTCGACTTCACGGTTGCTGCCATGGTGGCGCTGGGGGGCCGCGGCGCCGCTGAAGCCCCGTCCGGGTACCGGACGTTCAGCCTCGTGAACCCCCACGACGACGGCGTCTCCCTCGACGCGATCGTCGACTGGCTCGCGCAGGACGGCCACGCCATCGAGCGGGTGGACGACTACGCCGAGTGGTATCTGCGGCTCGAGGCGGCGCTGCGCGCCCTGCCCCAGGCACAGCGGCAGTACGCGGCGCTGCCCATCCTGCACGGCTACAAGGAGCCCGAGGACCCGGTACCCGGATCCATCTTCCCCTCCGAACGGTTCCGCGCCGCCGTCCGGGCCGGCGCGATCGCCGGGCACGGGGAGATCCCGGGCGTCACACGCGACCTCGTCGCCAAGTACGCCCGGGACCTGAAGAACCTGATGACAGCGGGGCGCCCCATGGACGGCGGCCACGTCAACCCCTGACGTGCCGCCCGGGACGCGGGGCCGGGGCCATCCCCCGTCCCCGGCCCCGCGTCCCGCAGTACGTCCCCCGGGCCGGCCGACTCCTCGGCCATGAACGACGCCCGGCCTATCGGCCGGGCGCGAACCGTATCGGCAGAGCCTTGATCCCGTATACGGGGGTCAGATCCGGAAACCATTCGATCGCCGCGTCATCGGCGACGGTGTAGTCCGGCATCCGGTCGAACACTTCCTCCAGCATCGCCGTGAACATCTCTCGCACCATGGCCGCGCCCACGCAATAGTGCTGGCCGGCACCGAAAGCGAGGTGGCGGCCGGCGTCGCGGTTCAGGTCGATCCGGTCCGCCTGCGGGAAGACGGAATCGTCGCGGTTCGCCGCGGCCCACCCGAGCAGCATCTGCTCGCCCCGGGCGATGCGCTGCCCGCCGAGTTCGACGTCCTCGGCGGCAATCCGGCCCGTGCTCTGAACGGGCGAGACCCACCGCAGGAATTCGTCCACGGCGGTGCGGATCATCGAGCGGTCGGACATCAGCCGGGACCGCAACTCGGGTTGCTGGGCCAGGGTGCGGAGCGCGATCGCCGTCACGCTCGACGTCGGATGGATGCCGAGCAGCAGCAAATACATCATCGAAACGATGTCATCGTCCGGTATCGGTGCTCCGTCCACCTCACTGGCCGCCAGGTGCCCGAGCAGCCCCCGCTTGTCGCCGTCCCGTTGCGCGTCGAGTGCTTCCACCAGCTCCAGGCAGATCAGTTGCGCGCATTCGCGGGCTGTAGCCGGATCGTGCGGAGCGGCGAAAAGCGCCCGGTAGAGGAGGGAGTCGATGTCGAACCACCGCTCCTCGGGCAGTCCGATGTCCCGCATGGTCAGAATGCTGGGCAGCTTCTCGGTCATCGCCAGAACGATGTCGCACTCGCCGCGCTCGATCACCTCGTCGATACAAGCCGCCGCCAGCTGCCGGACCTCGCCGGCGCGCGCAGCGACTTGCTTCGGGGAATAGAACACGGAGATCAGCTTGCGGTACTTCAGGCACTCCGGCGAGTCGAGTTCCAGCGGTATCATCCGGTTGCTCTGCCCGAGTGAGGGAATGGTCACCCCCTGCACCGTACCGTCCGCCCTGTCCTGCGCGGTGTGGAAGGTCCGGGCATCGCGGGCCGCCGAGGTCACCTCACGGTGGCCGGTTGTGACCCAATAGCCGTCCCATGCGCGGCTCCACTGCACCGGGCAGGATTCGCGGAGTTTCGCATAGGTCGGAAACGGGTCCACCGCTATCGCCGGGTCATGGCTGTCATAGTCGAACCCTGCTCGCATGTCCACCAAGGAAATCACCTTCGCTGTCACGGAGTTTGCTCGGAATCGCGCTCCGGAACCTTAACAGCCGGATCGACGGCGGCAGTTGACGCAGCAATATTGATCGAATATCGGGCAACGATCGACAACAGCCTTTCTGGGCCGTGGAATTCAGCCGCGGCTCACCGAGCCGCCGGCGACGGCACGGCGTCGTCACGGTGGCCACGGTGTGGACCGACGGCCGCCCGACTCGTCGACGCACGGGCAGCAACGCAGATCCCGCAGGGGGCAATATCTGTCAACTGCCCCTATCGGGGAGGACATACATTGCTCCGCAGAAGACCTCACACCCTCGATCCGGGTGTTTGAGGAATCACCGTCCTTGGACCAGAAACGCAAGTCCAGCATCTCTGCCGAACTGAGAAGGTTCTGGAGAACGATGAATTTTGATGGGGCATTGCTCGAAGACTGGATGCGCGACCACTATCATGACGCGGCGATAGACATCGGGTCGAGTGGGGTTCTCGACTACTCACTCGGGCAGGTGCGAGAACTTGCCGGCATCGAGCCCGGATATCTGGACGAAATTGTTTTCCGGGACAGTCCGTGCCTGGGCCGGGACGACCTGCGCGAGGCCATCGCCTCGCGCTGGGGGGACGGTGACGCGCGCAGGGTGATGCTGACGCACGGCGGCAGCGAAGCCATCTACGTCGCGCTCCAGACCCTCCTCGAGCCGGGCGACCAAGTCGTCGCCCTGCACCCGGCCTACCACTCGCACGTATCCGTCGCAGAGTCCATGGGGTGCGAAGTCCTGCGCTGGCAGCTGCGCGAGGAGGACGGATTCCGGCCCGACGTGGAGGAACTCGCGAGGATCGTCACTGCGCGCACCAAGGTTATTGTGGTCAACTTTCCGCACAACCCGACCGGCGCGACACTCGACCTCGCCGGTTTCCGTCGCCTGCTGGAGATTGCTGACAGTGTTGGCGCCCATCTCCTGTGGGACGGCGCTTTCACGGACCTGGTCTACGATGACGCGCCGCTGCCGGACCCCGGACTGACGTATCCGCGCACTGTGTCGATCGGAACCTTCTCCAAGGCTTTTGGTCTACCCGGCATGCGTTTCGGATGGTGCATGGCCGACCCGGAGCTTCTTCGGGCGATGACCAACCTGCGCGACCGCATCACCCTCAGCCTCTCCCCGCTTCTCGAGTACATAGCGCTGCGCGTCGTACAGCGTGCGGACGTGTTCATCGCTCCCAGGCTGCAGAACGCCAAGGCCAACCGGCGCCTGCTGACCGACTGGGCCGCGCGGCACGAGGACCGTGTCGATCTCCCGCTGCCCCTCGGCGGAGTGACAGCGTTCCCGCGATTGCGCCCGTGGCAGGACACGACCGAGCTGTGCCGGCGGCTGGGAGAGACCAGCAACATACTGCTCGTCCCCGGCCGGGCATTCGACCACCCGTGCCGCGTCCGGCTCGGTTTCGGCGGCGATCGCGGCCAACTGAGCAAGGGCCTGGACATTTTGGGCGCTGAGTTCGCCGCGAGTCCCCAACCCTGAGGCGGAAAGGAACCCTGACGAACATGCAGAGCATTGAACTCTCAGACATCGAATTGAAGACAGTCGACGAACTACTCACGTCACTCACGGCCAAGTTCCAGTCGGTCAGTGACCCGGAGTTCGTCCGGCAGTGCGCGGTGTACGCACATGAGCTGCCGCAGCGGCTGCGGGCCGAGTTGAACGCGTTCCGCCTGGAGGCTTCCGGTGGCGTGCTGTCCATCCGCGGCTTCCGGATCGACGACGTCGCCGTCGGGCCCACTCCCGAGCACTGGCGTACCCATGTCGGCCGGGCGTCCACGTTCCCCGCGGAGGTGTACTTCATGCTCTGCGCGTCCCTGCTGGGCGATCCCATCGCCTGGGCGACGCAGCAGGACGGCCGGATCATGCACGACATCTTCCCGATCAAGGGTCACGAGAACGAGCAGCTCGGCTCGGGCAGCGAAGAACTGCTGACCTGGCACACCGAGGAGGCCTTCCACCCGCTGCGGGCCGACTACCTCGGCCTGGCGTGCCTGCGCAACCACGACCGGGTGGCAACGACCTTCGCCTCGGTCGACGACCTCGAGCTCACCGATGAGATCAGGGACCTGCTCGGTCAGGAGCGGTACCCGATCAAGCCCGACCGCTCGCATCTGCCGCACCACGCCGAAGACAACCGGGAGATGTCGGCGCGCGAACGCGAGCTGCTCGCGCGCAGCTACGAATGGATCATGGCCAAGGACAGCGAGCCCGACCGGGTCGCCATCCTCTTCGGCGACCGCGAGGCACCTTATCTGCGCATCGATCCGTTCTTCATGGAGGACGCATACGCCGACCCGGACAGCGCCCGCGCGATGAAGGCCATCGAGGCGGAAGTCGATCGCAACATACGCGATTACGTGCTCGAACCGGGTGAACTGCTCTTCCTGGACAACTACAAGATCGTGCACGGCAGGGTGCCGTTCACGGCCCGCTTCGACGGCACGGACCGCTGGCTCAAGAGGCTGAACGTGGCGCGCGACCTGCGCAAGTCGCGCGACCGCAGAACCAGCCACGACGCGCGAGTGATCCATTGACGACCTACAACGCCTCGGCCCACGCGGCCGGACGGACCGTACCCGGAACCGACTGGGAGACGTCAGTGTCGACTGCCCAAGACTCCGCGACACAACCAAACGACAGCCAGGACCGCCGCGTTGACGTGGATGCCGCTCTTTCCAGGGATTTCCCCCTCTCCCTGGCACAGGAGCGGATCTGGGTCTCCGAGCAGCTCGCCGACGGGGGCTCGCACTACGGAGCCCCGGTCGTGTTCGCCCTGCGCGGCGAGCTGGACCCCGGGCTGCTCGAGCAGGCTCTGACCCACATCGTTGAACGGCACGAAGTGCTGCACTCCGTGGTGTCCATCGGCTCCGGCTCGCCCCGCTTCGTCGTCGTCCCCGCACAATCCGTCAGACTCGATCCACAGGATGTCGCCTCGGAGCAGGAGATGATGGAGCGGGTGAGCGCCGCGACGGCAGCTCCGTTCGACCTCTTGCACGGGCCGCTCGTACGGTTCGGCTTGTACCGCCTCAATCCCGCGGACCACCGCCTGCTGGTGGACATACATCACCTGATCTTCGATGGGGTCTCGGCCGGCGTATTGGTCCAGGAGCTCGCCGAACTCCTTGCCGCGGGGGCCGAGGGCCGCACACCCGAACTCCCCGTGCTGCCTGTCGCCTACGGGCAGTACGCCGTCGCGCAACGTCGCTCGCTCGACGAGGGCCTGTTGGACGGTCAGGTCGAGCACTGGTGCACCCAGCTCAAGGACGCGTCCTTCGCCCTTGAACTGCCTACCGATTACCGGCGTCCCGCACGCATGAGCTTCCATGGCGCCAGCCACTCCTTCACGTTGCCGGCTTCGCTGGGTGGCGAACTCACGGAGGCGGCCCGCCGCTGGAGCGTCACCCCCTACGTGGTCATGCTCGCCGGCTGGGCCGCCGTTCTCGGCCGCTACGCGGGCCAAGAGGACCTGCTGGTGGGCACCCCTATGGCCGGTCGGACCGAGCCGGGCACCGAGGAACTGATCGGCATGTTCGTCAATGTCCTGGCCCTCCGGGTACGCCCGGAGCGGGATCAGACCTTCCTCGGCCTGGTCAACCAGACGCGCCGGGCCTCCATCGAAGGTCTCGTCCATCAGGAAGCGCCGCTCGAGAAGGTCATCGAGCGACTTCGTCCGCCCCGCGACCCGAGCCGCAATCCGCTCTTCCAGACGGCGTTCGTCTACGACGAGGCGCTCGAGGAGTCCCTGCACGTCGCGGGAGTGACGATCGAGGGCGCCGCACCGCCACCGCGCACCGCCAGCAAACTCGACCTGAGTATCGAGGTCGTCGAGCGGGACGGCCGGCTCGAAGCGGAAATCGAGTACGCGACCGACCTGTTCGCGCCGGAGACGATCCGCCGCATCGCGACGCACTACACCACCTTCCTCGCCAACGCGGTCCGCTCGCCGAACCGACCGTTGTGCGAGATTCCACTGGCCTCGAAGGCGGAGCACGCTCTGCTGGTGACGCAGGGGAGCGGGGACGGCACCTCGTACGATCCCGTCGTCCTCCCCTCGCTCTTCGAGGCCCAGGTCGCGCTGCGCCCCGACGCGTGTGCGGTCTCCTGCGGCGACTTGCGGTGGAGCTACCGACAACTCAACGAGCGGGCCAACCGGCTTGCCAGAGCTCTGATCGCCCGCGGAACGGGACCCGAGGAGCTGGTGGGGGTCGCGTTGCCCAGCGGCCCGCTCCTCGTCCTGGCCATCCTCGCCATCAGCAAGGCGGGTGCCGCGTTCCTCCCGCTCGACCCGGCCTACCCGGCCAAGCGAATCGAGTACATCGTCGGCGACGCGCGTCCGGCCCTGCTGCTGACCGATGCCAATGGCGCCACGGCCCAGCCCTGGACGACGCCGCTCCTGGTCCTCGACGAACAGCAGACCGGGCGTGACGCGGGCGCGGACGCGGACGCATCGAACCTCTCCGACGCACAGCGGTCGCACCCACTCACCCCCGCGCACCCGGCCTACGTCATCTACACCTCCGGTTCGACCGGGACACCCAAGGGCGTGGCAGTCACGCACGAGGGTCTCGCCGGGCTCTCCGGCGCGCAGATCGAGGCATTCGGCGTACGGTCCGACAGCAGGGTCCTGCAATTCGCCAGTCCGAGTTTCGACGCCTCCGTCTCGGAGCTCTGCATGGCCCTGCTCAGCGGCGCTACGGCGGTGTTCGTCCCGGGCCTTCACGACTTCGTCGGGGGCTCGTTCGAAGCACTGCTCGTGCGAGAGACCGTGACGCACGTGACCCTGCCGCCCTCGGTACTCGCCTCGCTCTCCCCCGACGAGGATCTGCCCGCGGACCTGACCATCGTGGTGGCGGGGGAGAGCCTGACCGCCGACCTCGCCGCACGCTGGTCCGGGCGTTGCAGCGTGTTCAATGCCTATGGGCCCACCGAGGCCACGGTGTGCGCGACGCTGAGCGGCCCGCTGACGGGGAACGAGGGGAACGAACCGCCACCCATCGGCCGGCCGATCGCCGGCACCCAGATCTTCGTCCTGGACGAGGGCCTGCGGCCGCTGCCGGTGGGCGTGGCGGGCGAGCTGTACCTCGGCGGCGCCGGGCTGGCCCGCGGATATCTCGGCCGGCCCGACCTCACCGCGTCCGGTTTCGTCGCCTGTCCCTTCGGTCCGGCCGGGGGGCGGATGTATCGCACCGGAGACCGGGCCCGTTGGCGTGACGACGGGAATCTCGAGTTCGTCGGGCGCCGGGACGACCAGGTCAAGCTGAACGGCTTCCGGATCGAGCTCGGCGAGATCGAGAACGTGATCGCAGCGCACCCGGACGTGGAACAGACCGCCGTGGTGGTGCGCGAGGACAGGCCGGGACTGCGGCACGTCGTCGCCTACGTAGTGGCCCGGGCGCCCGACGAGGAGATCCTCGCCCACGCCGCGTCCCAGCTGCCCGGTTACATGCTTCCGTCTGCCGTGGTGCGCCTGCGGTACCTGCCGTTGACCACGAACGGCAAGGTGGACCGGCGCAACCTGCCCGAGCCGGACCAGCGCACATCTGTCACCGATCGCAGCCCGGGCACCGCGCGCGAGCAGCAACTGTGCAAGCTGATCTGCGAGGTGCTGGATCTCGCTTCGGTCGGTGTGGACGAGAGCTTCTTCGAACTCGGCGGCCAGTCTCTGCACGCGGTGCGTCTGCTGAGCCGGATCCGCAGTGTCATGGGTGTGGAGATCGGTATCAAGGCCCTGTTCCAGGCGCCTACCGCGGCGTTGCTCGCGGCGCAGATCGACTCCGGTCAGATCGCCGCCATCACCCGGCCGGCACTCCTCCCGAGCCACCAGCGGCAAAGCGCCGTGTGGGACCAGTCATGATCCCTCTGTCGTTGGGGCAGCTCGGACTGTGGTTCATCCATCAGATGAATCCGGGCAGCTCGGTGTACACCATGCAGCTCGCTTCGCGGCTGACCGGGCAGCTGGACAGAACAGCCTTGGAGGAGGCACTGCGAGACGTCGTGCAGCGACACGAAGTGCTTCGCACGGTGATCCGGGACGGTAAGGGCGTGCCGCACCAGGTCGTCCTGGACATCTCGGAATGCGCGGTAAGGCTGGAGTACGAGGAGCTCGCCGAGGAAGAGCTGCGTCCGGCGATGTACGAGGCCTCGGAACGCCCCTTCGACCTCGTGCGCGACCTGCCCCTTCGGGCATGGCTGTTCGTACTGGGGCCGCAGGAGCACGTGCTGCTCATCTCGATGCACCACATCGTCAGCGACGGCTGGTCGCTCGGGCCGCTCACCCGGGACCTCGCCCGGGCCTACGCGGCGCGGCGCCGTGGTGCCGAGCCGAATTGGCCGCCGCTGCCTGTCCAGTACGCCGACTACACACTCTGGCAGAGGCAATTGCTGGGCCGCGAGGAGGACCCGGACAGCCTGGCGTCGAGACAGCTCGCGCACTGGCGTGCGGTGCTCGACGGCATTCCCCAGGAACTGCCGTTGCCGGCGGATCACCCGCGCCCACCGATGTCGGACTTCGCCGGGGGCACCATCGAGTTCACCCTCGACGCCGATCTGCATACGGCACTGACCGAGGTCGCCCGCACCGAAAACGCGACCATGTTCATGGCCTTGCAGGCCGGGTTTGCGGCGCTGCTGAGCAAGCTCGGTGCGGGCACCGACATTCCGATCGGCTCACCCGTGGCCGGCCGCATGGATGACGCGCTGACCGATCTCGTCGGGTACTTCGTCAATTTGCTGGTGTTCCGCGTTGACGTCTCCGGCGACCCGAGTCTGCGAGACCTGGTCAAACGGGTCCAGGCCGTCGCCCTCGATGCCTACGACAACCAGGACATCCCCTTCGATCACCTGGTCAGGGAACTCAATCCGGCCCGCTCGCGGTCCCGACACCCGCTTTTCCAGGTCATGTTGACCCTGGAGTCCGACACCGAAGCCGGGCTCAAGTTCGACGGATTGACCGACGTGCCCGTGGACATCGACGCCGGCAGCTCCATGTTCGACCTGGCGTTGAGCCTGCGGGAGAACTTCGGCCCGGACAAGAAGCCGGCCGGTATGGACGCGTTCCTGGAGTACCAGCTCGACCTGTTCGAACCGGAGACCGCCCAGCACGTGGCCGACGGTTACCGGCGGACGCTGGCCGCTCTTGCCGCGGACCCGGATGCGCCGATCAGCACAGTCGACGTGCCACGCATATCGAGTTGAGCGGCCGCCGACACATTTCGACAACTACGTATGGGAGTGAGAGCAGTGGCGAATCCATTCGAGGACCAAGACGGCGTGTACCTGGTGCTGGTCAATGCTGAGGGACAGCACTCGTTGTGGCCCGCCGCCGTCACCGTGCCCAACGGCTGGACCGTGGTGCACGGCGAAGCCGGGCGAGAGGACTGCCTGGAGTACGTGAAACGGAACTGGACGGACATGCGGCCCAAGTCCCTGGTCGAGGCGACAACCTTCTGAGGACCCCTCGGACCTGAAACCAGCACGCGCGGAAAGAGACGCAATGAGCGATGTAGAGGTCTCCGACAAAATAAGACGCCGAAGCAAACGCAGAAGGCTGCTGACCAACCGAAACTTCACCTGCCTATTGGCCGCCCGTCTCGGCTCCAGCATGGCCAACGGCTTCCTGCCGGTCGCGGAGAGCTTCGGTATTCTCCACACCACTGGTTCTGCGAGTGACCTCGGCCTCGTCCTCGGAGTTCAGGCGGCGGTCTCGCTCGCCTTGTCGCTGTTTGCCGGCGTCGCGGCGGACCGCTTTCCGCGTGCCGCTCTGCTCACCGTTTCGTCGATCGTACGCCTGACCGCGGCGGCGACCTTGGCGATAGGGCTCCTCACCGATACCGCGACCCTCGCCTGGTTCTTCGCTCTGGCCGTCGTATATGGCGGCGCCGACGCGCTGTTCGGCCCGGCCAGCATGGCGATCATGCCGGACATCGTTGCGAGAGAAGACCTGGACGAGGCCAATGCGCTGGTCGGCGCCTTTTCCTCACTGGCTTGGACGGTGGCCCCCGCGGCGGCAGGATTCGTCGTGGCGGCATGGGGTTCGGGAGCCGCTTTCCTGGTGGAGAGCGTGCTGATGGCTTTCATCACTCTCTGCCTCGTATTCGCCAGGATCCCCGCCCGGCGCGAAGCCGAACCGGAGCACGAAGGCGGGACGGTCGTCACGCAGCTGAAGCAAGGCTGGCAGGAGTTTCGAAAGCGCCCCTGGCTCTGGCTGCTCACCTTGCAGTGGACGTTGTTCTCGATGGTCCTGCTGGCTCCCCTCGCGGTCCTCGGCCCGATGGTGGCCGACACCCATCTGGGCGGTCCCGCGGCCTGGGGTGTCATCGGCACCTGCATGACCATCGGCGTGCTCTGCGCGGAGTTCACCTCCAGCCGGATCAAGCCGAAGCGACCGGTGATCTTCATAGCGTGGCTGCCACCGCTGATCGTCTTCGAGGCGTTGGCCCTCGGCTCCGGCGTGCCGACGGTGGTGGTGGCGGGTGCCGCAGTGCTCTCCGGCTGCGCGATCGGCCTGCAAGGAGTGTTCTTCCAGACCCTCATGCAGCGAGCCGTACCGAGCAAGGTACTCGGCCGGGTGGCCGCCTTCGACCTGATGGCCTCCGAGATCGCCCAACCGGTCGGCTTCGCCGTGGCCGGCCCTCTGGGCATCCTGTTCGGCCTGCGCCCGGTGCTGGTGGGCTGTGCCGTGGTCGCGGTCGTGGGCACGGCCCTGTTCGCCCTTGCCCTGACCAAGGTTGAGCCACCAGAGCTACAGGCGCGGAACGAACCCCACGTACCGGACAGCGGCAGTGAGGCGACGGTTGGCTGAGCGGTACTCGACTGCGGACGAGCCTTTGACGAAGCCGGACCACCGCGGCACGAAGGAATCAGGAAGATGATCTACAAGGACAGATTGGCCATACCCGGTCCGACCCAGCTGCCGCCCGCGGTCATCGCGGCGGCGACGCACCCCATGGTCGACGAGCGCACCGTGGACTTCGCCCGCACATTCACACGCATCCTCGACGGGCTCAGGCAGGTGCTCGGCACCAAGGGGGACGTGCTGGTCTTCACGTCTAGCACCACCGGTGCGTTCGAGAGCGCGGTGCAAAACCTCTTCAGTCCAGGGGACAAGGTGCTCGTGGTGGACAACGGTGCCTTCGGCAGGCGCTGGGTGGAGCTGTGCCGCGCTTACGGCCTAGAGACGGTCGTGCTCGACGTCGCGCCGGGGCGCGAGCCGGACCCCGCCGTTGTCGAAGCCTGTCTGGAGGCCGACCCGCAGATCGTCGCGGCGATCGTCGTGCACTGCGAGACCTCCACCGGCGTCGTCACCGACCTCGAGGCCTTCGGGCGAGCGACGCGTAACGTGCTGACGATCGTGGACTCGGCCTCCGGGGTCGGCGGCTGCGAAATGCAGGCCGACGCGTGGGGGTTGGACGTCGTGGTCAGCGGGACCCAGAAGGCGCTGATGGCGCCGCCAGGGGTCGCTTTCGTCTCGGTCAGTGAGCGCGCCTGGCGTCGGCACGCCAAGGCCGGGCATCCGCGGTTCTACTTCGACTGGACGATCACGCGTGACGGCCTGAACCACTCCATCCCGCGTACTCCCTGGACGCCGGCGGTCGGCGTGCTGCTCCAGTTGGCCGCGGCGCTGGAACAGGTACTCGCCGAAGGCATGGAGCGGCGCCATCGGCGGCATGCTGAGCTCGGCCGGATGGCCAGAGCGGGCTTGCGCGGCCTCGGACTGCGGCTGCTGACCCCGGAAGTGGCGCGCAACGGCATCGTGACGGCCGCGTTCACGCCACCCGGAGTGAGCGCGCAAGCTGTCGTCGATGCGGTGGTCGAGCACACCGGCGTCCAGCTGACCACCGGCAACGGAGAACTGGCCGACCACGTCGTGCGGATCGGTCACTGCGGTCACGTCGACCCGCTCGACCTGGTCACCGTGCTGGCCGCACTCGAGACCGGGTTCGCGGCCCTCGGCGCCCCGGTGTCGCCGGGCAGTGGTGTCACGCCCGTGGTGCAGCTGATGGCAGGGCAGGCTGTTGCCGCCGCGGGCCCCGTGACGTCGATGTCGTCCAACCCTGAGGAGTCCGCCGCGTGAACGCCGACGTTCGATCAGCGCGCGACGACGCGCCGCAGCTCATCCCGAGCCTGCTCGAGCAGCACGCGAGGGTGACGCCGCACGCCTGCGCCACCGAGGACGCACAGCGGACGCTGACCTACGCCGAACTCGCCGCCGAAACCGAGCACATGGCGGCGCGCCTGGCGGAGGCGGGCGTGCTTCCCGGCGATCGCGTCGGCGTCATGATGCGTCACTCCGTCGACCTGCTCGTCGCGATTCTCGGCGTACTGCGTGCGAGAGCGGCCTACGTGCCCATCGACCCGGACTACCCCGACCAGCGCAAGAGTTTCCTCGCGGCGGACTCCGGCATCAAGATCCTCATCGTGGACGGCACACATGAGGGGCCGACCAACCTGCCCGTCACGACGCTCGCCCCGGACCGAGGGCGCTCGGCCCCCCGCTCCGGCGCCCCCGCAGCCGCACCGGACGATCTGGCCTGCGTGATCTACACCTCGGGTTCCACCGGAGCGCCCAAAGGCGTCATGATCACCCATCTCGGCCTGGCGAATCTCGCGGCCGCCGCGAGCGCCGAGTTCGGCATGGGACCGCGTGATCGCTACCTGATGCTGGCCGCCGCCGCGTTCTCCGCCGCACTCGAGGAGCTGTTCCCCCCACTCGTACAGGGCGGGACAAGCGTCTTCCCGGCCGACCGGGTCGCGCTCTCCCCGGTTGAGGCCCTGCTCGACTTCCTCACCGCGCACGACATCACGCTGCTGGAGATGCAGACCGCGCACTGGCACCTGCTGGTCCACCACCTCGTGGACACCGGCGGGGTACTGCCCCCGTCACTGCGCACGGTCGTGATGGGCGGAGACCGCGCCATGCCCGAAGCCGTCCAGCAGTGGAACCGCTTCCATCTTCCGCTGGTGCACGTCTACGGACCGACCGAGACCACCGCGACCGCAGCCTACTGGAGCGTGCCGCCCGGCCAGACTCCCAAGGACGGAGTGCTGTCCATAGGCGATGCCATCACCGGAACCCGCATGTACGTCGTCGACGAGCGGCTCGAACTCGTACCCGCCGATACCGAGGGCGAGTTGCTCATCGGCGGTGACTCGCTGGCACGCGGCTACCTGGGCAGGCCCGACGTCACCGCGGAGAAGTTCGTCGCCGACCGCTACTCGGGGATTCCGGGCGCCAGGCTGTACCGCACCGGCGATCGGGTACGCCGTCTTCCCGACGGCCGGCTGCAATTCCTCGGACGCGGCGACCAGCAAGTCAAGGTGCGTGGCTATCGCGTCGAACCGGGCGAGATCGAGGCCGCCCTCGACCGACACCCGGCGGTGCGTCAAGCCCTGGTCACGACCGGTCGGGACGCGTCGGGTGAGCAGCGTCTGATCGGCTACGTGACTGCCGACCGGGACACCGTGAGCGTCGGTGAACTGCGCTCCTTCCTCGCCGACGAACTGCCGACCCACCTGATCCCCTCGGCGCTGATCCGGCTGGACGAGTTTGTGCTGACGACACATCGGAAGATCGACCACGCGATGCTTCCGCAGCCGCCGAAGCGCCGCCCCGACCTGCCCACCGAGTTCGTGCCGCCGGCCGATGAGATCGAGCGGCGCATCGCCACCGTCGCGGCGGAGCTCCTGGGACTCGACGAGATCGGTGTGCTCGACAACCTGCTCGACCTGGGAGGGGATTCGCTGTTCATGTTGCGGCTGATCAGCTGGATCCGCAAACACCTGGGCACCAGCCTCGGTCCGCGCGAGGTCTTCGCCGCGTATTCGGTACGCGGAGTGGCAGCGCTGGCCGGCGCGACGGCGGACGTCACGGCGGCGGGCAACCCGGGCAGTGGCCGGTGACCATGCTTCCCGACCTGCCGGTGGCAGTGCTTCCCCAGCCGGCGCCCGCCGATCTCATGACAGCGCTGCATCATTCAGGCGTACGACTGGCTCCGCCGGGCCAGGCCCAGGGCCTGATCTGGACCGGCGATCAGCCCTCGGAGCTGGCAGCCGCACTGGAGCGCGCACCGTCGGTGCGCTGGGTTCAACTCGCGAGCACCGGCGTCGAAAGCTACCTGCCGCTCATGGATGAACGGATCCGCTGGAGCCGGGCCGTGGGTGTCCAGTCCGAGCTGGTGGCCGAACACGCCCTCATGCTCGCGCTGACCGTGCTGCGGCAGGGCACTGCCTCCATGCGGGCCGGCGCCTGGCTGCCGCGCCCCGCCATCGGCCTGACGAACGCCGAGGTCCTCGTGGTGGGCGGCGGCGGAGTCGCCCGGGCACTGCTCGCACTGCTGCGCCCGTTCAAGGTCCGCCCCAAGGTGGTGTGCCGCAGCGGCGCCCCGATGGCGGGCGCCGAGGTCGCCACGCCCGATCGCCTCGACGCATGGCTGCCCGAGGCCCGTGTGGTCTTCCTCGCCGCGCCGCTGACCGCGGACACGGCCGGGCTGATCGACGCGGCCAGACTCAAGTCCATGCGTCGGGACGCGTGCCTGGTGAACGTGGCCCGCGGCGGGCTCGTCGTCACGGATGACCTCGTTCGCGCGCTGACCTCCGGGTGGATCGCCGGAGCCGGCCTGGACGTCACCGACCCAGAGCCGCTTCCTCCGGAGCACCCGCTGTGGTCCCTGCCCACCTGTGTGATCACCGCGCACTGCGCCGGCGATCTGGACCACGCACTCGAACCCTTCGTCGACCTGGTCCAACGCAACGTTCGTCGACTGGCGGACGGCCTCGAGCCGATCGGCCTCGTCGACCGGAAACTCGGTTACTAGCCGACTGTCAGGAAGAGCGGATCACGATGACCGAGTCACCCACCACTGCGCAGGCCACGCACCCGACCGGAGCACCCATGGGCAACCGACAGACCGAGAGGCTCTCCCTCCTGCAGGAGCAGATCTGGATTGCCGAACAACTCGCCCCGGGCCGCAGTGTCTACGGAATACCCATGGTGATCCGACTGCGTGGCACGTTGGACACGGACCTCGCCGCGCGCTGCGTCAGCGAGATCGTGCGCCGGCACGAGGTGCTGCGCTCCCGGGTGGGCGAGGAAAACGGTGAGCTCTACCTCGTCACAGATCCGCCGCAGCCCTTCGCGCTGCCTGTGTTCGACTTCCGCTCCCGGCCCGACGAGTGGCGTGAGTTCGTCGAGACCGCCGCTCGCGAGCCCTTCGACCTCGTAAACGGCCCGCTGCTGCGGGCTGCTGCGCTACGTCTTGAGGATGACGCCTACGCGCTGTTCCTCAACATGCACCACATCGTCGCGGACGGCTGGTCGCTGCGTCTGTTCTGGACCGAGTTCGCCGCGCTCTACACCGCATGGCACGCGGGCGATGAGCCCGATCTGCCCGACCTCACCCTGCAGTACCGCGACTTCGCGGCCGAACAGCGGCGCCTCACCGAGGACGGCGGGTACGACGACGCGCTCGACGCGTGGGCCCGGGAACTGACCGGTGCGACGACGACCCTCGCACTGTCGGTCGACCACAGCTCAGGAGCGTCCCGGGAGTACCGAGGGGACGAGTTCACGACCCTGGTGCCAGAGCGGCTTCGGGCCGATGCCTACGCCTGCGCCAAGCGGCTCGGGGTCACGCCCTTCGCGATGCTCGGCGGTGTCTGGGGCGTGCTGCTGGCCCGCTGCACCCGTCAGGACGATCTGCTGATCGGAACGCCTCTGGCCGGCCGGACCCGGCCCGAGTACCAGTCGCTCATCGGGCTGTTCGCCAACACCATGCCATTGCGACTGCGGTTGGACACGGACGTGCCCTTCGCCTCGCTGGTCCGCGAACTCCAGCTGAGTACGTTCGACGCGCTCTCCTCGCAAGACGCGCCGTTCACCGAGCTCGTCAAACGGGTCGACGCCCAACGCACCTCGCAGGAGACCCCGCTCTTCCAGACGGCGTACTCCTTCGAGCAGTCCACGGAGTTCGAGGCCACGCTGCCGGGCTGCGCGGTGACAGAGCTGTACGAGTTGTCCAACGGCGGGGCCCGGCTCCGTCTCGGTCTCGGCGCCGTGGACGCGCTGGGGGAGCTGAGCCTTCAGTTCGAATACGACAGGGAGCTGTTCGACCCGGGCACCATCGAGGCCATGGCCGAGAGCTACCTGGCGCTGCTCGGCGAGGCCGCGTCCCACCCCGAGTCCCCGCTGGGAGCCCTTCGCACCTCAACCGACGCCGAGCCCGACCGGGAGCTGACCGGGCGGCCCGTCCCGGGGGACGAGCCGGACACCCTGCACGCGCTGTTCGAGCGACGGGTCCGACAGAGCCCGGATGCGCCGGCGATCGAGCGCGAAGACGGTACGCAGGTCACTTACGCACAGCTCAACAGCCAGGCCAACCGGCTCGCGCGGCACCTGCGTCAGCTGGGTCTTCGCACCGGCGAGCGGGTGGCGCTCGCCTTGCCCCACGGCTCCTCCTGGCCGTCCGCCGTCCTCGCCGTGCTGAAGGCGGGCGGGGCCTACGTCCCGATGGCTCCGGACGCACCCGCCGGCCGCAAGGCCCACGTCCTCGCCGAGACCGCGCCCCGCTTGCTGCTCACGGTCGTGGACCTCGCCAAGGACTTTGCCGAGGACTTCGCCGGGGCCCACCAGGTGCTCGCCCTCGACGATCCGGCGGTTGTTTCCTCGATCGAGGCCCAGACCGGCGAAGATCTCGCGGACATGGCTGTGTCAGCCCGCCAGGTCGCGTACGTCCCGTTCACCTCCGGCTCGACGGGAGTGCCCAAGGGCACCCTCGTCACCCATGTCAACCTGACTGCGTTCACCCGTGCCGCGGCGGACACATTCGAGCTGGGCCCGGACGACAGGATGCTGCAGCTCGCCGCGATGACCTTCGACGTACATGTCGAGGAGTTCTTCCCCACCTGGCTGGCCGGTGGCTGCGTCGTCTTCTTCGACGGCATGCTCGGCCGGACCGGCCCGGAGGCACTGCTGCACCTCCTCGGAGAGCGCGAGATCACCATATGTGAGCTCCCCACCGCCTACTGGATCGAAGTAGTGCGCCTGATCGACCCGGCTGTCGTCCCCATTCCGCACACCTTGCGGCGCGTGCTGGTCGGCGGCGAACGCGCGCCTGTCGAGGTCTACCAGCGCTGGTTGGACTTCGGGATTCCGCTCACCAACGTCTATGGGCTCACCGAAACGGCGGTGACCAGCACGACCTACCGGCCTGGGCCCGACTTCGACCGTGAGGCGCTGCCGATCGGACGACCCATGCCGCACGCCGCCGTCTACGTGCTCGACGCGTTGCTCGCACCGGTGGGACGCGGCGTGCCAGGGGAGATCTACCTGGCCGGCCCCGGCGTCTGTGACGGCTTTCTCAACCGGCCCGAGCAGACCGCCGAGCGCTTCGTGGCGGACCCGTTTTCGGCCGAGCCGGGCGCACTCATGTATCGCACCGGCGACCAGGGCCGCTGGAACACCGAAGGTGACCTCGAATTCCTCGGCCGCGTGGACCGCCAGCTCAAACTGCGCGGCCATCGCGTCGAGCTCGCCGAGATCGAATCGGTACTCGACGGCCATCCGGACGTGGCGAGCAGCCTGGTCGTGCCTCGGCGCACCGAGGCCGACCCAGCGGCCGAGCTCGAGCTGATCGCGTTCCTGATCGGTGCGCACGCCGACGAGGCAACAGTCGCGGCGTACGTTCGCACCCAGCTTCCCCCACACCTGGTCCCGGCCCACATCTCGGTGGTCGAACGGTTCCCGCTCACCTCGCACGGCAAGGTCGACCAGACAGCCCTGCTCGCGCTGCAGAGCCGCGAGCCTGACGTCTCCGAAGAAGCGCAGGCCAGCGAGCTCGAACTCAAGATCGCGGAGGTCTACTGTGCGGTGCTCAAGGTGCCGACGATCGACCTGCGGACGGACATCTTCGCGCTGGGTTTCCACTCCCTGGCCGCGCTGCGGCTCGTCTCCCGCCTCAAGAGTGCGTTCACGGTGCAAGTCCCGATCGCCGAGTTCTTCGAGGACTCCTCGGTCACCAACGCGGCCCGACTGATCGTGGCGGCGGGGGTGGACCAACCAGTCGGCTGACTGCGCGCCGAGCTGGGGGAGCTGTGACACTCTGCGCGCCGCGTGGGCGGGCGGGCCTCGGTGACGGTGGTGTGGCCTCGATGGATGTGTGCGTTATGCCCGTATGCCAACGGGTGCCTCTATGCGGGCAAAAGGGCCCACAGACAACAGGGGGGGACGGCCTGTTCGCCACGGAGGACAAGCCCGAGATCGTCCGGCAGTACCGGGAGGCCGGAGGTGCCGGTCCGCGGTACGCGGAGGTGCCGATGGCTTGGGCGCCCGACGAGCACACCGGGGCCAGGGCAGCCCTGGAGACATCGCGATGGGCCCTGACCGGCTGGAAGGTCATGAGCGTGCTGCCCAACCCGGTCAACTTCGACGCCGCGACCACGACCGTGCGCGCGAGGAGGACATCCTGGAGAAGTTCACCTGCGGCACGGACCCCACGCGGTTCGTCGAGGTGGCGCAGAAGTTCGTGGACGCGGGATTCGACAGGCTGGTCATGCAGAACGCCGGCCCCGACCCGGACGGATTCATCGACTTCTACCAGCGTGAGCTCGACGGCCGGATGCGGCAGTTGCGGCCGAGCGACGGACAGGGCCGAAGCCGGGGCCGAGGGGGTGCGGGGGTGTGGGGCCGCACAGGGACGCACCGACCGCGCCGACCTCGGCGTCGTCAGCCTGCCTCTTCACCCGGGTCGTGCCCCTCCTCGAAGAACGACAGGTGCACCGTGACCTCACTGGTCCCGCTGTCCAGGCCGGCGACCTGGAGCCAGCCGGTGTAGCCGCCCTGCTCGCGGGTGCCCCATTCGAGCCGCAGCTGGTCGCGGCGGGCCCGCAGCTGGGCGGAGACGTCCTGGCCGGTGCGGTTTTCGTGCGCGGTGACGGCGGGTGGTTCCCCGGCGTCCACGTGCAGGTCCTGCGGCAGCCAGGCTTCGTCGGCCCCTGGGAGCCGCTGTGCGAGCGCTCGCCGCCGCGCTGGGGGGGACTTCTTGTCCTGGGTGGACGTCTTGCTCGCGGTCGTCGACTCGCCGGAGCGGGCCCGTTCCTTGTTCACGGTGCGCGCGGCGATCTCCTTCCAGACCGGATGGGCTGCTCGACCGCCGGACAAGTTGGTCGGCCCGGAGTCCCGGCGGGGCGTGGGTGCGGACGGGGCGCCGGCGCACGAGTCGGCCCGCGTCACACTCGCCGACGGGCGTCCCGCGAAGGCGGGTGAGCAGCCGTTCGGCCGCGCATAGTTGCACATGTTGCAATCAACCATGGCGTGACCGGCAGTTCGGACAGTTTTCTCAATGAAGCTATTGCGTCACCCCTGTCCCGCTGGGCTACTGTCGTGATCGATCATCGTTCGATGCATCTTCAACTTCCTTTGGTGCCAGACCCGTTGGTGGAGTGTGACCATGAGAAGGACAAACAAGACAACCGACTCGAGTGCGGCGAATCAGGGCGGAGCGTTAGGTCGAAGATCCCTTCTCGCCGGCGCCGCCGCAGTCGCCGGCGGAGCGGCCCTGACCACCGCCCCGTCCGCGGCCGCCCAGAGCTCCGCGCACCCCGGGGGAGTGGCCGCGACCACCGTCGCCACCGGGCCGCAGACCACCGTCGGCACGCCCGACTACATCACCGTCGCCCCGGGTGACGCCCGCTTTCCCGACCTGGTCCGCGGCATCAACCAGCGCTGGGTCGCCAAGCCCGACTACGTCCGCCTGGTCACCACCACCGCCCAGGCCGTGCGGGCCGTCCAGGACGCGGTGGCGGCCGGCAAGCGGCTGACGGTCCGCAGTGGTGGCCACTGCTACGAGGACTTCGTCTTCAACAAGGACGTCCAGGTCGTCATCGACATGTCCGGGATGACGCAGGTCTACTACGACAGCGCCAAGAACGCCTTCGCGGTCGAGGGCGGTGCCTCCAACCTCCAGATCTACGAGACGCTCTACAAGCTGTACGGCGTCACGCTCCCGGCGGGCTCCTGCGCCTCCGTCGGCGCGGGCGGCCACATATCCGGCGGCGGCTACGGCCTGCTCTCCCGCCTGCACGGCCTGACCGTCGACCACCTCTACGGTGTCGAGGTCGTCACGGTGGACAAGAACGGCACGGCCAAGGCCGTCGTCGCGACCCGCGACTCCACTGACGCCGCGCTCAAGGACCTGTGGTGGGCCCACACCGGCGGCGGTGGCGGCAACTTCGGCCTCATCACCCGCTACTGGCTGCGCACGCCCGGCGCCACCGGCAGCGACCCGTCCAAGCTGCTGCCGAAGCCTCCCTCCGAGGTCTTCGTGCACGCCACGGCCTTCCCCTGGAAGGACATGACCGAGGCGTCCTTCACCCGGCTCCTGCAGAACTGGGGCACCTGGCACGAGCAGAACAGCGCGCCGGACTCCAAGTACAACTCGCTGTTCGGCCTGCTGAAGCTGAACCAGCGCGCCAACCCCGAACGGTCGGAGATCGTCCTCCTCACGCAGATGGACGCCACCGTCCCCGACGCGCAGGCCCTCCTGGACGACTACCTGGCCGCGGTCTCCGCGGGCGTGGGCGTCACCCGCCGGGCCATGACTCAGCGGTCCGGCGAACACGCGGCCATGCCGCAGTTCGCCAAGCCGCGCGCGCTGCCCTGGTACATCGCCACGGACTACCTCAGCGGCGGCAACCCCACGCTGTACGGCAAGTACAAGTCGGCGTACGCGCGCAAGGGCTTCTCCGTCACCCAGATCAAGGCGATGTACAAGCACCTGACGCGCTCCGACTACAGCAACGGCGACGCGCTGCTCCAGGTCGACTCGTACGGCGGTCGCATCAACAGCGTCAAACCCGGTGACACCGCGGTGCCGCAGCGCGACTCGGTGCTCAAGCTGCAGTACCAGACGTACTGGACCGACCCGGCCGACGAGGCCAGGCACCTGGCCTGGATCCGAGACTTCTACAAGGACGTGTACGCGGAGACCGGCGGCGTCCCGGTGCCGAACGACATCAACGACGGCTGCTACGTGAACTACCCCGACAAGGACCTCGGCGACGCCGCCTGGAACACCTCGTCGACCGCCTGGAACAGCCTCTACTACAAGGGCAACTACGCCCGCCTGCAGAAGGCGAAGGCGGCCTGGGACCCGAAGGACATCTTCCGGCACGCCCAGTCGGTGCGCCTGCCGTAACCCCGCACACGCACCCGTGACCACCGCTCCTTGCCGGGAGCGGTGGTCACGGTCGGTCCGGGCGCTTCCGCAGGGCGACGGTGCCCACATCACGGGGCGGCATCACCTCCACCATCGTGCCCGAAGGAATCGACAGCGCGCCGGGCCGGATCCCGGGGCCACGGGGGCGCGGCTCGCAAGGTGGCGAGCCAGTCCTGGAGTTCCCGGTGGCGGAACTGGTAGGCGGTGCCGGCAACGCGCAGCAGGCCGGCTTCGGTCGCCCAGTGCAGGAACCGGCGTAGACGCCAAGGCAGGGCCTGGCGACCGCGGCGGGTACACACCAGAAGAGCGATATAGCGAGTCCCCGTCCCACCGAGCCCGCACAGCAGCCCCATCGCGACGCCGGCCAGGACCCCGAATGCGGGCCGCACCATGGCCCCGTACAGGACACCGACCGGGAGCCCGAACAAGAGCGCGGCGATGAGTTCGGCACGGACGACGGTGTGCGGCGAGTCCATGATGTCGAGCGTTCCCGCACGTAGTCACCCGTGACAGCATCACGCTGCTCGTAGGTGGTCACGGCCAGGGTCAGCCTCCAGAGTGCACAGCGCCCGCACCAGCGTCGCGGACGGCGCCCGGTCGAGGGCGTCCAACAGGCACTCCCAGCGCGTCATGTCGGCCACACGTCCGTGCACAAACTGACGGACCTGGGCAGGGCTGACCTGGGTGATCTCGATCCGGGCGGCGTCCTGAGCCCACACCTGGACGGCTTCCAACGCTTCGTACTGCTCGCTGCGGCAGGTCAGCACCATATTGGCCTTCGCGCGGCCTTGCTGGAAGGCGTTGAGCATGGACAGCGCCTGCCGGGCCGGGGAGCCGTATCCGGGAGCATCCTCGGCGGCCATCTCATCCAGCCCGTCCAGTACCGGAAGGGTGAGCCCGGCATCCATCAACGCGGCGGCGGTCGTGAAGGAGATCCCTGCGTAGGTGTCGACCAGGTGTCCGCATACCCACGCTCGTACGGCGTGGGCTCCCGCGCCCGGATCACGGTTCGCGGCTACGCGCCCGACGCCGACGGCTGGGGCAGGCAACGTGGACCAGGAGGTCAGTGGCAGCCGTACCGGAACGGGGTCCTCGGGCTTGCGGTTCTCCAGCAGGGCAAGAACGAGCAGCTGTGCCCGTGCGCGGCTCTCGGCCTGGGAACACCGCTCGAGCCAGCAGGCCCGCCGTCACCACCGCGTCACGTTCCTGGTGACGCAGCGCCCGCCAGGACATCCCCCCCGACCAGCCGGAGACGATGAGCCCCGCCAAGCCGATACATGCCCCCACCGGATCCACATCGCTCCGTGTCACCGCCGGCAGGCCCCACACCGCCACCACGCCCAGCGCAACCGCGCACACGAGCACCCGTAACCATGCGCCTCCTCTTTGCATGCCCATGACCTAAGAGCATGCAACGGGTGGGAAGCGAAAGCGGGCAGGTCCGGGAGACGCGCGGAGCAAGGGTGAGGAGCATGCGAGGCCCGTTCCGCAGTTCCGTGAGGCTCAGTGGTCGGGAGACATGAGGTCAGTCCGCTGCGCGTAGGTTTCCAGCGGCTCCGCCGATGCCCACCAAGACCTGTAGTAGTCCCGGAAGGAGTTGACGGCTTCAGCCGTCTCCAGGCTGTGTCCGCTCATGAAAGATCCATCCGCGGTCAGGAGCAACAGGACCGCGGTGTCATCAATGATCGCCATATTGACGGCGTCGACACCGCTGTTGATGGTCACCACGCGGGCGTGGTAGTTGGCAAGACCGTGCATCTCCTCGTAGTGCTCTCGCAGCCATTGTGCGGCCTGGGAATGAAAGTTTGGCGGCGGCGTGTTGCGCACGTAGCTCATGTAGACATGTCGCTCGGCGGTGCGTGAACGACAGAAAGAATTCGTCGCTGGTGCGGTAGTGCGTGGAAGCAGTAGGGGCCTGACGATCACGGATCTCGATAACGACTGATAGCAGGACATAGAGTGCGGCATAGATGAGGGGTATCTGCCACTTCACGTCCCACGCGAAGAGGTTCGCGACGATCGACCCGCCGACCACGAACAGGAGAGCAAGCAGCAACAACTTCTGCTCAACGGATTGCAGATTGACCACCCGTCGCACCTGCTCCACCCCCAGCGCGTGAGTGCACCGTGCCTGCGGGCAGGCAGGTGGCGCTTCGTGTCTACCCCTCAAGCCGATTCAGGATGCGGGTCCGGAGGAGACGTCGACAAGGACGGCGCCGTGGGTGCAGCCCTTGCGGACGAGGTCAGCCCGCCGCCAACGTTCACGGCGCCGCGACGCCGCGGGCGTGACCGCTGTACGCCGCGGGGTGGGCGAGGACCGCCAGAGACCCCCCGGGTGGGGGCGTTTTCATCCCGGTTTTAGCGATTCCGTCACTGAGCCGCGCTGTCGGCGGCGTGAGCGAGTTGGTGTCCGTTCTCACTGAAGTCAGCTGGCGTCTCATCCGATCCAGTCGCTTCGTAGGGCCCCAGGGCGAGCTCGGTCTGGTTGGCGATGAGCTTCGGCTCGCACCCGTTGACACGGCTGCGGACCACCCCTGCTGGGGCGAGTCTGTCGTTCGTGTTCGCCAGGATCAGCTCGCGCTGGCGCTCCGAGGGCACGGATAGCGTCCCGGGTCATAGTCGGCCCCGGGCCGTGACTCCGGATGTTCCCCGCTACCTATTCGCCGACGGGGTTTTCCCGTCGTGGTCGGCCGATGTTTCCCCGGCGCCTTCGGCAAGGTCTACGGGTCTTCGCGGGGTGGGGCCAGTTCTTTGAGTTCGGTGGGGGTTTCCAAGCCTTCGAGGGGGTGCCACGTGTTGCCGGCCTGGGCTGTGAGCACGATCAGGGCCGCCACGAAGGCGAGCGAGGCCAGCACGAAGGAGCCCTGGAGGGCGTAGGGGTCGCTGGGGTCGGTGCGGCGCAGTATGAAGAAGGCGTGCACGGCGGGGGCTGCCGCGCCGAGGCCGTAGCACCAGAGGGCCAAGTTGTTGATCGCAGTGCCCAAGTGGCGGCGGGTGGCGGGGGCGTGGGCGAAGAGGTCGTTCAGGTGACTGCGGACGGCCGTCTGGAAGGCGGGGTCGCGGCCGATGTCGCCGACGCGCGGGCGGTCGTGGACGGTCTGGTACCGGCTGATGGCGCGAAACGCTGCCGCGGTGACCGGGTGGGATGGCTCAGCCGCAGTCTCCGCCAGCTTCATGCCGTGCCTGTCGAGCAGCCTGTCCTCACTCATCAGACGGACGGCCACCGAGGCCGCACGAGAGGAGTTCAGCAGCATTCTGCCGGCCTGGTGGTCGGTCGAGCACAACGGTTCGGAGGTGCTCAGCAGGTCCGCGTGGTACGCGTCGAGCCCCGGCCAAGCCCGCACCTGCCGGACCATCCGAGCTTCCACCGACCGCCTCCACGGCCGGGTCGCCAGACCCAGCACGATATTCACACTGGCCAGTGAAACCAGGCAGGTCATCAGCATCTCCATGGGCACGACGATCGATGACACGATGTGCAGCCGCAAGACCCGGGTTCCGACCGGCACTCCAACTGGGGCTGCACTCGAACTACGTCGAATGAGAAGTCGCCTGGATTCGGTGAGAACGGTCAGTTGGCCGAGGTGCAGGGCGTGCGCGTCCTGATCATCTGTCTCCACGCAGTTGGCGCGAGTCTCACCGAACCTGGTCATTACCTTCCTCCGGGACCAGCTGCGGCGTTACATCCCCACGGGCAAGGGCCGCTGCCCGTTCCCTGTGACGCTGATCGTCGACTCCCAGTCGGTGCAGGCGGCCTCCACCGTCGGCCGGGACAGCCGCGGCTATGACGCGGGCAAGAAAATCAACGGGCGCAAAAGACATCTCGTGGCCGACACGCTGGGCCTGCCCGTCATGATCACGGTGACGGCCGGGGATGTCCGCGATGAGATCATCGCCCGCGACCTGCTTTGGCGCTTGCGGCTCACCCACCCTCGGATCACCCAGGTCTGGGCGTTTTCCGCTTACGCCCGTGACCTGCTGCCCGCCTGGACCGCGGACCACCTGTGGTTGTCGCCCCAGCCCGTACTGCGGCCCAGGGGAACCCGCGGTTTCGTCGTGCTGCCCCGACGCTGGAAAGTCGAGCGCTCACTCGGCTGGATCATGAACGCCCGCCGCAACTGCCGCGACTACGAGCGGCTTCCCCAGCATGCCGAAGCCCATCTGAACCAGGCATTCATCACTCTCATGACCCGGCGTCTGACCCTTAAGGGTCCCCGCACCGACTGGACGAAGAACCCTCGGACCGGGCCGTAACAACACGCGTACCTCTTGGTCCGGCAGCCGGGCTCGCCTTCACCCCTTGCAGGGCTCGGCTCCGGAAGCTGGTTGTCGTGCGGGGTGGGTGCGTTGGGGTCGAGGACGTAGCTGGTGTCGGCCTCGTACAGAAACGGCGCGTCGTCCGATAGTTCGTCAAGGCGTCGTCTGTCGACCGGCCTGAAGCCTGTCCCGGTGTGGGTCCCACCCGACCCTGCTACCGCACCCGGCCGCAGCCCCTGTCCGCCCTGGTCGATGTCGGCACCCCGCTCCAGGAGGTGACCTGGCGTCGGGGCAGCAGGGGCCGATGACCTCGCTTTTCGCGGTGCTGCGGGTGCGGCCTGCCGGCGAAGTCGTCCGGCGCACCGCGCAGGCGCTGGCCGGCGGACGCAGTTGGTGGGACGGCGTGCTGCCGCTACGGACCCTGCCGGTCGCACAGGACGAGGGTGAGGCGGCGCCGACCGGTTACTGGATGAGTAACCTGCCCGCCACCACCCACCCCGGTCGCGGACCTGGTGCGGTTCGCGAGGATGCGCTGGTGTATCGAGCACGACCGTCGCGAACTCAAGCACGGCCCGGGCCTGGACCACTTCGAGGGACGGACCTGGGATACGTGGCTCCGGGGAACAGGCGGGGCCGTTCCCGCGGTCACGGGATGTCGAGCAGGACCTTTCCGACCAGGCCCCGCTCGAGTGCGGTGTGGGCATCGGAGATGTGCTCCAGCGGGAAGCGGTGCAGTGGCATTCCGGCGTCCTCGCCCACGCGCAGGGCGCGTGCGTCCACGGCCGCGGCGACGTCGATGAGTGCCTGCTGCTTCGCGGCGGGCGGCACGGTGTAGACGTAGACGCTCTGCCAGCGCAGGTTCGCCGCCAGTGAGGAGAGCACCGGGACGGAGAGCTGTTCGTCTTCGCTGCCGGAGTAGTAGGCCATCACGGCGCCCGGGGCGGTCACCGCCATATCGAGAGCGGCGTTGGTGCCGGGTGCGACTTCCACCACGATGTCGACGCCCTCGGGAGCGAGGGCGCGGATCTCTGCGGTCGCATCCTGTGCGCGGTAGTCGACCACGTGGTGGGCGCCGGCCGCGTGTGCCAGCGCGGCTTTGGCCGGGCTGCTGACCGTGGTGATCACGAGGGCTCCACCCCAGCGGGCGAGCTGGATGGCCGCGTTGCCGACCACGCCGGCGCCACCCGCCACCAGGACGGTCGTGCCTCGCAGAGTGCCGGGCGCGATCTGCCCCGGTCCGCCGTCGTGCACGGTCAGTGCGCGATGGGCGGTCAGGGCCGGGATGCCCAGGGCGGCGCCGAGTTCGAACGAAGCATGGTCGGGCAGCGCGACGGCGTGCCGGTCGGCCACGAGCGTGTACTGCTGTGCCGTTCCCCAGGGCCGCTTCCACGCGGCCTCCCAGATCCACACCCGCTGTCCGACTCGTGCCGGATCGACCTGCGAACCGACGGCATCGATCACCCCCGCGCCGTCCTGGTGGGGCACCTGCTCGTCCATGCCCGGAGGCAGCGCGCGTTGGCGGCTTCGCCAGTCGGTCGGGTTGACGCCCGAGACGTGCACACGGACCCGTACCTCCCCGGGACCGGGCTCGGGAACCGGACGATCGACCAACTGGAGGACCTCGGGCCCGCCGGCAGCCGTCCGAACGACGGACTTCATCTCTCACCCATCCTTAGTTCCTTCCCGGACGCCCGCCGTCCGGGGAAAACGCCTCGGGGCAGGGAGATCCCCTGAACCCCCTCGCGGAGCGGGCTGCCACGGAAGTCCCGCGAGCCCTGCGGGGCCTCGGCACTGCGGGAGAGACCCGCGGCCCGCCCAGCGACGAATGCGTACCGGTCACTCGCACCGACCGGTACCCCTCGAGACCCGCAGCCGCCCGCACCGGGTGGCAACGGGAACCGATGACGGCCCTGACCAGGGGATCCGCCAGGCGGCGTCACGAGATGCACCGACTCGCATGCCCCATCACGACCGGCCCTGATGCGCTGCCGCGTCAGGTCCCAGAACCGTCAGCCCTCTCGTGCCATCGCCGCCATCAACGCGTCCAGCAGACCCGGTGCCGCTTCCTGGAGGGCGCTGCGGCGCAGGCGGTGCCCGCGCGAAGGGCCGACCATGACCGGGTGAAGGACGCCCGCCTCGACCAGGATCTTGAAGTGGTGGGTCGCTGTGGACTTGTTCAGGCCCTCGTAGAGGTCCGAGCAGGGGGCTTCGGCGGCGGGGTCCACGGCCAGTCGGCGGACCATTTCCAGACGTACGGGATCCGCGAGTGCGCGCAGCAGTTTCTGGACCGGGGCGACGGGTGGCAGCTGGTCGGAGGGGATCTCCCAGGGTGGCATCAGACAACTCCAAGTTTGACGTACATCATACTTCTCCCTAGCATCCACGAAGTACGACACGCATCATACTTCCCAGGAGTCCTTGTGCCGGCACTCTCCCCGGGGCGACGTCCCCAGCCATGGAGCTATGCGACCCTCCTCGTTCTTCTCATGCTCGGGCAGGCGACGTCCGCCATCCCCTCACCGCTCTACTCCCTGTACGCCGAGGAGTGGGACTATCCGCCCTTCCTCACCACCATCATCTTCGCCGCGTACGGGGCTGTCGCGGTCGTCGCGATCCTCGTCTCCGGACCCCTGTCCGACCGGTACGGCCGTCGGCCCGTGCTTCTCGTCGCGGTCCTGCTGCTGCTCGCCGGGCTGGCCGTCTTCCTCTCCGCTGCGGGCCCCGGACGTCTCGTCGTGGCGCGGATGCTCAACGGTCTGGGGATCGGTGCGATCGTCGTCGCCGGCGGGGCCGCTCTGCTGGACGTGAGTCCCGAGCGGGCGGCCCGCAGCGGGACCCTCACCGCCATCGCGTTCAACGTCGGCATCGCCGCCGCCGCGCTCGGTACCGCGGGCCTCGCCCAGACAGGCTTCCATCCCCTGCTCCTGCCCTACCTCGCTGATGCGTTCATCGCCCTCGCCCTGTTCGTGCTCCTCCTGGTGATGCGGGAGCCGCACCCCTCGGTCGGGGCCGCGCCTCTGGGAATCCCTCGCCCGCACGTGCCAAAGGAGATCCGTGGACGCTTCGTCTTCGCCGTGATCGGCGCCGGTGCCGCCTGGGCCGTGCTCGGGGTCTGCTTCTCGCTGGAACCCGCGATCGCCGCCCATGCGGCGCATGTTGACGGGCCGTTCTTCGGCGGCGTCGTCATTGCGGCCGTGACCCTGGCCGCCGCCTGCGCCCAGGTCGTCAGCGCGCGTTACCCGGCCCGCACGGTCGCGCTCGTCGGCGACACGGCGCTCGCCGTGCTCATGTTGGCCGGGGTGGCCGGCTTCGCGACCGGCAACGCCGGCGTCATCATCGTCACCGTCGCACTCCAGGGCGGCGCCTACGGGCTCGCCTTCGGCGGCTCCCTGCGCCACCTGACCGCTCACATTCCCGCCGAGCGGCGCGGAGCTGTCATGTCCATGTTCTACCTGCTCGCGTACGGCGCGCTCATCACGCCCACGCTCCTCGTAGGCATCGGCGCCACGGTCTGGAGCGACACCACGATCTTCCCTGTCTTCTCCGTGCTCGCCGCCCTTCTCTGCGTCTCCGCCGTGGCCGTCGAGCGCGTACTGGGGCGTCGGGGAGGACGGCCTGCGGTGACGCCGGCGTCGACGGCCGAGGCGCCCCGGATGAGCGAGGTCGACTGACCGGTGACCTCGAAGCTGCCCGGCGCGCGGCGCCGGGCAGCTTGCGAAGCACGTCGTCGGGCAGGTGGCTCCAGGGCGTGGCGGACGAGTGTCGGAGAATCTGCGGGCCGTCCAGACCGACGTCGATGCCGAGGGCCTGATCGACCGGAGCATGGTCAGCGTCTATTCCACGACCTGCCACGCTCGCCAGCACGTAGCGGGCACCTCTACCTGCGCCCCAAAGATCCCGGGCCGACGCAGGAGCCCACCACGTCACCGCTCTGATGAGGCTCTGAGGCCCGCGAGGCGGGCTCACAAGCAAGACCCGCCTCGCCGGAGAAGGTGGGCGCCGCCCGCTCGGGTTGGTCATCATGCCCGGCCAGTGGGGGCGCGGTCGGCAAGACCGCCGAGCTGCCGTCGAGACGATCTTCGACATCCTCACACGCGGCTGGGAACCGCCCAGCAAGCTGCCCGCCCCATAGCCCCTCCCATGTGTATCGGCCGCAGCCACCCCTCAGCCCGGCAGTGAGAACTGACATTCCCCGAGGAGGAAGCGGCTCTTTTCGATCGCAACTGGGCTGTCCGGCCCGCTGGTTCAGGACGAGATTGGATCATCGGGAACTGCACACTTGGGCCATGATCATTGTTTTCTTCTTGAACGCGATTCTCGCCGTGGGTGGTGCCTTCTACGCGGTAGTCGCCGCCCTACGCCCTTCGGTGCTCGTCACATAAGGCGGCGACGGCGTCGGCCTTGTCTTCTACGCGCGGATGTATGCGGCGAAGGCTGTTCCGCTCTGCGGCTCGCCGCCGTCCTTCCGTTTCTCGCCACGGGCGTTAGTCCCGGCCTGTGCTTGTCGGGTGCGGCCCTCTCCCAGGCGATGGACGCGACGATCGGGCTCGGGCGGCGCGAGCCACGCCAAGTCGTCGGGAGCACCGTCGCGGTGGCCGTCCATGTTTTCGTCGCCGTCATGATCTGGTGACGAGCGCGACCGGGCTCGCAGGTGTCGGCACGTTTTCCCCTACTCACGCACGCGGCGCCGGGCAAGGAGTGTGGTGCCGGCGATGACGCAGCCGATGGCCAGGACTTTGGCGGCTCCGTAGTACTGGTACCAGTCGCCGGTGGTCGTACGGCCACCCCACACCAGCCAGAGTAGAAGTCCCACTCCGATCGCCACCAGGACCACCCCACCCGGCAGGCCGAGCCCGGCCCACCAGGGCGCGTCCCCGGCCGGGGAAGTGTCTGCATCTCGGCCCTGTCCGCGGCTCTTCACCGAGGCTCCCCTCCTCCGAACATCAACTTCTGGGGGAAGACGTTCCCACGACGCGATGGTTCCGTTTTCGCTCGCGTTCACCAGGCACGGACGGCGTGGGCCTCGGCTTCAACTGCGCGTGTGCCGCTGGTCGTAGCGAGAGCGGGGGATTTCCACTGTGTCGAGGTGCTTGCCCACCCATCTCGGCAGGGTCTGCAGAGGGTCCTGGAGGGTGCGCCCCAGGGGGGGGAGATGCGGTACTCGACCGCCACTGGCTCGGTGGACAGGATCACTCGCTCGATCACGCCGTTGCGTTCCAGCCGCCGAAGGCATGCCGTCAACGATTTCGGGGTGACGGCGGGCAGGTGCTGGCGAAGCTCGTTGAAACGCCGGGGGCGATCGCACAAGGCGTCCAGCACCGGAAGCGACCACTTGTCGAAGAGCTGATCGAGCAGTTGTCGACCGTTGTCACCGAGCTCTATATCCCAGGCGCGGGAGGCGCCGCCTACCTGCCCGGCCTCGTGGGCCGCGCACGCGCGCTGGAGATCATCCTCAGCGGCAAGCTGATCGATGCCCCGACCGCGGAACGGACGGGCTGGGTGAACCGGGCCGTGCCGGCTGCAGAGCTCGACCACGTCGTCGACTCCCTGACCGTCCGCATCGCCGCCCTGGCGCCCGGCGTTGCCCGCGCCACGGTCGAGGCGGTGGACGCCGCAGCGGTGTCCACCACTGATGGACTGCGCACGGCGAAGGAACTGTTCGGCCAGCTCTTCAGCACTCCCGCCGAGGGCCGCATCGGAGAGGCGGCAACTGTCCCCGACGCGCGGACCCGGGACGGAGAGCGTTGCCTCGAGGCCCTGATCGACGGTCTCGTCTGAAAAAGCTCGGCGGTTGAGTGAAGAGCGGCACGTCCGCATGGCGGGTCCATACGCCCGGACAGTACGTCGTGGGAGACCGCCCGCGACCCGGAGCAGCCCACGGACGGGTCTGGTGACCGCATGCACCGCGCTCTGAGGGAACACAAGATATGAGCGCCGAGACCGACGCCCCTGTTGCCTCCCTTCCCACAACAGCCTGATCAGGGGACCACCACCATGCCCGACACCGCGCACGCGACAGCCGTACCCGACTGGGTCCTTACGTTCATGGACGCCATCGACACCCTGGAGTTCGGTGAGGGCTTCGCGCCGCTGACAGAGGACACCGACATGTTCTTCGGCACCGAGCACATCCACGGCGTCGAGGCCATCAAGGCATTCTTCGTCAAGATCGACGAGCCACTGAACATCGCCCACGAGGTCCTGGAGTACTGGACCGCGAGCGACGGTGTCCGCCTGCTGCGCGGCGAGGCCACGATGGCCAGGAGGAGCGCGCCGGACCGGGTGGTGCGCGCTCCGTTCATGCACATCTTCTATCTCGACCAGGAAGAGCCGGTCCGCGTGCGCACACTCCGCATCACCGCGGGCCCGTTGCAGACCGACACCGTGATGTGACCACGCCCCCGGGCGCGCCGCGCGTGCCCGGGAGGCAGCCGCAGGCCATCGGGGGAGCCGGCCGGCCCCTCATCGGCGACCGGCGACATCACCGGAGCCCGCTGGGGCCTCGTCGGCTCCGAAGCCGTTCTCAACTCCGCGCACCTGTCAGCGATGGCGACCTCGACGCCTACTGGCGGTACCACCTGGTCCACGAACACCACCGCGTGCAGGTTGTAGGGTCAAGTCCGCTCAAGGCGGAGCGCCGAGGGGGCGACACGTATTTCCGGACCAGGATCACCGGTTCCGGGCATGCAAGGCGTGCGAGAGCGCGCTCATGCTGACGCCGATGACGGTGCGGAGCTGCTTCTCGCTCGCCCCGGTCCTGCTCATCACGGCCAGTGCCTGGTTGACCGCCGTGAGGTGGGCAGCGAGGTCGTCGGCATCGCCCTCGGGCAACTGCGCGGCGCCCAGGGCGGTCCGCAGCCGCGCGTGCTGAGCGCCCAGGGCTTCGATCGCTCGTGCGGCGATGGCGGGGCTGAGTACCGGTGCCGCCATCGCGGTCTGGGCGACCAGGCATCCATCGGGTACCTCGGGGTCGGCGATGCGCCGCAGGGTGACCTCGAAGAACGCCCGTAGCGCCTGGAGCGGTTCCTCGGAGGCACGTGAAAGCGCCTGGTCGTACCTGTTTCCGTACCGTGCGGCATAGCGGTCCAGGCAGCGCAGATACAGCGAGTCCTTGTCGCCGAACGAGGAGTAGAGGGAACTGCGGTTCAGTCCGGTCGCCCTGGAGAGGTCGTCGAGAGACGTATCGGCGTATCCGGCCCGCCAGAACTGGACCATCGCCGCGTCGAGTGCGATGCCCACGTCGAACTGCTTCTTTCCGGCCATCACGCATGCACCTCGTTCTCGGATCAGCCGTTGTGGTCTTGCCCACCTTATCTTGAACTATCCAGTTCAAGATGGAGTAGGTTCGACGCATGACCGACGACGCCATGGCTCCGAACCGCTCCTGCGACCAGAACCCGGTCCCCGGGTTGCCGCTGCACGACCTCACGGGTTTCACTCACCGTTGGGTCGACGCGGAAGGAATCCGACTGCACGCCGTGGAAGGTGGCCGGGCGGCCGGTCCCACCGTCGTCCTGCTCGCCGGATTCCCGCAAACCTGGTGGGCTTGGCGAAAGGTGATGCCCGGCCTCGCCGAGCGATTCCACGTGATCGCGATCGACCTGCCGGGGCAGGGCCACTCCGACCGACCTCAAGGGGGCTACGACACGCACACCGTCGCTTCGCGTGTCCAGGCCGCGCTGACCGCGCTCAACGTGCAGAAGTACTGGCTCGCCGCCCACGACATCGGGGCCTGGGTCGCCTTCTCGCTGGCCCTGAAGTACGAAGAGCGCCTGCACGGCGTCGCGTTGCTTGACGCCGGCATTCCCGGAGTCACCCTCCCGGACTCCATCCCAACGGATCCCGACCGGGCCTGGAAGACCTGGCACTTCGCGTTCCACCTGGTGCCCGAACTGCCCGAGACCCTGCTCACCGGCCGCGAGCGTGACTACGTCGGCTGGTTCCTGAAGGTCAAAGCTCTGTCCCCGAACACATTCGACGACGCCGAGATCGACCACTACGCCGCCGCCATCGCGGCCGAGGGTGGGCTCCGAGCGTCTCTCGCCTACTACCGCGACGCCGCGGAATCAGCGCGTAGAAATCATGACGCTCTCGGACGAGGGAACTTGACCGTCCCGGTCCTGGGAATCTCCAGCTCCCACGGCTCGATCCCCGACATGGCCGCCTCCATCAGCCCGTGGGCGGAGAACGCGACGGGCGTCTTCATTCCACAAGCCGGACACTTCATTCCCGACGAGCAGCCCGACGCGACTGTGGACGTGTTGACCGCGTTCATAGATCACGAGCGTGTCGGGTAGGTCGCCCTTACCAGATCCGCAAGCGACGCCCTCAGGGGCCGGGAGAGGAACAACGCCCCGGCAGGCCTGCCCCGACGAGGGGCTCGGACGCTCCCGCCGCGGCCTCACCTGCAAGATCGACGCTGACGGCGAGGGCGGATGCCGCCCGCCCGTCGGCCCTGCTGATCAGGCTGGGCCGGCGGGCGACGCGCCGCAGCCCGTTCCGTCATGGAGCGCATCCGTGTTGGCCGCGGCACCGTCACGGTTGCCTCGATCCGATTTTGGCTCCGCCCGTGCTCTCCGGCGGATCTAGTTGCCGGTCGTGCCGTCGAGCATCTCGCGCAGGATGTCCAGGTGGCCGTTGTGGCGGGCTGTCTCCTCGGTGAGGTGGAGGAGGATCCAGCGCAGGTCGACGTGGAGACCGTCGCGGACGGTTCCCTCGGCCCGCTTGTCCAGGTCGTTCTTGGCGACCAGTTCGCGGTAGCGGGCGCTGTGTTCGGCGTATTCGTCGAGCAACTGCGCGAGCGGGAAGTCGACGGCGATACGCATCTCGCGGTCGGGGTCTTCCTCGGTCCAGGGGCCCTGGTCCTCCTCGCCGAGGAAGACCACCTGGAACCAGTAGTACTCGACCCAACGGAGATGGTTGATCACTCCGCTCATGGTCATCAGCGGTGAGCCCGGCAGGAGCGCCTTGCGGGCGTTCTCTGCCGAGACGCCCTCGCACTTGGCGCGAGCGCTCTCCCGTGTGTAGTCGAGGAAGGTGGTGAGCTGCGTGCGCTCGTCCCACGCGGGCGGTGTGTCGTCGATTCTGGTCATCGCGCGAAGCGTCCCCGATCACCGCACCTGCTGTCGAGGCATTTAGCGGCGGACCCGGCCGTGCCGCCGACATCGGGGCCGTGAGTCGGACTCAGGCCTGGCCGCCCGTTCCAGGGGCAGACCGCCTTGTGTCCAGTGTTCCGGTGCGGTGACGGGACAGCAGGGGAATTTGAGTTGCTGCAGATTCTGCCGGGGTGGACCGTGGCAGGTCGGACAGGTCGGACAGGTCGGAGGGGTGTTGATGATCGACGTCGCGTTGAGTTTGACCGTGCGGGATCTGACGCACGCGGATCTGGCGGCGTGCGGCTGGGCGGGAAGCGCCTGTCACCTCGCCAACGTCGCACGGCAGTTGGAGCGCGCGCGGTACGGCGAAGTCGACTATCTGGCCGTCTGTGCCCGCAGTGACATCCCGATCGCCATGGGCGGCGTCGACTACCGCGCCGGCCAAGGGGCGGGCACGTTGTGGCAACTGGCTGTTCACCCCGCACTGCAGTCGTGCGGCATCGGCACCGTTCTCATCTCAGCCGCGGAGCAGCGCATCCTGAACCGCGGGCTGCGGCGGGCGGAGCTGGGCGTGGAGGACAACAACCCACGCGCCCGCGCCCTCTACGAACGCCTCGGCTACCTCGCCTACGATCGCCGGCCGGACGCGTGGGACGAGCAGGCCCCGGATGGAACACTGCGTCGCTATGAAACGGTGTGCACGACAATGCGCAAGGACTTGTCGTAGGGGAGCGGCGCGTGGCGACCGGAGTGTGGGCACCGCTCTTTTCGCTCGTAGGCGTCCTCCTGGGCGGCGGTCTGACCGCGCTCTCCCAACGTGCCACTCAGCGTTCCGCTGAACGGCTGGAGGAACGCCGCCAGAGCGTCGCCGACCGCAAGGCTCGCCAGGTTGAGCAGCTGCAGGCGATCAAGGACTTCTCGGCCTGGCGCCGCCGGTTGTGGCGCCGGTTGTGGCGCCGGGGTTCTCGTGATCTCGGGTGCTGTCGGGGCCGACCGTGCGCTGCTTCGTGACCGGGAACGGGGCCTGCTTCGTGACCGAGAACGGGGCCTGCTGCTGGATCCGACCGGCCGTGCGTCTACTCTCGGCCCACCGCGGCCTCGGCCGCGGCCGAGGCAACGCTTTGGTCTGTGAGGAGTACTCCGATGGCGCGCACCACCCCGCCACGTCCGCTCGATGTCGAGACGCTGTTCCCTGAGGTGGCCGGCTATCGGAAGACGGCCGTTCGCCTGCATCCGCGCCTCGGCGATCCGAGCGCGCGGGAAAGCTCGCTCGGCGGACCCGTGCTCTGGCCGCTCTCGGAGCCCTGGCCCCACTGTGAGGACGACCACCCGCGCACGGCGTTCTCCCCTCCCGGCCAGGGACCGATCCCGCTCGTCCCGGTCCTCCAGCTCTTCGCGGCCGACGTGCCTGACCTGGCCTTCCCCAGCGCTACGGATCTGCTGCAGGTGCTGTGGTGCCCCTTCGATCACGAGGCCGGTTACGTTCCCCGCCCCGAGATCTATTGGCGAGACGGCTCCCTGAGCGACCTGCGGCCGGCCGACCGGCCCCGCCCGACCGGCGCTGGCAACGACTACCTTCCCGACCCGTGCGTCCTGCACCCCGAGCGTGTCACCGACTATCCCAACTGGGACCTCCCGGACGAGGTCGCCGACGCGCTCGAAGCCAGGTTCGAACAGCTGGAGGAGGAAACCGGCTGGTCCTACTGGTCCCACCTCTCCGTGTCGGACGGCGTCAAGGTCGGCGGGTATCCGACGTGGACACAGGAGCCCAACTGGCCTGTGTGCCCGGGATGCCGTGAGCGCATGGAGCATCTCCTGACGATCAGCAGCAGCGAGTTCGACGGCGCGAGCTGGCGCACCTGGCTGCCCATCGAGGACGCCCCGACCACGGGAACCATCTGGGACCTTCCATACGAACAACGCACCGAGGTCCAATGCCCCCCTGGGCTCATGCTCGGCGACATGGGCGGCATCTACCTGTTCGAATGCACCAGCTGCTCCGACAGGCCCTTCGCCTACCGCTCAGATTGTTCTTGACCGCGCGCCACTTCGACCAAAGGGCCGTACTGGTGCCCGCGAGCCGCTGGTGCCCGCGAGCCGCTGGTGCGGGGTATACCGCCCGTCCGCTCTCGCCGCCGCAGACCCCGGCGGGATCCGCAGAGTCCACCACCGCTATGAAACGTAAGGCCGCCACGGCCGTCCAACGAGGGGAGGCCGTGCCCGCTAGCATCGCCCCTCATGACCGCAGTGGTCGTCACCATTGGGGTGGCGTTCGTCGGCTACGTCGTCACCTACCTCAACGGCCTGCGCCTGTCGCAGCGGCAGGAACAACTGGCCCGCGTGAATCGCCAGCTCGGCGACTTCTATGGGCCCCTGTTCGCCCTTACGGAAGCCAACAGCCGCACCTTCGGCGCGTTCCTGGAACGTCATGCTCGCCCTGGCGGAACGTCACCGTTCGTTCATGAGACTCCGCCCACTGCGGAAGAGCGCACCGAGTGGCGGCTGTGGGTGACCACCGTCTTTCTGCCGAACATCCAGGCCATGCGCGACCTGGTCATCAAGCACGCGGACCTGTTGAGCGAACCAGAGATGCCGCCGCTTCTGCTCCAGCTGTGCGCGCATGTGTCGGGCTACGAGATCACAGCTGCCCGGTGGGCGCAGGGAAACCACGATCAGCACCTCTCGGTGGTGTCGTTCCCCAGCGAGGAGCTTGCCGCCTACGCGCGCCAGGGATTCTCCGTGCTGAAGAAGGAACAGGCCCGCCTACTGGGGCAACGACAGCAGAGCTGATGGAGCGTCCTTTCCGCCTTGGCTTCATGGAGCCGAATCGCTGCGCCGGCACGGAAAGGTGAGATCGAATACAGGTATGCCTTCTACGCCTGCCCGCCGCCCACGGTTACGCCGTACCACCCGCCTCACAGCCAGGGCCGCCAGCAGCCCGGGAGCAGGCTCCACCCGGCCACCGAACACTTCCCCTGCCCCCGATCCCGCTCCCGCTCCCGCTCCCGCTCCCGATCCCGCTCCTGCTCCTGCTCCGGGGGGACGTCCGGAGGGCATGGACTGGGCGCGCCGGGTCGAATTGTTCACCGTCGTGGTCGCCGCTGTCGTGGCGGTGGTGGGGCTCTGGTACTCGAACGTGCAGACCAGACAGGCCAATGAGCACGCCCAGCAGGCCAACACCCAGGCGCGGGAGGACCGGGCGCTGGCCAAGGAAGGGCAGATCACCGACCGGTACACGGCGGCGGTGGGAAACCTCGGTGAGGACAAGGTGGACGTGCGGTTGGGCGGCATCTACGCCCTGCAGCGAATCATGCAGGACTCCCGCCGCGACCAACCCACCATCGCCAACGTCCTCGCCACCTACATCCGCACCCACGCCGCCAACCCCCCGGCGAAAGACCAGGGCATCCCCGCCGACGTCCAGGCCGCCTTCACCGTGCTCGCCAACCGCGACGCAACCCGTGACGACACCTTCCGCCCGGTTCTCCAGGGGGCCAAGCTCCCCGGCCTCCTCGCCCCAGGCACAGGGGGAACATCGATCGACCTGAGCGACGCGGACCTGCGCGACACGGACCTGCACGGCGGGCAACTGAGCGGAGCGGACCTGCACGGCACGGAGCTGAACCGGGCGAACCTGCACGCCGCGAACCTGAACCAAGCGAACCTGCGCGAAGGGATCCTGCGCGAGGCGGACCTGAGCAACACGGACATGGGCAGCGTGGACCTGCGCGACGCGAACGTGCGCTACGTGGACCTGCGCGGCGCGTTCCTGGGCCATGCGGATCTGCGCGATGCGTTCCTGCGCGGCGCGGATCTGCGCGGTGCGGAACTGAGCGGCGCGGACCTGCGCGGTGCGGAACTGAACGACGTGGACCTGCGCGGCGCGGAACTGCGTGACGTGAAGGGCCTGACGAGGGACCAGGTTGACTCGGCCCGTGCTCACTAGGTGATCCCAGCCATGGTCGTAACACGCCCCGCATCGCGCGCGGAAGCGCGGCGCTCAGGTACGTGGTGGGCGTGATGCGTACGGGACGCCGCGGGCGCGTGTGCCTCTCTCCGGAAAGCTGTCCTCGCCCGTACGACCGGCCAGAGCGATGCCGGTCCGGGAGGCGACGTTCAACTTTCGCATGATGCGCGCCACATGGTGCTCGACGGTCCGGGTCGACAGCACCAGGCTCTCGGCGATCTCCCGGTTCGCCCGCCCCTGCACGACGAGTTGAGCCACTTCCTGCTCGCGGGGCGAGAGCTGGTCGCCGTACCCCAGGCGGCCGCGGCGGTGGGTGGTGACGATGTCGTGGCGGCGCAGCAACCGCTGACAGCGCGCGACGTCCCAGCGCGCGCCCAGTTCGCGATAGGCCTCGACGACGTCCTGGATGACGCCGGCCGCCGGAGCGACGTCGCGCGCCCGGCCGGGCACATCGAGCAGGCAGCGCCCTCGGGCCTCGGCCGCCCGCGCGGCGTCGAAGGGCCGGCCGAGCCCGCGCCACCGCACCTCCGCGTCCTCCCAGAGGCCGACGGCGTCGCCCGGCCGCTCGTCGGCCTCGGCGAGCAGCGCCCGGCACATGGTCAGCGCGGCGCGGGCCGCGGGCGCGTCGAGAGGCTCGGTCGCCGCGTCGAACTCGGCGACGAGCCGTCGGGCCCGCCCACCCTGCCCGCTGCCGTACAGGGCCTCCACCGCGGTGGGCGCCACCTCGCCCGCCCACACCCAGCCGCCGGTGCGCTCCAGGCGGTGCAAGGTCTCCTCCACCGCCTCGCACGCCTGGCCGGGGCGTCCCGCCTCCAGATGGACGCGGGCCGTGGCGGCGGCTGCGGCGGTGAGGATGACGCCGGTGTCGTAACGGGTGGTCCGGGCCGCCTCCGCCAGGTCGCGTCGGGCTTGCGGGACGTCGCCGAGGACGTGCAGCCCGGTCAGCCCGCGGACCAGCATGGCCTCGGCGGTCAGGTCGGGTATCTCCGCGTAGAGCCGCGTGGTGCGGTCGGCCGCGGCGTACAGCCCGTCCCACCGCCCCTCGTGCCAGCCGAGCACCAACTGGGCGGTCTGCGTGAGCCCTTCCAGGTACGGGCTGCTGGTATCGGCGAGGCCGTGGGCGGCCCGCGCGAGGAACTCGCGGGCCCGCGCGTCGTACCCGAGTGCGGTGGCCGCGTGCGCCAGGTTGGTCCAGCCGCGCGCGTGGTGCGCGGCTTCCATGGCGGTCGCGGCCGGACCGCGCAGCGCGTCCGCGGCGGTCCAGGCGCGGGGATCGCCGAGCAGCATCAGCGCGGTCGCGCGGTTCGCGGCGATGGCGGCGCGGGCACCCGGCTCCGTGACCTGGCCGTCGAGCGCCTCGCACCGGTCCAGCCAGTGCAGATGACGGTCGACGGGCCAGCCCTTGATGGACGGGATGGCGGCGACCGCCATGGCGCGGGCGGCGGTCTGCGGATCCGTCAGCTCGAGGTCGGGGATGGCCCGGGCCACCTCGTTCAGGCTGTCCAGCGCCCCTCCGCTCTGGTTGCGGAGCACGACGCTCAGGTGCAGCCGGATCTCGCCGCGCAGCCGGGGCGGCGGGGCGTCCTCGTCGAGTACGCGCCGTACCGCGGCGACCACACGCCCGTCGGCGCGTGCGAGTTGGGCCGTGCGCGCGAGTTTCGCGGCGGTGCGGATGCGGCCTTCGGCGCGTGGGTCCTCGTCGACGGCGCGCGTGTAGAGGCTGGTCGCGGTGGAGTAGTCGCCGGTCGTGGCGGCCCGGTCGGCCGCGGCGACGAGGCAGCGCACCCCCTCGCGTACGCGTCCGGCCGCCCGGTACAGCCGGGCGAGGTCGACCAGCGGCAGCGGACCGTCACCGCCCCGGTGCAGCGCCCGCGCGGCGCGCAGACTCAACCGGGCCAGCCGGGGGCCGGGCGTGCGCGCCAGCGCGGCACGGCGGTCCAGCGGATGGCGGAAGACGGGGCGGGGGCCGTCGGCCCGCAGCACGGCCTGTCGCAGGCACGTCTCCACGGCCGCCCCGACGCGGTCGGGGGCGACGTCACCCACCTCGGCGAGCACGGCGACCGGCACGGGGCGGCCGAGCACCGCCGCCGCCTCGACGACGCGCAGGGCGTCGTCGTCGAGGCGGGCGTACCGCAGTGCGAAGTCGCGCCGGAGCGGCGGCGGAACGCCCACGGACCGCACGGCCGCGAGCACGGAGTCCGCGGCCGGCGGCGCGTGGTCGCTTCCGGATGCCGTCGCTGTCTCCGGCGCGCCGATGCCGTCCACGGCGGTCGGCTCTTGGGGTGTGCCGTACGCGTCGGCACCGTCGGCCCGCGCGTGCGGTGCGTGCGGTGTGTGGGGTGTGTGCGGTGCGTGCCGTGCGTCGCCTTCCCGACGGCTGTTTCCTCCCGCCGTCATCGGCGGACCGGCGCTCCCGATGTCCCGCACCGTCCGGCTGTCGACCGCACCCAAGGGCGCGCGTCGGCCGCCCTCCGCCCGAGCGTGCAGCAGTTCTTCGGTGGCCCGCAACAGGGCCTCGGCGACCTCCGGGAGGCCGCGGGTCCACTCGTGCACCAGCACGACCAGATCGTGCAGCTCCTCGACGTGCTGCGGACGGTGGACGTGCAGCCACCGGCGTACGAACTCCTCCGTCTCCCCGTACGCCCAGGGCCGGACGTCGATCTCCGCCACCGGGGCCCGTACCGCCAAGCCGACCCCGAAGAGCGGCAGGCCGGGCGCCGCCTCCTCGGTGACGATCAGCCGCAGCCGGGGCGGCATCGCGCTCATCAGGTAATGGAGCAGGCCGAGGGTGGCGGGGTCGGCGTGGTGGACGTCCTCCACGACCAGGACGGCGTCCCCCAGCCCCGCCAGCAAAGCCGCGACAGCACGCGGCAACAGCGCACGCCGTGACGCAGGGTCGGCCGCAGCCGCGGGTGGTTCCGGCAACTGCTCGGCCAACTCGGGTACGAGGAGTCCCACGATCCCGGCGACGGCGGGAAGGGACCGCCCTGGGCCGCCGGGACGGCACGGCATCCCGGCGAGGGCGTCCGCTATGGGGGCGAGGGCATCGTCGCCGGGTGGTTCTGTGACGGCGGCGACGGACGAGCGCGTGCCCGGCCCGGGCGGGACGGACGGCAGGTGCGTGACATCGTGGGCGGGGGAGAGGGAGGGACGAGTTGGCGCGCTGCCACTCCGAACTTCGGGCGCCGCAGCGATCTTCGCGGCTGCGTCGACCTCGCTGGGGTCGGCGACGGTGGCCTCTCTCGGCGAGGCGAGGCCGGTCTCGCCGGGCGCAGGTATGTCGGCCCCGCGCAGTGCGGCGACCTTGACCCCGCGGAGTGCGGCGACGTCGGCCTTGCCGAGTGCGGATACTTCGGTCTCGCCGGGCGCGGCAGCGAGGGCCTCACTCGGCGTGGTGATGCCCTCCTCGGCGGGTGCGGTCACGTTCGTTCCGCCGGGTACGGTGCCCGCGGCTGCACGGGGCGCGGTTTCGTCGGTCGCGTCGAGCGGTGCGCCCGTGCCCGCCTCACTCGGTGTGCCCGTGCCCGCCTCACTCGGAGCGATAGCACCTGCCCCCCTCGGCGCAGCAGCGTCCCGGCCGACGTCGAGGCCGCCCCACCCTGCCCTCCCTGGCCACTGGCACGTCCCGCGCAACTGTGTCCACCCGGCGAACTCCGTCTCCCCGAGGACCTCGTCCACCAGACGGGACACGCCCGTCCCGGACTCTCCCCGCACCACCGCGACGACCGGGCCCGCGCGCAGCGCGTCCCGCAGACGTCGGCTCCCCTCGGCCCGGCAGGCGGAACCGCTGCCCTCGGCGACAGCCGCCTCCACGTCCCAACGGGAGCCGAAAGAACGGTCCGTACCGAAAGAACGGTCCGCATCGAAGGAACGTCGGGTCACGGCTCCGCCTCTCGCCTGCCGTCACCCAGGACAATCCGCCCTCGGTGAGGAGGACGCTTCTCGTCGGTGTACGGCGTTCGTTGAACCGTGGTCTACCCGCCGTCGGTACGACGTCGCAATAGGGGCCCACCACCTACGGAATGCCGACACCCCCGTCAGGGCGGTCGTCGGACCGTGCGTCGCCCCGAACGACGAGAGGTCCTGACCACAGCCCCGCCCCGCCGCCCACTCTTTGGGTAGCGCTACGGATTGCTGTGCCGCTTCCGTGTGACCGAAGCTCTGCCCCGTCCGACGACGCCACCTCGTACGTCTCGGTCCCCAACCCATACATCCCCGCGTCCTGACCGCCGCGCCTATGCCGCTGTCATGTGCATGGCGTTACTCGTGCACCCCCGCATGGTGCAGCCCCCACCCCGTACCCGAGGAGAACCCATGAAGATCGACGCTCGCGTCGTCCGGCGCGCACTCGCCGTCGGCGCAAGTACCGCCCTGCTAGCGGGAGTTGCCGCGACCTCCGGCGCCGTAGCCGCTCCCGTGCCGCCGGGCGGCGGCGAAGGCCGCATCGTCGGGGCGGACCGCCCCGGCGCCGTCGACGGCTCGTACATCGTCACCTTCAAGAACTCGGTCGCCCGCGCTGACATCCCCGCCACCGCGAAGGCCCTGGCCAAGGAGCACGCGGGGAGCCTGCGCCACACGTACACCGTCGCCCTGCGCGGCTTCGCCGTGCGGATGACGGAAGGCGAGGCCAAGGAACTGGCCGCCGACCCGACGGTGGCCCGCGTGGAGGCCGACGCCGTCGCCTACGCGGTCGACACTCAGACCAACCCGCCCTCCTGGGGGCTGGACCGCGTCGACCAGCGCGACCTGCCGGTCGACAGGAGCTACACGTACGACACGAACGCCTCGGGCGTGAATGCGTACATCGTGGACACCGGCATCCGCATGACCCACCGCGACTTCGGGGGCCGCGCGGTCAGCGGCTACGACTTCATCGACGACGACTCCAACGCCTCCGACTGCCAGGGGCACGGCACGCACGTCGCCGGGACCGTCGGCGGCGGCGCGTACGGCGTCGCCAAGGGCGTCAAGCTGATCGGCGTGCGCGTGCTGAACTGTCAGGGCACCTCGGGCGACACCTGGGCCCCGGTCCTCGCCGGAATCGACTGGGTCACCAAGAACGCGGTCAAGCCGGCCGTGGCCAACATGAGCATCGGTGGCGGCAGGACCGAGTCCGTCAATGACGCGGTGGCCGCCTCCATATCCTCGGGGGTGGCCTGGGTCGTGGCGGCCGGGAACAACAACGCCGATTCGTGTTCGTACTCCCCGTCCTCCACCCCGTCGGCCATCACGGTGGGGGCCACCAACAGCCGGGACGCCCGCGCCACCGGCTGGTCCAACGGGCAGGGCTCCAACTACGGCTCCTGTCTGGACATCTTCGCGCCGGGCGACAGCATCGTCTCCTCGTCCAACGCCGGTGACAGTGCCTCGCAGACGATGAGCGGTACCTCCATGGCCTCCCCGCACGTGGCGGGTGCCGCCGCCCTGCTGCTCGCCGCCCACCCGACGTGGACCCCGGCCCAGGTCCGCGACCAGCTGGTCGCCGACGCCACCCCCGGCAAGGTGACCGACCCGCGCACCGGCTCCCCGAACAAGCTCCTGCACACGGGCGGCGGCGACACCACCCCGCCCACCGGCAAGAGGTTCGAGAACACCGACGACTACCCGATCCGCGACAACGCCACCGTCGAATCGCCGCTCCCCGTCACCGGCGTCACCGGCAGGGCGCCCGCAGACCTGTCCGTGGCCGTGGACATCCGGCACACCTACCGCGGCGACCTGAAGGTCGAACTCGTCGCACCCGACGGAACGGTCTACCTCCTGAAGAACTACGACAGCAATGACAGCGCCGACGACGTCCGGGCCACCTACCGCGTCGACGCCTCGAGCGAGACCGCCGACGGCACGTGGCAGCTGCGCGTGACCGACAACTGGGCCAACGACACCGGGACGATCGGGTCCTGGGCCCTGCAGTTCTGAGCGTTCCGACCGCGCGTGACAGGGGAGATCTCTGACCTGCCACCGCCCGTGGGGCGTCGACCGCGCACACGCCGGTCGGCGCCCCGCCGGGGTCGCCGAACTCCCTTGCGCTGCAAGCCTGGTGGCCGCCAGGTGTCCCACCCCCGGCCCGGCGGCCGCATTGCCGCCAGTAATGTCCCCTCGTATGGACAACGTTGAACTGAGCGACGCCATAGCGGACTTCGCGGGTCTTGTCGCTCGCGTCGAGGAGACCGGCGAGCGGGTGTGTGTCGTCGACGGCGGCGAGCCGACGAGTGTGCTCCTGCCCGCGGCGGAACTCGCCGAGCTGGAACACTTCGCCCAACGGGCCCACGGCGGCGCGCGACACCGGCCCAGATCCGGATCGGGGCAGGGGCACCCGTTCGGCCCGGACCCGCAGGGCCCGTACATCCGGTACGTGCACGCTGACGGGGGGCGGATGACCTTCGTGCGGGACCGGGTGGTCGTCGCCGAACTGAGGTCCGTGGCGGAGCTCGACTGGCTGGAGGACAGGGCGAGCACGGCCCGCCAGAGTCACATGCCCCCGAAGCAGGCGGCCGCGTTCGAGGAGTTCCTCGCCCGCCAGGGCCCGGTGGGCGACGGTGTGGCGTGGATCGCCGGCAGTTGGCGGAACCAACAGCCCTTCACGGAACTCGTGTTCATCAAGGGACTGACCGCCGAGGAGGTCGCCCTCGCCTACGGGGCCGACGCGCAGGACATCGCCGACGGGCTGCTGCTCCACCAGGTCGAGGAGCGGGACGCACGGGAGGGCACCGAGGACCTCACCCGCGTGCTGGCCTTCGGGGAGGAGAACGGCTGGACGTGGCTGGGCTACCACGACTTCGACCACGCCTTCACGCGCTCGCTCGACCCGGCTCCCGAGCAGCAGATCACGCTCGGCGCGACCATGGCCAAGGCCATCTACGACTTCAGCTACTTCGAGGACGGGGTGTACCAGAACCCCTTCCCGGTCGAGGACGGCGCCGAAGACCAGCGGGACATGTACGAGCTCATCTGGTACACCCCGGGGGAGCCGCCGTTCGCCCCCGAAGCGCCGCTGTCCTTCCTCAACCGGCACCTGCGCATCGCGGAGAAGGCAGGCAACTGGACGGACAACATCGCGCTGTTCTTCGAAGGCCTGGAACGGGCCTTCGGCCTCGCCCTGCCCCGGGACGCGATCACCTCCGGGAACGTGCGCTGCGCCCGTCCGGCCCGCCGCTGAACCAGTGGCCTTGCGGGTCCTAACGAGTGATAGATCGTTCCCTCCACCCCTCGCTGGTGTTTACACGGTGGCGCGCAGCCAAAGCTGGGTGCGGCCGGGCGACAGGTGCAGGACCCGCTCGGCCGACACGTGAAGTGGCTCGAGACGCAAGGCTCCTGCGCGCGTGGCTTTTAACGGAGGAACGCGGGCAGCGCCGCACGGCCTCTCGCAGCGAGCGGACAGGAGATCCAGGCATGAGGCAGGCGGCGGAAGGCGTGACGGAGTCCGAGCTTCCCGAGGAGTTGGTGGCCCTGCTGACCGGCCACCTCGGTGTCAAGGCGGATGCCGGTGAGTTCTCCGGCAGGACGACGTTCGAGAGTCTCGGCCTGGACTCGCTGTCGCTGATGGAGTTGGTGGTGGGGGCGGAGGAGGAGTACGGGATCGTCCTGCCCGAGAACGCTCTGGATTTGCGCCCGTCTTCGACCCTGGGCGAGGCGGCTCGGGCGTTCGAGCATGCGCGCTGAGATCGCGGTCACCGGCCTGGGGCTCGTGACTCCCGCCGGGCATACGGCGGAGGCGAACTGGGCGGCCCTGTGCCGGGGGCGTTCGCTGGCCGCGACGGATCCGGGCCTGGCGGACCTGCCCGTCGACTTCTCCTGCCGGGTGACGGACTTCGACGCCGAGACGGAACTCGGCCGGGCGGCGGCGCGGCGCGGGGACCGCTTCATCCAGTTCGCCCTCGTCGCCGCCCGGCGGGCCGTCGCGGACGCGCGCCTCGATCGTCATGCCTGGGAAGCGGAGCGAGTCGGTGTCGTGCTGGGCGTGGGATCGAACAGTTTGAGTACCTACGTCACCGAGTTCGGCCACCTCGGCGCCGGGCGGCCGGAGCGGGTCTCGCCACTCGCGCTCCCGCGCAGCGTTCCGAGCATGGCCGCGGGCGAGGTCGCCATCGACCTGGGCGCGCGCGGTCCCAACTTCACCACCGCCAGTGCCTGCGCGTCGGGCGCCACCGCGATCGGAGTGGCACGTGACCTGCTGCGATCCGGCACCTGCGACATCGTGCTGGCGGGCGGCAGCGAGTCGGCCCGCTCGCGCATGACGGCCACGTGCTTCACGCGGATGCGGGCACTGTCCCGGCGCACGGCTGAACCGGCTCTGGCCAGCCGGCCGTTCGACGCGCAACGTGACGGCTTCGTCCTGGGCGAGGGCGCCGGCATCCTCGTCCTCGAACGCGCAGGCGCGGCCCGGGCCCGCCGGGCTCCCGTGCTGGCGCTGCTGCGAGGCTACGGTGCCGGTGCCGACGCGCACCATCCCATCGCCCCGCACCCGCAGGGCGACGGCGCGGTCCGCGCCATCCGCACTGCTCTCGCCGACGCCGCGTGCGAGCCGGGGAACGTCGGCCACGTCAACGCGCACGGCACCTCCACCCCGCTGAACGACGCGGCCGAGGCACGAGCCCTCGTCCGCGTCTTCGGTGACGACGGGCCGCCGGTCACCGCGTCCAAGGGCGTGATCGGGCACGCGCTGGGGGCGGCCGGGGCGATTCAGGCGGCGTACACGGTGCTCGCGCTGCGCCATGCGGCCGTCCCGCCGGTGGCGAACTTCGAGGGCCAGGACGGGGACCACAAGCTGGACATCGTCGCCGGACGCCCCCGCCCCACGCGCGGCGAGGCGGGGATCAGTTGCTCCTTCGGCTTCGGCGGCCAGAACGCCGTTCTGCTGTTCACGGCTTCCTAGCGGGAGCGGGACGAAGCGTCCGGAACGGAGGCACATGGATGGATGCGGTGCGGCGCCGGGCCTGGCTGGTGCTGGTGAGCGCCCTGCTGGCGGCGGTGTGCGCCGGGGTGCTTGCCCCGGTTGCCCTCTCGACGCTGAGCACCGGAGGCGCGGTCGCGACGGACACGGAGGCGACGCGTGCCGGACGGCAGGCGGAGCGACTCGGCGTGCCCTCGCCCGATCTGCTCCTGGCCGTTTCGCAGCGCGTGGGCGTTTCGCAGCGAACCGGCGTTTCGCAGCGCGCCGGCGATTCACGGCGCAGAGACGGTGAACGTGGGGCCGCCGTCCGGGACGGCACCACAGCGATGAGGGAGACGCTGGCCGGGCAGCGCGACGTCAAGACCGTGTGGTCGGCACAGACCACCGGTGACACGTGGCTGCGCTCCAAGGACGGACGGACCCTGCTGGTCGGCGTACGGCTGAAGGGGACGGACAAGGAACGTAAACAGGTGGCGCCCGGTGTGGTGGCGGCGGCCCGTGCGGCCGCCCCGGGGATGCGGGTGGAGCCCAGCGGCGAGGTGTGGGCCAACCGGGAGATCGACGAGACCATCGAGCGCGATCTGAGCCGGGCCGAACTGCTGGCCGCGCCGGTGCTCTTCGTCGTCCTGGTCTTCGCCTACGGTTCCGTGGTGTCCGCGGTGCTGCCCGTCGTCGTGGCCGCGCTGGCCATCGGCTGCACCGTCCCGGTCCTGGGCCTGCTGGCGCAGGTGGCCGACGTGTCACGGGTCGCGGTGAACGCCGCCTCGGCGATCGGTTTCGGCCTGGCCGTCGACTACAGCCTCTTCCTGCTGGCCCGCGTACGGGAGGAGATCGCGCGGGGCGCGGACCTTCACACGGCGCTGGCGGCCGCCCGCCGCTCCAGCGGCCGTTCGGTCGCGTTCTCCGCCGCCGCCGTCACCGTGTGCCTCGCCACCGCCTTGGTGGTGCCGGTGCCGATGCTGCGCGCGCTGTCCCTGGCGGGCATGGTCGTCACCGTGCTCGCGGCGCTGGTCGCCCTGACCGTGCTGCCCGCCTGTCTGCGGCTGCTCGGCCCCCGGGCCCAGGCATGGGACCCGCTGGCGCGGTGGCGGCGTGCCCGTACCGGGGACGGGAGTCGCTTCTGGCGTCGCACGACGTCCACGGTCACCGCCCGGCCCCTCCTGACGGGCGGCCTGTCGGTGCTGCTGCTGACCCTGCTGGCCCTGCCCTTCACCCACGCCCGGCTCGGCATTGTGGACGAACGCACACTGCCTGCTTCGGCTCCGGCTGCCGCAGCGGCCGAGCGTGTGCGCGCCGAGTTCACCGCGCCACCGGAGCGGCTCCTCAACGTGGTCGTCACCGGACCGCGGGCGACGGACGGTGCACCGGCGTACGGCGACCGACTCGCCCGTGTCCCGGGCATCACTGGCGTACGCGTGGCGCGTGTGGCTCCGTCCGGTGAGGCACTCGTGCTGCTGGCGGCCACGTCCGCCGCGCCCGGCACGCCGGAGGCGGACACCGTCGTGCGCGAGGTGCGACAAACCCCCGCGCCGGGAAGCGTGGCGGTGGGCGGACGAGCCGCGGAGGCCGTCGACACGGCGGACGCCGTCCTCGGCGCCCTCCCGTGGTGCCTGTGTCTGCTGGCCGCGGGGCTCCTGGCCCTCCTCAGCGTCTTCACCCGTAGCCTGATCGCCCCTCTGAAAGCTCTGATCGTGGCCGCCGCCAGCCTCGGGGCGAGCCTTGGTGCGCTCGTCGTTCTCTTCCAGGACGGCCACGGCGGCGCAGTGCTCGGCCACTTCACCACCACGGGAACGCTGGACGCCTCGACGCTGCTGTTCGTCCTGTTCATCGCGCTCGCCCTGTCGGTGGACTACGAGGTCTTCCTGCTCGGCCGTCTCCGGGAGGAGTACGACCGCTGCGGAGACAACCGCACCTCGGTCATCGAGGGCGTCGCCCGCACCGGCCGGCTGATGACGTCCGCCGCGGCGGCCGTGGCGATCTCGACCGCGGCCATGGCCACCTCCCACGTCGCCCTGCTCAAGTTCATCGGCATCGGCGTCGCGTTCGGCGCGCTCGTGGACGCCGTCCTGGTGCGGGGAGTTCTGGTGCCCGCCGTCATGGCGGTCCTTGGTCCGGCGAACTGGTGGGCCCCGCCCCGCAGCAGGCCCCCGTTGTTGATCACTACACCTGTGATCACTACACCTGTGAAGAAAGGCGGAAGCTGATGTCGATGCCCCAGGCGACACACGACCGCACCCGGCAGTCGGCGGTCGCCGGCCCACGGGTGGCGGCGATCCGGACGGCCTTCCCGCCGTACCAGTACCGGCAGGAAGAGATCCTGGCCGCCCTGGCCCGCACGTCGCTGCTGGAGTCCGAGACGGGCGCTCTGGTACTCCGCAAGATCCATGCCAACTCGGGTGTGGAGACCCGCTCGCTGTCCCTGCCGCTGGAGAAGCTCGTCGATCTCGCCCGCAGGGAGGACTTCACCGAGCAGAACCGCGTCTGGCTCGACACCGCCATGGACCTGGGGGAACAGGCGCTGGTCGGCGCGCTGCGCACCGCGGGCGTCCGGCCGGAGGAGGTCGACGCGGTGATCAGCACCACCGTCACCGGGCTGGCCGTGCCGTCGCTGGAGGCTCGGCTCGCCCACCGGGTCGGGCTACGGCCGGACGTCAAACGTATCCCGCTGTTCGGCAGCGGCTGCGCCGGAGGTGCCGTGGGGCTGGCCCGGCTCCATGACTACCTACTGGCCCACCCCGACCAAGTGGCCGTCCTTCTCGCCGTGGAACTGTGCACACTGGCGCACCAGCTCAAGGACGGCTCCGTGGCGAACATCGTCGCCGGCAGCCTCTTCGGGGACGGCTCGGCCGCCGTCGTGGCCTTCGGAGCCCGACGGGACGGCTGCCCCGCCGGGCCCGAGCTGGTGGACACCCACAGCCTGCTGGTCCCCGGCACCGAGGACGTCCTTGGCTGGGACATCGGCTCCCACGGCTTCCGGATCCTGCTGTCGCCCGAGGTCCCCACGCTCACGGAGAAGCACCTGCCCACGGCCGTCCAAGGGCTCCTCGAGCGGCACGCACTGACACCGCACCAGATCGCGAGCTGGATCATCCACGGAGGCGGACCGAAGGTCTTCACCGGTGTACAGCGGGCCCTGGACCTGCGGCCCGGCGCCTTGGAACTCACCCGGCGCTCCGTGGCCGAGCGGGGCAACCTCTCGTCCGTCTCCGTACTGGACATCCTGCACGCGGCCATGGAAACGCCGCCTCCCGCGGGCGCGCCCGGCCTGGTCGCCGCCATGGGGCCGGGGTTCGCCATCGAACTGGTCCTCCTCCGCTGGTAGGGGGCCACCCGCCGCTACCGAAACCTGACGACCGCCTGAACTGCCTGAGACGACCGCCTGAACTGCCTGACAAGAAAGGCGTCACGGACCGTGCCCGCCATCCCCGCAGACGTACGCATCCTGATCGACCTCGAACCGGTGGTCGCCGACGCCCTCGACACGCATCTGCGGACCACCGTCGACTGGTACCCGCACCAGTACATCCCGTGGAGCCAGGGCCGTGACTACGACGGTCTTCTCGAGGGGGAGCCATGGGACCCCTCCCAGCAGAAACTGAAGGCGGCCGCTCGGGACGGCCTCCTCTACAGTCTGCTCACCGAGGAAAACCTGCCCAGTTACCACCGGGTGATCGGGGAAATGCTGTCGCTCGACGGCCCATGGGGTGTCTGGGTCAATCGATGGACCATGGAGGAGGCCAGGCACGGCACCGCCATCCGTGACTACCTCGTGGTCACCCGCAGTGCCGATCCGGTGCTTATGGAGGACGCGCGCGCCGCGCATGTGCAGCACGGCTACGAGATCGACTACCGCGGCGACCTCATCGCCTCCCTGGTCTACGTCACCGTCCAGGAGCTCGGCACCCGCGTCAGCTACCAGGGAATTCGCCGACTGTGCGACGAACCGGCGTGCGGGGCCCTGATGCAGCGCATCGCCCACGACGAGAACCGGCACATGCTCTTCTACCGGACCACCCTCCAGGCGTGTATGCGTATGCACCCCGACCGAACGCTGCAGGCTGTGGCCAAAGTCCTCAGGACGTTCCGCCCTCCCGGCCACGCCGCACCCGGCTTCGGCCGGCTGGTCAGCTCCATGGCCAGGTCGGGCATCCTCTCCCCGGAGATCTACTACAAGGACATCGCCCTTCCCTTCGTCCGCATGCTCGGCGCCCTCGACACCACCGGACTCACACCGGTCGGACAGCACGCCCAGGAGGAGATCGCCGCCCACATGGACGAATCAGCGGACCGTGCCGGCAGATACCGCGCCCTGGCCGAACGCCTCAACCGGCTCGCGAACGCGTAATCCGATGGGCGGTCGGGCGAGGATTCCGCCGTCCCGGGAGTGAGAAGGACGATCCGCCATGTCCCTGGGCTGGGCCACGATCCCCGTAAGTCTGTTCGTTCTCATGGCCGCGCTGGCCGCCGTGCGCCTGGTCGAACTGGGAACCGCCCGTCGGAACGCGCGATGGGCCGTCGACCGTGGCGGCGTCGAGTACGGGCGACGCCACCACCCCGTCATGATCCTCCTGCATGTCTGCCTGCTCGTCGGGACCGTTGCGGAGGTCGCGCTCACCGACCGCGCCTTCGTCCCTTTGATCGGTTGGCCGGCGCTGGCCGTCCTCATCCTCGTGCAGGCGGGCCGCGCCTGGTGCATGAGGGCGCTCGGCCCCCGCTGGAACACCCGCGTCATCGTCGTGCCGGGGATACCGCTGGTCGCCACCGGGCCCTACCGCTGGATGCGGCACCCCAACTACCTCATCGTCCTGATCGAAGGCATCGCCCTGCCCCTCGTCCACACCGCATGGATCACTGCCATGCTCTTCACCATCGCCAACACGCCTTGGCTCGCCGTCCGCGTACGCACGGAGAACGAGGTGCTGTGGCCTGCGGAGGGACCAGCGGCGCGGTGCAGCTCTTGGAGCTGTTCGCCGCCCTCGTCAACGAAGCCCTGCTGTCCGCGCCGCGCGTCTCCTACCAGGGCGATCAGCACATCGGGAGCCTCGGCGGGGTGCCCGCGCTACGGCGCCGGTTGTACGTGGCTGCCTCGTCAACCCAGGCGGTAGGCGGAGGTCAACCCGCTGCTGGATTCGCGGGCGGGGCCCCCTTGTTAGCGTCCGGTGCAGTACCTCGACCGGCCTGACGAAGGAGGAACCATGCCTGTACGTGGAGCTGTGCCTGTACACAGAACATCGCGCCTCTTGGCGCACCTCGTGGCTGTGCTGGTGGTCGTGGTGGCCATGCTGGTGACGGGTGGGGCGACGGCCGCTTCGGCGTCCTCCGGCAGCGCTTCCGTGGCCGAGGCACGCGCCGCGGCCCCGCCCCGGGACGACACGGTCAATGAGCCGGTCTACTTCCTCAAGGGCTACCTGGGTGTCTCCTCGGACTCGCCCGGCAGCGACTGCCTGGACGGCTGGCGCCCGGCTCGCGACCTCTTCAGGAGCGAGGGCTGGTCGGGGCCCCTGCACATGGTCGGCTACTACCAGGGCGACGTGAACTGCGACGTCAGGATCGCCACGGGCGACAAGAACCTCTCCATCAAGGAACTGGGGAGGCGGCTCGCCTGGGACATCTACGAGCGCTACTCCAAGAACGGCCAGTCGGTCGACCTCATCGGCCACTCCATGGGCGGTCTGGTCGCCCGAGCGGCCCTCACCGGAGTCGAGCAGAAGCTGGCCGACTGGCCGCCCTACCTGTACGTCGAGGACGCGGTCACCATCGTCACTCCGCACAGCGGTCTGAGGCTCGCGTACTTCTGCTGGCCGTTCGAGCGCACGCAGCAGTGCCGGGACATGCGGCCGGGGTCCGATTTCCTCGACTGGACGGGCGACAACCCTCAGTCGACGCAAGGAACCGACTGGACCCTGATCGGCTCGGCCGACGACCTCGCCGTCCTCGGGTCCGCCGTCGGCATGGAGGAAGCGGAGCACCGGGTGATGTATTACCGGGGCAACGGCTGGAAGCACGCCGACGTCAACGAGAAGACCACCGGTACCTACGAGATGGAGTACCGGAACGAGCCCGGCGACGGGCTGTGGCGCTATGACGCGGACGGCGCGGCTCCGGCCCGCGTCGCGATGAACGCGGCCTACTGGGCGCGGAACTGGTAGGCAGAGGGGCCGGGACGGTCCGGGTACGCCGAGGTTCGGTGTACCCGGACGTGGGTGCTCGGCTGACCTTCAACCACGCCCGCACGGCCCTGCTGACAGCGCTGTCGGGCCCGCCACGGTGACCGCCCGGCCCGATGGAGGGCTCGCGCTTCGGTGAGGCGAAGGGCTACGGCGGGGAGGGGCTCTTGCGTCGGCCGCGTACACGGCGCGTGGCACTCGGGCTCGGACTTGATGACCGGTTCTCCTACCGGGCGACAGACGATGTTCGCGGACGGCTTCCCAGGCCGCCTCCCGCGGAGGAGGCTGTCCCTTGAGCGGTTCGGCGTCACCGGAGGGCCTTGCGATCGCCGATGGCCGGCTCGGCCGGCCGTGTCTGCGGTCTCGACTGCGTGCTGGACCGAGGGGGTTGCCATGCCCAGGTCGTCGTCGCCCGACGGTGCGGTGGCTCCACGGCGTCGCGGCGCGGCCTCCCACCGGGACGACCCACTGGAGTTCCTGGCGGCGGAGTTCGAGGGTGCCGACAGCGACGTGTGGCGCTCGGCGTCGGGGAGGCTGTGCGTGGCGAATCCACAGGCGGCCCGTGAGGTGCTGGGCAACCGGTCGGGCGCCTACAGGGAGACCTCCGACTTCTTCCGCACCCGCGCAGGGGTCCTCGGCCCCAGAACGGCGCAGATCGACATCGGCCGCGCGGCACGCGAGCTGGTGCGCCGCCGACTCGACGCCCGCCGCGGGGACCTGTCCCGCCTGGTCGGCGCACGCCTTGCTCCGACCAGCAGCTGGCCCGACGCGGGCAATCTGCTGATCCGAGAGCACCTGCGGGACGCACTTCTGCACCCGGACGCCCCCGTTGAACTCCTGGCGGCGGTGGACGGCATCATTGCCCGCGCGGTGCTGGCCGGGGCACGAGAGCGCCATACGGTCCTGTCCCGGCTCCGATTCCGCCGCAGCGTGATGCGCTTGCTGGTCCGGGAGGTCCGGGCGCGCCGCAGCAGTGTCGTCGTCGAGCCGCGTGACCTGTTGGACGTCGTCGTCAGTGATGCCGCTTCGGCGACGGACCCCGGCGAGGTGGCCGAGGTCTATCTGTCGTTCCTGTTCGCCACGGTCGGCTCGATCGGATTCGCCCTCGGCTGGGCGGTGTACCTCGTCGCCACGAATCCCGGCACCGCCGCGGACAAGCCGGCGTGGATCGTCCGGGAGGCGCTGCGCCTGTGGCCGGTGGCCTGGCTGTTCGACCGTACGCCGAGCCGCGCACACCAACTGGCCGACGTCACGGTCGGCGCTCGCGACGAAGTGAACGTCTGCCTGTACCTCGTACACCGCCATCCTGAGCACTGGGAGCGCGCGGACGAGTTCCTACCGCGCCGCTGGGCGGCGCCCCCGCACGAACCGGCCTTCATGCCGTTCGGATACGGCCCGCACACCTGCGCCGGGGCGACCCTGACGACGACGCTCCTGGAAGACCTGATCCGCATCATCACCCGCGACTGGCATGTATCGATCACCACGAGCGGCGGCGGACCCCAAAAAGGTCCCGCCCTGGCTCCGCCGCGTTTCACCGCGGAGCTGCGCCACCGAGCCGCCGCCCTGGAAAGGAGGTGAATGGCATGAGGAAGCTCATCCGCACAGCCAAATCGGTCCTCAACATCCGGTCCGGTTACGGCGGGCACCACTTCTGGTACATCTACCACCACATCTGATCGGAACCGGTGTGGGCGGCCTCCACCCGGTCGCTGCCCACACCGGCTGGGAGAGGCAGCGCCATGACCACACCGCACCATGGTGATGACTTCCTGCACGATCTGAGGCTGCGCAGCGCGGCCGAGGGCGGCATCTTCTGGCTCAACGACGATCAGCTCGCCGTCTTCGACCCGGCCGCGGCACGCCTGCTGAGCCGTGCGAACTGGAACGGTCTCCTGATGACCGACCGATTCATCGACATGATCCGGCGCAGGCAGAGCGCACAGATTCCGTGGACGCGCGTACGGACGGCGTGGCTCACCCAGCTGCACACACTCCTCACCGGCGAGCACACCGCCGAAATGATCAAGCGAATGGAACAGGTCACCGACGGCCGGCTCGGTGATGACATCGACCTCGTGCTGCTTGCCCAGGACATCGCCGTGCAGTCCATCCTGCCGGTCGCCCTGTCCGGGCTCACCGCCCGCGAATCGGTGCGGATCACCGAGGACCTGCACCAGAAACTGCTGCGCCTGATCGACCGTCACCCGGGCCGCGGGCTGCGCCATCACGTGCGGTTCGCCGCAGTTCAGGTCCGGGCCGGCCTTGTCGTGCGAAGAGTGCTGCGCGACCGTGCGTCGGGCCGCCGCGCGCGTGAACAGGACCTCACCGACCCGATCGTCGAGCTGCTTCCCGAACTCGGCATGGACCGGGCGCTCGACGTCGTCACTGCCGTGCTCACCGCGATCGGCGGCCCGCCCGGCTCCGCGGCCGCCAGCGTGCTGTACGAACTGGCCCGCAACCCGCGGTGGGCGCTGCGGCTCACCCGCGAGCTGCGAAGCGTGGACGCGGCCGAATTCTGCGCCGCCCCGACCAAGTCGGCGCCGGTCACCCACCGGTTCGTCAAGGAGGTGCTGCGCATGTGGAGCCCTCCACTTCTGCTGGTGCGGGACGCACGGGTCTCGCTCGACGTCGGCTCCGTCCGACTGGAGAAGGGGCAGAGCTACCTGGTCAGTCCGCACATGATCCACCGGGATCGCCGGTTCTGGCAGCAGGCCGACACCTTCGATCCCGACCGTTTCCTGCCCGGTGCACCGCACGGTCCCGCCGACCGGATGTGCTACGTGCCCTTCGGCTGGGCGCCGAAGAAGTGCATCGGCGCGGACATCGGCACGCTCCAACTGATGGCCCTGTGCTATCTGATGAGCACCCGCTACCGCCTGGACGTCCCGAACATCGACACCGTCACCATGGCCTGCCGCTTCGCGCCGGTACCGCAGCGCATGCGAGGCAGTCTCACGCGCGTGTGACCGACGGACCACCCGGGAAGCGGCATCGTGTCCTGCTGTTCCGCGCCGACGACGCCCCTCACCGCCCGGCAGAACCGGGTACCCGCGACGAGCGCTGAACCCGACGTCGCGCCGACCGCGCAGGCCGCGGTGGCCGCAGACGCGCCAACTCCGCAGCGAGATGAGGACGGCCGGAAGCGGTCTTCTGTTCGGAGACGCGCGCTCGTGCGGGGGATACATCGAACAGTTGGCTAAGGCTTCGCGCCACTTCCGGAGGGCCGGATGCGTACGGGCATGTTGCGCGGATGTGTCGTCCTGCCCGTACGGCAACCCTGTGTGGCACCTGCCACAGGCGCGTTCCCGACCCCGCGGGAACGCGCCTGTGGCCTGCGGAATGTATTCCGGGCGCACGGTCTGCGGGGCGTTCGGCGTTGGCTTGTTTGCGCCTTTTCGCTGTGGCGGGCCGACGCACATAAACGGTGGCTGGATCGAGAAGGTGCTGTTCTGCCGTCGCGGCCCCGATGTTAGGCTCCCCTATGTCTCATTCCCGTACCTTTCGGCGTACCGAAACAGCCACCTGATTTCGGCCTCACGTGAATAGCGTGTGGCATATTTAAGGTTGTTGTAGATTTTTAACGTCGAAGCATGGGAAGGTCTTCACCGGTGGTTCGGACTCGGCGCTGAGTTCGTGCGGCAAGAGCTTTTCTGAAGTGTGACAGGAGTAGGCATGCCCCTGGGGTACTTATTCGGCGGTGGCGTCGGGACCGAACCGCACGGGATCGAACTGTATGAGGCGTCACCGCTCGTAAGGCAGCTTTACGAAGAGATATCCGGATGGACCGGCCTGACGGCCGAGCAGATTCTGCGGGGCGAACTGCCCGAGGAGCGGGAGCGCCGGCAGAGCGCCGGAACCATACGCGAAGCGGCGCTCGCCGTCGCCGTGCACGACCTCCTGGCGGACGCGGGCCTGCGCCCGGACGTGGTCGGCGGACTCAGCCTGGGAGCGATGACGGCCAGCTGTCTGGCCGGCGCCCTGGACCGCCGGGCACTGTTCACCATGCTGGCCCGGACGGCCGACGCCCCAGGTCCGCGACCCGACGCCGCCGACGAGGGCATGGCCCTCGCCTTCGTGAAGGCAGCGGACGCACAGACCCCACCCCCCTGGGAAGGGCGCCCCGACGTCTACCTCGCCGGCGACTTCGGCCCCGTCGTGGACGGCTCGCAGCGCATTCTCATGCTCGCCGGTCACCGCACGGCGATCGAGCTCCTGGCCGCCGAGTCCGCTCCCGGCGCGATCGTGCCGCTGCCCGGCCGCAACATCGCCGTGCACTCGCCGCTGCGCCGGCCCTTCCGCGACTTCATCGCACCCCACGTCGCCCGGATGCCGTTCACCGCACCCCGCATTCCTCTGCTTTCCTGTCTGGAGCGCGGAGAGCTGAAAACGGCGGATGAAGTGCGCGAAATGTTCGAGCGCAATCCCACGGACCCGATCAGCCTCGTCGACATCTACGAGGGAATGCGGAGTCACGACGTACGGCTCGGCCTCGTCATGGGCCCCGCCATTCCCGAAGGAATGCTCGCTTTCCCGTTCCCTGTTGTTCACGTGGAAACAACCGAGCATATACAGCTCGCTGTCAGTACTGCCTACGACCTCGGAATCAGCTTCTCCGGAGGCGACTCCGGCGCACGGGAACGCTGATATGCGGGGGGCCGAGCACGCAGCGGGACCCGAAGAATTCCACGCAACCGACCCCGACGTAGTCGTCAAGAAGTGGCTCGACATCGACATCGACGAATGGACGCGCAGAGTCGTGCGGCGCACCTTCGACCCCGGTGACGGAAGCCCCTACTGGCTGAGCCGCCGCGAGCGGCTCGACTTCGACCCGTACGACATCACACGCCACGAGGAACTCACCGCCTTCGGCCCCTTCCCGCTCGCCGACCTGCGCAGCGTGGACCCGGCGGATCTGGTGCCGCGCGCCCTGCGCCGACCGCTCGCCGGCCGCGTCTGGGACACCGGCGGCACGACCGGCACCCCCTGCCGCGTCTTCTACACCCCCGCCATGCTCCGCCACCGCGCCATCTGGCGCCGCTGGTCCTTCGTCCACGAAGGGTTCGCGCCCGGCCGCGGCTGGCTCCAGGCGACACCCACCGGACCGCACCTCGTCGGGCACGGCGCCTGGGAGGTCGCCGATCTGTACGCCGGCCTGGTGTACGCCATCGACATGGACCCGCGCTGGGTCAAACGCCTCATCCGCGAAGGCCGCCCGGCCGACGTCGAGCGCTACACCGGCCACCTCCTGGACCAGATCACCGACGCACTCGACCAGGGCGACATCGACTACCTCAACACCACCCCGGCCCTCTTCGCCGCCCTGTGCAGACGCTCGCCCGAACACGTCGCGGCCCTCGCCGGGGTACGCCTGAGCGGCACCCAGATCAACGCCGCCATGTACCGCGACTTCCGCACGGCCCTCGACGGCGGGATCTGCGGCATCAGTTACGGCAACACCTTCGGCAACGCCGCGTTCCTCGGCGTACCGGAGAACGGCGGCCCGCTCCCGTACATGCCGAACTACCCGCAGGTGACCATGGCCGTGGTGCGCAAGGACGACTGGCGCTCGGTCGTCGCACCCGGTGCCACCGGTCAGGTCCGCCTCACCGTCCTGCACGACGACCTCTTCCTGCCCAACGTCCTCGAACGCGACCAGGCGGCACGCCACCTCGACACCGAGTGGCCCTGCGACGGCGTCGCCGACGTCCGGCCGCTCCAGATCGCCAACACGGCGCCCGAGGGCCTCTACTGACGGAACGTCACCTACGGAGGCTTTTCGCCCCACCGCGGACCCCGGGCCGAGCAGTGCCCCGGCGCGCCGCCGTGCCCGCGTGAGCCGTGCCACCGGCCCGCGCCCCGCAGTCCCTGTCCCGTAGTCCCCTGTGCGTGCTGAGGAGCCATGGCGTGAACGTGCCCGAATCCCCTGCCGGGACCTCCCTCCTGTGGGCCCTGTCCGGCGACAGCAGGGGCGCCCTCATGGCGCAGGCGCGACGGCTGCGTGGCCACCTGCGCACCCTGCCCGAGTGGAGCCCCGCGGACGTCGGGCTCGCCCTCGCGCACACCACGGCCGGGCAGGGACGGCGTGCCGCCCTTGTCGCCCGGACCCGCGAAGAGTTCCTGGAGCACCTCGACGCGCTCGCCCACGGACGCGGCGCCTCCGGCCTCGTCGAGGGATCGGGCGGCCCCGCCACCGGCGTCGCCTTCGTCTTCCCGGGTCAGGGCTCCCAGTGGCCCGGCATGGCCGCCGAACTCCTCACCGCCGCACCAGGGTTCACACGGCGCATGGACGCCTGCGCACAGGCCCTCGAACCCTTCGTCGACTGGTCCCTCATGGACGTGCTGCGCGCCGCCGACGGCGCGCCAGCCCTGGAACGCCCCGACATCGTGCAGCCCGCCCTGTTCGCCGTCGGCGTCTCGCTGGCCGGACTCTGGCGCGACCACGGCGTGGAGCCGTCCGCGGTCCTGGGCCACAGCTGCGGCGAGATCTCCGCCGCGGCCGTCGCCGGCGCACTCTCCCTCGACGACAGCGCCCGCGTCGTCGCCCTGTGGAGCCAGGCACAGGCCACCCTGTCCGGACGCGGAGACATGGTCTCCGTCATGGCCCCCGTCACCGATGTGGCGGCCCGACTGGAGGAATACGGCGGCCGTTTGGGGGTCGCCGCCGTCAACGGGCCGAGCTCCGTGATCGTCTCGGGCGACACCGACGCCGCCACGGAACTCGTCGCCCGGCTCACCGCCGAGGGCCTCCACGCACGCCGCATCGCCGTCGGCCTCGCCGCCCACTCCCCGCACATCGACGCCATCGTGCCGCGCCTCCACTCCGACCTGGCCCCTGTCCGGCCGCTCCCCGGCGACCTCCCGTACTACTCCGGCCTCACCGGCGACCGCCTGCGGGAGCCGCTCCTGGACGCCGACTACTGGGCCCGCAACCTGCGCAACACGGTCCGCTTCCACGAAGCCACCGCGGCCCTGCTGCGCGACGGCCACCACACTCTCCTGGAGATCAGTCCCCACCCGGTCCTCACCACCGCCCTCCAGGCGACCGCCACCGAACAGAACCTCACCGCCCACACCGGCGCGACCCTGCGCCGCGGTCACGGTGGCCGCTCCCAGTTCCTGACCGCGCTCGGCGAGGCGTACGTCCACGGCGTCACCCCGGACCGCGCGGCCGTCTTCGCCGGACTCGACGCCCGCCCCGCCGAACTGCCCGCCGACCTGTGGGAGGCCGACGACGACACGGTCACAGGCGCTCCGGTCACACGCGCCACGGACACAGAGGACACCGGGGCGGCCCTCCGCGACGAACTAGCAGGACTCACCGCCGGCGGACAGCGCGAGCGCCTGCTGCGTGTCGTGGGCCAGGAGGTCGCCGCGGTGCTCGGCGACGCACGGCCCGTCGACCCCGACGCCACGTTCACAGGCCTCGGCCTCGACTCCGTGACAGCGGTGGAGATCCGCAACCGCGTCGCCGCTGTCACCGGCGCCGGAGCGCTGCCCGTGACCGCCGTCTTCGACCACCCGACACCGAGGGCGCTCGCCGAGGCCCTCAGGCACGAACTGCTCACCGACCCCTCCCGAACGGACCGGCACGCGGACCCGGGGGGCCCGCAGGGGCACGGCACGACCGGCCCGGCCCCGGACGACGACCCTGTGGTGATCGTCGCGATGGGCTGCCGCTATCCCGGCGGCGCCGACAGCCCCGAGCGCCTGTGGCAGCTCCTGTCGGACGGCACCGACGCCGTGACGCCGTTCCCCGACAACCGCGGCTGGAGCGCCGGGCGTGCCTGCGCCCCCGAGGACATGGCGCCCGGCCGCCACTACCAGCGCGAGGCCGGGTTCCTGCACGAAGCCGACCGCTTCGACGCCGAGTTCTTCGGCATCTCGCCCCGCGAAGCCCTCGTCATGGACCCGCAGCAGCGGCTGCTCCTGGAGACGTCGTGGGAGACCCTCGAACGCGCCGGCATCGACCCGCACACCCTGCGCGGCAGCCGCACCGGCGTCTACGTCGGCGCGATGACCATGGACTACGGCCCCCGCCTGCACGAGGCGACGGACGGCAACGGCCACCTCCTCACCGGCAACACCGGCAGTGTCGCCTCCGGCCGCATCGCCTACGCCCTCGGCCTCGAAGGCGCCGCCGTGACCGTCGACACGGCCTGCTCCTCGTCGCTCGTGGCCCTGCACCTCGCGGCACAGTCGCTGCGCCGCGGCGAGTGCGCCCTCGCGCTCGCGGGAGGCGCCACGGTGATGCCGACGCCGGGCATGTTCGTGGAGTTCAGCAGCCAGGGCGGCCTGGCCGCCGACGGCCGCTGCAAGGCGTTCTCCGCACAGGCCGACGGATTCGGCCTGGCCGAGGGTGTGGGCGTCCTGCTCCTGGAGCGGTTGTCGGACGCCCGCCGCAACGGTCGTCCGGTGCTGGCGGTGGTGCGGGGGAGCGCGGTCAATCAGGACGGTGCGAGCAATGGTCTGACGGCGCCGAACGGTCCTTCGCAGCAGCGGGTGATTCGTGCGGCGTTGGCTGACGCGGGGTTGTCGGCGAAGGATGTCGACGCGGTGGAGGCGCATGGTACGGGGACCACGTTGGGGGATCCGATCGAGGCGCAGGCGCTGCTGGCGACGTACGGCCAGGAGCGGGTGGAGGGGCGGCCGTTGTGGCTGGGTTCGCTGAAGTCCAACATCGGCCACACCCAGGCCGCCGCCGGGATCGGCGGCGTCATGAAGATGGTCCTGGCGATGCGGCACGGCTTGCTGCCCCGGTCCCTGCACAGCACCGAGCCGACGCCGTACGTGGACTGGAGCACCGGCGACGTGCGGCTGCTCGGCGAACCCACGCCCTGGCCGGAGAGCGACCGGCCCCGCCGGGCGGGCGTCTCCGGATTCGGGATCAGCGGGACGAATGCTCACGTGATTCTGGAGCAGGTGCCGGAGGACGCCGCCGCGCCGGCTTCCGAGGTGCGTGCGCCGGTGCCGTGGGTGTTCTCGGCGAAGTCGCCGGAGGCGTTGCGGGAGCAGGCGGCGCGGCTGCTGGAGGCGTGCGGTGAGGACGTCGTCCGGATCGGCGACGTGGGCCTGTCGCTGGCGGTGACCCGCGCGCTCCATGAGTACCGGGCCGTAGTGGCCGGAGACCGCCGACAGCTGTGGGAGGGCGCGCGGGCGTTGGCCTACGGCGAGCCGTCTCCGCTCGTGGTCGAGGGCCGGGCCGCGCGGCTCCTCGGGACGGTGTTCGTGTTCCCCGGTCAGGGTGCGCAGTGGGTGGGCATGGCGCGTGAACTCCTGGATGAGTCGGTGGAGTTCGCCGGGTTCATGGGGGAGTGTGGGGCGGCGCTGGCTCCCTACGTGGAGTGGTCGCTGTTGGATGTGGTGCGCTCGGGCGAGGGGTTCGAGCGGGTGGATGTGGTGCAGCCGGTGCTGTTCGCGGTGATGGTGTCGTTGGCGCGGTTGTGGCGTGTCTACGGGGTGGTGCCCGATGCCGTCGTCGGGCATTCGCAGGGGGAGATCGCGGCGGCGACCGTGGCCGGTGGGCTGTCCCTGGCGGACGGGGCGAAGGTCGTCGCCCTGCGCAGCCGGGCCATCGTGCGCCTCGCCGGGCAGGGCGGCATGGTGTCACTGGGCATGTCGTCGGAGTGGGTCGAAGAGACCATCGCGGCCTGGGACGGACGCCTGTCGATCGCGGCGGTCAACGGACCCTCGGCGGTCGTGGTCTCCGGAGACACGGACGCCTTGGACGAGCTGCTCGTGTCCTGCGAGGCGGGCGGGGTGCGGGCGCGGCGCATCGATGTGGACTACGCCTCGCACTCGGCCCATGTGGAGCGAATCGAGGGCGAGTTGACGGCGGCCCTGGACGGCATCACGCCGGTCCGCGGTGACGTGCCGCTCTTCTCGACCGTCACGGGGGAGTGGCTGGACACCTCGGAGATGGGGGCCGGGTACTGGTACACGAATCTGCGGCGCACGGTCGGCTTCGAGGCGGCCGTACGGGCCCTGGCCGGTGACGGCTTCGGCGCCTTCGTCGAGGTGAGTCCGCATCCGGTGCTGGCCATGGCGGTCGAGGGGACCCTGGAGGCGGCCGGGGCGGGTGGTGTGGTCCTGGGCACGCTCCGCCGGGACGAAGGCGGGCTCCGGCGGATGCTGCTCGCTCTGGGGCAGGCCCACGCGCACGGCATCACGGTCGACTGGTCGCCCGTCTTCGAGGGCACCGGAGCCATCCGCACCGACCTGCCCACCTACGCCTTCCAACGCGAACGGTTCTGGCTGGAGGCCGGGGAGGCCGGGGAGGCCGGGGAGGCCACGGAGGTCGCGGCGCAGGCGTCCGACGCGGACGGGGAGACGGACGGGCTGTGGGAGGCGCTCGCCGGTGCGGAGCCCGCGCGCCTCGCGGAGACGTTGCGGGTGACTCCCGAGGCCCTGGACGAGGTGCTGCCCGCGCTGGCCGTCTGGCGTGCGGAACGGACGCGGGAGCGGCGCGCCGACTCCTGGCGGCACCGCGTGGGCTGGCAGCCGTTGGACCTGCCGCCCGCGTCGGCGCCGGTGGGGCGCTGGCTCGCCGTGTGCCCGGAGGAGGGGGCCGCGGAGGAGGGAGCTCCGAAGGAAGGGGACGCGGACGACGTCGTACGCGGACTCGTGGCGGTCGGCCTCGACCTCACCGTCGTCCGCGGTGGGGGGCCAGGGACGAGCCGCGCCGCGCTGGCCGACGCGCTCGGCTCCGCGGCCGGGGAACTGCCCGTGGCCGGTGTCCTCTCGCTGCTCGCGGACGAACGACGCCCGCATCCCGAGTACGCCGAGCTGCCGGGCCGGCTCGCACTCAGCCTCGCGCTCGTGCAGGCGCTCGGAGACGCGGGGATCGACGCACCGCTGTGGTGCGTGACGCGCGGCGCCGCCTTGGTCGCACCCGGGGAGCGGCCGGGCGCCCCCGCGCAGGCGGCCGTCGCGGGGCTGGGCCGCTGCGCCGCGCTCGAACACCCCAACCGTTGGGGTGGGTTGGCGGACCTGCCCCACGATCCCGACGAGCGGACGCTGCGGAGGCTGTGCGCCGTACTGACGTCCGTGACCGACGAGGACCAGGTCGCGGTGAGGTCGACGGGCGTCCACGGACGGCGCCTGCTGCCCGCGCCGGTGCACGGTGAACTGCCCGAGAACGACGATGCGTTCGGGCACGGCACGGTTCTCGTCACGGGTGGCACCGGCGGCGTCGGCGCCCACGTGGCGCGGTGGCTGGCCGGACGTGGCGCCGGGCATCTGCTCCTCGTCGGCCGGCGCGGGCAGCGGGCGCCGGGCGCGGACGCGCTGCGGGCCGAGCTGGCGGAGTCGGGCACTGCCGTGACCGTGGCGGCGTGCGACGTCGCCGACCCCGAGCAGGTGACGGAACTGCTCGGAACGCTGCCGCAGGACCGCCCGCTGACCGCGGTCGTGCACGCGGCGGGCGTCCTCGACGACGGCATGCTGGACGACCTCACACCCGCGCGGCTCGCCGTGTCGCTCCGGGCCAAGGTGACCGCCGCCGAGGTCCTGCACGAGGCGACCGCCCACCTGGACCTCTCCGCCTTCGTCGTCTTCACCTCCGTCATGGGGGTCGTGGGCAACGCCGGGCAGGCCAACTACGCCGCCGCGAACGCCGCGTTGGAGTCTCTCGTCGCCTCCCGGCGGGCCGACGGGCTGACCGGCACCGCCCTCGCCTGGGGCGCCTGGGCCGCCGGTGAGGGCATGCTCGTCGACGGGGTCGCGGGCCGGCTGCGGGACCGTGGTCTGCCCTCCATGGAGCCCGCGGCCGCCGTCACCGCCATCGGACGCGCCCTCGCCGAGGACGACGCGCTGGTCGTCGTCGCCGACGCGGACTGGCGGCGGTTCGCCGATACGACGGGACCGCGCGCCGCCACGCTGCTCGCCGGGCTGACCGGCCGCGACGACGACAGCGGTGGGAGCAGGACGGGCGGTTCCAAGGGGGCTGGCAGGTCCGCGGGGACCGAGGGGGCGTTCCGCGAGCAGCTCGCCGCCGTGCCCGCCGCCGAACGGGCCCGGTTCGTCACCGACCTCGTCCGTACGCACGCGGCGGCCGTCCTGCGGCACACCGTGCCCGACGCCGTGCACTCCGAACGGGCCTTCACCGACATGGGGTTCGACTCGCTGACGGCGGTGGAGCTGCGCAACCGGCTGGCCGCCGCCACCGGCGTACGGCTGCCCGCCACCGTGCTCTTCGACCGGCCCACACCGGCCGTCCTCGCCGAGTACCTCTTGGGCGAACTGGGTGAACTGGGCGAACTGGGTGAACTGGGCGAACTGGGTGCACGGGGTGAACTGGGCGTAGCGAGTGAACTCGGTACGCCCGGCGAGACCGCCGACGCCCCGGCCCTTCACGGCTCCTCCGCGACCCCGGCTCCCCACGACGGCGAACCCATCGCCGTCGTGGGCATGGGCTGCCGGTTCCCCGGCGGCGTACGACGCCCCGACGAGCTGTGGCAGCTGCTCGCCGAGGGCCGGGACGCGGTCACGGAGTGGCCCCAGGACCGCGGCTGGGACACGGCCGGACTGTACGACCCCGACCCGGACCGGACCGGCACCACCTACTGCACACAGGGCGCGTTCCTCACGGACGCCGCCGACTTCGACGCCGAGTTCTTCGGGATCTCGCCGCGCGAGGCGCTCGCCATGGACCCGCAGCAGCGGCTCCTCCTGGAGACCTCGTGGGAGGCCGCGGAGCACGCCGGGCAGAATCCGGCCGCGCTGCGCGGGCGCCGCGTGGGCGTGTTCGTCGGCACCAACGGCCAGGACTACATGAGCCTCGCCGGTGGCGACCCCGAGGTGTCCGAAGGGCACCTCCTCACCGGCAACACGGCCAGCGTGATGTCCGGCCGCATCTCCTACGTCCTCGGCCTCGAAGGGCCCGCCCTCACCGTCGACACGGCCTGCTCCTCATCGCTGGTCGCCGTCCACCTCGCCGCCCAGGCACTGCGGCGCGGCGACTGCGACCAGGCGTTCGCGGGCGGCGTCACGGTCATGAGCACGCCCCGTCTCTTCGTCGAGTTCAGCCGCCAGCGCGGCCTGGCCCGCGACGGGCGGTGCAAGGCGTTCGGGGCGGGCGCCGACGGCACCGCGTGGGGGGAGGGCGCCGGAGTGCTGCTCCTGGAGCGGCTGAGCGACGCCCGCCGCGACGGCCACCGCGTGCTCGCCGTGATCCGGGGCTCCGCCGTCAACCAGGACGGCGCGAGCAACGGCCTGACCGCCCCGAACGGGCCTTCCCAGCAGGCCGTCATCCGCGCCGCGCTCGCCGACGCGGGCCTGCGCCCCCACCAGGTCGACGCCGTGGAGGCGCACGGCACGGGCACCGTGCTCGGCGACCCCATCGAGGCGCAGGCGCTCCAGGCCGTGTACGCGGGGCGCCCCGCCGAACGGCCGCTGTGGCTCGGCTCGGTCAAGTCCAACATCGGGCACACCCAGGCCGCGGCCGGAGTCGCCGGGCTCATGAAGACCGTGCTCGCCCTCGGCGCCGGTGAACTGCCCGGCACGCTCCACGCCGACGAACCGAACCCGCACGTCGACTGGTCCGCCGGCGACGTACGGCTGCTGACCGGGCCCACGCCCTGGCCGGAGACGGACGAGCCGCGGCGCGCCGGAGTCTCCTCGTTCGGCATCAGCGGCACCAACGCCCACATCGTCGTGGAACAGGCGCCGCCCGCCGCGGCCCCGGCGGACGACTGCGCGCCGGAAACCGGTGTCGCCGTGCCGCTGCTGCTCTCCGCCCGCACCCCGGACGCCCTGCGAGCCCAGGCCGCCCAGCTGCGTACGCATCTCGTACGAGCACATCTCGACGACGGCCTGCGCACCCATCCAGACGACGGCCTGCGTACCCACCGCGACGACGACCTGCGCACCCACCCCGACGACGACCTGCGTACACACCTCGAAGACCTACGCACACGCCCCGAAGACCTACTTCCACACCCCGACGAACACGCCGCCCGTCGCCTCGCGGACGTGGCCCACGCCCTCGCCACCCGGCGCGCCGCCCTCGACCACCGCGCCGCCGTCCTCGGACACGACCCCGACGCGGTCCTCGCCGCCCTGGACGCCCTCGCCGACGGGACGTCCTCCGGACGACTCGTCACCGGCCATGCCGCCGCGCCCGGCCGGACCGCCTTCCTCTTCCCCGGCCAGGGCAGCCAGCGGCCCGGCGCGGGCGCCGAGCTGTACCGCACCGAACCTGTCTTCGCCGACGCGCTCGACGACGTCCTCACCCATCTGGCACCGCACCTCTCCCCGGACCTCGGAGTGCCGCTGCGCGACGTCATGTTCGCCGCCCCGGGTACTCGTGACGCCGTACTCCTGGATCGCACCGGTTGCACCCAGCCCGCGCTGTTCGCCCTTCAGGTGGCGCTGTTCCGGCTGATGGAGCACTGGGGCGTACGACCGGACGTGCTGCTCGGGCACTCCATCGGCGAGCTCGCCGCCGCCCACGTGGCCGGGGTGCTCGGTCTGCCGGACGCCTGCGCCCTCGTCGCCGCGCGCGGCCGTCTCATGGACGCGCTGCCCGGCGGCGGCGCCATGGTCGCCGTGGAGGCCGACGAGGAAGAGGTCCGGGTGCTGCTCGCGGAAGCGGGCACCGGGTCGGGTGCCGACGCGGACAGTGTGTCGGTCGCCCACAGGGACAGCGTGTCGATCGCCGCTGTCAACGGGCCGCGCTCCACCGTCCTGTCCGGTGACCGCACGCCCGTCCTCCGCCTCGCCGAAGCCTTCCGGGCGCGGGGCCGCCGTACCAAGGAACTCACCGTCAGCCACGCCTTCCACTCGGCGCACATGGAGGAGATGCTCGGCGAGTTCCGCTCCGTGGCACGGCGGATGACGTACGAGCCGCCGCGCATCCCCGTCGTCTCCAACCTCACCGGCGAGCGGGCCGCCGCGGACGAACTGTGCGACCCCGAGTACTGGGTGCGGCACGTCCGGGGCACCGTCCGCTTCCTCGACGGCGCCCGCACCCTGCTCGCCGAATCCACCACCAGCTGCCTCGAACTCGGCCCGGCCGGCGTCCTGTCCGGCCTCGTCGAGGAGTGCCGCACCGCCGGGGACGACTGCCGCGCCGTACCGCTGCTCCGCGAAGGACGCACCGAAGCCGAGTCGCTGACCGGCGCCCTCGCCACCCTGCACGTCCGCGGCGTACCCGTCGACTGGACCGCGGGAGCCCCCGCCCGCACACCCCAAATCGACCTGCCCACCTACCCGTTCCAGCGCCGCAGGTACTGGCCCGCGCCGCGCCAGGACCGCACCGCCGACCCCGCCGGCGCGGCGGACGCCTGGACCTACCGCGTCACCTGGCGCGCCCTGCCCGACCCGGCCTCCTCCGCCCGGCTCACCGGCACCTGGCTGCTCGTCGTGCCCGAGACCGCCGCGGGCGCGCCGCTCGCCGAGGCGTGCCGGGGCGCGCTCACCGGGCACGGCGCCGATGTGTCCCTCCTCGCCGTCCCCGACGGCGTCGACCGGGCCGGGCTCGCGGCCCGCGTACCGTCCGGCGTGAGCGGCGTGCTGTCGCTGCTCGCGCCCGCCACCGGGCCCGAGACCACCCTGCTGCTCGTCCAGGCCCTCGGCGACGCGGGCGCCGACGCCCCGATGTGGTGCGTCACCACCGGCGCCGTGGCCGTGGACGGCGGCGGCCCCGACCACCCCGGCCAGGCCGGGGTGTGGGGGCTCGGCAGGGTCGCCGCACTCGAACACCCGCAGCGCTGGGGCGGTCTCGTGGACCTGCCGGAACAGCCCGACGACACCGCCCTGCGGCGCCTGTGCGCCCTGCTGTCCGGAACCGTGCGCACCCGCGACGGCGGCTGCGCCGAAGACCAGGTGGCTGTCCGCGCGGACGGCCTCCACGGCCGCCGCCTGGTCAGGGAGCCGGTCGCCGGTCACCGCCGTACGTCTGATGAGGGCACGCCCGCGTGGACCGCACGCGGCACCGTCCTCGTCACGGGCGGCACCGGCGGCCTCGGCGCGCACGTGGCCCGCCGGCTCGCCCGGAGCGGCGCCGACCACGTCGTCCTGACGAGCCGTCAAGGGCCTCGGGCGCCCGGTGCGGCCGAACTCGTCCAGGAACTCACCGCGTCGGGTACGCGCACCACCGTCGCGGCGTGCGATGTCGCCGACCGGTCGGCCCTCGCGGACCTCCTCGCCCACCTCGCGGCCGGTGGCGACACCGTACGGGCCGTCTTCCACGCCGCCGGTGTCACCTCCGACACCCGCATCGCGGAGTGCACACCCGCGCTGCTCGCCGAGGAGACCGCGGCCAAGGTGCGGGGAACCGCCCACCTCGACGCCCTCCTCGGCGACGACCTGGACGCCTTCGTGCTCTTCTCGTCGGTCTCCGCCACATGGGGCAGCGCGGGGCAGGGCACCTACGCGGCCGCGAACGCCCTCCTCGAAGCCGTCGCCGAACGGCGGCGCGCACAGGGGCGTGCCGCCACCTGTGTGGCCTGGGGGCCGTGGGCAGGGGCGGGCATGGCGCAGGGGGAGACGGGCGCGGGGCTGCGCCGCCTCGGCCTGGTCCCGATGGCACCCGAGGCGGCACTCGGGGCGCTGTGGCGGGCCCTGGAGCGCGACGACAGCGGCATCGCCGTCGCGGACATGGACTGGGCGCGCTTCGCACCGGCCTTCCGTTCAGGCCGTGAGAGCGCTCTGTTCAGCGACCTTCCCGAGGCGGCGCCCGAGCCGCAGCAAGGGGTGGCGGGGGAAACGGAGCCCGATGCCGCCGTCCGCTGGCGCGAGCGGCTGGCCGGCCTTTCCGACGCCGAACGGCACCGCGTCCTCACCGAGTTCGTGCGCGCCGAGGCGGCCGCCGTCCTGGGCCACGACTCGACGGCCGCCGTCGACGCCGGGCGGCCCTTCCACGACATCGGCTTCGACTCGCTCACCGCCGTCGAACTGCGCAACCGCCTCGCCGACGCCACCGGTCTCACGCTGCCCGCGAGCACCGTCTTCGACCACCCCACGGCCACGGCGCTCGGCGACCGCCTCCACGACGAACTGACCGGCGCGATCCCCGCACCGAGCACGTCAGTCGCCACCGCCGCTGCCTCCGACGAGCCGCTGGCCGTCATCGGCATGGCCTGCCGCTTCCCCGGCGGAGTCCGGAGCCCCGAGGACCTGTGGGACCTCGTCGCCGGGGAGCGGGACACGATCGGCCCGCTGCCCGACGACCGCGGCTGGCCGCTCGACGCCCTCTACGACCCCGACCCCGAGCGCGAGGGCACCTTCTACACGAGCGGCGGCGGATTCCTCGACGGCGCGGGCGACTTCGACGCCGAGTTCTTCGGGATCTCGCCGCGCGAGGCGCTCGCCATGGACCCGCAGCAGCGCCTCCTCCTGGAGACCTCGTGGGAGGCCCTCGAACGCGCGGGCCTCGACCCCGGGTCGCTGCGCGGCAGCCAGGGCGGCGTCTATCTGGGCGTCGCCGGGCAGGGGTACGGCGCCGGGCCACAGGATCCGAGCGCCGACGTGGAGGGCCACCTGCTCAGCGGCACGGTCACGAGCGTCGCCTCCGGACGCATCGCCTACACCCTCGGCACCGAGGGCCCCGCGGTCACCGTCGAGACCGCGTGCTCCTCCTCGCTCGTCGCGCTCCACCTGGCCGGACAGGCACTGCGTGCCGGGGAGTGCTCCTTCGCGCTCGTCGGTGGCGCCGCCGTCATGGCGTCCCCCGACGCGTTCGTGGAGTTCAGCCGTCAGCGCGGCCTCTCGCCCGACGGCCGCTGCCGGTCCTTCGCGGACGCCGCCGACGGCACCGGCTGGGGCGAGGGCGTCGGCGTCGTGGTGGTCGAGCGGCTCTCCGAGGCCCGCCGTCAGGGGCATCCGGTCCTCGCCGTCGTCCGTGGCTCCGCCGTCAACCAGGACGGCGCGAGCAACGGCCTCACCGCCCCGAGCGGTCCCGCGCAGGAACGCGTCCTGCACCGTGCGCTCGCCACCGCCGGGCTGACCGGCGGCGACATCGACCTCGTCGAGGCGCACGGCACCGGCACCACACTCGGCGACCCCATCGAGGCGCAGGCCCTGCTCGCCGTCTACGGCCAGGACCGCCCCGAGGAACAGCCGTTGTGGCTCGGCTCGCTGAAGTCCAACATCGGCCACACGCAGGCCGCCGCGGGTGTCGCGGGCGTCATCAAGACGGTCATGGCCCTGCGCCACGGCCTGCTGCCCCGCACCCTCCACGTCGACACACCCTCCACCAAGGTGGACTGGTCCAAGGGCGCGGTACGGCTGCTGACCGAGGCACGGCCGTGGGACGACACCGGCCGCCCGCGCCGCGCGGGTGTCTCGTCGTTCGGCATGAGCGGAACCAACGCGCACGCGGTGCTCGAACAGGCCCCGGATGAGGCCTGGCTGTCGCCGTCGTCGGAGCGGCCGGCCGCACCCGAACCGATCACTGGCGACACCGTGGCGCTACCGCTGTCCGCCGCCTCCGTACCCGCCCTGCGCGACCAGGCCCGCCGTCTGCGCGAGCACGCCGAAACGGCGCCCGAGCGGCCCCTCACGGATCTCGCCCACGCGCTCGCCACCACCCGCACCGCGTTCCGCCACCGCGCCGCGGTGACCGGCCGGACCCGGCAGGAGATCCTCGGCGCGCTCGCGGCGCTGGGTAATGGGGCACCCGCACCCGGCGCCGTCACGGGCCGCGCGGGCGAGGCGCGGGCCGTGTTCGTCTTTCCCGGGCAGGGGTCGCAGTGGTCGGGGATGGCGCGTGACCTCCTGGATTCGTCACCGGTGTTCGCTGCTCGTGTGGCCGAGTGCGGTGTGGCTCTCGCTCCGTTTACGGACTGGTCGCTGGTCGACGTGCTGCGTGAGGTTCCTGGTGCGCCGTCGCTTGATCGTGTTGATGTGGTGCAGCCGGTGTTGTTCGCGGTGATGGTGTCGTTGGCGGAGGTGTGGCGGTCGTACGGGGTGGAGCCCGCTGCCGTGGTGGGGCATTCGCAGGGGGAGATCGCGGCTGCCTGTGTGGCCGGGGCGCTGTCGTTGGAGGACGCCGCCCGCGTCGTCGCCCTGCGCAGCCGGGAGTTGCTGCGCCTCGCGGGCCGTGGCGGCATGGTCTCCCTGGCCGCACCCGAGGAACGCGTACGGGAAATGCTGCTGCCGTACGACGAGCGGATCGGTGTCGCCGCGGTCAACGGTCCGCAGGCCGTCGTCGTCGCGGGCGAGCCCGCCGCGCTGGAGGCGCTGCTCGCCGACTGCGAACGCGAGGCCGTACGGGCCCGGCGGCTCCCCGTCGACTACGCCGCCCACTCCGCTCAGGTCACCGACGTCGGCGACGCGCTGCGCACCGCCCTCGCCGGAGTGCGGCCCCGCACCCCGAACGTGCCGCTGTACTCGACCGTGACCGGGGACGTCGTCGACGGAGCCGTACTGGACGCGGGCTACTGGTACCGCAACCTGCGCGAGCCGGTCGAGTTCGCGCGCGCCACCGAGACCCTGCTCGCCGCCGGGCACGACCTGTTCGTCGAGATGAGCCCGCACCCGGTGCTGACCGCCGCGGTCGCCGACACCGCCGAGCGGGCGCAACTGCCCGTCGCCGCCGTCGGCAGCGTACGCCGCGACGACGGCGGCACCGACCGCCTCCTCGCCTCGCTCGCCGAGGCGTGGACGCACGGCGCCACCGTGGACTGGGCCGCCGTGCTGCCCCCGCCCACGACCCCGCACGTCCCCCTGCCCACCTACGCCTTCCAGCACGAGCGGTACTGGCTGCCCACCCCGGGCCGGTCCGCCGGCGTCGCGGCGACGGCCGCAGTCACCGTCCCCGAACCCGCGGCCGGACCGCCGGAGACCGACCCGGCGGCCGAACTCACCGCGCAGCTCGCCCGGTTGGACGATCCCGACCGCCGCCGCACCGTCCTCGACCTGGTCGTCGCGCACGCCGCCGCCCTGCTCGGACACGCCGGCACCGCGTCCGTCGAGCCCGAACGCCCCTTCTCCGACGCGGGGTTCGACTCGATGCTCGCCATGACGTTCAGAAACCGCCTCAGCGAGGCGACGGGGATTCCGCTGCCGCCCACCGCGGTCTTCGACCATCCCACGCCCACCGCGCTCGCCGGCCACCTCCACGAACGGCTCGCCGCGCCACCCGAACCGGAACGGCCCGTCCTCGCCCAACTGGACCGACTGGCCGACGCGCTGGCCACCGCGGGCACGGATACACCCGACGCCGACGAGATCGGCGCGCGTCTGCGGGAGCTGCTGCGCGCCTGGAACGGCCGCAGACCGCGGGAGAACGGCGGCACCGACGGGGCGGAGGGCGCCGACACGACCACCGCCACCGCCGACGAACTCTTCGAACTGCTCGACAACAATTACGGCGCCTGAGGGAGAAGCGAGACACCCATGCCGGACAACGACAAGCTCCTCGAATACCTCAGGCGTGCCACCGCGGACCTGGGGGACGCCAGGCGGCGCCTGCGCGAGGCGGAGGACGCCCGCCACGAACCCGTCGCGATCGTCGCCATGAGCTGCCGCTACCCCGGCGGCGCCGACACCCCCGAGCGGCTCTGGGACCTCGTCGACAGCGGCACCGACGCCATCACCGAATGGCCCACAGGACGCGGCTGGGACACCGAGGCGCTCTACCACCCGGACCCCGACCACCCCGGCACCTCCGCCACCCGCCACGGAGGGTTCCTGCACGACGCCGCCGACTTCGACCCGGGCTTCTTCGGGATCTCGCCGCGCGAGGCCCTCGCCATGGACCCGCAGCAGCGCCTCGTCCTGGAGACCGCCTGGGAGGCCGTCGAGCGCGCGGCCATCGACCCGGCCGCGCTGCGCTCCACCCGGACCGGCGTGTTCATCGGCGCGATGCGCAACGACTACGGCAGCGCCTCGCGTGACATCCCCGAGCTGCAGGGCCTCCTCGACACCGGCACGGCCGCCAGCGTCGTCTCGGGCCGCGTCGCCTACACCCTCGGCCTCGAAGGCCCCGCGATCAGTGTCGACACCGCCTGCTCGTCGTCCCTGGTCGCCCTGCACCTCGCGGTCCGTTCGCTCCGTGCGGGAGAGTGCTCCCTCGCCCTCGCGGGCGGTGTCGCGGTGATGGCGACGCCGGACGCGTTCGTCGCCTTCAGCCGCCAGCGCGCCCTGTCCGCGGACGGGCGCTGCAAGGCCTTCGCGGCCTCCGCCGACGGCACCGGCTGGTCCGAGGGCGCCGGCGTCGTCGTCCTCGAACGCCTCGCGGACGCCCGCCGCAACGGCCACCGGGTGCTCGCCGTCGTCCGCGGCTCCGCCGTCAACCAGGACGGCGCGAGCAACGGCCTCACCGCCCCCAACGGGCCCGCCCAGGAACGCGTCATCGCCGACGCCCTCGCCGACGCCCGGCTCGCGCCCGGCGACGTCGACGCCGTCGAGGCGCACGGCACCGGCACCCGGCTCGGCGACCCCATCGAGGCGCAGGCCCTGCTGGCCGCGTACGGGCGGCGGCGCGATCCCGAACAGCCGCTGTGGATCGGCTCGTTGAAGTCCAACATCGGCCACACCTCGGGCGCGGCCGGCGTCGGCGGCGTCATCAAGATGGTCATGGCGCTGCGCCACGGGCGGCTGCCCCGCACCCTGCACGTCGACGAGCCGACCCCGTTCGTCGACTGGTCGCAGGGCGCCGTCCGCGTCCTGACCGAGCCCCGCTCCTGGGACACGCCGGGGCGGCCGCGCCGGGCCGCGGTGTCCGCCTTCGGCGTGAGCGGCACCAACGCGCACCTCGTCCTCGAAGAAGACCTCGCGCCGGTGGCCGCGGAGGAGGTCGCGCAGGACGCCGTACCGGACGCCGCACCAGGTCGCCCCCTGCCCTGGGTGCTCTCCGCGCGTGACGCGGACGCCCTGCCCGCCCAGGCCGCGCGTCTGCTCGCACACGTCGAGGCCACGGCGGCGGCCCCGCACGCGGCCTCGGCCCCGGAGGCTCCGGCAGCGACGGACGGCGCCATCGGCCGGGCCCTCGCGACCACTCGCTCCGCCTTCGAGCACCGCGCCGCCGTCGTGGCGGACGACCGGGCCGGGTTCGTCGGGGGGCTCGCCGCGCTCGCCGCGGGCACCCCGTCCCCGCACGTCGTGCGAGGGACGACCGGGCCCGTCGGCAAGACCGTGTTCGTCTTCCCCGGCCAGGGCTCCCAGTGGCCGGGCATGGCGGTCGGTCTCCGTGACGCGGAGCCGGTGTTCGCGGCCCGGATGGCGGCGTGCGAGCGGGCGCTCTCGCCGTACGTGGACTGGTCGTTGGAGGCGGTGCTTCGCGGCGCGGACGGCGCGCCGTCCCTGGAGCGCGTGGATGTCGTGCAGCCCGCGCTGTTCGCGGTGATGGTGTCGCTGGCGGAGCTGTGGCGCTCGTACGGGATCGAGCCGGACGCGGTGGTCGGGCACTCCCAGGGGGAGATCGCCGCCGCGTGCGTGGCGGGCGCGCTGTCCCTGGACGACGCGGCGAAGGTCGTCGCGCTGCGCAGCCGGGCGCTGGGGGAGATCGCGGGGCGCGGTGGCATGGCGTCCGTGCCACTGCCCGCCGCCGACGTCGGCCCGCACCTGGAGCCGTGGGCCGGGCGGCTGTCCGTCGCGGCCGTCAACGGGCCGTCGGCCACGGTCCTCTCCGGGGACCCGGAGGCCATCGAGGGCGTCGTCGCCGCGCTCGTCGCGCAGGACGTGCAGGCCCGCGTCATCCCCGTCGACTACGCCTCGCACTCCGCGCACGTCGAGGAGATCGAGGAGCGGCTGCACACCGTGCTCGCGGGCATCACACCGCGCGCCGGCGCGGTGCCGTTCTACTCCACGGTCGACGCCGACTGGGTGCCGGACACGACGGTCCTCGACCCCGCGTACTGGTACCGCAACCTGCGGCGGACCGTGCGCTTCGAAGAGGCCGTCCGAGGTCTGCTCGGCCAGGGGTACGGCTTCTTCGTCGAGATCAGCGCCCACCCGGTGCTCACCGTGGGCGTGGAGCAGACCGCCGAAGCCGCGGGCCTCGAACGGCCCGCCGCCGTGCTCGGCACGCTCCGCCGCGACGAAGGCGGCCAGGACCGCTTCCTGCTCGCCCTCTCCCAGGCCCACACCCGCGGCCTCTCCCCGGACTGGTCCCGGGTGTTCGCCGGGCACGACGCGGTGGCCGAACTGCCCACGTACGCCTTCCGCCGACGTCCGTACTGGCTGGAGTCGCCGCCCACGCCGACCGCGGCGGGAGCGCCCGCCGACCCCGTGGAGGACCGCTTTTGGGAGGCCGTCCGCACCGGCGACCTGCCCGAGCTGACCGCCACCCTCGGTGTCGGCCCCGACGAACCGCTCAGCGCCGTCCTGCCCGCGCTCGCCACCTGGCGGGAGCGGCGCGCCGAACTCGCCACCGTCGAGTCCTGGCGCTACCGGCCCACCTGGCAGCCCCTGCCCGAGCCGGCCGCCGCCCGCCTGTCCGGCACCTGGCTCGTCCTGACGCCCGCCCCGCAGGCCGCGGCCGAGTGGAGTTTCGCCTGCGTACGCGCCCTGGAGGAGGCCGGTGCCACCGCGGTCGCCGTCGTCCTCGACGAGACCGACACCGAACGCGGCCCGCTCGCCACCCGGCTCACCGACGCCCTCGCGGACGCCGAGCCCACAGGTGTCCTGTCGCTCCTCGCCACCGACGTACAACCGCACCCGCGCCGTCCGGCGGTACCCGTCGGCGCGGCCCTCAATCTCGCCCTCCTCCAGGCACTCGGTGACGCCGGTGTCGACGCGCCGCTGTGGTGGGCCACGCGCGGCGCCGTCGCCGTCGGCCCCGCCGACGCGGCCGTCAGCCCCGCCCAGCACGTGAGCTGGGGCCTCGGCCGGTGCGCCGCCCTGGAACACCCGCGCCGCTGGGGCGGGCTCGTCGACCTGCCGCGGGAACTCGACGCGCGGGCCGCGGCCCGGCTGTGCGCGGTGCTCGCCGCGCCCGGCGCCGAGGACCAGCTCGCCGTGCGCGGCGCGGGCGTGCACGGCCGTCGGCTCGTCCGCGCCCCGCTCGGCGACGCCGCGCCGCGCCGCACCTGGACCCCGCGCGGCACCACGCTGATCACCGGCGGCACCGGCGGCCTCGGCGCGTACATCGCCCGCTGGCTCGCCCGCGAAGGCGCCGAGCACCTCGTCCTCGTCAGCCGCCGCGGCCCCGACGCGCCCGGAGCCGAGGAACTCGTCAGGGAACTGGCCGACTTGGGCGCCCGCGCCACGGTCGCCGCCTGCGACATCACCGACCGGGACGCCCTCGCCGCCCTCGTCGCCGACCTGGCGGCCGACGGCTGTGAGATCCGCTCCGTGCTGCACGCCGCCGCCGGGGGCTCGCTCGTGGCCCTCGAAGAGACGGACCTGGACGAGTTCGCCGACACCCTGCACGCCAAGGCGCTCGGCGCGGCGCACCTGGACGCGCTGTTCGACCGGGACACGCTCGACGCCTTCGTGCTGTTCTCCTCCATCTCCGGCATGTGGGGCAGCGCCATCCACGGCGCGTACGCCGCCGCCAACGCCCACCTAGACGCGCTCGCAGAGAACCGCAGGGCACGCGGTCTCACCGCCACCTCCGTCGTGTGGGGCATCTGGAGCCCCGAGGACGGCGGCGGCATGGCCGCGAACCTCGCCGAGGACCAACTGCGCGCCCAGGGCGTGGTGTTCATGCCGCCCGCCACCTGCGTCACCGCCCTCAAACAGGTCCTCGACCACGACGAGACCCTCACCCTGGTCGCCGACATCGACTGGGACCGGTTCGCCACGGTCTTCACCACCGGCAGGCCGAGCCCCTTCATCGGCTCCGTCCCCGAGGCCCACGCCGCCCTGGAGCCGGGCACCGCCCCGGACCACGACGACACGGCCCCGGCCACCGGGAGCCTCCGCGACCGGCTGCGCGACCTGAGCGAACCCGAGCGCGAACGCGCCCTGACCGACCTGGTGCGCACCGAGGCCGCGGCCGTGCTCGGCCACGACACCGACGACTCCATCGCGCCCGACCGCGCCTTCCGCGACCTCGGCTTCGACTCGCTCACCGCGGTCGAGATGCGCAACCGGCTCACCGCCGCGACCGGTCTGCGCCTGCCCGTCACCGTCGTCTTCGACTACTCCTCGCCCGGCGCCCTCGCCCGCCACCTGCGCACCGAACTCCTGGGCGGCCGGGCCCCCGTGGCCGCCACGCCGGTCGTACGCGCCGCCGCGGACGACGACGACCCGATCGTCGTCGTCTCCATGAGCTGCCGCTACCCGGGCGGCGTCGCCACCCCCGACGAGCTGTGGCGGCTCGTCGCCGAAGGCCGCGACGCGGTCGCCGAACTCCCCGCCGACCGCGGCTGGAACCTGGACGCGCTCTACGACGCCGACCCCGACCGGCCCGGCACCAGCTACGCGGCGGCGGGCGGCTTCGTGTACGACGCGGGCCGCTTCGACGCGAGCTTCTTCGGGATCTCGCCGCGCGAGGCCCTCGCCATGGACCCGCAGCAGCGGCTCCTCCTGGAGACCTCCTGGGAGACCCTGGAGCGGGCCGGCGTCGACCCGCGCACCCTGCGAGGCAGCCGCACCGGCGTCTTCGCGGGCGCCGCCTACCAGGGGTACGGCGGCAGCATGGACGACGTCCCCGAGGAGCTCGAAGGGCTCTTCGTCGCGGGCATCTCCACCAGTGTCCTGTCCGGCCGCATCGCGTACACCCTCGGGCTCGAGGGCCCGGCCGTGACCGTGGACACGGCCTGCTCGTCCTCGCTCGTCGCCGTCCACATGGCCGCGCAGGCGCTGCGCAACGGCGACTGCGCCCTCGCGCTCGCGGGCGGCGCCACCGTGATCGGCTCACCGCTCACCTTCACCGGCTTCAGCCGTCAGCGCGGGCTCGCCGCCGACGGGCGCTGCAAGTCCTTCGCGGCGTCGGCCGACGGCTTCGGCATGGCGGAGGGCGTCGGCCTGCTGCTCCTGGAGCGGCTCAGCGACGCCCGCCGCAACGGCCACCCCGTGCTCGCCGTGCTGCGCGGCTCCGCCATCAACCAGGACGGGGCGAGCAACGGCCTCACCGCCCCCAGCGGCCTCGCCCAGCAGCGCGTGATCAACGAAGCCCTCGCCGACGCCGGTCTCACGGCCGCCGACGTCGACGCCGTGGAGGCGCACGGCACCGGCACCACCCTCGGCGACCCCATCGAGGCCCAGGCCATCCTCGCCACGTACGGGCAGGACCGCGAAACACCCCTCCACCTGGGCTCGTTGAAGTCCAACATCGGACACAGCCAGGCCGCCGCGGGCGTCGCGGGCATCATGAAGATGATCCTGGCGATGCGCCACGAGGTGCTCCCGGCGACCCTGCACGTGGACGCGCCCTCCCCGAACGTCGACTGGTCCGCCGGAGCCGTCTCACTGCTCACCGACGCCGCGCCCTGGCCCGCGAACGGACACCCGCGGCGCGCGGGAATCTCCTCCTTCGGGCTGAGCGGCACCAACGCCCACGTCATCGTCGAACAGCCGCCCGCCGAGGCGGAAGCCGTAATCGAGGCTCCGGACGTGGAGTTGGACGTGCCGTGGGTCCTCTCCGCGCGCACCCCCGAAGCCCTCCACGAGCAGGCCGTACGGTTGCGCGCCCACGTCGCCGACCGGCCCGGCCTGCGCCCCGCCGACGTCGGGCACTCCCTGGCCACCACGCGCACCGCCTTCGAGCACCGCGCCGCCGTGGTCGGCTCCGACCGGGGCGCCCTCCTCGCCGCGCTAGACACCCTCATCGACGGCCGCACCGGCCCCGACGCCGTACGCGGCACCGCCGCCCAGGACGGCCGCGCGGTGTTCGTCTTTCCCGGGCAGGGGTCGCAGTGGCCGGGGATGGCGCGTGAACTCCTGGACTCCTCACCGGTGTTCGCTGCTCGTATCGCCGAGTGCGGTGATGCTCTCGCTCCGTTTACGGACTGGTCGCTGGTCGACGTACTGCGTGAGGTTTCTGATGCGCCGTCGCTGGACCGTGTTGATGTGGTGCAGCCGGTGTTGTTCGCGGTGATGGTGTCGTTGGCGGAGGTGTGGCGGTCGTACGGGGTGGAGCCGGCTGCTGTGGTGGGGCATTCGCAGGGGGAGATCGCGGCTGCCTGTGTGGCCGGGGCGCTGTCGTTGGAGGACGCTGCCCGCGTCGTCGCCCTGCGCAGCAAGGCGCTGGTGGCGCTGACCGGCCGGGGCGGCATGCTCTACGTCCCGCTGCCCGTGGAGCAGGTCGAGGCCCGGCTCGCGCCCTGGGCGGACCGGCTCGACATCGCCGCCGTCAACGGCCCCACGACGGTGACCGTCTCGGGCGACCCCGCCGCCCTCGATGAGCTGCACGGCGCGCTCGCCGACGACGGCGTGCTGTGCTGGCCCATCCCCGGCGTCGACTTCGCCGGGCACTCGCCGCAGGTCGACGAGATCCACGACGAACTGCGCACCCTGCTCGCCGGGATCACCCCGCGCCCGTCCCGCGTGCCCTTCTACTCGACCGTCACCGGCCGCGCGCTCGACACCTCCGGACTCGACGCCGCGTACTGGTACCGCAATCTGCGCGAACCCGTCGCCTTCCGCCGGGCCGTGGACGCCCTCGTCGCCGACGGGCACCGCCTGTTCGTCGAGACCAGCACCCACCCGGCGCTCACCGTCTGGCTCCAGGAGGCACTGGAGACGGCCGGCGGCACCGGGGGCGTCGTGGGCACCCTGCACCGGGGCGAGGGCGGCCGCGCCCGCGTACTCACCTCGCTCGCCGAACTCCACGTCCTCGGCCACCCGGTGGACTGGGACGCGGTGTTCGACGGCACCGAGGCCCGCCGCTGCGAGCTGCCCACGTACGCCTTCCAGCGCCGTCACTACTGGATGGAGCCCTCGCCCCGCAGCGAGGCGGCAGGCGGCGCCGACCCCGTCGACCAGGGCTTCTGGGACGCCGTGACCGGGCGGGACGCGGACGCCCTCGCCACCCACCTGCGCATCGAGGACGACGACGTACGGGCCGCCATGACCACCGTGACGCCCGCCCTCTCCGGCTGGCTGCGCGGGCGCCGGGGCCGCTCCACGCTGGACTCCTGGCGCCACCGCGTCACCTTCAAAGCCCTTGCGCAGCAGCGCGGTTCGGGTCTCACGGGTACGTGGTGGCTCGCAGTGTCCGAAGGTGCCGCCGAGGCCCCGGCCGTGACCGCCTGCGCGCAGGCCCTGCGCGAGCACGGTGCACACCTTGTCCTGGTGGAACTCGGCGCCGAGGACGCCGGGAGAGACGGTCGGCGACCGCTCGCCGACCGCCTGCGCGCCCTCGCCGAGGAGTCTCCGGCCGACGGCGTGCTCTCCCTGCTGGCCCTCGCCGAGTCCCCGTACGCCGAAGGGACCGCCCTGCCCACCGGCCTGGCCCTCACCACCGCGCTGCTTCAGACGCTCGGCGACGCGGACGTGCGGGCACCGCTGTGGTGCGCGACCCGGGGCGCGGTCGCCGTGGGCCGCTCCGACCGGCTCGGCGCACCCCTCCAGGCGCTGCTGTGGGGCCTCGGCGGGGTCGCCGCCGTCGAGTACCCCGAGCGCTGGGGCGGCCTCGTCGACCTGCCCGAACGGCTCGACGAACGGGCCCGCGGCAGGCTCGCCGCCCTCCTCGCCCACCCGGACGGCGAGGACCAGCTCGCCGTGCGCGCCTCCGGGGTCTTCGGCAGGCGCCTCGCCCACGCCGAGCCGCGGCGCGAACCCGTCGGCACCGGCTGGACGCCCGACGGCACCGTCCTCGTCACCGGCGCCACCGGCGGGCTCGGCGCCCGCATCGCCCACAGGCTCGCCCACAGCGGCACCGCACACCTGCTGCTCACCAGCCGCGGCGGCCCGGACGCCCCCGGCGCCGAAGCACTCGCTGACGAACTCAACGCCACAGGGGCCGAGTTCACCATCGCCGCCTGCGACGTCGCCGACCGCGACGACCTCGCACGGCTCCTCGACGGCATCCCGGCGGAACGGCCGCTGCGCGCCGTGTTCCACGCCGCGGGCGTCCTGGACGACGGCGTCCTCGACACCCTCACCCCCGAGCGCACCGCCGGAGTGCTGCGCCCCAAGACGGACGCCGCACTCCATCTCGACGAGCTCACCCGGGCCCGGGGTGCGGACCTGACGGCCTTCGTGCTGTTCTCGTCGCTCGCCGGGACGCTCGGCGGCACCGGGCAGGGCAGCTACGCCGCCGCCAACGCCTTCCTCGACGCCCTCGCACAGACCCGCCGTGACCAGGGCCTGCCCGCCACCTCCGTGGCCTGGGGCCTGTGGGGCGGCGACAGCCTGGCCGCGGGCGCCACCAGCGAGCGTCTCGTCCGCAACGGCCTGCCCGCCATGGACCCCGAGCTCGCCGTCGACGCCCTGTGGCAGGCCCTGGACGACGACGAGACCCGCCTGATCGTCTCCGACTTCGCCTGGGACCGTTTCGTCCGCGCCTACACCGCGCTGCGCCCCAGCGCCCTCCTCGGCGACCTCCCCGAGGTACGCCGCGTCGCCGAGAACGCGGCCGCGCCCGGCGGGGGAGAGGACGGCCTCGCAGCCAGGCTCGCCGGCCTTTCCGAGGCCGAACGCGGCGAAAAGCTGGCCGACCTGGTGCGGTCGTGCGCCGCCGACGTCCTCGGCCACGACGACCCCGCCGCGATCGAACCGGAGCGGGCGTTCAAGGACCTCGGCTTCGACTCGCTGACCGCCGTCGAGCTCCGCAACCGCCTGGCCGAGGCCACCGGCCTGCGCCTTCCCGTCACCCTCGTCTTCGACCACCCGACCACCGCCGCGCTCGTCGAGCACCTGCTCGCGGAACTGCCCGGCGCGTCGCATCCCACCGGCGCGCCCACCGCCGAGCACGCCCCCATGGCCCGCGTCGTCCTGGACGACGACCCCATCGCGATCGTCGCGATGAGCTGCCGCTTCCCCGGCGGCGTCACCAGCCCCGAGGAGTTCTGGCAGGTCCTGGCCGAAGGCACCGACGCCATCTCCGCGTTCCCCACCGACCGCGGGTGGGATCTGGCGGGCCTCTACGACCCCGACCCGGAGAAGGTCGGCCGCACCTACGCCCGCGAAGGCGGATTCCTCTACGACGCCGACCACTTCGACCCGGCCTTCTTCGGCATGTCGCCCCGCGAGACCCTCGCCGTCGACCCGCAGCAGCGCCTCCTCCTTGAAACCGCCTGGGAGGCGCTCGAGCGGGCGGGCATCGACCCGCGGACCGTCAAGGGCAGCGACGGCGGCGTCTTCGTCGGCTCCAGCTACCGCGACTACGGCTCCCGCGTCACCGAGCCGTCCGAGGAGTTCGAGGGCTACCTCGGCATCGGCAGCGCGGGCAGCGTCGCCTCCGGCCGCATCGCCTACACCTTCGGCCTGGAAGGCCCGGCCGTGACCGTCGACACGGCCTGCTCGTCCTCGCTGGTCGCCGTCCACATGGCGGCGCAGGCGCTGCGCGGCGGCGAGTGCTCGCTGGCGCTCGCGGGCGGTGTCACCGTGATGGCGACGCCGGGCGCGTTCGTCGAGTTCAGCCGCCAGCGCGGCCTCGCCGCCGACGGCCGGTGCAAGCCGTTCGCGGCCGCCGCCGACGGCACCGCCTGGGCCGAGGGCGCGGGCATGGTGCTCCTGGAGCGGCTGTCGGACGCCCGCCGCAACGGCCACCCGGTACTCGCGCTCGTCCGTGGCTCCGCCGTCAACCAGGACGGCGCGAGCAACGGCCTCACCGCCCCGAACGGGCCCTCCCAGCAACGCGTCATCCGCCAGGCACTCGCCGGCGCGGGCCTCGCACCCGGAGACGTCGACGCCGTGGAGGCCCACGGCACGGGAACGAAGCTCGGCGACCCCATCGAGGCACAGGCGCTCCTCGCCACGTACGGGCAGCAGCGCCCCGCCGAACGCCCGCTGCTCGTCGGCTCGCTGAAGTCCAACATCGGGCACAGCCAGGCCGCCGCGGGCATCGCGGGGATCATCAAAATGGTCCTCGCCATGCGGCACGGCACGCTCCCGGCGACCCTCCACGTCGACGAGCCGACGCCGTACGTGGACTGGACGGCGGGCCATGTGCGGCTGCTCACCGAGAACACCGCGTGGCCCGACGGCGACCGGCCGCGCCGCGCCGCCGTGTCGTCCTTCGGCGTCAGCGGCACCAACGCCCACACCATCCTGGAACACGTCCCCGAGCCCCCGGCCCCGACGCCTGCCGCAGTACCGTCGGACGCGTCCTTCCTGCCATGGCTGCTTTCCGCCCGCGGCGAGGAGGCGCTGCGCGCCCAGGCCCGCCGGCTCCTCGACCGTGTCACCGTCGGCACCGCCGATCCGTCGCCCCATGCCCATGCCCATGCCCTTGCCCATGCCGACGCCATCGGCAAGGCCCTGGCCACCGGCCGCAGCTCCTTCGAGCACCGGGCCGTCCTGGTCGGCGCCGACCAGGACGCGCTGGTAGCCGCCCTGGCCGCGCTCGCCGACGGCACCGCCTCACCCGACGTGATCACGGGCGTCGCCGGACGGGTCGGCAAGACCGCCTTCCTGTTCCCGGGGCAGGGCAGCCAACGCCTCGGCATGGGCGCCCAACTCCTCGACAGTTCCACGGTGTTCGCCGACGCCTTCGACGCGGTGTGCGCGGAGATCGACCCTCTCCTGGACCGGCCGCTGCGCGATGTCGTCCACGCCGTGGCGGGCAGCGACGACGCGGCGCTGCTCGACACCACGGCCTACACCCAGCCCGCCCTGTTCGCGCTCGGCGTCGCCCTCCACCGGCTCGTCGAGTCGTACGGGGTACGGCCCGACCTCGTCACCGGGCACTCCGTGGGACAGCTGGCCGCCGCGCACGTCGCCGGGGTGCTGTCGCTGCCCGACGCGGCCGCTCTCGTGGCCGCGCGCGGCCGCCTGATGCAGGCCATGCCCGAGGGCGGCGCGATGGTCGCGCTCACCGTGCCCGAGGCGGAGCTGCTGCCCCAACTGGCGGGCCGGGAGCACGAGGTCGCGGTCGCCGCCGTCAACGGGCCCGCCGCCACCGTCCTGTCCGGCGACGCCGCGGCCGTCGAGGAGATCGCCGCACACTGGCGCGAGAAGGGCGCCAAGACCCGGCGGCTCACCGTCAGCCACGCCTTCCACTCGCCGCACATGGACGGCATGCTGGCCGAGTTCCGGGCCGTCGCCGAACAGATCACCTATCACGAGCCGCGCATCCCCGTCGTCTCCGACCTCACGGGCGCCCTCGCCACCACCGACGAACTGCGCGACCCCGACCACTGGGTCCGCCACGTCCGCTCCACCGTCCGCTTCCACGACGTCGTACGCGCCCTGGCGGCCGAGGGCGCCACCGCCCTGCTGGACCTCGGCCCCGACGGCGCCCTGGCCGCGCTCAGCCAGGACTGCCTGACCGGAGCCGACGGCAGCACCGACGGTGTCGACGGGGCCGATGGGGCTGCCAGTGTCGATGGGGCTGCCGGTGTCGATGGGGCTGCCGGTGTCGCCTCGGTGGCGCTGCTGCGCAAGGACACGCCGGAGCCCGCCGCGGTCACCGCCGCCCTGGCCCGCCTGCACGTCCACGGCGTCGCCGTCGACTGGGCACCGCTGTTCGCCGACGTGCCCGACGGACACGTCGCGCTGCCCACGTACGCCTTCCAGCGCTCCCGCTACTGGCTGCCGCCCACCCAGGCCGCGGGCGACATGCCCGCGGCGGGTCTCCTGCCGTCCACGCACCCGCTGCTCGGCGCGGGCTCCCCGCTCGCCGACACCGGAGGATTCCTGTTCACCGGCCGGCTGTCCGTGGCCGCCCACCCCTGGCTCGCCGACCACGCCGTCCACGGCGGCGCCCTCTTCCCCGCCACGGCCTTCCTCGAACTCGCGGTCCACGCGGGCGACCAGGTCGGCTGCGCGGAGGTCGACGAACTCACCCTGGAAGCCCCCCTGCCCCTGCCCGAGCAGGGCGCCGTCACCCTCCAGCTCACCGTGCAGCCGCCCGACGCGACGGGCGGCCGGGCCTTCGCCGTACACGCCAGGACCGAACACGCCGCGCCCGACGAGCCCTGGATCCGGCACGCGAGCGGCCACCTCGGCGACGGTGCGCCGGCGAAGGCCGACGACCTCACGGCATGGCCGCCCCCCGGAGCCGAAGCCCTCGACGTCGACGACCTCTACGAGCGTCTCGCCGACGGCGGTTTCGCCTATGGGCCCGCCTTCCAGGGCCTGCGCGCCGCCTGGCGCCTCGGCGCCGACATCTACGCGGAAGCACGCCTGCCCGAGGAGCAGCAGGCGGACGCCGGCCATTACGGTCTCCACCCGGCGCTCCTCGACAGCGTCCTGCACTCGCTGGCCTTCAGCGTGCTCGAAGGCAGCGACCAGGGCTGGCTGCCCTTCTCCTGGAGCTGCGTACGGCTGCACGCGTCGGGTGCGGCGGCCCTGCGGCTGCACATGACGCCCACGGGGGGCGACGCTGTCGCCCTGACGGTCGCCGACCCCACCGGAGCGCCGGTCGCCTCCGCCCGTTCCCTGGTGCTCAGGCCGGTGACGGCCGAGCGGATCCAGGAGTCCCGCACGGGCGCCGAGTCCGGCGGCACGGGCGCGTACGAGGACATGTTCCGCCTCGAGTGGCCCGTCGCCGCGAACGCCACGGACGGGCCCGAGTCCCTGGCCGTCCTCGGAAGTGACTTCGCCGACGGAAGTGACTTCGCCGACCTCGCCGCCCTGGGCGCGGCGGTCGACGCGGGCGCCGAGATGCCCCGCTTGGTGCTGACCGCCCTGTCGGGTGCGGGCAGCGGCGACGACCTGGTCGCGTCCGTGCACGAACTCACCGCGCACGTGCTTGAGTTGGTCCAGAGGTGGCTCGCCGATGAACGGTTCGCGAAGGCGCGGCTGGTCCTCGTCACCGAGGGCGGCGTCCCCGTGGCCCCCGGCGACGACGTGCCCGACCCGGCGCACGCCGCCGTGTGGGGCCTGGTCCGCTCCGCGCAAACCGAGAACCCCGACCGGTTCGTACTCCTCGACACCGACGGCGACGCGGCCTCCCGCGAGGCCCTGACCGCGGCACTCGGCACGGCGCTCGCCACGGGCGAGCCCCAACTCGCCCTGCGCGCCGGGCGACTCCACATCGCGCGCCTGGCCCGCGTGCCCGACTCCCTGCCCACGGCCGAAGCCCCCTGGGACCCCGACGGCACCGTCCTGATCACCGGCGGCACCGGCTCCATCGGCGCGCTGGTCGCCCGCCACCTCGCGGGCGAGCACGGCGTACGACACCTGCTGCTCACCAGCCGCAGCGGACCCACCGCCGACGGCGCGGGTGAACTCCTCGAAGAACTCGCCGCGTTGGGGGCCGACACCGAGATCGTCGCCTGCGACGCCGCCGACCGGGAAGCCCTGGAAAAACTCCTCGACGGCCTGGAGCATCCGCTGCGCGCGGTCGTGCACACCGCGGGCGTCATCGACGACGGCGTGGTCGCCGACATGACGCCCGAGCAGCTCCACCACGTGCTGCGCCCCAAGGTCGACGCCGCCGTCAACCTGCACGAACTGACCGCCGACCAGGACCTCACCGCGTTCGTCGTGTTCTCCTCCATCGCCGGCGTCTTCGGCGGCATGGGCCAGGCCAACTACGCGGCCGCCAACGCCTTCCTCGACGCCCTCGCCCACCGGCGGCGCGCACGCGGCCTGCCCGGCACCTCACTCGCCTGGGGCCTGTGGGCCACCGGCGGAGGCATGACAGGACACCTCGGCGAGGCCGACCTCGCCCGCATCGCACGCGGCGGCATCGTCGCCTTCGCGCCCGCCGACGGCATCGCCCTCTTCGACACGGCCACCGGCCTGGACGCACCCGCGCTCATGCCGCTGCGCCTCGACACCGGCGCCCTCGCGGAACAGGCCGCCGCGGGCGGAGTGCCCGCCTTCCTGCGCGGACTCGTCCGCACCCCCGTACGCCGTGCCGCGGCGGGCGAGGGACCGGGCCCCGACGCCGCGGACGCGCTGCGACAGCGCCTGACAGGGCTGCCCCCGGCGCAGCGCGAACGGGCCCTCGTCGACCTGGTCCGCACCCACGCCGCACTGGTGCTCGGCTTCCCCGACCCGGTGGCCGTCGGCCCCGAACTGCCCCTGCTCGAACTCGGCTTCGACTCGCTGACCGCGGTCGAGCTGCGCAACCGGCTGCGGTCCGCCACCGGCCTGCACCTCCCCGCGACCCTCCTCTTCGACCACCCCACGGCCGCCGCCGTCGCCCGCCACCTCGCCGAGGAGCTCGCCCCGGAGGACGGCCCGGACGGTCCCGCACCCGCGGTCCTCGCCGAACTCGACCGCCTGGAGTCCGCGATGCGCGACCTCGTGCACGACGACGGGACACGCGCCGCGCTCGCGGCCCGGCTCCAGGGCCTCCTGGAGACCCTGCGCCCGGACACCGACCCCGAAGCGGACGCCGTCGAGGACCGCATGGGCTCCACCGACGACGAACTCTTCGACTTCATCGACAGCGAACTCGGCCGCCCATGACGTAACCGACGCCACCCGCACGCCCCGACAGCCCTCCGCCCGCCCCCGCGTACCAAAGGTGACGATGCACGGTGAATGACGACAAGCTGCGCGACTATCTCAAGCGGGTGGCCGCCGACCTGCACCGGACCAAGCAGCGCCTCGGCGAGGCCGAGGCCAAGGACCGGGAACCCATCGCCGTCGTCGCCATGGGCTGCCGCTATCCCGGCGGCGTCCGTACCCCCGAGGACCTGTGGGACCTCGTGTCGACGGGCACCGACGCGATCACGCCCTTCCCCGCCGACCGCGGCTGGGACCTCGCCGCGCTGCACGATCCGGCGGGGGAGCGCCCCGGCACCACCTACAGCGCCGAGGGAGGCTTCCTCGACGACGTCGCCGGCTTCGACCCCGGCTTCTTCGGGATCTCCCCGCGCGAGGCCCTCGCCATGGACCCGCAGCAGCGGCTCTTCCTGGAGACCACCTGGGAGACCTTCGAACGCGCCGGGATCGACCCGCACACCCTGCGCGGCAGCCGCACCGGCGTCTTCGCCGGAGTGATGTACCAGGACTACGCGGTCCGGCTGCGCCAAGTGCCCGACGACGTCCAGGGCTACCTCGGAAACGGCAGCTCCGACAGCGTCGCGTCCGGCCGCATCGCCTACACCTTCGGCCTCGAAGGCCCGGCCGTCTCCGTCGACACCGCCTGCTCGTCGTCGCTCGTCGCCCTCCACCTGGCCTGCCAGGCGCTGCGGCACGGCGACTGCACGCTCGCGCTCGCGGGCGGCGCCATGGTGATGTCCACGCCGGTGCCGTTCGTGGAGATGAGCCGGCAGAACGGTCTCGCGGGCGACGGGCGCTGCAAGTCGTTCGCGGCCTCCGCCGACGGCACCGGCTGGGGCGAGGGCGTCGGCATGCTCCTCCTGGAACGCCTGTCGGACGCCCGCCGCAACGGCCACCCGGTGCTCGCGCTCGTCCGTGGCTCCGCCGTCAACCAGGACGGCGCCAGCAGCCGCCTCACCGCTCCCAACGGGCCCTCCCAGCAGCGCGTCATACGCCAGGCACTCGCCAACGCACGGCTCACGGCGGCGGACGTCGACGTCGTCGAGGCCCACGGCACGGGCACCCCGCTCGGCGACCCCATCGAGGCGCAGGCGCTCCTCGCCACGTACGGCCGGGAGCACACCGACGAACAGCCGCTGCTGCTCGGCTCGTTGAAGTCCAACATCGGCCACACCCAGGCCGCCGCCGGTGTCGGCGGCGTCATCAAGATGGTCCTCGCCATGCGGCACGGCGTGGTGCCGCCCTCCCTGCACGGCACGGACCTCACCCCGCAGGTCGACTGGTCCACGGGCGCGCTGAAGCTCGTCACGGACCCCACCGAATGGCCCGGGACCGGGCGCCCGCGCCGCGCCGCCGTGTCCTCCTTCGGCGTCAGCGGCACCAACGGCCACGTCGTCCTGGAAGAGGCCGAACCCGCCGACGTGCCGCAGCCCGCCGACGTGCCGCAGCCTGCCGACGTACCGCCACCCGCCGAGGAACCCGCCGGACCCGTGCCCTGCGTCGTCTCGGGGCGCAGCGCCGACGCCCTGCGGGCCCAAGCAGCCGCGCTGCACGCCCACGTGGAGCGCGCGCCCGACCTGCATCCCGCGGACGTCGCGCACAGCTTGGCTACGGGCCGGGCCGCGCACGAACACCGGGCCGCCCTCATCACCGAGGACCGGCAGACGCTGCTCGACGGCCTCGACGCACTCGCCCGTGACGCCGACCCGCTGCCGCCTGGCATCGTGCGCGGCACGGCCCGCACCGGGGAGGCCGTCGCCTTCGTCTTCCCCGGCCAGGGCTCCCAATGGCCCGGCATGGCCCGTGAACTCCTCGCGTCCTCACCGGTGTTCGCCGCCCGCCTCGCCCAGTGCGCCGACGCCCTCGCCCCGTACACCGACTTCTCCCTCCTCGACGTGGTCCGCGGGGCTCCCGGCGCCCCGGGGTTCGACCGCGTGGACGTCGTGCAGCCCGCCCTGTTCGCGGTGATGGTCTCTCTCGCGGAGGTGTGGCGCGCCCACGGTGTCGAGCCCGCCGCCGTGGTCGGTCACAGCCAGGGGGAGATGGCCGCCGCCTGCGTCGCCGGGGCCCTCACCCTCGACGACGCCGCGAAGGTCGTCGCCCTGCGCGCCAAAGCGCTGCGGGCTCTCGCCGGGCACGGCGGCATGGCGTCGGTGTCGCTCCCCGCCGACCGCGTACGGGAACGTGTCGCGCCCTGGGACGGGCGCATCGCGCTCGCCGCCGTGAACGGCCCCGAGTCGGCCGTCGTCTCCGGCGACCCCGAAGCGCTCGCCGAACTCCTCGCCGCCCTCGAAGCCGAGGGTGTACGGGCCCGCGCCGTCCCCGTCGACTACGCCTCGCACGGCCCGCACGTCGAAGCGATCCGCGACGAGCTGTCCGAGGCCTTGGCGGACATCACACCCCGCCCGGCCGCCGTCCCCTTCTACTCGACCGTCACCGGCGGCCTCCTGGCCACCGAGCGCCTCGACGCCTCCTACTGGTACGACAACCTCCGCCACACCGTGGAGTTCGAGCAGGCCACGCGCGCCCTGCTGGCCGACGGCCACCGCGTACTCGTCGAGGTCAGCCCGCACCCCGTGCTCACCGCGAGCCTCCAGGACACCGCTGCCGCCACCGGCACCGACGCCCTCGCCCTCGGCACGCTGCGCCGCGACGACGGCGGCCCGCGCCGGGTGCTCACCGCACTCGCCGAGCTGCACGTGCGCGGCGTCCACGTCGACTGGGACACCGCTCTCGCAGCGCACAGCACGCGCCGCGTCGACCTGCCCACGTACGCCTTCCAGCGGGAGCGGTACTGGCTGGAGGACACCGGCGCCCCCGCGACCGACGCCGCCTCGCTCGGCCTCGACCCCTCCGGGCACCCGCTCCTCGGCGCTGTCGTCGCACTCGCCGACAGCGAGAGCATGCTGTTCACCGGCAGGCTCTCGCTGCGCACCCACCCCTGGCTCGCCGACCACGCCGTCCAGGGGAACGCCCTGCTGCCCGGCACCGCCTTCCTCGAACTCGCCGTCCTCGCGGGCGACCGCACCGGCTGCCCCCGCGTCGACGACCTCACCCTCGAAGCCCCCCTGACGCTGCCGCCGGACGGAGCCGTCGTGCTGCGCCTGTCCGTCGGCGCGCCGGCCGCCGACGGCACCCGCACCCTGGCCCTGCACGCGCGGCCCGACGACCCGGACACGGACGAGGAGTGGACCCGCCACGCCACGGGAGTCCTCACCCCGGCCGCCGCCGCGTCCCCCGCGGACCTGAGCGCCTGGCCGCCGCCCGGCGCCGAGCCCATCGGCCTCGACGGCATGTACGAGCGCTACGCCGAGGGCGGCTTCGCCTACGGGCCCGCCTTCCAGGGGCTCACGGCGGCGTGGCGGCTCGGCGACGACCTGTACGCCGAAGCGGCGCTGCCGCTCGAACTCCACGAGGACGCGCAGCGGTTCGCTCTGCACCCGGCGCTGCTCGACGCGGCTCTGCATGCCACTGGGCTCGTCGCCGAGGACGCGCGTGGCGCCGCGGAGGGCGGCTCCGTGCAGGCCGCCGTGCAGGCCGCCGTGCAGGGCGGCGCGGAGGGCTTCGCCCAGAGCGACGGGGAGGGCTTCGCGCAGGCCGCCGTACAGGGCGGCGCGGAGGGCTTCGCGCAGGGTAGTGGGGAGGGCTTCCCGCAGGCCGCCGTGCAGAGCGGCGCGGAGAGCTTCGCCCAAGGCGGCGGGCAGGGCTTCGCGCAGGCCGCCGTGCAGAGCGGCGCGGAGGGCTTCGCCCAGGGCAGTGGGGAGGGCTTCGCGCAGGCCGCCGTGCGGAGCGGCGCGGAGGGCTTCGCCCAGAGCGGCGGGGAGGGCTTTGCCCGGGGCAGCGTGGACGGCGGCGACGGCGGCCGCATGCCGTTCGTCTGGTCGGGGGCGACTCTTCACGCGTCGGGCGCCACCGCGCTGCGCGTCCGCCTGACCCGGACCGCACCGGACACCCTCGCCCTCGACGTCGCCGACGCCACCGGAGGCCCCGTCGCCTCCGTGGAGTCCCTGATCCTGCGCCCGGCCGCACCGGGTACCGGCGCCGCCCGCACCCACCACGACTCGCTGTTCCAGGTCGAGTGGGCCCCCGTAACCTGCCCGCCCGCTCCTGTCGACGCCGACTGGACGGTCATCGGGCCCGACGGCCTCGGCCTGCCGGGGGCGACAGTCCATGCCGACACCGCCGCGTTCGTCGCCGCCCTCGACGCGGGCACGGCACCTCCCGCGCTGGTGCTGGTGCCTCAACTGCCCTCCAGCGACGGCGATACGGACGGCGTGGAGGAGGCGCACGCCGCCGTTCACCGGGCACTGGAAACCCTCCAGGCGTGGCTCGCCGACGAGCGTCTCGGCGACACGCGACTCGCCTTCGTCACGCGGGGCGCGGTCCTCACCCGGGACGCCCTCGCGGCCGGGGACGTCGTTGCCGTCGTGGGCACCGCTGCCGTCGGGGACGCCGTTGCCGATGGGAGCACCGTCGGGGAAGCGCCCGTCGACCCGGCCCGCGCCGCCGTGTGGGGGCTGGTGCGTTCCGCGCAGTCCGAACATCCCGGCCGCTTCGTCCTCGTGGACCTGGACGGCGGGGCGGAGGCGGAGGCTGAGGTGGCGCTGGAGGCTGCGGTGGCGCTGGAGCCTGAGTCTGAGCCCGAGGTGGAGGCGGCTTCGGAGGCTGCCACCTCGCCGCTCACCTCCGCCTTCACTCCCACCTTCCCTCTCGCCCTCACTTCCGCGCTCGCCTCCGGCGAACAGCAACTCGCCGTACGCGGTGGCACCGTCTTCGCGCCCCGTCTCGCCAAGGTCCCCGCCACCGACCCGGTACCGGTCGCCCTCGACCCCGACGGCACCGTCCTCGTCACCGGCGGCACCGGGCTGCTCGGCTCCCGCGTGGCCCGTCACCTCGTCGCCCGGCACGGCGTCCGCCACCTCCTCCTCGCCGGGCGTTCAGGACCCGACGCGCCGGGCGTCACGGAACTCACCGCGGAACTCACCGGGCTCGGCGCCCACGTCACCGTCGCCGCCTGCGACGTCGCCGACCGGGACGCGCTCGCCGCCCTGCTCGACGGCATACCGGCCGACCACCCCCTGACGGCCGTCGTGCACGCCGCCGGCACCCTCGACGACGGCGTCATCACCTCCCTCACGCCCGACCGCGTCGACACGGTGCTGCGCCCCAAGGCCGACGCCGCGCTCCACCTGCACGAACTCACCCGGGACATGGACCTGCGGGCCTTCGTCCTCTTCTCCTCCGCCGCGGGCACCTTCGGCGGCCCCGGGCAGGGCAACTACGCCGCCGCCAACGCCTACGTGGACGCCCTAGCCCGGCACCGCCACGCCCTCGGCCTCCCCGCGCAGTCCCTCGCCTGGACCCTGTGGGAGCAGCGCTCCGCCCTGACCGGCCACCTCGACGACGCCGACCTGCGCCGCCTGGCCCGCTCGGGCATGCCGCCGCTCACCACCGACGAGGGTCTCGCGCTCCTCGACGCGGCCCTCACCGTCGACGCACCGGCGCTCGTGCCGCTCCGGCTCGACCCGCGCGCGCTGCGGGCCAGGGCGGCCGAGGGAGAGCCGGTGCCGCCGCTGCTGCGATCGTTCGTCCGCGTACCCGTGCCCGTGCGCAGGGCCGCCGCAGCCATCGCCCCGCCCTCCGGGGTCACCGGCACCGGCACCGCACTGTCCGAGCGTCTCGCCGTACTGTCCGAGGCCGAACGCCTGCGCACACTCGTCCAGTTGGTGTGCGCACAGGCCGCCGCCGTGCTCGGCCACACCTCCGACAGTGCGGTCGTTCCGGCGCGGGCCTTCCGTGACCTCGGCTTCGACTCACTCGCCTCCGTCGAGCTGCGCAACCGCCTGAACGCCGCCACCGGACTGCGGCTCCCCGCCACGCTGGTCTTCGACCACCCGTCGCCGGAGGCACTCGCGGCCCACCTGCGGGACGAACTGACCGGTACGGACGCGGAACCCACCGCATCCGCGTCCGCGCCTTCGACCACGTCCACCGTCTCCGTCGCCGATGAACCCATCGCCATCGTCGCGATGGGCTGCCGCTTCCCCGGAGACGTCCGCACCCCGGACGACCTGTGGCGCCTCGTGGCCTCCGGGGGCGACGGCATCTCCGCGTTCCCCACCGACCGCGGCTGGGACCTCGACACGCTCTACGACCCGGACCCGGCGCACACCGGCACCTCGTACGTGCGCGAAGGCGGATTCCTCACCGGCGCAGGCGACTTCGACGCAGACTTCTTCGGCATCTCGCCCCGCGAGGCGATCGCCATGGACCCGCAGCAGCGCCTGCTGCTCACGCTCACCTGGGAGGCATTCGAACGGGCCGGCATCGACCCCGCCGCGCTGCGCGGCACCCCCGCGGGCGTCTTCATCGGCCTGATGCAGCAGGACTACGCGGTACGGCTCCTCCCGCACATCCCCGAGGACGTCGAGGGCTTCCTGGGCACCGGCAACTCCGGCAGCGTCGTGTCCGGCCGCATCGCCTACGCCTTCGGCCTCGAAGGCCCCGCCCTCACCATCGACACGGCGTGCTCCTCCTCGCTGGTGGCCCTGCACACAGCGGTGCAGTCGCTGCGCCGCGGCGAGTGCGCGCTCGCCCTCGCGGGCGGGGTCACCGTGATGTCCAGCCCCGAACTCTTCGTGGAGTTCAGCCGCCAGGGCGGTCTGGCGGCCGACGGCCGCTGCAAGTCCTTCGCCGCGGGCGCGGACGGCACCGGCTTCGGCGAAGGAGCCGGAATCCTGCTCCTGGAGCGGTTGTCGGACGCCCGCCGCAACGGTCGTCCGGTGCTGGCGGTGGTGCGGGGGAGCGCGGTCAATCAGGACGGTGCGAGCAATGGTCTGACGGCGCCGAACGGTCCTTCGCAGCAGCGGGTGATTCGTGCGGCGTTGGCTGATGCGGGGTTGTCGGCGATGGATGTCGACGCGGTGGAGGCGCATGGTACGGGGACCACGTTGGGGGATCCGATCGAGGCGCAGGCGCTGCTGGCGACGTACGGCCAGGAGCGGGTGGAGGGGCGGCCGTTGTGGCTGGGTTCGCTGAAGTCCAACATCGGCCACACCTCCGCTGCGGCCGGTGTCGCCGGAGTGATGAAGATGGTCCTCGCCATGCGGCACGGGACGCTGCCGCAGACCCTCCACGTCGACGAACCGACCCCTCAGGTCGACTGGACGGCGGGGGAGGTGCGGCTGCTCGCCGAGGCGCGCCCATGGGGCGCCGCCGACGGTCCGCGCCGGGCCGGGGTGTCGTCGTTCGGCGTGAGCGGGACGAACGCTCACGTGATTCTGGAGCAGGTGCCGGAGGACGCCGCCGCGCCGGCTTTCGAGGCGCGTGCGCCGGTGCCGTGGGTGTTCTCGGCGAAGTCGCCGGAGGCGTTGCGGGAGCAGGCGGCGCGCCTGCTGGAGGCGTGCGGTGAGGACGTCGTCCGGATCGGTGACGTGGGCCTGTCGCTGGCGGTGACCCGCGCGCTCCACGAGTACCGGGCCGTAGTGGCCGGTGATCGCGCGCAACTGCTGCAAGGGGTGGGCGCTTTGGCGTCCGGCGAGCCCTCGCCGCATGTCGTGACGGGGAAGGCGACGGTGTCCGGCGGGACGGTGTTCGTGTTCCCGGGGCAGGGTGCGCAGTGGGTGGGCATGGCGCGTGAACTCCTGGATGAGTCGGTGGAGTTCGCCGGGTTCATGGGGGAGTGTGGGGCGGCGCTGGCTCCTTACGTGGAGTGGTCGCTGTTGGATGTGGTGCGCTCGGGCGAGGGGTTCGAGCGGGTGGATGTGGTGCAGCCGGTGCTGTTCGCGGTGATGGTGTCGTTGGCGCGGTTGTGGCGTGTCTACGGGGTGGTGCCCGATGCCGTCGTCGGGCATTCGCAGGGGGAGATCGCGGCGGCGACCGTGGCCGGTGGGCTGTCCCTGGCGGACGGGGCGAAGGTCGTCGCCCTGCGCAGCCGGGCCATCGTGCGCCTCGCCGGGCGCGGCGGAATGGTGTCGCTGGCGCTGACGTCCGCCTCGGTGGAGGAGCGACTGACCGCCTGGGACGGACGCCTGTCGATGGCCGCCGTCAACGGGCCCGCGGCAGTGGTGGTGTCGGGTGACTCCGACGCCCTCGAAGAGCTGCTGGACGGCTGTGAGGCCGAGGGGGTGCGGGCCCGACGCATCGACGTGGACTACGCCTCGCACTCGGTCCATGTGGAGGAGATCGAGAAGGAGTTGAGGGAGGCCCTTGAAGGGGTCGAGCCGGTTGCCGGAGACGTCCCGCTGTTCTCCACGGTGACCGGCGACTGGCTGGACACCTCGGTGATGGATGGCGGGTACTGGTACGCGAATCTGCGTCGCACGGTCGGCTTCGAGGCGGCCGTACGGGACCTGGCCGGTGACGGCTTCGGCGCCTTCGTCGAGGTGAGTCCGCATCCGGTGCTGGCCATGGCGGTCGAGGAGACCCTGGAGGCGGCCGAGGCGAGCGGCGGTGTGGTCCTGGGCACGCTCCGCCGGGACGAAGGCGGGCTCCGGCGGATGCTGCTCGCTCTGGGGCAGGCCCACGCGCACGGCATCACGGTCGACTGGTCGCCCGTCTTCGAGGGCACCGGAGCCACCCGCACCGACCTGCCCACCTACCCCTTCCAGGAGCGCCGTCTCTGGCTGGACGTCCCGACCACCAGCTGGGACGTCGCCTCCGCGGGGCTCGGGACGACAGGGCATCCGCTCCTGGGCGCCGCCGTGGAGATCGCCGACACAGGTGAACTCCTGTGCACCGGCCGCCTCTCGCGGCGCACCCACCCGTGGCTGACCGAGCACGCGGTCGACGGAACCGTCCTGCTGCCCGGCACCGCCTTCCTGGAACTCGCACTGCGCGCCGCCGCCGAAGCCGACTGCGCCACCGTGGACGAACTCACCCTGTCCGCGCCGCTCCTGCTGCCCAATGAGGGTGCCGTCCGCATACAGGTGCGGCTCGGGGCACCCGACGAGGACGGGCGGCGCACGCTCGGCCTCTTCTCGCGGGCCGAGCGCGAGTCCGACCCGGACTCCGAGGCCGTGTCCTCGGGGGCCTCGGGGTCCTCCGGGCACTCGTGGACGGCCCACGCGACCGGAGCCGTCGCCCCCTCGGCCCGGCCCGCGGGGCCCGCCCTCGTCGCCTGGCCGCCGCCCGGCGGCGAGGCCGTGGCCATCGGCGGCCTCTACGAACGGTTCGCGGCCGCCGGATACACGTACGGGCCGACGTTCCAGGGCATCCGCGCCGCCTGGGTCCGGGACGGCGAGGTCTGCGCCGAACTCGTCCTGGACGAGCGGCAGCACGCCGACGCCCCCGGTTACCGCCTGCACCCGGCACTTCTGGACGCCGCCCTGCAGACCGCCGCGCTGCTGCCGGGCCGCGACGACACCGCGCGCCTGCCGTTCAGCTGGAACGACGTGACCGCGCACGCCACGGGAGCCACCGCCGTACGGGTCCGGCTCACCGGCGAGGGGCCGGAAGCCGTCGCCCTGACCGTGTACGACCTCGCGGGACAGGAGGTCCTGTCGGCCGGTTCGCTCGCTCTTCGCCCCGCGTCGGCGGCCGGGCCACGGCGTGCCGGGCACGGCCGGGACGGGCTGCACCGGGTGGACTGGGTGTCCGCACCGGACGCCAAGGCCTCGGTGGAGGCGCCGAGCTGGGCCGACATAGCTGTCCTGCGTGCCGAGCCGGACCGTCCTGTACCTGCCGTGGTCGTCGCCGACTGCCCGCAGCAGGACGCCGCACACGCAGGCCCGCCCGGCAGTACGGAAGGCGGTACGGACGGTGGCCCGGGCGTCGGTACGGACGAGGCCTCGGGGCTCCACACCGCCACCGCCGAGTGCCTCGCCCTCGTACAGGAGTGGCTGTCCGACGAGCGGTTCGACGACTCCGTCCTCGCCGTCGTCACCCAGGGCGCGGTGAGCACCGGACCCGGCGACCGGGCGGCCGACTGGACGCGGTCCGGCGTGTGGGGGCTGCTGCGGACAGCGCAGACCGAACACCCCGGCCGGTTCCTGCTCGTGGACCTCGACGGCCGGCCGGAATCCCGTGCCGCCCTGCCCGCCGCGCTCGCCTCGGGCGAACCCCACGTCGCCGTGCGCGCAGGGGAGGTCCTCGTGCCGCGCCTGACCGCGGGGCCCGGCCGGGACACCCTGGTGCCGCCCGCCGACAGTGCGGACGCCTGGCGGATCGCCCTGTCCGGGGACGGCACGGTCGACGGCCTCACGATCGCCCCCGCGCCCGACGCGCTCGCCCCGCTCGGCGTCGGCCAGGTGCGCGTCGCCGTACGGGCCGCGGGCCTCAACTTCCACGACGTGGTGGTCTCCCTCGGACTCGACCCGGACCAGGCGGGGCTCGGCAGCGAAGGCGCCGGAGTCGTCCTGGAGGTGGGCGCGGGCGTCGGCGACCTGGCGCCGGGGGACAGGGTGATGGGAGTCTTCGGCGGTGCCTTCGGGCCGACCGCCGTCGCCGACCGCCGCACCCTCGCCCGGATACCGGCCGGCTGGACCTTCGCGCAGGCCGCGTCGGTGCCGATCGTCTACCTCACCGCGTACTACGGCCTGTTCGACCTCGGAGGGCTGCGGCGCGGCCAGTCGGTCCTGGTGCACGCGGCGGCAGGCGGCGTCGGCATGGCCGCCGTCCAGCTCGCCCGGCATGCCGGAGCCGAGGTGTACGGGACGGCGAGCCAGGCCAAGCAGCACGTGCTGCGGTCTTCCGGCCTCACCGACGACCACATCGCCTCCACCCGCACCCTCGACTTCGCCGACCGCTTCCTCGAAACCAGCGGCGGCCAGGGCGTGGACGTCGTACTCGACTGCCTGGCACGGGAGTTCGTCGACGCGTCTCTGACGCTGCTGCCGCGCGGCGGCCGCTTCGTGGAAATGGGCAAGACCGACGTACGTGACGCCGCCGAGGTGGCACGCGAGCACCCCGGCGTCCACTACCGGGCCTTCGACCTGATGGAGGCCGGGGCCGAACGGGTCGGCGCGATGCTCGCCGAAGTCCTGTCCCTGTTCGAGCGGGGCGTCCTGAAGCCGCTGCCCCTCACCTGCTGGGACCTGCGCCAGGCCCCACAGGCGTTCCGCCACCTGAGCCAGTCCCGGCACATCGGCAAGAACGTCCTCACCCTGCCCGCACCCCTCGACCCACAGGGCACCGTCCTGGTCACCGGCGGCACCGGCACCCTCGGCGGGCTCGTCGCCCGCCACCTCGTCACCGCCCACGGCGTACGCAGGCTGCTCCTGACGGGACGCCTCGGCACGGCGGCCCCGGGTGCCGAACGGCTCGTACGCGAACTCGCCGAGGCGGGCGCCGAGGTGAGCGTCGAGGCCTGCGACGTGACCGACCGCGCCGCGCTCGCCGAACTCCTCGCGCACGTACCGGACGCGCACCCGCTCACCGGTGTCGTGCACGCCGCTGGAGTCCTCGACGACGCCACCGTCACCGCGCTCACGCCCGAGCAGCTCGAAAGCGTCCTGCGGCCCAAGGCGGACGCCGCACTCGCCCTGCACGAGCTGACCCGGGAACACGACCTGGCTGCCTTCGTCCTGTTCTCCTCCGGCGCGGCCCTGCTCGGCAGCGCCGGACAGGCCAACTACGCCGCCGCCAACGCCTCACTCGACGCACTGGCCGCACGCCGCCGTGCCGAAGGGCTGCCCGCCGTCTCCGTCGCATGGGGCATGTGGGAGGAGCGCAGCAACCTGACCGCGCACCTCACCGACACCGACGTGCGGAAAATGGCGCGGGGCGGCATCGGCGCCCTGTCCACCGAAGCGGCCCTCGCCCTCTTCGACGCGGCACTGACCGCGGCGCAGCCGCACGTACTGGCCGCCGATGTCGACACGGCGACGTTGCGCGCCGCGGCCGCCACCGGAAGCCCGCTGCCGCCGCTGCTCAGCGGTCTCGTGCGCGGCGCACCGCGCAAGGGCGCCGTGCCCGCGGTCTCCGCCGCGCCCGCCGCGCCCGCCGGGCCTTCGCTCGCCGAACAGCTGGCGGAGCTGCCGCCCGCCGAGGCGCACCGGGCCCTGCTCGACCTGGTGCGCGGCAACGCGGCCGCCGTGCTCGGCCACGCCTCGACCGACCTGATCGGCGCGGAACGGCCGTTCAAGGAGCTCGGCTTCGACTCTCTCACCGGCGTCGAACTCCGCAACCGGCTCACGGCGGTGACCGGGACCCGGCTGCCGGCCGCGCTCGTCTTCGACCACCCCACCCCCGAAGCGCTCGCCCGGCACCTCGCCACCCGGCTCCTCGCCGGTGCCGCGCCGGCCGCGCCACCGGGCGCCGCCGAACTCGACCGGCTCGACGCGCTCGCGACCGAACTGGCCGGCGCGGGCACCGACGGGGCACAGCGGCGCGCGGACCTCGCCCGGCGGCTGCGCGGCGCCCTCGCCCGCCTCGAACCGGCGGCGGAGGCCACGGGGACCGACGGCGGCGCGGACTCCGCCGAAGCCGTCGAGTCCGCCACCAACGAAGAGATCTTCGACCTGATCGACAAGGAGCTGGGCATCTCGTGAGTCCCGTACAGAAGCCGCAGCACGCATGGGACGAGCAAAAGGCTCAGTCCACCGAGCAGAAGTCGCAGCCCACCGAGCAGAAGTCCCAGTCCACCGAACCGAAGTCGCAGCCCACGGAGCAGAAGCTCCGTGACTACCTCAACCGCGTCACCGTCGACCTGCGCGACACCCGCCGACGGCTGCGCGAGGCCGAGGGCAGGAACCGCGAGCCGATCGCCGTGGTCTCGATGAGCTGCCGCTTCCCCGGCGGTGTCCGCACCCCCGAAGAGCTGTGGGACCTCCTGGCCGCCGGCCGTGACACCGTCACCGGCGTGCCCGGCGACCGCGGCTGGGACACCGCACGCCTCACCGCGGGCGGCGTGCCCTGCCGGGGCGCCTTCATCGACGGCGCCGCCGACTTCGACGCCGAGTTCTTCGCCGTGTCGCCGCACGAGGCCGTCGCGATGGACCCGCAGCAGCGGCTGCTGCTCCAGGCCGCGTGGGAAGCCGTCGAACGCGCCGGCATCGACCCGGCGTCGCTGCGCGCCACCCGCACCGGCGTGTTCGCCGCCGCCATCGACCAGGGTTACGCGCAGCTCGGCGCCGGCGCCCCCGAGACCGTCCAGGGCTTCCTGATGACCGGCAACTCGATGAGCGTCATGTCCGGTCGCATCGCCTACGCACTCGGCCTGGAGGGGCCTGCCGTCACCGTCGACACGGCCTGCTCGGCGTCGCTCGTCGCCCTGCACCAGGCGGCGCGGGCGCTGCGCGCCGAGGAGTGCTCGCTCGCCCTGGCGGGCGGCGTCACCGTGATGTCGCGGCCATCGGTTTTCACCGAGTTCAGCCGGCAGGGAGCCATGGCCGCCGACGGCCGCTGCAAGCCGTTCTCGGCCACCGCCGACGGCACCGGCTGGGGCGAGGGCGTCGGCGTGCTCCTCCTGGAACGCCTCTCGGACGCCCGCCGCAATGGGCACCCCGTCCTCGCCGTGCTGCGCGGCTCCGCCGTCAACCAGGACGGCGCGAGCAACGGTCTCACCGCGCCGAACGGGCCCAGCCAGCAGCGCGTCATCCGCGACGCGCTCGCCGACGCGGGCCTGTCCGCCGCCGATGTCGACGCCGTCGAGGCCCACGGCACGGGCACCACCCTCGGCGACCCCATCGAGGCCGACGCGCTGCTCGCCACGTACGGCAGGGAACGCCGCGCCGGACAGCCGCTGTGGCTCGGCTCGATGAAGTCCAACATCGGCCACACCCAGGCCGCCGCCGGAGTCGCGGGCGTCATCAAGACGGTCCTCGCGCTGCGCCATGGGATGCTGCCGCCGACCCTGCACATCACCGAGCCGACACCGCACGTGGACTGGAGCGAAGGCGGTGTCGCGCTCCTGACCGAGGCCAGGGAGTGGCCCGAGACCGGCGGGCCGCGCCGGGCGGGCGTCTCCTCCTTCGGCATGAGCGGCACCAACGCCCACGTCATCCTGGAAGAGGCCCCGGAGGCCGAGCCGCCGCTGCGTTCCGCGGGCACCGAGGCCACCCCGGGCGCCGAGAGCACCCCGGACAGCGAGAGCACCTCAGGCACCGAGAGCACCGGCGGCACCGTCCCGGACGTCGTGCCCTGCGTGCTCTCCGCGCGCACCGCGGGCGCCCTGCGCGACCAGGCCGTACGCCTCAGGGCGCGCCTCGCCGCGGACCCGCAGGCGCGCCCCGCCGACATCGGCTACTCGCTCGCCACCACGCGGACCGCGTTCGCGCACCGCGCCGCCGTGACGGCCGCCGACCGCGCCGAACTCCTCGCGGCGCTGGACGAGACGGCCCGCGACCCCGAGAACGCCACGGCCGCCGTCACCGGCCTCGCGGAGCCCGGACCCGGCCGGATCGCCATGGTCTTCCCGGGGCAGGGCGCGCAGTGGCCCGGCATGGGCCGCGAACTCCTCGGGACCGCACCGGAGTTCGCCCGCTCCATGGCCGCCTGCGAGGACGCGCTGGCCCCCTTCGTCGACTGGTCGCTGCGCGATGCCGTACGCGGCGGCCCCGGCGCGGCGGCGTTGGACCGGGTCGACGTGGTGCAGCCCGCGCTGTTCGCGACGATGGTGTCGCTCGCCGCCCTGTGGCGTTCCTGGGGTGTCGAGCCGGACGCCGTGGTGGGGCACTCGCAGGGGGAGATCGCCGCGGCGGTCGTCGCCGGGGCGCTGTCGCTGGAGGACGGGGCGAAGGTTGTCGCCCTGCGCAGCCGGGCCATCGCCGCGCTCGCGGGCGACGGCGGCATGGTCTCGCTCGCGGTGCCCCGTGAGCGGGCCGAGGAAGTGATCGCCCCCTGGGCGTCGCGGCTGTCGGTCGCCGCCGTCAACGGCCCCGCGTCGGTGGTGGTGTCCGGCGACGCGGCGGCCCTCGCCGAACTGACCGCGGCCTGCGCCGCGAACGGCGTGCGCGCCCGCACGGTCCCCGTCGACTACGCCTCCCACTCCGCGCACGTCGAGAGCATCGAGCACGACATCCTGACGGCCCTCTCGGGCATCGCCCCGGCCGCCTCCCGCGTCCCGCTCCTCTCCACCGTCACGGGGGAGTGGCTGGACACCACGGTCATGGACGCCGCGTACTGGTACCGCAACCTGCGCCGTACCGTGCGCTTCGACACCGCTGTCCGCGCACTCGCCGAGCAGGGCCACGGCGTCTTCCTCGAAGTGTCCCCGCACCCCGTCCTCACGGTGCCGGTCCAGGACACCGCCGAGTCCGCGGGCGTCCCCGACGCGGTCGTCACCGGCACCCTGCGCCGTGACGAGGGCGGTCTGCGCCGCGCCCTCACCTCCGCTGCCGAACTGTGGGCGCGCGGTGTGCCGGTGGACTGGCGGAAGGTGTACGAGGGCCGGGACGCGCGCCGCGTCGACCTGCCCACGTACCCGTTCCAACAGCGCCGCCACTGGCTGACGCCCACGTCGCCGCCGCCCCCCGTCCACAGCGACACGGACTTCTGGAACCTGGTGGAACGCGGCGACGTGACGGAAGCGGCCACCGCCCTCGACGTGGACGCGGCACCCCTGCGCGAGGTCCTCCCCGCCCTGAACCAGTGGCGCCACCGGGCCACCCCTGACCTCTCCGACGCCTGGCGCTACCACGTCGCCTGGCACCCCGTCCCCGACCCGCCGGCCCCCGCGCTCGACGGAACATGGCTGGTTCTGCTCCCCGAGGGACACGAGGAGACCGAAACGGCACGTGACGTCGTACGGGCCCTGCGGCGACACGGAGCCGAGGTACTCACGACAGAGGTCCCGGTGACAGGTGGGGTACGGAGCCCCGAGGCCCCCCACCCGTCCTCCGCCCACCCGGCGCCCGGTCTTGGCGCCCCAGACTTCCCCGCCTCCGACCGCCCGGCGACGGGCCTGGGCGCCGCCGACCACGCGGCCCCAGACTTCCGCGCCTCCGACCGCCCGGCGAAGGGCTTGGGTGCCGCCGACCACGCGGCCCCAGATCTCCGCGCCGCTGACCGCCCGGCGACGGGCTTGGGAGTCACCGGCCACGCGGCCCCAGACTTCCGCGCCTCTGACCGCCCGGCGACCGGCCTCGGCGCCGCCGACCACGCGGCCCCAGACGTCCCCACCTCCGACCACCCGGCCACAGGCATCCTCCCCGCCGCCGACCACCCGGCTGCCACCCGCCCCAGCACCGACCACCCGTCGACCGACCTCCGCGCCCCTGACCACCCCGTCTCCGCTCCCCGCGACACCACCGACCACCCCGCCCCCGCCCCCCGCGACACCACCGACCGCACCCGTCTCGCCGTCGTCCTCGCCGACGTCGTCGACGGGCGGCCCCTCGTCGGGGTTCTCTCGCTGCTCGGGATGGCCGACTTCCCGCACCCGTGCCATCCGGGCCTGCCCGCCGGGACGGCTCTGACCCTCGCGCTCGTCCAGGCGCTGGGTGACCTAGGTGTCGGCGCGCCCCTGTGGTGTGTCACCCAGGGCGCCGTGTCCACGGATGCGGCCGATCCGCTCAGCGCGCCCGCGCAGGCGCAGGTGTGGGGCACCGGCATGGTCGCCGCGCTGGAACACCCGCAGCGCTGGGGCGGGTTGGTGGATCTGCCCGGGGAGGTCGACGCCCGCGCCGGGGAACGGCTCTGCGCCGCGCTCGGCGGCCCCGACGGCGAGGACCAGCTCGCGGTGCGCCCCACCGGTCTCCTCGTCCGCCGTCTCGTCCGCGCCCCCCGGCCCGCCCGCCCCGCGCGCTCCTGGAAGCCCCGGGGCACCGTCCTGCTCACCGGTGGCACCGGAGCGCTCGGCCCGCACCTGGCCCGCTGGCTGGCCCGCGGCGGCGCCGCGCACCTGGTCCTGCCCGGACGGCGCGGGGAAGACGTACCGGGAGCGGACGAACTCCGGGCCGAGCTCGACGAGTTCGGTACGACGCTCGCCATGCCGGTCTGCGACCTGGCCGACCGCGACCAGGTCGAAGGGCTCCTCGCCGGGCTCGACGCCGACGGCACACCCGTCACCGCCGTCGTGCACGCCGCCGCGTACATCGCGCTCGCCCCACTCGACACCATCCCTGTATCGGCGTACGAGAGCGTCGTCGCCGCCAAGGCGGCCGGCGCGGCTCACCTCGACGCGCTGCTGGACCGCGAACTCGACGCGTTCGTGCTGTTCTCCTCGATCGCCGGCGTCTGGGGGAGCGGCGACCACGGCGCGTACTCCGCGGCCAACGCCCACCTCGACGCCCTCGCCCAGCACCGACGCGGCCGCGGCCTGAGCGCGACCACCGTCGACTGGGGCATCTGGCGGGCCGGGCCGCCCCCGGCCGAGGGCGGCGCGCCGGTCAACGAGGACACCGAGGACACCGATCTCTTCAACCTCGAAGAGCACGGCCTGCCCCGGATCGACGCCGAACGGGCGCTCACCGCGCTCCAGCACGTCCTCGACTACGACGAGACGCTCGTGACCGTCGCCGACGTGGACTGGGAGCAGTTCGCCCCGGTGTTCACCTCCAGCCGCCCCAGCCCGCTCCTGCGCACCGTCCCCGAGGCCCGCCGCGCCCTTGAGGGCCACGGCGTAGCCGACGCCCCGGCCGCGTCCGAGCTGCGGCGGCGGCTCACCGCGCTGCGGCGGCCCGCCGAGCGGGACCGGCTGCTGCTGGACCTAGTCCGAGGCCACGCCGCCGCCGTCCTCGGCCACGACCGCGCCGACGCCGTACCGCCGGGGAGGGCGTTCCAGGATCTCGGCTTCGCCTCCCTCACCGCCGTCGATCTCCGCAACCGCCTCAACAAGGCCACCGGCCTCCGGCTGCCGTCGACCCTCGTCTTCGACCACCCGTCGGCCACCGCGCTCGCCACCCACCTGAAGTCCTGCCTGCTCGGCGCGGACGAGAGGGCCCCGGCGTCGGCGGTGGCCATGGCGGACGCCCTTCCCGAAGCCGCCGACGAACCGATCGCCATCGTCTCCATGGGCTGCCGCCTGCCCGGCGGCGTCACCTCGCCCGAGGAGCTCTGGCAATTGCTCGACGACCGCGGCGACGCCGTCACCGGATTCCCGGCCGGGCGCGGCTGGGACCTCGACGCGCTCTACGACCCCGACCCGGAGAACCCGGGCACCTCGACCACCCGGCACGGAGGATTCCTGCACGACGCCGCCGACTTCGACGCCGCCTTCTTCGGCATCTCGCCCCGCGAGGCCCTCGCCATGGACCCGCAGCAGCGGCTCCTCCTGGAAGTCTCCTGGGAGGCCCTGGAACGCGCGGGCCTGGACCCGGAGGCGCTGCGCGGCAGCCGTACGGGTGTCTTCACCGGCGTCAACTACAGCGACTACGGCGCCGCGGTGGCCCGTTCCGCGGAGGGCGAGGGCCATCTGCTGACCGGCAGCGCCCCCAGCGTCGTCTCCGGGCGCGTCGCCTACACGCTCGGCCTGGAGGGCCCGGCGGTCACCGTCGACACCGCCTGCTCGTCGTCCCTGGTCGCCCTGCACCTGGCCGCCCGCGCGCTGCGCGCCGGTGACTGCACGCTGGCCCTGGTCGGCGGCGTCGCGGTGATGGCGACGCCCGGCGCCCTCATCAGCTTCTCGCGGCAGCGCGGCCTCGCCGCCGACGGCCGGTGCAAGGCGTTCTCCGAAGACGCCGACGGCATGGGCATGGGCGAGGGAGCCGGCGTGCTGCTCGTCGAGCGGCTCGGCGAGGCCCACCGCAACGGCCACCCCGTCCTCGCCGTGCTGCGCGGCTCGGCCGTCAACCAGGACGGTGCCAGCAACGGCCTGTCGGCCCCCAACGGCCCCAGCCAGCAGCGCGTCATCCGCGCCGCCCTCGCCGACGCGGGTCTGTCCGGCGCGGACGTCGACGTGGTAGAGGCCCACGGCACCGGTACGACCCTGGGCGATCCCATCGAGGCCCAGGCGCTCCTCGCCACGTACGGTCAGGACCGGCCCGAGGGGCGGCCCCTCCTGATCGGCTCCCTCAAGTCCAACATCGGCCACACACAGGCACTTTCGGGTGTCGCGGGCGTCATGAAGACGGCGCTGGCCCTGCGCCACGCCACCGTCCCGGCGACGCTCCACGCCGACCGCCCCACCACCCACGTGGACTGGACCGAGGGCGACGTCGTGCTCGTCACCGAGGCCGAGCGGTGGCCTGAGACCGGCAGGCCGCGGCGTGCGGGTGTGTCCTCCTTCGGCCTCAGCGGCACCAACGCCCACGTCGTACTGGAACAGGCGCCCGAGCTGCCCGAAGCCCAGGAGACCGCACAAGGCCCCGAGCTGTCCGAAGCCCCGGAGACCGCACAAGGCCCCGGACTCACCGAAGCCCCGGAGGCCGCACAAGGCTCCGAGCCCCCCGAAGACTCGGAGACCGCACCGGGCTCCGAGCGCACCGCAGCGCAGCCCGAACTCGCCCCGGCCGCCCCGGCCGTACCGCCCGCCCAGGTCGTGCCCTGGCTCCTGTCGGCCCGCTCGGCCGACGCCCTGCGCGCCCAGGCCGACCGCCTGCTCCGGCACCTGACCCGGACGGGCCCAGCCGACGCGGCGGACGTCGCCCTGTCCCTCGCGGGGCGCACCGCCTTCCCGCACCGCGCCGTCCTCGTCGGCGACCGGGACCGCCTGCTGCCCGCTCTGAAGGAGTGGGCAGCAGGCGACGCCCCCGCCATCAGCGGCGTCGCCGACCCCGACGCACGCACCGTCCTGATGTTCCCGGGGCAGGGCTCGCAGTGGACCGGCATGGCCCGTCAACTCCTCGACGAGTCACCCGAGTTCGCCGACGGCATGCGCGCCTGCGCGGCCGCGCTCGCCCCGCACGTCGACTGGTCGCTGCTCGACGCCGTGCGCGACGGCGGCGGACTGGAGCGCGTCGACGTGGTGCAGCCCGTCCTCTTCGCCGTGATGGTGTCCCTCGCACGACTGTGGAAGGCGTACGGCGTCGTCCCGGACGCCGTCGTCGGGCACTCCCAGGGCGAGATCGCGGCGGCCGTGGTGGCCGGCGCGCTGACGCTGGACGACGGGGCGAAGGTCGTCGCCCTGCGCAGCCGCGCGATAGCCCGGCTCGCCGGGCACGGCGGCATGGTGTCGCTCGCGCTGCCGTCGTGCCGGGCCGCCGAGCGGATCGCGGCCTGGGACGGACGGCTGTCGGTGGCGGCGGTCAACGGGCCGTCGGCGGTGGTGGTCTCCGGTGACGTGGACGCCCTGGACGAGCTCGTGACGGCGTGCGAGGCCGACGGGGTGCGCGCCCGGCGCGTCGACGTCGACTACGCCTCCCACTCCGCCCACATGGAGGCCCTCGAAGCCGAACTGACCACCGCCCTCAAGGACATCGAGGCCGTCACGGCGGACATCCCGCTGTACTCCACGGTGACGGACGACTGGCTCGACACGGCGACGATGGACGCCCGCTACTGGTACGCCAACCTCCGCCGCACCGTGGGTTTCGAGTCCGCCGTCCGCGCGCTCGCCGCGGCGGGCCACCGTACGTACATCGAGGTGAGCCCGCACCCCGTCCTCACCCCGGCAGTGGAGGAGACCCTGGAGTCGGCGGGCGCCGAAGCGGCGGCCGTGCTCGGTACGCTGCGGCGCGACGAGGGCGGCATGGAGCGCCTGCTTCAGTCCCTCGGCGCCGCCTGGGCGCACGGCGCCCCCGTCGACTGGGCACCGCTGTTCGCGGGCACGGCGGCACGCCGCGTCGACCTGCCGACGTACGCCTTCCAGCACCAGCCGTACTGGGCCGTGCCGGGCCCGGACACCGGCGGTGACGTCACGGCAGCGGGCCTCGGCACGACCGGTCACCCCCTCCTGGCCGCGTCCGTCGAGCTCGCCGACACCGGCGAGACGCTGCTCAGCGGGCGCATCTCGGCGCGCACCCACCCCTGGCTCGCCGACCACGCCGTATCGGACGTCGTGCTGCTGCCCGGCGCCGCGTTCGTGGACCTCGCCGTCCGCGCCGGGGACGAGACCGGATGCCCCGTCCTGGAGGAACTCACCCTCCAGGCCCCCCTGGTGCTGCCCGCCACCGGCGGCGTACAGCTCCAGGTACGCGTCGGCGCCCCGGACGACACCGGCCGCCGCACCGTGGACGTACACGCGCGGCCGGACGCCGAGGCCGACGCGCCATGGACGCCGCACGCCTCGGGGGTCCTGGCCGAAACGGCCGCGGAAGAACCACGGGACGGCAGGGCGGGGCGGCCCCCGGCCGGCGCCGAGCCCGTCGACGTCGGCGACCTCTACGAGCGCTTCGCCACGGCCGGATACGGCTACGGCCCCGCCTTCCAGGGGCTGCGAGCCGCCTGGCGGCACGGCGGCGACCTCTACACCGAAGTACGCCTGGACGAGGACCAGCAAGCGGCGGCCGCAGCCTTCGGCATCCACCCCGCGCTGCTCGACGCGGCGCTCCAAGGGCTGTGGCTGGCGCCCGGCGGCAGCGGGGGCGCGGACCTCGCACCGGGCACCGCACGGCTCCCGTTCGCGTGGACCGGCGTGACGCTGCACGCCTCCGGTGCCACCGCCCTGCGCGTCCGCCTCTCCCAGGACACCGGCGTACCCGGCGCCGACAGCCCGGACACCGACGGGGCCGTGTCCCTCACCGCGCACGACCTCTCCGGCCGACCGGTGATCACAGTGACAGGGCTCGCCGTCCGGCCTGTCGACGTCGACGCCCTGCGCGCCGCCACCGCCCCGGCGGCGGACGACCCCCTGTACCGCCTGGAGTGGACGCCCGTGTCCACCGGCGCCGCCGACCGCACCCGGCAGGGCCGTTGGGTCGCACTCGGCCCCGGCGTGCCGCTGCCCGACGGCTACCCGGACCTCGCGGGCCTCGCCGAGGCCGTCGACGGCGGGGCGCCCGTGCCCGACGTGGTCCTCGTGCCGTGCGCCGCGGCCGCCGGGGAGGACGTCCGGGGGAAGAACGGGGGCGACGCGTCCGCCGTACGCGCCCTCGTGGGCGCCACCCTCGAAACCCTCCAGGCATGGTTCGCCGACGACCGGTTCGCCGACACCCGCCTGGTGTTCCTCACGCGCGGCGCCGTCCGCACGGGTCCGGACGACAGCCTGAGCGATCCCGCGGCCGCGGCGGCACGCGGCCTGGTGCGCTCGGCCCAGTCCGAACACCCGGGCCGTCTCGTCCTCGTCGACACCCAGGACCACGAGGACGCGCTCGCCCTGCTGCCGGGCGCCCTGGACCTCGACGAGCCCCAACTGGCCGTACGCGAAGGGAAACTGCTCGCGGCGCGCCTCACCCGAGGCCCGGCGCCGGGCGGGGAGACCGACCACCGTCCCGCGCCGCTCGACCCCGACGGCACCGTCCTCGTCACAGGGGCCGGAGGCGTACTCGGCGGACTCGTGGCCCGGCACCTCGTGGACCGCCACGGCGTCCGACACCTGCTCCTGGCCGGGCGGCGCGGAGCCGCCGCGCCCGGGGCCGGCGTGCTCCTCGCCGACCTCCGGGCCCTCGGCGCCGAGGCGGAGTTCGCGGCCTGCGACGTCGCCGACCCGGACGCCGTCGCGGAGTTGCTGGCGAGGGTGCCCGCCGAGCACCCCCTGACGGGCGTCGTGCACGCCGCCGGTGTCCTCGACGACGGCGTCATCACCTCGCTCACACCGGAACGTCTCGACCGCGTGCTGCGGCCCAAGGTGGACGCGGCCCTCGCCCTGCACGAGGCGACGCGCGGCATGCCGCTGACGGCGTTCGTCCTGTTCTCCTCCGCCGCGGGCGTCATCGGCAACGCGGGCCAGGCCAACTACGCGGCCGCCAACGCCTACCTGGACGCCCTGGCCGAGCGCCGCGGCGCGGCGGGGCTGCCCGCCCAGTCGCTCGCCTGGGGCCTGTGGGAACAGCGCAGCGAGATGACCGGCACGCTGGACGGGACCGGAACCCGGCGGATGACCCGCGGCGGTGTCGCCGCGCTCACCGACACCCAGGGCCTCGCGCTGTTCGACGCGGCACTGCGCCGCGACGACGCCCTGCTCGTGCCCGTGCGGCTCGACACCGCCCGGCTGCGGGCGGGTGCCGCGCGCGGCACCGTGCCGCCGCTGCTGCGCGGCCTGGTGCGCGGCGCCCGCCCCACCGCCGACGGAGCCGGCATCGCTCAAGCAGCGTCTCTGCGCGAGCAGTTGGCTTCCCTTGGTGCCGAGGAGCGCCGGGAGCGGATCGAGGAGCTGGTACGGGCCCGGGTCGCCGACGTCCTCGGGCACGGGGGGGCCGAAGCGATCGACCCGGAGCAGGCGTTCAAGGACCTCGGCTTCGACTCCCTGACCGCCGTCGACCTCCGTAACCGCCTGAACGCGGCCACCGGCCTGCGGCTGCCCGCCACCCTCGTCTTCGACCACCCGACCCCGGCGGCCGCGGCCGCCTACGTGACCGCGCGCCTCGCCCCGGCCACCGACCCCACCGCCCCCGCGGCCCCGGACGGTCCGGACGGCGACCGGGAGCTCCAACGGCGGCTCGCCGCCGTCCCGGTGGCCCGGCTGCGCGCGGCCGGCCTCCTGGACGCGGTGCTCCGCCTCACTGAAACCGAAACCGAAGCCGCGCCTGAGGCCGAGGCCACGGCGGACGACACCGACGCGATCAGGGAGATGGAAGTGGACAGCCTCGTGCGGATGGCACTCGGCGGCGGCGATCGTGCCTGATCCGGCGCGGGAAGAAGGGAAGAACATGTCCACGGACGACCAGGTGGTCGAGGCTCTGCGGGCCTCCCTCCTCGACAACCAGCGCCTGCGTCAGGAGAACCGCAGGCTCGCCGACGAGGCGGACGGCGCCCGCGAGCCGGTCGCCGTGGTGGCGATGAGCTGCCGCTTCCCCGGCGGCGTCGAGTCGCCGGAAGACCTGTGGGAACTGCTCGTCAAGGAGCGGGACGCCGTCACCGGCTTCCCCGCCGACCGGGGCTGGGACCTCGACGGCGTCTTCGACGACGACCCGGACGCGCCGGGAACCTCGTACACGCGCGAAGGCGGATTCCTCCACGACGCGTGCGCCTTCGACCCCGGCTTCTTCGGCATCTCGCCCCGCGAGGCCCTCGCCATGGACCCGCAGCAGCGCCTTCTCCTGGAAACGTCCTGGGAGGCGATCGAGCGGGCGGGCATCGACCCCCGCACCCTCAAGGGCAGCCGCACCGGTGTCTACGCGGGCGTCATCTACAGCGAGTACGGCTCCCGTCTCGCCCGCGTGCCCGAGGAGCTGGAGGGCTTCCTCGGCACCGGCTCCATCGCCAGTGTCGCCTCCGGCCGCGTCGCCTACACCCTGGGCCTGGAGGGGCCCGCGGTCACCCTGGACACCGCCTGCTCCTCCTCGCTCGTCGCCCTCCACCTGGCCTGCCAGGCCCTGCGGGCGGGCGAGGCCACTCTGGCCCTCGCGGGCGGTGTGACGGTGATGGCGACGCCCGGCTTCTACGTCGGATTCAGCAGGCAGCGCGGCCTCGCACCGGACGGCCGCTGCAAGTCCTTCTCCGCCGCGGCCGACGGCGCGGGCTTCGGTGAGGGCGCCGGCATGGTTCTCCTGGAGCGCCTGTCGGACGCCCGCCGCAACGGCCACCCGGTCCTCGCCGTCGTCCGCGGCTCGGCCGTCAACCAGGACGGCGCGAGCAACGGCCTCACCGCGCCCAACGGGCCCGCCCAGGAACGCGTCATCCGACAAGCCCTGGACAGCGCCGGACTCACCCCGGCCGAGGTCGACGCCGTCGAGGCGCACGGCACCGGCACCGTGCTCGGCGACCCCATCGAGGCACAGGCCCTGCTCGCCACGTACGGGCAACAGCGGCCCGCCGACCGACCGTTGTGGGTCGGCTCCCTCAAGTCGAACCTCACCCACACCCAGGCGGCCGCCGGAGTCGGCGGTGTCATCAAGACGGTCCTCGCGCTCCGCCACGGCCTGCTGCCGCGCACCCTGCACATCGACCGGCCCACCCCGCAGGTCGACTGGACGGAAGGCGCCGTCTCCCTGCTCACCGCCGCGACGAAGTGGCCCGCCACGGGCCGCCCGCGCCGCGCCGGGGTCTCCTCCTTCGGGGCCAGCGGCACCAACGCCCACGTCGTCCTGGAACAGGCCCCCGACGAACCGGCGGACGAGCGGCAGGAGTTCGAAGGCCCGGTCGCCTGGCCGCTGTCCGCCAAGGGCGCGGCGGCGCTGCGCGGACAGGCCGCCGCGCTGCACGCCCACGTCCTGGCCGATCCGGCGCCGCACCCCGCCGACATCGGTCTCTCCCTGGCCACCGGCCGCTCCCGGTTCGCCGACCGCGCCGTCGTCGTCGGGTCCGGCCGCGCCGAACTCCTCGACGGCCTCGGCGCACTGGCGCGCGGCGAACTCCTCACCGAAGGCGCCACCGGCACCGCCCCGCGCGGCGGCCGCAAGGCGGTGTTCGTCTTCCCCGGACTCGGCGCCCAGTGGCCCGGCATGGCGACCGAACTCCTCGACGCCTCCCCGGTGTTCGCCGCCCGCATGGCCGACTGCGAGCGGGCCTTCGCCCCGTACACGGACTGGTCCCTGGAGGCGGTACTGCGCGGCGGACCCGGCGCGCCGTCCCTGGACCGCGTGGAGGTCCTGCAGCCCGCGCTGTTCGCGGTGATGGTCTCGCTCGCGGAGGTGTGGCGCTCGTACGGTGTCGAGCCCGCCGCCGTCGTCGGGCACAGCCAAGGGGAGGCCGCGGCGGCCTGCGTCGCGGGCGCCCTGACCCTGGACGACGCGGCCCGCGTCGTCGCGCTGCGCAGCCGCGCCCTGGCCGGCGTCACCGGCGGGGGCGGCATGGCGACGCTGATGATGTCGGGGGACGAGGCGGAGGAACTGCTCGCCGCACGCGGCGGTGACGTGTCCGTCGCGGCCGTCAACGGACCTCGCGTCGTGGTCGTCGCGGGCCCGGCGGCCGCCGTCCACGACCTCGTCGCCGACCTGTCCGGACAGGGCCTCATGGCCTGGAACATCCCGGTCGACTACGCGTCCCACTCCGGCGCCGTCGACGCCGTACGGGACGAACTGCACACCGCGCTCGTCGGCATCACCCCGCGCACGCCCGCGATCCCGCTGCTCTCCGCCGTCGACGCCGACTGGCTCACCGCCGAAGGCCTGACCGCGGACTACTGGTTCCGCAACCTGCGCGAGCCCGTACGCTTCCACGCGGCCGTGCGCCGACTGCTCGACGCGGGCCACCGCACCTTCGTAGAGGTCAGCCCGCACCCCACGCTCACCTACGGCATCGCGGACACGGCGGCCGACGCCGACCTGCACGACGTGGAGGTGATCGGCACCCTGCGGCGCGACGAGGGCGGCCCGCGACGGCTGCTGCTCGCTCTGGGCGAGGCGTACGCGGCCGGTGTCCCGGTCGACTGGCGGCCCGCGTACGAGGGGACCGGGGCCCGCCGCGTCGACCTGCCCACGTATGCCTTCCAGCGGCAGCGCTACTGGCTCGACGCGCCCGCCCCCGGTGGCGACCCGGCCTCGGCAGGCCAGAGCGACCCCGGCCACCCGCTGCTCGGCGCCGCGGTCGACCTGCCCGGCGGCGGCACCCTCTTCACCGGGAGGCTGTCGACGGCCGCCCACCCGTGGCTCGCCGACCACGCCGTCTCCGGCACCGTCCTGCTGCCCGGCGTCGCCTTCCTGGAGATGGCGGTGCACGCCGGCGGCCTGCTCGGTTGCGCACAGGTCGAGGAACTGACGCTCGCCGCCCCGCTGATCCTGCCCGCGACCGACGAAGCGGCGGCCGTCCAACTGCGGCTCACCGTGGGCCCCGTGGACGAGCAGGGGCGGCGCACGGTCGCGTTCCACTCCCGGGCCGAGGACACCTCCGGTGAAAGCGCGTCGGGGGAGGACTGGACCCAGCACGCGAGCGGCCATCTCGCGCCCGGCACGGCGGAACACCCGGCGCCCGCCGCCCCGACGGTGTGGCCGCCCGAGGACGCCCGGGAGCTGAGCGTCGACGACCTGTACGGCGCCATGGAGGCCGAGGGCGTCGAGTACGGGCCCGCCTTCCAAGGGCTGCGCGCCGCCTGGGGGCGCGGGGACGACGTCTTCGCCGAGGTGACCCTGCCCGACGGGGTGACGGATGCCTTCGCCGTGCACCCCGCGCTGCTGGACGCGGCTCTCCAGACGGCCGGCCTGCGAGCCATGGACACGCAAGTCGATACGCAAGGGGACGGCGTACCCCTGCCGTTCTCGTGGAGCCGCGTGACCTTCGGTCCGGGCGCCGGGCGGACACTGCGCGTGTCCCTGCGCCCCGACGGCACCGACGCGGTGAGCGTGCGCATCACCGGCGAGGACGGCCGACTCGTCGCGGACATCGGGTCGTTGACGCTGAGGGCGGTCTCGTACGACGGACTGCGCGTCCTCGACCGCTCGCTGTACCGCGTGGACTGGATCCCGGCGGAGCGGCCCTCCGCGCCGCCCGCCCGCGGTCGCTGGGCGGTGCTCGGGGAGCATGACGCCCGGCTGCTGCCGGAAGACTTCGCCCCCGCGACCGGTACGGCCGACGGCGCCGACGCGGTCGTGCTGCCCTGCTCGCCGACGACCGTCGGCGACGCACCCGATGCGGTGCACGCCGTCGCCGCGGCCGCCCTGGACCACCTGCGCGCCTGGCTCGCGGACGCCGCGTCCGCGACCGTCCCGCTGGTCGTCCTCACCCGGGGCGCGACCGGTCCCGGCTCGGAACCCGTGTCCGTCGCCTCCGCCGCCGTCTGGGGGCTGCTGCGCTCGGCCCAGCTCGAACACCCGGGCCGGTTCGTCCTGCTCGACACCGACGACCCGAAGGCCACGGCCGCGGCCCTGCCCGCCGCACTCGCCACCCGAGAACCCCAACTGGCGCTCCGGGGAGGGGTATTGCGCGTACCCCGGCTCGTCCGCGCCGCGCCGCCTGCCGAGAACGCGAAGGACGCCCGGGACGCCGAGGACGCCGTGGAGGCGGAGGGGGCCGAGACCGCCGAGGGGACGTTCGACCCGGACGGCACCGTCCTGCTCACGGGTGGAGGCGGCGTCCTCGCGGGCATCCTCGCCCGCCACCTCGTCACCCGGCACGGAGTACGCCACCTGCTGCTGCTCGGCCGCAGGGGCGTCGACAGCCCGGGAGCGGCCGAACTGGCCGACGAACTGCGGGAGTCGGGCGCCGACGTGACGTTCGCGGTCTGCGACGTCGCGGACCGCGAAGCCGTCGCCCACGTCCTGGCCGGGATACCGGCGGAGCACCCGCTGCGCGCCGTCGTCCACACCGCCGGCGTCCTCGACGACGGCCTCCTCGAGGCGCAGACCGCCGAGCGGCTGAGCTCCGTGCTGCGGCCCAAGGTGGACGGGGCCCACCACCTGCACGCCCTCACCCAGGACGCGGACCTGACGGCCTTCGTCGTCTACTCGTCGGCCGCCGGAGTCTTCGGCAACCCCGGCCAGTCCACGTACGCCGCGGCCAACGCCGCACTCGACGCCCTCATGACGGAACGCCACCGCCTCGGCCTGCCCGCCACCTCACTGGCCTGGGGCCTGTGGGAGCGGCGCAGCGGCCTGACCGCCGACCTGTCCGACACCGACCTGCGGCGCATGGACCGCAGCGGCGTGCGCGGCCTCACGGCGGCGGAGGGCATGGCGCTGTTCGACGGCGCCCTCGCCCCTTCCGCGCCCCACGGGCCCGTCCTCGTACCCGTCCACCTCGACCTCGCCGCCTACCGGGGCCGGACCGTGCCACCGCTCCTGCGCTCTCTCGTCAAGGCGCAGACCGGCCCCCGCGCCGTGCCCGACAGTGCGCCGTTGCGGGAGCGCCTCGCCGCGGCCGACGAGGCCGAGCACGGGGGTATCCTCCTCGACCTCGTCCTGGGGCAGGCCGCCGACGTGCTCGGACACACCACGTCCGAAGCCCTGGGCGCCGACGACGCGTTCCTCTCCGTCGGCTTCGACTCGCTGACCGCGGTCGAGCTGCGCAACCGGCTCGCCGCCCGTACCGGTCTGCGTCTGCGCCCCACCACGGTCCTCGACAACGGCACCCCGGCCCGCCTGGCCGAGCATCTGCGCACCGAACTGGCCGCGGCGACGGACGGGTTCGAGGACGGGCCCGCGACCGGGCAGCCCACGACCGATCAACTCACGGCCGGACAACTCACGACCCAACAGCTCACGACCGGGCGGGCCGAGACCGGCGATCCCGTCGGCATCCTCTTCCGGCAGGCGTGCGAACTGGGCCGGGTCGACGACGGCATCGCGCTCCTGAAGCACGCCGCCGCCCTGCGCCCCGACTTCCGCACCGCAAGCGAACTCATGGCCGCGGAGGCCAGGCCGGAGCTGCTGCGCCTGTGCCGCGACGACAGTGCCCCCCAGCTGGTCTGCTTCGGCTCCGTCGTCGCGCTGGGCGGCGCACACCAGTACGCGCGCTTCGCCGCCCGCTTCCGTGACCGCTACGGCGTCAGCGCCCTCGCGGCCCCGGGGTTCCTGCCGGGCGAGCCGGTCCCGGCCGAGATGTCCGCGCTCCTCGACTTCCAGGCGCGCACCCTCCGAACGGAGCTCGGCGACCGGCCCCTCGTCCTGATGGGCTCCTCCTCCGGCGGCACCCTCGCGCACGGCGTCGCGGCCCGCCTGGAGGAGCTGGGCGCCGGCCCGGCCGCCGTGGTGCTGCTCGACACCTACCTCTCGGACAACGAAGGGATGACCCAGTTCAACGACGTACTGATCGGCGGAATGTTCGCGCGCGAGGAACGGGCCGCCCCCATGGACGGCACCCGGCTCACCGCGATGGGCCGCTACTTCCGCCTCCTCGACACCTGGACGCCGCCCGCCGTGCAGGCGCCCACCCTCCTCGTCCGCGCGAGCGAACCCCTCAGCGAACCGGACCCCGGCGTGGGCGACTGGCGGGCCACCTGGCCGACGGCCCAGAGCGTCGTCGACGTGCCGGGCGACCACTTCTCCCTCATGGAGGAGCACGTCGCCACCACGGCCCAGGCCGTCACCGACTGGCTCGGCACTGTCCTCACCTCCTCGACCACCACCACATCCCGCCCCACCACCACACCCTGACGTCCCACCAGCACCCTAGGAGAGGCGCATGACGCCAGCGCCGCACACCACCCCTGACCCGCACACCACCCCCGATCCGTCGCACACCGCCCCCGATCCCCACGCCGGTCCGCACCGCATCGCCGTCCTCGGCGCCGGGGTCATGGGAGTGGGCATCACCGCCCTCGCCCTCGGACACGGCATACCGGTCCTGCTCATCGACGTCGACGAGCAGCGGCTCGACCGGGCCCGGGACGACATCGACCGCGAACTGCGCATGGCGCAGCTGATGGGCCACCTCCCGACCGCCGCCGGCACCGGCGCCCTCGAACGGGCCACCACCACAGACGGCGTCGGTGACGCCACCGCCGTCGTCGAGGCCATCACCGAGGTCGCCGAACTCAAGGCCAAGGTGCTCGCGGACGTCTCGGCCCGGGTGCGCCCCGGCACCCCGCTGATCTCGAACACCTCGTCCATCCCCATCGACGAGCTCGCCGGGTACGCGGAGCGCGCCGAGGACGTCGTCGGCACGCACTTCATGAACCCGCCGTACCTGATCCCGACCGTCGAGGTCATCAGAGGCGCCAGGACCGGCGAGGAGACCATGACCGCGGTGGGCGCCCTGCTCACCGCCCTGGCCCGCAAGCAGGTCGTCGTGCGGGACGCCCCCGGCTTCGTCACCAGCCGCGTCCTGCACCCGATGATCAACGACGCGGCCCGGGTCGTGCAGGAGGGCACCGCGACGGTCGAGGCCGTCGACGCCCTCATGGAGGGCTGCCTCGGCCACCCCACAGGCCCGCTGCGCACCGCCGACCTGATCGGCATCGACAACCTGGTGGACTCGCTGCGCGTGCTGCACCAGCACACCGGGGACGAGGGCTGTCGCCCCTGCGACCTGCTGCTCGACAAGGTCCGGCAGGGCCAACTCGGCCGTAAGACCGGCCGCGGATTCTACGCATACCAGGAGGAGAACTGATGAGCAGCTTCGAGACCGACGCCACCGGCGACACCGAGGCCACCGAGAAGGAGATCCTGCGCTTCCTGGAGGCGCGGACCAAGCGTTCCTGGGAGACGGACGCCGATCTCTTCTCCTCCGGCGGGCTCTCCTCGCTGTTCGCGATGGAGCTCGTCGTGCACCTGGAGAAGTCCTTCGGCGTCTCCGTCCGCGGCGCCGACCTGCGCCTGGACAACTTCCGTACGGTCGCGTCGATGACGGCGCTCGTGGAGCGGCTCCGGACGGCGGCGGCCGGAGGAACGGGTGAGTGACCAGCTGCTGACCGACTCGCCGCTGACCGACTCACCCGCCTCGGACGAGGCGGCCTCGCTGGGGGAGGCGATGGCCGACGTCACCGCCCGGGTGGCCGGTGAGGCCGACGCCTGGGACCGGGCGGGGCTGCTGCCCATCGGCCTGCTGAGGGAGCTCGGCGCCGCCGGACGGCTGTGTGCCCAGGTCCCTGCCGCGTACGGCGGCCGGGCCCTGTCCAGCGCGGCCGGCGGGGCGTTCACCGCGCACGTCGGCAGCCTGTGCAGCTCGCTGCGGTCCGTGATGACGTCGCAGGGCATGGCGGCCTGGACCATCGAGCGCTTCGGCACCGCCGAGCAGCGCACGGCGTTCCTGCCGCGGCTCACCGGCGGCGAGCTCGCGGCGGCCGGGTTCAGCGAACGCGGCGCCGGAAGCGACCTGTCCGCCATGACGACCCGGGTGCGCCGCGACGGCGACACGGTCGTCCTCGACGGCCACAAGGTCTGGGTGACCGCGGCGCACTACGCCGATCTGCTCGTCCTGTTCGGCCGGTACGACGACGGTGCCGGCGAAGAGGACGCGGGCGGCGCGGACGGCGCGGGCGGGGACGAGGCGGTGGCCGTCGTCGTTCCCGCGGACACGCCCGGCGTCCGTGTCACGCGTGTCGCCGACCCGCTCGGCTGTCGCGCGGCCGGGCACGCCGACATCGCCCTCGACGCGGTGCGGGTCCCGGCCGCCCACGTGCTCGGCGGCTCGTCACTGCCCTTGCCGCTGCTGGTCACCACCGCTCTCGCCTACGGCCGCATGTCCGTGGCCTGGGGGTGCGTCGGCATCCTGCGCGGCTGTCTGACGGCCGCCGCCCGGCACGCCGCCACGCGCGAGCAGTTCGGCGTGCCGCTGGGCGAGCACCAGCTCGTCGCCCGGCACCTCGCCGAGCTCTACGTCGCCGAGCAGAACGCCACCCGCGCCTGCGAGCACGCCTCGCGCTGCTGGGACGAGGGCTCACCGGAACAGGTCGTGGCCACCGTCCTGGCCAAGCACGTCAGCGCGGTCAACGCGGCCCGTGGCGCGGCCACCGCCGTCCAGGTCCTGGCCTCCGCGGGAGCCCAGGACGGGCACCTGGTGGCCCGCGCCCACCGCGACGCCAAGCTGATGGAAATCATCGAAGGCAGCAATGAGATGTGCCAGTTGATGCTGGCCCGGCACGTCCTCGGCAGCAGCGTGTGAAGGGAATCGGAGTGACAACCACCGGAGCGAACACACCCACGGCGACCACGGGGGCCATGGCGACCCCGGGGACCACGGCGACCCCGGGGACCCACGACGCGTCGGCCGCGTCCCCCGCCCCCGCCACCGCCCCCGTACTGAAATGTCTGGTCTGGGACCTCGACAACACGCTGTGGCAGGGGACCCTCCTGGAGGACGGCGAGGTGACGCTGCCGGACGCGATACGCGATGTCGTCGTGGAGCTGGACTCCCGCGGCATCCTCCAGTCCGTCGCCAGCAAGAACGACCACGAGACGGCGTGGGCCCGCCTGGAGAAGCTCGGCGTCGCCGAGTACTTCGTGCTGCCGCGGATCGGCTGGGGACCCAAGTCGGAGTCCGTACGCCGGATAGCCGACACCCTGGGCTTCGCCCTGACCACCGTCGGCTTCATCGACGACCAGCCCGCCGAACGCGCCGAGGTCACCTACCACCTGCCCGAGGTCCGCTGCTACGATGCCGAGGCCGCCCAGCTCCTGCCCACGCGCCCGGAGTTCACTCCGCCCATGCAGACGGTGGACTCCCGGCGGCGGCGTCAGATGTACCAGGCGGGTTTCCTGCGCGACGCCGCCCGGGCCGAGGCGACCGGGCCGGACGAGGACTTCCTGCGCTCCCTGGAACTGGACATGCGCATCGGCCGCGCCACCGACGAGGAGCTGTCGCGCGTCGAGGAACTCACCCTGCGCACCAGCCAGATGAACGCCACCGGAGTGCACTACTCCGACGCCGACCTGCGCCGGCTCCGCACCGATCCCGGTCACGAGGTCCTGGTGGTCACGCTCACGGACCGCTTCGGCCCGCACGGCGCCGTGGGCGTGCTGCTCCTGGAGCGCCGCCCGGAGGCGTGGCACCTCAAACTCCTCGCCACCTCGTGCCGCGTGGTGTCCTTCGGCGCGGGCGCGACCATCCTCAACTGGCTCATCGACGAGGCGGCCCGCGCGGACACCCATCTCGTGGCCGACTTCCGACCCACCGAGCGCAACCGCATGATGGAGATCGCCTACCGCTTCGCGGGGTTCACGGACGGCGACCCGTGCTCCTGCGTCGCGACCCTCCCGCAGGCGGTGGACGACCTCCAGCGTCTGCATCTGCGGCCCGCCCCGCGCCCGGCGTCGACGACGGTCAAGGTGAGCGCGGTCGCTCTGACCTGAGGGACGACGGCGAGCGGAAGCCGCCGGGGCGGCCCCGGAACGAGCGCCACGCGCCCCGGGACCGCCCCGCGTCAGCACGCGGACATCAGCGCTTGCGGGCCAGGGTGATGCCGTCCGCCATCGGCAGAAGGGAAATGTCCACGCGCTCGTCCGCGGTGAGCGCCGAATTGAGCTCGCGAATGGCGACGGTGTCCGCGTCGTCGAATTCCGGGTCCGCGACGCGCCCGAAGAACAAAGTGTTGTCGATGACCAGAAGACCCCCGCTCCTGGTAAGGGTGAGCGCCTTTTCGTAATAGGCGCGGTAGTTGGTCTTGTCGGCGTCGATGAATACGAGGTCGAACGACCCGGCGCCCCGCTCCGCGAGGAGCTCGTCCAGAGTGTCCTTCGCGTCCCCGACGCGCAGCTCGATCCGGTCGCCGACGCCGTCCCGCTTCCAGTACCCGGCGCCGATGTCGGGCCACCGGTCAGTGACGTCGCAGGTCACGACCTTGCCGTCGGCGGGCAGCGCACGGGCCATGCACAGCGTGCTGTAACCGGTGAAGGTGCCGAGCTCCAGCACCGACCGGGCGCCGGTGAGCCGGACGAGAAGGGCGAGCAACTGCCCTTCCTCCGCCATGACCTGCATGGCCGTACCCCCGGGCAGCTGCGCCGTTTCCTCCCGCAGCCCTCTCAGAACGTCGTCGTCGCGGAGGGACACGTCCCTGACGTAGGAAAGGAGGAGTTCGGTGGAATCGATCTGATGAGCCATGAAGGCAATGCCCTTCTCTGTGCGGCTTGTTGCACGCTGAATGGAGACCCCTTTAAGGACCGTAACAGCGAATGCCGCCGTGCGGATCCCGAACGAATAGGAAGGTCCTGTTCAGGTCGCAGGAGGCTCATGGCGCGGGCGTGCAGGGCAGCTTGGATGCCCACGCGTTGGATGCGTACGCGTTGGATGCGCAGGCGGAGGCGGGCGTGCCGCTCGCGTTCACGAAGTGTTCGCATTGCGTACGTCAACCGTCGCTCAACGAACCATATTCGGCCAACATCCAACAAAAATGCTGACATGTACCTGGCTCGAATGGCACGCTTCCCCGCAACACGCTGCACGTACAGCACCACGCTGCACGCCCGCGTCGCGTCTTTTCTGCTCCGGGCGGCACTCAAGGCCTCCCGGACCCCCACAGATGGAGCCCGCGTGACCTCTCACATATCCCGTAAGCGTTCGATGCTGGCGATCTCCACCGCGGTCGCCGCAGGAGCGCTGCTCGCCACCGGACTGACCACCGGTGCCTCCGCCCAGCCGGACAAGGGCACCGAGCCGTCCGGCTCTCCCGTCGCCCTCTCGGCGTCGGCCCGCGCGGACCTTCTCCAGGACGCGAGCGCCGAGAGATCGGCGACCGCCGACAAGATCGGCCTCGGTGCCAAGGAGAAGCTGGCCGTCCGCGACGTCGTCAAGGACGCCGACGGCACCACGCACACCCGCTACGAGCGCACCTACGACGGTCTGCCCGTCCTCGGCGGCGACCTCGTCGTGCACACCGCCAAGAGCGGCGAGTTGAAGGGCGTCACCAAGGCGACCGAGGCCACCGTCAAGGTCGCCTCCACGGACGCGAAGCTCGGCAAGTCGGCCGTCGCCAAGTCGGCCGAGTCGACCGCCGCGAAGGCGAAGACCGCGCAGGCCGACGCGCAGGCCCCGCGCAAGGTGATCTGGGCCGCCTCCGGCAAGCCCGTCCTCGCGTACGAAACCGTCGTCACCGGCGTGCAGAAGGACGGCACGCCCAGCCGGCTGCACGTCATCACGGACGCCGCGACCGGCAAGAAGCTGTACCAGTACCAGGCCATCGAGAACGGCACCGGCAACAGCCAGTACAGCGGCAAGGTCAAGGTCGGCTCCAAGAAGGTCGCGAGCGGCTACGAGCTGACCGACACGGCCCGCGGCAGCCACCGCACCTACGACCTGAAGCACGCGGAGAGCGGCAACGGAAAGCTCTTCAAGGACGCCAACGACGTCTGGGGCAACGGCAAGCCCTCGAACGCGCAGACCGCCGCCGTCGACGCCGCCTACGGCGCCCAGCTGACCTGGGACTACTACAAGTCGGTCCACGGCCGCAAGGGCATCAACGGCGACGGCAAGGGCGCGACCTCGCGCGTCCACTTCGGCAACGGCTACGTCAACGCCTTCTGGGACGACAGCTGCTTCTGCATGACGTACGGCGACGGCGAGGGCAACAAGAAGCCCCTCACCTCGATCGACGTCGCGGCCCACGAGATGACCCACGGCGTCACCTCGGCCACCGGCAACATGGAGTACAGCGGTGAGTCCGGCGGCCTGAACGAGGCCACCTCCGACATCTTCGCCACCGCCGTGGAGTTCAAGGCCAAGAACCCCAAGGACGTCGGCGACTACCTCATCGGTGAGAAGATCGACATCAACGGCGACGGCTCCCCGCTGCGCTACATGGACAAGCCGAGCAAGGACGGCGGCTCCCTGGACAAGTGGAGCGCCAACGCCGGGAACGTCGATGTCCACTACTCCTCGGGCATCGCCAACCACTTCTTCTACCTGCTGTCCGAGGGCAGCGGCAAGAAGCGGATCAACGGCGTCAACTACAACTCGCCGACCGCCGACGGCTCCAAGGTGCTGGGCATCGGCCGCGGCAAGGCCGAGAAGATCTGGTACAAGGCCCTGACGACGTACTTCACGTCGACGACGAACTACAAGGCGGCTCGTAAGGGCACGCTGAAGGCCGCGAAGGACCTGTACGGCGCGAACTCCACCGAGTACAAGCGCGTGGCCGCCGCCTGGACCGGCGTCAACGTCAAGTAACTCCCCGGTCAGTGACGTAGGGGGCGGCGTCCGCAAGGGACGCCGCCCCTGCCGCGTTCACCGCACTGGCACGGCGAATCAGCCGACCGGCACGAAGGCGGTGATCGCGCCGACGAGTTCGGCCGGAGACTCCAGCGGGATCAGGTGGCCCGTGTCCGGGATCACCATGAACTCGGCGTCGGAGAGGTAGGGCACCAGGTTGTCACGGAGCACGTCGACGGGCTCGACGCGGTCGTTCTCTCCGGCGACGACGAGTGCGGGGACGCTGATCATGCGGGTGTGCTCGGTGATGTCCTCCGCGATGCCGCGCAGCGGCCACTCCGTGCGGGCGGCATCGGCACCGGAACGCGAGTCGGTCACGACCTGCGACTTGACCGATGCGGGCAGCTCGGTCGCGGTGAGGACGGTGTCCCGTGCGCCGGCGGTGGACTCGTCGGAGTCGTAGGCGTGGGAGAGGGCTTCCCGGTACTCGGGAGTGATCTCCGCGGCGGGCTTCGCCGGGCCGGAACCGACGAGGGTGATCCCTCGAAGACCGACGGGCCGGGTCGCCGCGATCAGTTGCGCGACCTTGCCGCCCATGGAATGGCCGACGAGGACGTAGTCGGCGACGCCCGCGTCGGCGATCACGGCGAGCGTGTCGTCCGCGAGCCGGCGGAGCGTGTAGGGGCCGGGCAGGGTGCTCGAGCGGCCCCACCCGCGGAAGTCGACCGTGAGGACGTCGCGGCCCGCGAGGCGGTCGACGACGAGGTCCCAGGTACGGGCGGAACCACCCCAGTAGTGCAGGAACACCAGGGTCGGCCCCGCTCCCGGCTGATGGTCGTAAGTGGGCAGTAGCGGCTGCTGTGTCGTGCTCATCGCAATTCCTCGCTCAGTGTGCTCAGTGACCGGAGGTGGCCCTCCGCCACCGATTGGATCTCAGCAGCCCGTTTCGAGGCATGGGCGTGACTGGTCGCCCGATGGTGGAAACTGGACACGTGACCGCGATCCGGCAGATGACCTACCAGCCCGTCGGGCGCGGCGCCGCCGCTGTCGAGACGATGACGTTCGGCCGCCTTCGCGAGCTGAACGACGGCGGCACGCAGCGAGCCGACTTCCACGTCCTCGCCGTCGTCGACGCCGGGCACGGATCGGTCACCGTGGACTTCTCCGTGCACCCGCTCCGCGAGCGGTCCGCGGTGTGGGTCGCGCCCGGAGCGGTGCACCGGTGGGACGACATCGCCGGTGTGTCGGGCCACGTCGTGCTGTTCGTCTCGACCGCGCCGGTCACCCACGCCACCCGGGCGCTCGTCGCCGCCCCGGACCTGGTCGCGCGGTGGACCGTGCCCGACGCCGACTGGCCGTTCGTCGACGCCGCGCGCAACCACCTCGTGCTCGAAGCGTCCGCCCCGCCCGTGGACACGCCGACGGAGTTGCCCGAGATCCTGCTCTCCGCGCTCATCGCCCGGCTCCGCCCGCCGCACGGCGAGGCCTCGTCGACGAACCCGGTGTTCCGACTCTTCAGGGCCGGCGTCGAAGCGCACTTCCGGGAACATCACGACGCGGGCTACTACGCCCGGGCTCTGGGGTACGCGCCGCGCACACTCTCAAGAGCGGTGCAACAGGTCACCGGCCGCACGGCGAAGGCGTACATCGTCGACCGAGTCGTCCTGGAAGCCAAACGGCTCCTCGCGCACGAGCGCCTGACCGCGGCCGCCTGTGCCGGCCGGCTCGGCTTTCCCGACGCGTCGAACTTCTCGGTGTTCTTCCGGAGGGCGACCGGCGTGCGGCCGGGGGAGTGGCAGCGGCGTGTTCGATGACGGGTCAGTCGGCCCGCAGACCGAAGGGCGGGTAGCTGTCGGTGAGCAGGCCGACGTAGGCCTGTACGCGCAGGTTGTAGCGGTAGACGCCGACGACGAAGTCGCGGATGCCCTGGGGGTATTCCGCGGTGACGAGTACGGCGAAGAACCCCGCGATCACGGCGGCCGTCGCAGCGATGCTCAGGAGGAAAAGCATCAGGTAGTGGGGGAGGGCGAGCAGCCATTTGACCAGCGGCCGCCACCGTGACAGGCGCTCGGGATACGTGAACGTGACGACGGTGTGCGGGTCGAGGCCGTCATCGCCGGAGGCCGACTGGAAGTCGAACGGCGGGTAGTCCTCGCGCAGGAACAGCGCGTAACTCGCGACGCGCCACTCGTAGCGGAAGGTCATGGCGATCGCGTCGAAGAGCGGACGCGGGATGCGCCTGGTGAACAGCACGGTGAAGAAGGCGATGAAGGTCAGCACCTCGCGCAACAGGCTGAGCGCGTAGGCGATCAGCAGTTGCGGAACCGCGAGGAGCCACTGCACGAGCGGCCGCCAGCGGGCGATGTGACGTGTGCCCTTGAGGCCGAGTTGAGTGGGATAGGGAGTGGCCAGAGTCATGGTGCCCTCCTTGGACGGCACTGCATGGATGAGCGCGGCGGCCGCGCGCCGCCGCATGCGTGACCCGCAGGCGACCTGCTGCCCGGGACGGGCCCTTCGGTCTGCGCTGCTCGGACACCATGATCGGTCCCTTACAACGTAAGCTTACTTGTCACTCCTACGCTCGCCCCGCCAGCATGTCAAGGCACCCGGCCTCTCCCTTGTGCCCGCACGGTGTCCCGTCCCGGCCGGACCCGCTGGCGAAGGACGGCGGACCGGCGCTGTACATGAATACTTAACCGGTTCCGTCCAAAGCGTTGTGCTCCGTTGTCCAGGCCCCTAGTGTCGTGGCCGTCGCCGAGGGAACCACCCTGAGCAGCCCACCGTCCCCTGCTTGTCGCAGGTCAGAGGGTGTGCTGATGAACCCGTCGCGTGTGCGGCCCGCACCGCCTCTGATGAAACGCCGCGCCGTGGGCCGCCGATCCGGGCTGCCCGGAGACCGGTGCGCGCCCGTCGAACCAGGAGCTGTAGATGAGACGAACACGAGCCGTCGTCACACGAACACGAGCCGCCGTAGCCGCGGGAACCCTCCTCGCTGCCTGCGCCGCACTCCTCACCGCCACCCCGTCCGTCCAGGCAGCCGACGCATCCGGCTTCCACATCCGGGACGGCCGACTGCTGGACGCCAACAACAAGGATTTTGTGATGCGCGGCGTCAACCACGCGCACACCTGGTATCCGGACAAGACCGACCAGGCCCTGAAGGACATCAAGGCCAAGGGTGCCAACACCGTACGCGTGGTGCTCGCCACCGGCGACCAGTGGACCAAGAACGACGCCGCGGATGTCACAAGGGTCGTCTCCCAGTGCAAGGCGAACCGGCTGATCTGCGTCCTGGAGGCCCACGACACCACCGGATACGGCGAGGCGGGCGCCGCCACATCGCTGTCCAAAGCCGTCGACTACTGGCTCAGCGTCCGAAAGGCCCTCGTCGGGCAGGAGAAGTACGTCCTGGTCAACATCGGCAACGAGCCGTTCGGCAACACCGGCTACGCGGCCTGGACCGCCGACACCAAGGCCGCCATCAGTCGGCTGCGGGGCGCGGACCTGAACCACACCCTGATGGTCGACGCCCCCAACTGGGGCCAGGACTGGTCCTTCACCATGCGGGACAACGCCGCCGCCGTCTTCGCCGCGGACCCGGACCGCAACATCCTCTTCGACATCCACATGTACGGCGTCTACGACACCCCGGCCGAGGTCAGCGACTACCTCAACCGGTTCACCGCCGCCAAGCTCCCCGTCGTCGTGGGCGAGTTCGGCGACATGCACTCCGACGGCAATCCGGACGAGAACGCCATCATGTCCACCGCCCAGTCGTCGGGCATCGGATACCTGGGCTGGTCCTGGAGCGGCAACGGCAGCGGTGTCGAGTACCTCGACCTGGTCCAGAACTTCGATGCGAGCCGACTGACCGGCTGGGGCAAGCGGCTGTTCGACGGGGCCAACGGCATCAAGGCCACGGCCAAGGAAGCCAGCGTCTTCGGCAGCGGGGGCACCGACCCGGGCGACGGCGGTGGTGCGGGCGCCTGCTCGGTGACCTACCGGCTGAGCGACTGGGGCAGCACGTTCAACGCCGACGTCACCCTGCGCAACACGTCCGACCGAAAGGTCGACGGCTGGAAGCTCGACTTCGCCTTCCCCGGACAGCAGAAGATCAACTCGGTGTGGAACGCCAAGGCGACCCAGAACGGGGCGGACGTCCACGTCACCCCCGAGTCCTGGACGAACTCCATCCCCGCGGGCGGGGCGGTGAGCTTCGGTTTCAACGGCTCCTCCACCGGCGGCAACGCGGCGCCGACGTCCTTCACCCTCGACGGCAAGACCTGCACCGCCGCCTGAGCCATGGTTCGGTGACCGGATGAACGTGCTGCAGCGGGGGGAAAGGGGGGGGGGGGGCTGGTGTTTTTTTGTTGTTCCCTTCCTTCCCCCGCGCCCCTGTCAGGGGCGCTCCCCGGCTACAGACGTGCCCTTGTCGCCTCGACCAGTCGTACCACCGACTCGTCCGCCACCCCCGCCACCT
>NZ_JBWKJS010000015.1:0-122913 GCF_056432085.1 Streptomyces sp. NPDC045678
TGCTTGCGCCGGTTGGCCGGATTCACCAGCTTCGCCTCGAAACGCCGGGTGTCCCACCGCTCCGCGATCGGCCCGGCCGGAGCCTTGCCATCGACAACCGGCTCACCGGTCACATACTCAGCAAAGGCGCTCATCTAGCTCACCACTCCGGTCATGACACCTACGGGGACGGAGACGAAGCCCACGGTCAGCACGACGGCGAGACCGTTGGCGAGGGGCTTGAGGACGCGGTCGCGGGTCGCGGTGCCCACGCCCAGGGTCTGCGCGGCACTCCACAGTCCGTGCCGCACGTGGAAGCCGACGGCCACCACGGCGACGATGTAGATGGCGTTCCCGTACCAGGTGGAGAACGTGTCCACGACGTTCTGGTACGGCTTCAGGTGCTCGTAGCCGCCCGGGTGCACGGTGCCGGTCGTCAGGTCGAGGATGTGCCAGACGATGAACAGCGCGAGGATGACCCCGCCCCACCGCATGGTGCGGGTCGCGAAGCTCGCATCGCGCCGCTTGTGCACGTACTGGGTGGGGCGCGCCTTGATGTCGCGGCGGCTCAGCTGGTACGCGGACGTGGCGTGCGCGACGACGGCGGCGACCAGCACGACGCGGACCAGCCAGAGCGTCCACTCGTAGTGCATGAAGGGCTCGCCGAGGGTACGGAGCCAGTGCGCGTAACGGTTGATCTCCGCGGGCCCGAAGAAGATCTTCAGATTCGCGAACATGTGCAGGAACAGATAGAGCAGCATGATCAAGCCACTGACCGCCATCACCGTCTTCTTGCCGATGGTGGAGTCCCAGAGCGTGCGGGTCATGGACGGCCGTTTGTCCGTCCGCGTTGCCAGAGCCATGCCAGTGACGCTACGGCCGAAAGTCCCGATCAGTCCAAGAGATGGTTCGGCTCATCTCCATAGCCTTTGGCTATGAATGCCCGTACGCTCCGTGTATGCAGTTCCAGCAGCTCCACTACTTCGTAGCCGTCGCCGAGACCCGGCACTTCACACGGGCGGCGGAAGAGGTGCACGTCTCCCAGCCCTCCCTCTCGCAGCAGATCCGGGCCCTGGAGAAGGAGCTGGGCGCCGAGCTCTTCAGCAGGGCGCGCGGCAACATCACGCTCACGGACGCGGGCGAGGCGCTGCTGCCCCTCGCGCGCCGGATCCTCGCCGACGCGGACACGGCCCGCATCGAGGTGCAGGAACTGGCGCAGCTGCGCCGCGGCCGGATCAGGCTGGGCGCGACTCCGAGCGTGTGCACGGGCCTGCTCCCGGACGTCCTGCGCGCCTTCCACGACCGTCACCCGGGCATCCAGCTCCTCATCGAGGAGGGCGGCTCGCACGATCTCGTACGCCAACTCGCACGCGGAGCCCTGGACCTGGCGCTGGTGGTCCTCCCCCTGCCTTCGCCCTCACCGGCGCTGACGACCATCGAACTGCTCCGCGAGGACCTGGTGGTGGTCTCGGCACCGGGCTCGCGTCCCCTCGGCGGCACGGTCCGCATCGCCGACCTCCAAGGCGAACGCCTAGTGATGTTCCGCCACGGCTACGACCTGCGAGAACTCACCGTCTCCGCCTGCCGCGCCGAGGGCTTCGAGCCCGAGTTCGCGGTGGAGGGCGGTGAGATGGACGCGGTCCTCGGCTTCGTCCGCGCGGGCCTCGGCGTGGCGGTGGTCCCCCGCATGGTCGCGGAACGCTCGGGCCCGGACCTGCGCATGACCCCCCTGGCGAAGCCGAGCCTCCACCGCACGATCGCCCTGGCCCACCGCAGCGACGTGGCACCGCCGCGGGCGGCGCGCGAACTCCAGCGGATGCTGCTGGAACGCTGAGGGGCACCGGTTACGGCAGGCCGCCCGTCTCCGGGTCGCGGCCCGTCAGGCAGTACGTCACGCCCGCAGGGTCCCGCATGACGAGCCAGGCCGCGCCCCGCGACACGTACGTGGCGCCGAGCGTCTCGTGCCAGGTTCGGGTCGTGGCCGGGGACGAGCAGGCCAGGTCCGGGTGGGCTCCGGCGGGACCCGGAGAGTCCAGGCGCTGGAGGAGGAGGCGGAGCGGAAGGTTCGGCGGGGGCGTCACGCGGTGGAACTCGGGGCGTGCGCCCTTCGTGGACTTCCAGCCCGTGAGGGCCGTCCAGAAGGTGATCTCCGCGTCGTAGGACTCCGGGGGGATGTCCAGGCACACCTGGTCCAGACGGCTGACCGCGCCGTCGGGGGCGGTGAGCGGTGCCGGGCGGGAGGCCTCGCCCGACCAGGGCACCAGACAGAAGACGAGGCCCGCCGGGGAACGGAGCACCTCAAGGCCTTCCTCCGCGTGGACCGGGGTGGCGCCGAGCGCGCGGGCCTCGGCCGCGGTGACGGCGATGTCGTCCACGGCGAGGTCCAGGTGTGTGCCGCCGGGCCCCGCCACGGCCTGCGCTTTCACGCACGCGTCGGCGGGCCCCGGGGGCAGCAGCGTCACGAACTCACCGGCCGCGCCCCGGGGCGCGGAGAGTCGCGAGCCCGTCGCCGTCGCCCAGAACGCGGCCGCCTCGGCGAAGCGTTCGCGCGGACGGTCGATGAACGCGTACGCCCAGCGGATCATCGCTCAGCCCGTCGCGTCCGCGAGCGCCAGTTCGTGCAGGCGGTCCGGCGGGCCCGGGCGGGCGTAGTACCAGCCCTGAGCCGTGTCGCAGCCGAGTTCCCGCAGCTGGTCCGCCTGTGCGCCCGTTTCCACGCCCTCGACGGTGACCGCGAGGTCGAGGCTGTGCGCGAGTGCGACGATCCCCTCGACGATCTTGAGGTCGACCGGGTCGGCGGGGAAGTGCTGCATGCCCTGGGTGAACGAGCGGTCCAGCTTGAGGACGCTCACCGGCAGGCGGCGCAGGTTGGCGAGGTTGGAGTAACCCGTGCCGAAGTCGTCGAGGGCGATGTCCACGCCCATCTCGGCGAGCCTGCGCAGCGGCTTGAGCAGGTCGTCGTCGGCTCCTATCAGCGCGGACTCCGTGACCTCCAGGCACAGGGCGCCCGGCTCGAGGCCCTCGCGCTCCAGGATGTCGACCGTGTCGGAGACCAGGCCGGGGTGGGTCAGCTGCATGGGCGACAGGTTGACGTTGACGCGCAGCGGGCCGGCCTCGGTGTGGCGTGCCTCCCAGCGGCGGGCCTGGCGCACGGACTCCTCGAGGACCCAGCGGCCGAGCGGCACGATCAGACCGGTGTGCTCGGCGAGCGGGATGAAGCGGTCCGGGCCGATGATGCCGTGCTGCGGGTGCAGCCACCGCACCAGCGCCTCGGCGCCGCGCACGCTGCCGTCGCCGAGGTGGACGAGCGGCTGGTACTCGATGAAGAACTCGCCGCGCTCCAGGGCCGCGGGCAGCGCCGTGGTCAGGCCGTGCCGGGTGATGGCGCGGGCGTCGGCCTCGGGGTCGGCGAGCTCGTAGCGGTTGCCGCCCGCGGACTTGGCCCGGTACATCGTGATGTCGGCGCTGCGCAGGACCTCCGCGGCGCCGCGCTCTCCGGCCGGGCCCTCCACGACGCCGATGCTGCCGCGCACGGTCAGCTCGCGCCCGTCGACGCGGATCGGGGTGGCCAGGGCGTTCATGATGCGCCCCGCGAGCTCGTCCACCTCGGTCTCGGTGTCGGGTCCCGTGGTGAGCGCCACGAACTCGTCGCCGCCGAGCCGGGCCACCATCTCGCCGGGTGCGGTCGCGCAGGACTGCAGCCGGTCGGCGACCTCGACGAGCAGCCGGTCGCCGGCCGCGTGCCCGAGGCTGTCGTTGACGGTCTTGAATCCGTCGAGGTCGAGGTAGCAGAGCCCGAACCGGGCGTTGTGTCCCGCGGAGAGCGCCTTGTCCAGGCGCTCGAAGAACAGGGTGCGGTTGGGTAGTCCCGTGAGCGCGTCGTGGGTGGCCTCGTACCGCAGGCGGAGGTTGAGCAGCCGGCGCTCGGTGGTGTCCTCCATCAGTGCCAGCTGGTACTGCGGCGCTCCGTCCGCGTCGCGCAGCAGCGACACCGTCAGGTTGGTCCACAGGACCGTGCCGTCGGGGCGGTAGAAGGCCTTCTCCACGCGGTAGTGCTCGCGCTCGCCGCGCACCAGCTCCTCGTAGAGCTTCCAGACGTGGGGCGAGTCGTCGGGGTGCGTCCACTCTCCGACGTTGCGTCCGCGGAGCTGGTGCTCCAAGCCGCCGAACATGCGGATCAGCGCGTCGTTGACCTCGAGGACCGTGCCGTCGAGGTCGGCGATACCGATGCCGATCGCGGCGCCCTGGAAGACGGCGCGGAAGCGTGCCTCACTGGCGTGCAGGGCCTCGGCGACGGCGCTGCGCGCGTTCAGCGCGGCCCGGGAGATGGCCTCCTGCTCGGCGAGGGTGCGCTCGCGGAGCGCCTGCGCGAAGCCCGCGGCCATGGCGTGCTGGATCCGGGCTGAGCGGGCCCGCAGCTCTTCCCGGGGTCCGTCGCCGCCGCAGTACAGGACCAGGTAGGCGTCGACGCAGTCGAGCGTGCGGCTGAGCGCCTCGGGGTCCGTGCAGTGCGTGCCGATGAGCGCGGCGCCGACGGCCTGGCTCTCCGCCGCGTCGAAGACCCGCTCCCGGAGCGCGTCGCTCAACCGCCCGGCGAGCGGCACCAGTTGCTGTTCGAATTCGGGACGGGTCATCGAGGTGGCCGTGACGGGGAAGATCGCACGGCTCCAGATGGTGGCGAACCGGCGGATTCTGCCCTCGGGTCCGTCCTGCTCGCCGCTCAACGCTTCCGTCCCACGCCCGCGTACCCCGAGAAGGAGTACGGATCCTCCTCCTCGGGCGCGGTGTCGGGCCGCCAGTGCGGCATCGGCACCAGGCCGGGTTCCACCATGTCGTATCCCTCGAAGAACCGCGCGATCTCGTCGCGCGAGCGCATGATCAGTGGATTGCGGATGTCCTTGTATACACCGACCGTCCGGCCGGCCTGCTCGGGGGGAACGGGGATCCCTTCGTACGAGGCGTGGCTGAGGACGACGAGGCTGCCGGGCGCGAGTGCGTCCCGCAGTTCGGCGACCGCCGCGTAAGGATCGTACGCGTCCTCGACGAAGTGCAGGACGGCGACGAGGAGAAGGGCCACCGGTCGGTCCAGGTCGAGGACCGACGCGACCTCCGAACTGCCCAGAATGTCCCGGGGCTTGCGCAGGTCCGCGGCGAGGGCGGCGGTGCGCTCGGTGCCCTCGAGCACGGCCCGGCTGTGCGCCACGGCCACCGGGTCGTGGTCCACGTAGACGACGGCGGCCTCGGGGCTGGCCTGCTGCGCCACCTCGTGGACGTTGCCGAACGTCGGGATCCCCGAGCCGATGTCGAGGAACTGGGTGATGCCCTCCCCCACGGCGTGGTGCACCGCCCGTCGGATGAAGGCGCGGTTCGCCTGCATGATCTTCGGGAGCCCCGGCATGAACTCCATCGCCTTGCGGGCCGCCTCCCGGTCCACCTCGAAGTTGTGCGAGCCGCCCAGGTAGTAGTCGTAGATGCGGGAGACGCTGGGCATCGAGAGGTCGATGCCGGGCGGTGCCCAGGCGGGACGCTCCATCAAGACTCCAAGGCGTAGGGGGACGGCGCAGGCGATCCGGTGTTCGAGGGTGAGGCTACTGATCGTCTGCCAAGGGAGCGAGTCAAAACGGAAATTGGCCGTCCGTTCTCGGTCACTGCCTTTGGCAAGTGCCGTGTCCCACACCGTCGACCGGCCCGCCTCCTCCCTGTGATATGGGAGGGGACGGGCCGGTCTGTCCGTGCGCCGTGCCGGGCTACTTGGGGGCACCCACCGGCTTGCCCTGGGGACTCGCCGCGTACCAAGTGCCGCCCACGCCTTGACCGTTGGTGTCTCCGGGTTTCTTGTCGCCGGAGAAGGTGTACAGCGGCCAGCAGTCGATCGTCTGCTGTTTCCCGCCGTCCGGCCGGTCGAACACGGTGAAGCCCTTCTTGAGGATTCCTCGAGTGTCGTTCTTGTCCACGGGCGCCACCACGGGCCACTTGTCGAGGCAGGCGCCGGTGCAGGCCGACTTCATGGGCCAGGCGGAGTCCTTCGTGAAGCGGTAGACGGTCATGCCGTTCTTGTCGACGACGATCTCGCCGAGCTTGGGGTCCTTGCGGGTGGACAGGCCCGCGGGGTCGACGGGGGCGGTGTCGGCCGCGGCGGGCGCCGCCTTCTTGCCGTCCGGGGCGGCGGCGTACCAAGTGCCGCCGACGCCCTGACCCTTGGCGTCGCCCGCCTTGGCGTCCTGTGCGTACCGGTACATCGGCCAGCCGTCAATGGTCAGCTGCTTGGTGCCGTCGGCGGCGGTGACCTCGCCGAGCAGGGACTCGTCGACGCCGGGGGCGGCCTTGGCGCCGTCGGCGGCGACGGCCGGCCATGCCTTCAGGCAGGCGGCGTCACAGGTGGACTTGGGCGGCTGTGCGGTGTCCTTGTCGAAGCGGTAGAGGGTGCGGCCCTCGCTGTCGGTGACGACCTTTCCGAGCTTCTTGCTGTCCCACACCGCGAGTTGCCCGGCCGCCTCCGCCTTGGCGTCCGCGCCCTTGTCCGCGGCGCCGGAGTCCTCTCCGTAGCCGCCGTCCCCGCCGTAGCCGTCGCCCTTCGCCGGCGCTTCGTTGCCCACGTTCTGCCCGTTCGGGGACTGGTCGCCCTTCTCCTGGCCGCACGCCGTCGTCAGCGCCAGCAGGGCCGCGGCTGTCGCCACGAGCGAGGCGCTCCGCCAGGCCCTGGGGGAACCCCCACTTGGATACAGCATCGTTGACTCCCACTGTCCGCAGAGGTGTCGTGACGCCCGTTTGCGTCGCAACATGGCCCTAGGTACGGGTCGGGCCGGGCGGCGCGTTCAACCGCGGTACAAGATTCTTTGCGCGGCACGTGGAGCAGGTGCGGCGTGCGGGGCGTGTGAGGTTCGTGAGACACGTGCGGTGTTCGAACACGGGCGGGGGGTCGCGGGCGCCCGGCGTCAAACACGTGACGCCCACGAGTCCTCCCTTCGGGTCATTCGGTGGCTCGGATGGCGTAGCGGGCGCGCGCGGGGCTCATGCTCCTCGTCGTGCACGGAACTCCGCGAGCCTTGTCGCCCCTCGTCACACGCGTGTTGGCGCTCGTCGCACTCGCCCTGCTGCTCGGCGCGTCGTCGGCCGTCGGCTCGGCGTCCGCCGACGCCTGCGCCTACGCGTCGGTCGGTCAGGGCGCCACGGGTGGCGGCTCGGTGGCCGTCGCGGGCGACGGCGCCGACTGCCATGCCGGGCCCTCACACCCGCCGAAGCCACCTCCTCCGCCCCCACCCCCGGAACCACCGCCTCCGCCCCCGCCTCCCAAGCCGCCGGCACCGGAGCCGCCCCCGGCCCCCGCGCCGCCCGAGCCACCCGAGCCGTCCGTCCGCCCGGCACCACCACCGCCTCCGCACCACCGGCAGGCCGCGGCACCGGCGCCCGCGCCGAAATCCGAACCCAAGCCCTCCCCCCGACCGCCGAAGCCCCCCAAGGCCGAACCGAAGCCGAAGCCCGTGGCGTATCCGGAGTACCACGCCCGGCCCCGCAGTCAGCCGCCGCGCCACGGCCCGTCCCTCGTCTCGCTCACCCTGCTCGTCACGGCACCCGCCGTACTCGCCGTCGCCGCGCTGCGCCCGCGCTGACCGCCGGAGGAATTCATGTCGGAATGGCTTGTTCTCACCCTCGCGATGGTGGCCGCTTGCGGTGTCGTGCTCATCGTGACCCTCCTGCGGCACCGCAGGACCGGGGCGGACTACGACGCGTCCGAGACACCGGACGTGATCGAGTACATGACGATGATGATCGGTGTCGTGTACGCCATCGTGCTGGGCCTGGCCATCGCGGGTGTCTGGGAGGCGCGCGGCGCCGCCCAGGAACACGTCCGCGTCGAGGCGCAGTCGCTGCACGAGGTCTCGGAGCGCGCGCGGATCTACCCGGAGGGAGTGCGGGAGCGTATTCGGGACGACGTCCACACCTATGTCAGCCATGTCGTCACCACCGAGTGGGACACGATGAAGTCCAAGGGGGAACTCACCGACCGGGGTGCGGAGCTGCTGTCGCGCGTACGTCACGACGTGACCGACTACGAACCGAAGTCGGACTTCGAGGCACAGGCGTACCAGCCGCTGGTCGACGCGGTGGCCGCCGCGGACGACGCGCGCAGCGCCCGTGCCGACAGCGTCGGCGCGACGATGCCCGGCGTGGTCTGGTTCGGCCTGATCACGGGTGGTCTCGTCACCATCGGCATGATCTTCGCCCTGCAGATCCGCCGTACACCGCGCGAACTGGTCCTCGCCGGACTGTTCTCCGCTCTCTTCGCCTTCCTGCTCTTCCTGATCTGGGACTTCGACGCCCCTTACAGCCGGGGCATCGCGGCGACGGCGGAGCCGTTCAAGTCGCTCTTTCCCCACCTCGGGGGCTGACCCCGGCCGGGGCGGGTGCAGGGATCGCGAGGTTCCTCCACCACCCGCCCCGGCGGCACCAGTTGGGGCGACCGGCGTCCGCGTTGGCCGTGAACCGCGGTGCGCCGCGGGCCGAAACAGCGCACTCTGGTCCCATGGCCTGGCAATCACCGATCGTCGTCCACCCGCCCGCCGCCGACGGCGGGCGGCAGGTCACCGTGCGCGGACAGGACGCGGGCGTCGCCCGCAGCGACGAGGACCTGACGGAACTCCTGCGGCGGGCCGGGCTCGGCGAGGCCGACATCGCGCTGGACGACCCGCACCTCGTCGAGTGGCGCGGCGGCCGGCACGTATGGCCGCACGCCTGAAGGCACCCCCGCCACCTGTCCGATGTGCCGTAGTCACCCCGAGGTCCGCGAACCCCGCGTCCGCACCCGACGCCCCTCGCACATCACCGGCCCTCGCCGTCCACGCCGCACCGTTCCCCCGACCGGCCCACACGATTGCCCCGTTCGCGCGACACGAATCGCGGCGCGCCGGGACCGTACCTAGCGTTTCGGGCATCGAGGTGCATATCAGGCGCCAGCGGAAGAAGGTCCGCAGCTGCCCCTCGGAGACCCGGAGGATTCACCATGCGCGCGATACGCGTCGCTTCGGCCGCTCTGCTCACCGCTTCCGCGCTGGCCCTCTCCGCACCGGCCGCCTCCGCGGCCGCCGTCGGCGAGGAGAACGTCACCGCGTTCGGCTTCAGCATCTCCCCCAAGACGGTCGCCGCGGGCGGCCAGGTCACCCTCAACGTCGACGGGTGCGACGACGGCGACACGAAGGTCACCTCCGGCGTCTTCGACGACACCACCATCCCCAAGGGGCAGAAGTCCGCCACCGCCCACGTGTTCTGGGACGCGAAGCCCGGCGCGATGTACGAGGTGACGTTCACCTGCAACGGCAGCAACCCCGGCAGCGACAAGACCGACCTGACCATCGCCACGGGACGCCCCGACGACAACTCGCACCACAATCAGCACAACCAGCACCACAAGGGCGTCAAGGCCGGTGTCGGCGGCAGCTTCGGCGGGCTGGACCTGCACGAGATCGCCCTCGGCGGCGCCCTGATCATCGGCACGCTGGGCACCGCGTACTACAAGGCCCGTCGGCGCACCGGCGAGGACAACTCCTGACCCCCTCGACGCAGCGCGCGGCCCCCGGGATGTCTCCGGATCCCGGGGGCGCGGCGCCGTTCACCTGCCGTGCGAGCAGGGTGGTGCCGGGCGCGGGGCGGAAGGGGGTCGCGCCGGCCCGACGACGGTACGGGACCTGTGGTCAGATCCTGTTCTCCGAGCGGCGACGCATCCAGAACACACCGCCACCGAGCAGCGCCGCGGCGACCAGCGCGCCACCGATCGCCATGTCGGTACCGGTCGCGCCCGACTGCGCGGTGCCGCCGACGCCGCCGCGCACACCGCCGTGGATGACGGTGAAGGCGGCCGGGCGGGTCAGCGTCTTGCCGCCGCAGTGGGCCGTGATGTCGTAGGCGCCGGGACGGGCGTGCTTGTGGACGATCGCGGTGCCGCTCGCCGTCGAACCGCCCGTGATGGGGTGCAGGTTCGTGTCCGGGAAGGCGGGTGACGTGATCTTGCTGCCGGACGTCTGGCAGGACGACCCGTCGACGGTGACCGTCAGATGCCCCCCTCTCGGAATCACGCTGGGCATCGCCACGATGTTGGTCGGGTCGGCCCAGGCGGACGCGGCCGGGGCGGCGAGCCCGACGGCACCGACGGCCGCCGCGGCGACCGCGAGGGCACGTGTGGTCCGCATACGAGAAGTACGCATGGCAATCCTCCGCGGAAGACGCCCCGGGGATACCGTCCCCGGTCGATCGGCGAGAGCGCCTCCCAGACCGACCCTCAGATGACGTGCGCGGACCCGCATGTCGGCGATCGGCCGTCCCGGTGAGACGACACGCCGGGGCGCGTCCGCGCAACCCGCTATCTCCGCAGGTCACGGACCGTCAGAAAAATCCTGTCCGGCGCGACTCGGATGGCGCACTTCGCCCCCGTCGCCACCCGTTCGCTCCCGCCCTTTCGCACGCCGCGCGCCCCGCGCTTAGCGTTTTGGTACGCGCAACGGACGCGGCTCTCCGCCGTGTTCGAGAGGGGATAGAGCATGCCTTCGTCCCAGCCGGCCGATGAGTTCGAGTTCCAGGACATGCAGGATTTCCAGGAGGAGGAGAAGCAGAAGAAGCGCGCCCCGTGGGGTGTGATGGCGCTTGTCCTGCTGACCGGACTCGCGCTGATCCGCAACGGCTCCGGGGAATTCGACGTGGGCCCGCCGCAGCCCGCTTCCGCCGCGGCGGCGGACCGTGCGCCCGACGCGAGGGTCGCCGCCCCGGTGCCCCTCACGTTCTCGCCGGCCGAGCGCGTGCGCATCAAGGGCATCCGGGTGGACGCGCCGATCATGCAGGTGGGGCTGGATTCCGAGGGATGGGTGGACGCGCCGCCGCCCGAGGACCCGAACCTCGCGGGCTGGTTCACCGGCGCCGTGTCGCCCGGTGAGAAGGGCACGGCCGTGGTGGTCGGCCACGTGGACAACCAGCGGGGCCCCGCCGTCTTCTACGGTCTCGGTTCGCTGAAGAAGGGGAACCACATCGAGGTCGGGCGCGCGGACAAGAAGACGGCGATCTTCGAGATCTACGGCATCGAGGTCTTCGACAAGAACAAGTTCCCCGGCAAGCGCGTGTACGGGAACAGCGGAACTCCCGAATTGCGGGTCATCACCTGCGGCGGCGGTTTCTCCAAGCAGTCCGGATACGACGGGAACGTCGTGGTCTTCGCCCGTCTGGTCGCCGTGCGCTGAGCAGGACGACCAGCCGGAAGGGAAGCTCAGAACGTGGAGCGGCTCGGCACCGTGAGGCGGTAGCCGGAGTCGAGCAGCTCGGGCAGGTAGGTGTCCAGTGCTTCGACACTGCCCGAACGGTCGCCGCCCGCGTCGTGCGAGAGCACCACGACGCCGGGCCCCGCGCCGGCCCGCACGCGCCGCACGATGGTCGCCGCGCCGGGCTCGGTCCAGTCGAGGGTGTCCACGGTCCAGGCGAGCGGCTCCATGCCGAGCGCGGCGCCCAGCTGGAAGGCGTTGCGGTTCCACGCTCCGTAGGGGGCCCTGAACCACTCGGGAGGCTCGCCGGTCGCCTCCTCGATGACGTCGCAGGTGCGTTCCATCTGCTCCCGCATCGCGGCCCTGCCGAGGCGGGGCAGCAGCGGGTGGCTCCAGGTGTGGTTGCCGATCAGGTGCCCGTCGTCGACCATCTGCCGCAGCAGGTCCATGTTGTCGACGGCCATCTCGCCGCAGACGAAGAACACCGCCCGCGCGTCGTGCTTGCGGAGCGTCCGCAGGATGCCCGGCGTGTAGCGCGGGTCGGGTCCGTCGTCGAACGACAGGACCATCGACCGCTCACGGCCCGGCATGCGCAGGATCGGCGCCTTGCGCACCTGGGGCAGGGCCCGCCCCGCGCGCTGGGGGCCGTATCCCGTGAGGGGTTGCAGGCGGTACGCGGAGGGCTTGAGGCGGCGGGCGGCGGGCGGGCCCCCGGCGGGGCCGCCTGCCGGGGCGGAGGGGCCCGGGTCGGGCGGGGCCTCCGCTCCGCCGCACGCCGCGGTCGTGGCCAGGCCGAGGAGCGCCGCGGCGCGGAGCAGGACCCGCCGCCCCGGAGTCAGCTGATCATCTTTCATGACTAATCCGTCGCATGGCGGAAGGCCGGCGCGGAACACCAACACCGGGGCGGCTCCCGAAAGCACCCGTTCAGACGCGGCGGACGAGCGGGAAGGGCAGGGTCTCGCGGATGGTCAGGCCGGTGAGGAACATGACGAGCCGGTCGACGCCGATGCCGAGGCCTCCGGTGGGCGGCATCGCGTACTCCAGGGCATCGAGGAAGTCCTCGTCGACCTCCATGGCTTCGGGGTCTCCCCCGGCGGCGAGCAGCGACTGCGCGGTGAGGCGGCGGCGCTGCTCGACCGGGTCGGTCAACTCCGAGTAGGCGGTGCCGAGTTCCGTGCCGAAGGCGACGAGGTCCCAGCGTTCGGCGAGGCGCGGATCGGTACGGTGCTGGCGGGTGAGCGGCGAGACGTCGGTCGGGAAGTCCTTGTAGAAGGTGGGCAGCTCGGTCTTCTCCTCGACCAGCCGCTCGTACATCTCCAGGACGACGTCGCCGCGGCCGTCGTCCGTCGTGTACGGGACGGCGGCCCGGTCGCACAGCCGGCGCAGGGCCTCCACCGGCGTGTCCGCGTCGACCTCCTCGCCTAGCGCGTCGGAGATCGCGCCGTACACCGTCCTGACGGGCCAGGGCCCGGAGATGTCGTGCTCGACGAGCCTGCCTTCGGCGTCGGCCTTGCGGGCGACGGGGGCTCCGAAAGCGGCGGTCGCGGCGCCCTGGATGAGTTCGCGGGTGAGGTCGAGCATCACGTCGTAGTCGGCGAAGGCCTGGTAGGCCTCCAGCATCGTGAACTCGGGGTTGTGTTTGTAGGAGACGCCTTCGTTGCGGAAGGTGCGGCCCATCTCGAAGACCTTCTCCATGCCGCCGACGCAGAGCCGCTTCAGATAAAGCTCGGGGGCGATGCGCAGATACAGGTCGAGGTCGTAGGCGTTGATGTGGGTGGTGAAGGGGCGCGCGTTGGCACCGCCGTGGATCTGCTGGAGCATCGGCGTCTCGACCTCCAGGTAGCCGCGGTCCAGCAGCCCCTGCCGCAGTGCCTGTACGGCGGTGGAGCGGGCGCGGACCACGTCGCGGGCGCCGGGGCTCGCGATCAGGTCGAGGTAGCGCCTGCGGACCTTGGCCTCGGGGTCGGTCAGGCCGCGCCGCTTGTCGGGCAGCGGGCGCAGGCACTTGCCGGTGAGGTGCCAGTCGGTGACGAAGACGGTGAGCTCGCCCCGGTCGCTGGCTCCGACGGTGCCGGTGGCGGTGATGTGGTCGCCGATGTCGGTGCCCGCGGTGAAGCGGTCCAGGACGTCGGGTCCCGAGGTGTCGCGGGTGAGGGCGAGCTGCAGGTCGCCCGACCAGTCGCGCAGCACGACGAAGACGACGCCGCCGAAGTCGCGTACGAGCATGACGCGGCCCGCGACCGTGACCCGGGACGCCGTCATGTCGCGGTGGATCGCCGCGAGTTCGTGGGTGCGCGGGGGCAGGCCCACGGGGTAGGGGTCGACGCCCTCGGCGCGCAGGCGGTCGAGTTTGTGGTGCCGGATGCGGATCTGTTCGGGGAGCCTGGACGCCGGGTCCGCGTCGGTGGTGTCGTCCGCGCCGGACAGGCCGAGTGCGGCGATCGACGGGAGGCCCTCGGTGGTCGCGGGCTGGGTGACGCCCCGCGGCTTGCGCCCCTTGCCCCAGAGCTTGCGCAGGGACGGCACAGAGACGAAGCCCTCGGCGATGCCGGACGCCAGGCTGATGCGGGCGAGGGCGCCGCTGTCGCCGTAGCAGATGAAGCGCGGGTACCACTCGGGGTGGTACTTGGCGTTGGAGCGGTACAGCGCCTCCAACTGCCACCATTTGGAGAAGAACAGGAGCAGCTTCCGCCAGAGACGCAGCACCGGGCCCGCGCCGATGCGGCCGCCCTCCTCGAAGACCGAGCGGAACACTGCGAAGTTCAGGGAGATGCGGCGCACACCGGACCGAGGAGCGGCCGCGCACAGTTCGGCGACCATGAACTCCATGACGCCGTTGGGTGCGGTGCGGTCGCGGCGCATCAGGTCCAGGGAGATGCCGTCCTTGCCCCAGGGGACGAGGGAGAGCAGCGCGAGGAGTTTCCCGTCGGCGTCCAGGGCCTCGACCAGGAGGCAGTCGCCGTCCTCGGGGTCGCCGAGGCGGTCCAGGGCCATGGAGAAGCCCCGCTCGGTCTCGGTGTCCCGCCAGGCGTCGGCCTTGTCGACGATCTCCTCCATCTCCTCGTCGGTGAGGGTGGAGTGGCGGCGGATGCGGGCGGTGGCGCCGGTGCGGCGGACGCGGTTCACGGCCTGGCGTGTGACGCGCATGTCGCGGCCGTCCAGGTCGAAGTCGGCGACGTGCAGGATCGCCTCGTCGCCCAGTTGCAGCGCGCCGAGCCCGGCGCGGGCGTACGCGGTCGCCCCGTCCTCGGACGCGCCCATCACGGCGGGGGCCCACGCGTACTGCCGTGCCACGTCGAGCCAGGCTCCGATGGCGTGCGGCCAGGCCTCGCGGTCGCCGACGGGGTCGCCGCTGGCCAGGCAGACGCCGGCCTCGACGCGGTAGGTGACGGCGGCCTTGCCGCTCGGCGAGAAGACGACGGCCTTGTCGCGCCGGGTCGCGAAGTAGCCGAGCGAGTCCTGCGCGCCGTAGGCCCCGAGGAGGGCGCGGATGCGGGGTTCCTCGTCGCCGTGCAGGGCCGCTTCCATGCGCTGGGAGCGGAAGAGCGTGGTGGCGGCGTTGAGCAGGGCGAGGGCGCCGAACAGGCCGAGCCAGAAGTAGAGGCCGCGGGGTGGGGAGCCGTCGAAGTAGTCGTGGCCGTGGATGAGACCGCCGCAGACGCGGTTCGCTGCCCACAGCAGCCGCTCACCACGTACCAGGGTGCCGGGGAACAGCTCGACCAGGCCCCAGCCGGCCAGGATCGCGACGCCGAGTCCGGCGGCGAGGACCGCGATGGCCCGCCACACGGCGCCGCGCCGGGAGTCCGCGGAGAACTCCTTGCGGGCGACGATCAGCAGCACGAAGGCGGCGCCGCAGATCACGAAGGAGGGCAGCGACTCCGCCCAGTAGCCGAGGGCCGCGCCGAGCACGTCGAACGCGAGGAGCAGGCCCAGATAGCTGACGACGAGCCACCAGGCGACCTTCTTGCGCGCGGCGGTCGCGGCGGCGAGCAGGAAGAGGAAGACGGCGTACGCGAGGTTCGCGCTGACCGGCACCGTGAGGAGGTCGAGGACGCGGATGACGGGCATGAGGAGGCGGCGCAGCGGCGAGACGACCGCGAGGACCGCGCAGAAGACGCCGAGGGCGCCGAAGAAGGCGGCGAAGCCCTCCGGGACGCGGCCGAGGAAGCCGCCTCGGGCCCGTATCCGTCCCCTGGCCTCGGGCTCCTCCGTGCTGACCGTCATGGCACGACTCTAGGAAGAGGTGTGCCACCGCGCAGGTCGAGAGCGGCGGGACGGGGCATGCCGGCCCGGGACGGGGCACGGCGGCTCCGGGAAGGCGGCCCGTCGTGGCGCGTCCCACCCGGCCCGGAACGCGGGCGGTATGACTGCCTCCGCTAATCTTCCGGCGTGAGTGAAGACCAGTCCCAGCAGTTCGAACGCGGCACCGACGGCCCCAAGGTGATCGTCGCCGGAGTCGACGGCTCCGACTCCTCGCTGAGGGCGGCGGCATATGCCGGTGGCCTGGCCCGTCGGCAGCGGGCCCTGCTCGCCGTCGTGTACATCCAGCCGGTGATGGCGGCGGGCGCCGCGTTCGGGGTGCCGGTCGCCGAGACCACCGACGAGATCGCCGAGGGGCTGATCGCGGAGATCCGGGCCGCCACCGAGCGGGTGAAGGACATATTCGACGTCCGCTGGGAGTTCCACACGTTCCGCGGTGACCCCTACACGGGTCTGGTCACCGCGGCCGACGACCTCAAGGCCGACGCCGTCGTCGTGGGCGCGTCCGAGCAGGCGGGCCACCGCATCGTGGGCTCGGTCGCCGTCCGTCTGGTCAAGGCCGGCCGGTGGCCGGTCACCGTGGTTCCGTAACACCCGCATGACCTGACCTGGTGTGGCTCCTTCCGTAGCGTCCCGCACTGGGCCATCATGATCCGCCATCAGCCGACGGCCGTCTGCGAAGAGGTGGAGCTCATGTCGGGACTACGGATGGGACACGGCGTGCTGCGCCGCAAGCCCATCGAGCAGATCGAGGAGACCGAGGCGGGGGCGGGCGGCGGACTCGCCAAGTCCCTCGGGCTCTGGCAGCTCACCGCCATCGGCGTCGGCGGCATCATCGGCGCCGGCATCTTCAGCCTCGCCGGGGCCGTCGCCAACGGCACGGCGGGCCCCGCGGTACTGGTCTCCTTCCTGATCGCGGGTGTCGCGAGCGCGGCCGCCGCCTTCTCGTACGCCGAGTTCGCCGGCATGATCCCGAAGGCCGGCTCGGCGTACACCTACGGCTATGTGGTGCTCGGCGAGCTGACCGGCTGGTTCATCGGCTGGGACCTGCTCCTGGAGTACACCGCGATCGTCGCCGTGGTCGCCATCGGCATCTCCGGCTACTTCGGCTTCCTCGTCGAGGAGATGGGCGCCGAGCTGCCGAACTGGATGATGGGCGCGCCCGGCACCGGCGACGGGCACAAGGTCGACCTGTTCGCCGCGGTGCTGTGCCTGTTCATCGCGTACCTGCTCACGCTCGGCATCAAGAACGCCGCGCGCTTCGAGATGATCGTGGTCGTCCTGAAGGTGATCGTGGTCCTCGTCGTGATCGCGGTCGGCTTCTTCCACATCGAGACCGGGAACTACGACCCCTTCTTCCCCTACGGGGTCAGCGGCGCGTTCACGGGCGCGGCGACCGTGTTCTTCGCGGTGTTCGGCTACGACGCCATGTCGACGGCGGCCGAGGAGTCCAAGGACGCGCAGCGGCACATGCCGAAGGCGATCCTCTACTCCCTCGCGATCTCGATGGTGCTGTACGTCCTCGCGTGCCTGGTCCTCACCGGCATGCAGAGCTACAAGGACGTCGACCCGGAGAGCGGCTTCTCCACGGCCTTCAAGTCCGTGGGCCTCGGTGGCCTCGCGGACGTCATCGCGGTGGGCGCGATCATCGGCATCCTCACCGTGATGTTCACGTTCATGCTCGGCTGCACGCGCGTGTGGTTCTCGATGAGCCGGGACGGCCTCCTTCCCAAGTGGTTCGCCAAGACGCATCCGACGCGGCACGTGCCGACGCGCGTGACGTGGATCGTGGGGGTCGCGTCGGCCGCCATCGCCGGGTTCCTGCCCATCGGCGAGGCGGCCGAGCTGACCAACATCGGCATTCTGCTGGCGTTCGTCGTGGTGTGTGTCGCGGTGATCGTGCTGCGCTACAAGCGGCCGGAGCTGCCGCGCACGTTCCGCTGCCCCGGGATGCCGGTGGTGCCCGCGATCGGGGTGGTCTTCTCGATCTGGCTGATCACGTTCCTGCAGTGGCAGACCTGGGTGCGGTTCGCCGTGTGGTTCGTGCTCGGCCTCGTCGTCTATTTCAGCTACTCGTACCGCAGGTCGGAGCTGGCGAAGACGGACGGGAGCACCACCGGGGGGTGAGGCGGGTCAGGAGCTCCGTTCGATGGACTTCTGGTACTCGCGGGCCATCTGCTCCAGGCCCTTGTTCTTCCACTCGGCCCAGAAGGGCCGCCATTCGCCGATCTTCTTCCGCCCGCTGACGATGTCGTTGACCAGGTCGGTCGCCTCGGTGGACATGCGCCCGTAGTGCTGGGTGTACGCGTCCGAGTAGTGGCCGACCGCGGGGTTGCGGATCGCGGTCTCCAGGAGCTTCTGCTCGGCCGCGTAGACGTCCTTGACGTCCTGGACGCGGTCCGTGCCGGGGAAGCTGGACGCGATGAGCGCGAAGGGTGCGGTCGTCGACGTCTGCAGGCCGCTGAAAACTCCCTCGACCTGCTGTTTTCCCTGCTTGGTGCGGTCGGGGAAGCCGTTCTTGTCGTACGTGAAGTCCTCGCCCTCGGTGCCGTACTCCAGGAACTCGCGTTCCTTGCTGCCGAACGGGGCGGCCAGGTAGTCGAGGACGCGAAGGAGCATGCGGACCCGCTTCTCGTCGCCCTTTTTGAGGGCGGTGTAGCCGATGGTGCCCAGGTGGTAGTGGTGGTTCGGCTTGTTGCCGCCCGCGCCGAAGGGGATGAGGATCTCGGCGGCGAGGGCGGGGTCCTGGACGCGGATCTCCTTGCGCGCGTTGTACGGGTTGGCGTGGACGGTGGCGCCGATCGTGCCCTGCGCCATCTTGATGTAGGCGTCGGCCATCTTCGGGTTGCCGGGGTAGAAGACGCCCGCCTTCTTGAGCTTCAGGACGAAGTCGAGGGCCGCCTCGTACTCGTCGGTGTCCTGGAACCAGGTCAGCGAACCGTCCTTGTTCTGCCGCCACTTGTTGGGGGCGCCGAAGCACTGGCTCAGCACGCTGACCGCGTTGACGTAGATGGGTTCGAGGGCCCAGGTCTTGCCGCCGGTGACCTCCTTGCACTTGGCGAGGAACTCCTCGGGGCCGCTGGACGCGATGCCGTCCGCCTTCTCCCAGACCTTGGGGTTGCCGGCGTAGACCTGGCCGAAGGAGGGGTAGGGGACGGGCGCGCCCCAGATCTTGCCGTTGACGACCGCGGTCTTCCAGTGGGCGGGGGTCATCGCGGCGAGGTTCGGGTACTTCTTCACCGCGTCCCCGGAGACGTACTCCGTGATGTCCGCGCACTTGGCTTCCAGGAGCTCGGCGACGTGCTGGATGCCCTGGTTCGGCGGTATCCACAGCAGGTCGGGCAGGTCGCCGCCGGCGATGGTCGCGGCGAACTTCTCCTCGTAGCCGGGGTCGGTGCCGAGGATGGCGGTGAGTTCGACGCCGAGCTCCTCGTCGAGCCTGCGCCAGTACGCGTTGGAGCCCTTGGGGGTCGGCGGCTGCGTCCAGATCTCCGTGAGCATGGTGATCTTCGAGCCGTCGCCGGGGGTCTTCGCGACGCTGCGGACCAGCTCCTTCGGGTAGGAGAGGAAGCCTGCCGAGAGGCCCTTCGCGTTGGGGGCGAGGTCGGGCTTGATCTTGGTGAAGGGGACGTGGGCGGGCAGCTTCACCTTCGACGACGCCGCCTCGCCGGTCTTCTTCGCGGACGAGCCGCACCCCGTCAGGGAGGTGACGGCCGCGCCCGCGGCGACGGAGGTGGAGAGGCTGAGGAAGGTGCGTCGGGACATGCCGGGCATGGGGATCTCCGCGGATGTGGTCGTGGTGGGGAGGAAGGGAGGGGTCAGCCGTCGATGGCACCGGTGGGGTGGGTCAGCCCTTGATGGCGCCGGTGAGCACGCCCTTGGTGAAGTACTTCTGGAGGAACGGGAAGAGCGCCAGGATCGGCAGCAGCGCGAGCATGACCACGGCCATGGACAGGGACTGCTGCGGCGGCATGTGGGCGATGCCGAGCTGGTCGCTCGTCATCGACTTGTTCTGGACGACATAGGTGCGCAGGACCAGCTGGATGGGCCACTTGCCCGAGTCGTTCAGGTAGAGCATGGCGTTGAAGAAGGCGTTCCAGTACGTCACCGCGTAGAAGAGGCCGACGACGGCGACGACGCCCTTGGAGAGCGGGAGCACGATGCGGGTGAGGATGCGCCAGTCCCCCGCGCCGTCGACGCGGGCCGCCTGGTACAGCTCTTCGGGGATGTTCATGAAGAACGCCCGCAGGACGACGAGGTTGAAGGCGTTGATGAGCACCGGCAGGATCAACGACCAGTAGGAGTCGAGGAGTCCGAGCTCCTTGACGACCACGTACATCGGGACCATGCCCGGCGCGAACAGCAGCGTGAACAGGACCATCAGCAGGATCGGCTTGCTGCCCGGGACGCCGCGCTTGCTCAGGGCGTACGCGAGGGCGATCGTCGTCAGGAGCGACAGCGCCGTGCCGACCACCGTGATCAGGACGCTCACGACGACCGCGCGGGAGACGATGCCGCCGGACAGGATCGTGCGGTACGCCTCCAGGGTCGGGTCCGTGGGGAAGAGGACGAAGCCGCCGGACTCGGTGATCTCCTCGCGGGAGGCGAGGCTGGTGGAGAGCACCGTGAGGAAGGGCAGGATCATCACGGCGCAGATGACGGTGATGACGACGGCCTTGGCGGCCGAGCCGATCCTCGTCGGCGGCTCTTCCCAGGCGGGCCGCTCCTCGCGGAGCCGGGCCCGGTTGGTGCGCAGGGGGAATCCGAAGCCGGTCATTTGCTGTACACCCCGTGCTCTCCGAAGGCATGGGCGACCTTGTTGGCGCCCCAGATCATCAGCGCGCCGATGACGCCCTTGACCAGTCCTGCCGCGGCTCCGACGCCCCAGTCGCCGTAGACGACGCCGTGGTAGTAGATGTACGTGTCGAGTACTTCCGCGGCTCTGGCGCCGACCGCGTCGCGCTGGAGCAGGAACTGCTCGAAGCCGACGGAGAGCACGTCCCCGAGGCGGAGCACGAGCAGCATGATGGTGACGCCGCGGACCGCGGGCAGGGTGACGTGCCACATGCGGCGCCGGCGCCCCGCGCCGTCGACGGCCGCCGATTCGTACAGGCTCTGGTCGACGTTGGCGAGCGCCGCCAGGTAAATGATCATTCCCCAGCCGATGTCCTTCCAGATCACCTGGCCGGTGATGAGGAGCGGGAAGGTGCTGGGGTCGCTCATCACGTCGAGCGGCGACATGCCGTGGTCGCGCAGATAGTTGCTGAAGAGGCCAGCCCCGCCGAGGACCTGCTGGAAGAGCGCGACGACCAGGACCCACGAGATGAAGTGCGGCAGGTACACGACGCTCTGCACGAACTTCTTCACCCGCGGGCTGACCAGGCTGTTGATCAGCAGTGCGAGGGCCAGCGGGGCCGGGAAGAAGAAGATCAGCTGGAGCGCGGCGAAGGCGAGGGTGTTGCGGACCGACTCCCAGAACGCCGGGTCGGCGAAGAGCTCCTGGAAGTTGGCGAGGCCGACCAGCGGACTGTCCTTGAAGCCGATGAAGGGCTGGTAGTCCTGGAAGGCGATGACGTTGCCCAGCATGGGGACGTAGAAGAACCCGATGAAGAACAGCACGCCCGGAGCCATGAGGGCGAGCATCACCCAGTTGTTGCGCAGTCGGACACGCAGCGGGGCGCGCAGGCGCAGCTGCGCACCGGGGCCCGGCGACGGGGAGTTCGGCGGCGTCTTGGACACGGACGCGGGCGGTGACGCGGCCTGTGGCCTGCGTCGCGTTGCAGGGGATGTCACTCGTGCTCCCTGGCCTGGCGGCGAATGCGGCGAATAAAGAAGCCAACTTTCCGAAAGTGAGCCACATCATGGAAGGGCCGCCCGCGCCCGTCAACCACTTCTGGGTCCTAAGGGGTTGGACTTTTCTGCGCCGCGCGTTCGGTGTGTTCCATCTGTTCCAGGTGGTCCAGTGCGAGGCGGGCCGCCCCGATTGCGGTGGATTCCTCACCCAGGACGGAGGTGCGCACCTCGGGTGCGTACGGGCTGCGTTCGGCGAGGCGTCGCGCGAACGGCTCGCTCAGCAGGACGCCGGCGCGGGAGATGCCACCGCCGAGCACGACCGCGCGCGGGTCGAGCACGGCGACGTGGCGGGTGAGGCTGTCGGCGAGGCATTCGGCGAAGGCGCGCAGGGTGTAGCGGGCGCCGCCGTCACCGGCGGCCGCTGCGGTGACGACCGCGCGTGCCGCGTTCTCGCGGGTGGGCCGTTCCGCGCCCTGGTGACCGGCGAACCAGTCGAGAAGCCGCTGGTAGGAGAGTTCCCAGCCGTCGCCCGCGACCATCTCCCCCGCCGCGCCGTGGTGCCCGCGGTGGAGTTCGCCGCGGAGCCACAGGCCGATGCCGAGGCGGTTGCCGACGTAGAGGTAGACGCAGTCGCGCACGCCGACGCTGACGCCGCCGGTGCACTCGGCGAGGGTGGCCAGCTGGATGTCGTTGCCGACGACGACGGGCCCGTGGACGGTGCCCGCGAGTTCGCGGGCGAGGTCGCGTCCCGTCCACTCGGGCAGCGAGTCGCTGACCGCGACCCGCCCCTCGGTGTCGACCATGCCGCTGGTGCCGATGCCGGTGGCGAGCGGGCGCACCCCGGCCGCCTCGGGCTTGGCGAGGCAGCCGGCGATCGCGGCGCGCACGGCGTCGAGCCGCTCGTGCGCGGGCAGTTCGGGGGTGACGGCGACGCGCTGGGCCGCGACGGTGCGGCCGAGCAGGTCGGCGGCGAGCACGAGGACCTTGTGCGCGCCGATGTCCACGCCGAGGACGTGCCCCGCCTCGGCACGGAACCGGAACCTGCGGGCCGGCCTGCCGACGCCGCCGCTGCCCGGGGTGAGCTCGACGAGCCGTCCCTCGCGCAGGAGTTGCGCCGTCAGGTCCTGAGCCGTGGGCCGGGAGACGCTGATCAGCGCGGCCAGCTCGGGCACGGTGATCTCGTCGCGCTCGCGCAGCACACGCAGGGCGGCCGCCGCGTTCAGCCGTCGCAGCAGTGACGGATCGCCACTCAACGGGTCGCCACTCATGGGTCCCTCCCCCTTGACAGCACAATCGGTTGCTCCCAGGGTGACCCGGAGCGATTCAGAAACTTACCTAACAAACACGCCCTTGGGAGCACGGATGGGTCAGACAGAACCGCGGGCCGGCCATCCCGAGCTGGCGTGCGGCGTCGGTATCTGGGATCAGGACGTCTACGGGAATCATCGCCTGCTCGTGGAGGTCACCGACGCGGCCCCCGCGGTCGCGGCCGAACTCCCGTGGCGCCGCCAGGGCGTGAGCGTACGTTCCGTCATGGGCGACGTGGACGTGATCGTCCTCGCGCCCTCCGGGTTGCGCGTGCACAACACGGTGACCGTCGAGGCGACCGGGGAACGCGGCCGCATCGCCTTCGAACCGGTGGAGGGCCCGGGGGCGTACGCGGTGCACTACCTGCCGTACGCGCACACGGGCAAGCCGTACTACCCGCAGGCCGCCTACCGGCCGCCCACCAGGACCGCCGACCCCGGCTGGGCGCACCGCTGCGGCCTCGACCGCGGCGGCGTCGAGGGAGCGGGCACCGACGGAAAAGGCGGTGGCTGGGCCAGGCTCCCCCGCGCCGAGGCCTTCCGCTACGAAGCGGCGAGCGCCCTCGACTCGTTCGCCCCGATGGGCTTCGCCGCGACCGCGGCCGAGTGCGAGGCCCTGCGCCGAGCGCACCGCGGCGAGCGGTTCGTCGTCTTCGCCGAGGATCGCGCGTACCCACTGGGCCGGTACGGGAGCCTGCCCGCGCGCTGGGCCCGGACGGCGCCGGGCGCGCCGTTCACGGGCGCGGCGGACCGCGGGGAGTTCTACACGGTGCAGGTCGGCGTGTACGCGCTGGCCGACCTCACGGACGTGCGCGCCGAGGTCCGCGGGCTGCCCTTCGCCGCGCGGTGCCTGAGCACGGGCGGTGTCGACGCGCGCGGCGCCGCCTTCGGGCGGAACGTGGAGGTCGTTGAGGGCGGGGTGACGGCGCTGTGGTGCGGCATCGACGTGCCCGAGGGGGCCCGCCCCGGTCTCTACGAGGGTGAGATCGCCGTCAGCGCGCAGGGCGCCCCGGAACGCACGCTGCCGCTGCGGCTCACCGTGCGCGAGGCCGTCGTCCCCGAACACGGCGCGGGCAATCCGGCACGCCTCGCCCGGCTCCGCTGGCTCGACTCGACGCTGGCACAGGACGACGAGGTGGTCCCGCCGTTCGCTCCCGTGAAGGTCGACGGGCGGCGGCTCTCGATCCTCGGGCGCGCCGTGGAGCTCGGCCCCGACGGCCTGCCCCACCGGATCTCCTCCGCCTTCACGCCGTCCGTGACCCGCGCCGACGGCCCCGAGCGCGAACTGCTCGCCGCCCCCGTGACGTTCGGCGTGGGCCGCGCCCTGGAGTACGGGCCGCTCACCCTCGACCAGCCGGGCCCGGCCCGCGTGCGCTGGTCGACGACGGCGACCTGCGAGGACGTACTCCTGTGCCTGGAGGGGGAGTTGGAGTCCGACGGGTTCCTCGCCCTGCGCGCCACCGTCGAGGCCACCGCCGACACCGAACTCGACGTGCGCCTGGAGGTGCCGCTGCGCGAGGACATCGCACGGTACGCCATGGGCCTCGGCCTGACGGGCCGCGCGTGCCCGGCGACGTACGACTGGACGTGGGACACCCCGACCCGCAACCAGGACGCCTTCTGGCTCGGCGACCCGTCGGCCGGCCTGCAGCTCTCACTGCGCGACGAGCACTACGCGCGCCCGCTCAACACCAACTACTACCGGGAGAAGCCCCTGGTCACGCCCCGCTCCTGGGCGGGCGACGGGGACGGCGGGATGCGGCTGCGCACGCGCGACGGGGTGCGGGCGCTCACCGCGTTCAGCGGTCCGCTGCGACTGCGCGCGGGCGAGAGCCGCCGCTTCACCTTCCGGCTGCTGCTCACCCCGTTCAAGCCGCTCGACCCGGCACGGCAGCTCACCGAGCGGTACTTCCACGCGTACGCCTCCCCGGGCGAGGTCGCGGCGTACGGCGCGAACGTCGTCAATCTGCATCACGCGACGCCGCCCAACCCCTACATCAACGACCCGCTGCTCGCCGCCGGGACGCTGCGCGCCTACACGGACGAGGCGCACCGGCTGGGGGTGCGCGTGAAGGTGTACGACACGATCCGCGAACTCACGCGTCACACGCCGGAGTTGCCGGTGCTCGCCGCGCTCGGTGACGAGATCTTCGCGCCCGGGCCCGGCGGCGGGCACGCGTGGCTTCAGGAGCACCTGGGCGGCGGCTATGTCCCGGGGTGGGTGGCGCCCGACGTCGGTGACGTCGCGGTCGTCACGTCCGGCGACTCGCGCTGGCACAACTCCTATGTGTGCGGCATCGAGCGGCTGCGCCGGGCCGCCGGCGTGGACGGCCTCTACCTGGACGACGTCGCGTACGACAGGACCACCATGAAGCGGGTCCGCAAGGCGCTCGCCCGGTCCGCCGCGTCCGCCCCGCTGGTCGACCTTCACTCGTGCAACCAGTTCCGCGAGCCGGACGGCTTCGCGTCGAGTGCGAATCTGTACGCGGAGCTGCTGCCGTACGTCGACCGGCTCTGGCTCGGCGAGCTCTTCGACTACGAAGGGCGGGACGGTGCGGACGGCGCCGACCCCGCCTACTGGCTGGTCGAGTTGTCCGGCATCCCGTTCGGCCTGATGGGCGAGATGCTGGAGGGCGGCGGCAATCCGTGGCGCGGGCTGGTGTTCGGCATGACGGCGCGGGCCCCGATGACCGACGTACGGCCGCTGTGGCGGGCCTTCGACCTGCTGCGCCTCCCCGAGGCGGAGATGACCGGCTGGTGGGCCGGTGGGCCGCCGGTGCGGACGGGGCGGGACGACGTCCTCGCGACGACGTGGCGTGGTCCCGGCGGGACGGCGACCGCGCTGGCCTCCTGGGCGCCGGAGCCCGTCGAGGTCGTCCTGGCCGCGGAGGCGGGGCCGGTGGCGGCGTACGCGCCCGCGGTCGAGGGTTTCCAGCCGGAGCGGTCGTTCGCGGCGGGCGAGCCGGTCCCGGTGACTCCGGGACGCGGCTGGCTGCTGCGGATCGACCCGCCCGCGGCCGGACCCGCCGCGGCTACTTCCCCATGACGAGGCCGTCCTTGCCCGCGCCGCGGCTGAGGACGACGCGGCGGATGCGGTCGCGGACGTCGCTCACGTCGGCGCCGCGGTCCATCGCTCTGTTGAGGTTGACGACGCGGACGGAGCCCGTGTCGAACAACATCGGGAGGAACTCGGCCTTCTTCACCTGCCAGCGGGCGCCCGGCCCGGCGGGCGGCGCGAAGGTGAAGCGGCCGATGGTGCCCTGGTTGCCGCGCGGGTCGTGCGCGCCCTCGTGATTGATCATCGCGCCGGCGACCTGGTCGCCCATGCCGTAGACGACCCACGTTCCGTTGACCTTCTCGTAGGCCTGCGGGACGTGGGCGTGGGTGCCGAGGATGAGGTCGATGTCGGGGCGCCCGTCCGTGCGGGACGCCGTGAGCTGCTTGCCGAGCCGCAGCTGCTGCTTGTCGGGGGCGTCCTGCCACTCGCTGCCCCAGTGCAGGCTGACGACCACGACGTCGGCGCCCGCTCTGCGGGCCGCCCTGGCGTCCGCCACGATCTTGTCTCGGTCGATGAGGTCGACGGTCCACGGCTTGCCCTTCGGCAGCGGGTAGCCGTTCGTGCCGTACGTGTAGGCGAGCTGCGCGACCTTGGCGTCGCCGGCCCGCAGCCACGCGGGGGTCTTGTCCTCGGCGGCCGTGCGGGCCGAGCCCGCGTGCTTGACGCCCGCCTTGTCGAGCGCGTCGAGGGTGCGGCGCACACCGGCCGCGCCGTCGTCGAGGGTGTGGTTGGAGGCGGTGGAGCACGCGTCGTACCCGGTGGCCTTGAGTGCGCGGGCCACCTGCGGCGGGGACTTGAAGCTGGGGTAGCCGCTGTAGTCGCCGTCCGCGCCGTAGACCGTCTCCATGTGGCAGATCGCCAGGTCGGCCTTGCTGATGACGGGCTTGGCGCCCGCGAGCATCGGCTTGAAGTCGTAGCCGTCGCCGCCCGCGTCCGCGTTGGCCTTGCGGATGATCGAGGCGTGCGGCAGGACGTCGCCGGAGGCGGCGAGGGTGAAGCCGCGCCTGCCCGCCGCGGAGCCGCCGGCCGGGGAGTGCGCCGGGGCCGCGCCCTCGTCGGCGCGGTGGGAGTCGCCGTGCCGGACGGGCTCCTTCCCCGCCGCCGGCTGCTGGGCGGCGCAGGCGGTGGCGCCCGCGAGGCCGGCGATCAGGAGGGCCGCGGCGGCCGTCGCGGGACGCGGACGCGGGGCCTTCCGCGGGTTGTGGGAGGTGGGGACGGGACGCGTGTGCCGTGTGATCCCTGCGCGCTGCTTCATCGGTCGGACTCCCTGGCTGGGGCGATATTCGGCCAGATGAATCCACATACGGAGCTAACGGTTAATCAAGGACCATTGCCGTCCAAGTACCTGAAAAGGAGTCATACAATTCCACCTGTGACGCGAACAACACAGGGCGGCTCACCTGCGATGAAACCGGCGCCCGGGTCAAGCCTCCGTAAAGCGCCTTGCTCAGCACCCCTCTCGGGTAATCGGCTGTCCTCACCGTGTGCCGGACTGGGGGGCCAGAGGCCGGTGACGCGCACGGACCGGAGGAAGGCGGAGCAGGATGCGGCACGAGAGCAGAGGAAACCCCGACGGCACGGAAGGCCCCCGGGGCGGCGAACTGGTCGTCCCCATGGCCTGGTTGTACGCCGAGTACATCGCCGACGAGCTGCTGCGCACCGGCGATCTGATGCCGCCCACCTCCTTCGAGTACCGGGCGGGGCGTGACGCCCTCGCCCTGACGATCTTCCTGTCGGACACCGAGGGTGAGCTGTCCGGCATCCGCGTGGTCTCCCAGCTGGACACCTGGCTGAGCCTGACCGCGTACGGCCAGCCCTGGCAGGACTGGGTGCGCGAGCGGATGGCGTTGCTCACGGCGGGCGCCGCCGCGGGCCCAGGGCCCGATCTGGACCTCGCCGACCAGGCGTGGCGCTGGCTGCAGGAGACCGAGCTCCTGGCGCCCGATCTGGACTCCGTGCCCGGCCGCGCCGTCCAGGGCGAGGAGGACGGGCCGAAGGTGTGGACCCCGGCGTGGCGGCTCGGGCTGCCGCTGGGGCACCTGGCGATCCATCTCTTCTGAGGCCGTTCGGCTCTTGAATGATTCCGCGTTCCGCTGCGTACCGGAGGAGGAACAGCACTCCGCACCGACACGGAACGGCAGGGAACGCCATGAGGCCCCTGGAGCGGCATCGTGACGCGGGCGCCTACGCGCTCGGCGTCCTGGACGAGGCGGACGCCTTCCGCTTCGAGGATCACCTCACGGAATGCCCGGCCTGCCTGCTGGCGCTCGACGAACTGTCCACGGCGACGCTCCAGTTGGAGCGCTACGGCCGGGCCACCCCGGCTCCGGTGGAACCGTTCGCCGCGCCCTCCCCCGGCCTCCTGGACCGCCTTCTGGGCCGGGCAGGGCTGCTCTCCGGCGTCCGGCGCGGTCGACGGCTGTGCTCGGTCGCCGTCGGGGCCGTCCTGGTGCTCGGCGCCTCCGCCATGACCCTCGCGTCGGCGGACGGGACGGGCCCGGTGCGGATCACCGCGCGGGACGCCCGCAGCGGGGTATCCGCCACGCTCACCGCCCGGGACCGTGCCTGGGGCACGGAGATCGGTCTTACGGTGCGGGACACGGCGCACGAGGAGCGGGTCTGCGAGCTGGTCGCCGTGGCCGCCGACGGGTCCGAGCAGACCGTCATGTCGTGGCGCGCGCCCGCGCCGACGGTACGGACGGAGGGCACCTCGGCCCTGCGCACCGCGCGGACCGACCGGTACGAGGTGCGCACGGCGCGGGGCGAGCCGCTCCTGACCCTGCGGCCGTCCTGAACCCGCGGCCCTCCCGACCCCGCGGCCCTCCTGGCCCTGCGGCCCTCCCGACCGTACGGCCCTCCTGGCCCTGCGGCCCTCCCGACCCCGCGGCGCCCCTGGACCGCGCTACTTCAGCAGCCTCGACATCCTCCGGTCCGCGAGCAGCTTCCCGCCCGTCTGGCAGGTCGGGCAGTACTGCAACGAGGAGTCGGCGAAGGAGACCTCCCTGATCGTGTCGCCGCACACCGGGCACGGCTCGCCGGTGCGGCCGTGCACGCGCAGGCCGCTCTTCTTCTCCGCCTTGAGACGGCCCGCCGCGACACCGCGCGAGCGCTCCACCGCCTCGGTCAGCGTGGCCAGCAACGCCACATGCAGCCCATGGACTTCCTCCTCGGTGAGGCTCGACGTGAGCCGGAACGGTGACATGCGGGCCGCGTGCAGGATTTCGTCGCTGTACGCGTTGCCGACGCCCGCGATCAGACTCTGGTCGCGCAACGCCCCCTTGATCTGCCGCCGTTCGCCCGCCAGGAGGCCCGCGAACCGTTCCTCGTCGAAGTCGGCGGCCAACGGGTCGGGGCCGAGCCGCGCGATGCCGGGGAGTTCCAGCGGCGCCTTTGTGACGTACACCGCCAGACGCTTCTGCGTGCCCGCCTCCGTGAGGTCGAAGCCCTCCCCCGTCGCCAGGGCCACGCGCAGCGCCAGCGGGCCCTTGCCGGGGCGGGGCACGCCCTCGGGAAGGCTGTCGTGCCAGCGGAGCCAGCCCGCACGGGCGAGGTGGGTGACCAGATGCGTCCCGTCGGCGTCGATGTCGAGGAACTTGCCGTGCCGCTCCACGGCCGTGACGGTGCGGCCTTCGAGGGCGCCGGGCGGCGGGTCGTACGTCTTGAGGACGCTGACCGCGGTGGGCAGCACGCGCTCGATCTCCCTGCCGACCAAATGGTCCGTCAGGAACTCGCGCAGCGCTTCCACTTCTGGCAGTTCGGGCATGGCTCTTCCCTCACTCCCGCTCTTCTCGGGCGGGCACGACGAACTCGCACCACACGCATTTGCCGCCGCCTCGCGCCTCCACGCCCCACACGTCCGCGAGCCGGTCCACCAGGAGCAGGCCGCGGCCCGACACCCCGGACTCGCCCGCGTCACGGCGGCGGGGCAGGGCGCTCGACGAGTCCTCGACGTCGACACGCAGCCGCCGGTCGGTGCCGGTCAGGACGCGCAGGGTCACGACCGCGGACCCGTCGGTGTGCATGAGCGCGTTGGTGATCACTTCGTCGGCCACCAGCTCGATCTCGTCGGCGCGCTCGGCGGCGCCCCAGGCCCGCACCGCGGCCCTGATCATGTGCCGGGCGTCCGCGAGCGCCTCCGGGTCGCTCGGCGCGACGTGCTGCTGGAGGCGGCCGCCCGCGCGGGGCGCGTCGTCCGTGCGGCGGCGCAGCAGCAGGAGCGCGGCGTCGTCGTCCCCGCCGCGGCCGTCGACGATGCCGCAGAGCCGGTCGGCGAGCCGCTGCAGGTCGCGGGGTGCGACGGCGGCGAGTTCCGCGAGGGCGCGCATGCCGTCGTCCAGGTCGGCGCCCGGCTCCTCGACGAGGCCGTCGGTGCAGAGCAACAGGGTCTGGCCCGGAGCGAGTTCGAGGGTCGTGACGGGGTAGTCGAGGCGGCCGAACTCCGCCGAGAGGCCGAGGGGCAGGCCGCCGTCCACGGAGACCCGGCGGCAGGAGCCGTCGGTGCGCTGGAGGAGCGGGTCGAGGTGTCCCGCACGGACGAGCCGCACGACTCCGGTGGACAGGTCGGTGTCGGCGTAGAGGCAGGTCGCGAAGCGGTCGGTGTCCAGCTCGTGCAGGAATCCGGAGGCGCGGGCCATGACGGTGGCGGGCGTGTGGCCCTCCGCCGCGTAGGCGCGCAGAACGATGCGGAGCTGGCCCATGACGGCGGCGGCGTGCGTGTCGTGGCCCTGTACGTCGCCGATGACGGCGCCCACGTGGCCGCCGGGCAGCGAGATCACGTCGTACCAGTCGCCCCCGATGTCCCGTCCGAGGGCCGCCGAGCGGTACCGGACGGCGATCTCCGCACCCGGCACGCCGGGAATGGTGCGGGGCAGCATCGCCTGCTGGAGGCCCTGTGCGAGGTCCTTCTCCTGCTCGTAGAACATGGCGCGCTGCAAGCTCTGCGCGATGCTGCTGCCCAGGGCGACCAGGACGTTGCGCTCGTCCTCGGTGAAGCCCGTCTTGTCCTGGTAGAGCAGGCCCAGCACACCGATGGGACGGGCCTGCGCGATCAGGGGCAGATAGGCGGCCGCGGTGATGCCGAGCTCGTCGATGTGCGGCCAGAGCAGCGGGTAGGATTCGGCGAAGTCGTCGGCCGTCTCGATGTAGCGCGGGGCGAGGGTGCGGACGACCTCGCTCATGGGGTAGTCCTCGTCGACGCCCGTGAGGCGGGTGCCGGGCACGAAGCTGCCCGCGGGGCCCTCGGCGACGAGCCGGATGCGGCCCGCCTCGACGAGTCCCATCACCAGGTTCGACGCGCCCAGGTGGGCGAGTCCGTGGGTGTCGCGCAGGACGTCGATGACGTCCCGGACCGTGCGGGCGTGCGCCAGCGCGGCCGTGGTGCCCTGGACGAGGCTCGTGGTGCGGCGTCGCTCCGCCTCCTCGTCGGCCCGCTCGCGCAGCGCGGCCGGGCTGTCGCCGAGCTCCCGGGTGGCGTCCCTGACGAGGCCCACGATGCGGCGCGGGCGGCCCGTGGCGTCCCGCTGGATGCAGCCCTGCGTGTGGGTCCAGCGCAGTGCCCCGGTGTGGCAGCGGATGCGGAAGTACGCGCCGTAGGTCTCGCTGCCGTCCTTCAGGGCGTGCGAGACGATCTGGTCGAGGCGGTGCCCCTCGACGGTCGGCACGCGGAAGGCGAGGGTCTCGGGCCTGTTGTCGTACTGCTCGGGAGGTACGTCGAAGACCTCGTGGGCGGTGGCGTCCATCGTCATGAGGCCCGTGTCGAGGTCCCAGTCGAAGCGGCCCGTGCGCAGCGCGGCCCCGTACAGCGCGAGGAAACAGCCGGCCGGTTCCCCGGCCGGCTGCTGTCCACAGCGGCTCTGCCCCGCCGGGTCGTGCTCCATGGGATCACGCTAGGCGGAGGCTCCCGCGGCCGCACGCGGGAGCACGGCGCCCGGGGCGGGGCACGGTCGCGGCGGGCAGGGCTCGGCCGTCCAACCGCGGGCGCCGCCCACTTGGACACCGTGCGGGGGCGGCTACGCCGTCTCCGCGACCTTGCTCTGGACCCGCATCGCCACCTCCGTCCACATCTCCGCGCTCTCCCCGGCCAGGTAGGCGACGATGCCCCTGCAGTGCGGCGGGACCTTCTCGATGATCTGGTCCCACTCGTCCATGCTGATCGTGTGGATGTTGAGCAGCCGCAGCAGGGTGCGGCCGATCTCGCTGAAGCGCAGCGCCGGGTCGGCCTTGAGACGCTTGACGGCGGCGGCGCGGTCGTCGGCAGCGTCCCGGTCGGGCACGGCCGTGGGGCGGCCGACCCGCGGTGCGGGGACCTGGCTGCCGTGGTCCGTGCGCTTCCCGCGCTGCGGAACGGGGTCCTCGCCGCGCATCATCCGGTTGCGTACGTCCCGTACCGTCTCCGGCGAGATGGAGGCGACGCGGGCCACCTGGCGCAGCGACAGGGCGGGGTTCTGCGCGATGAGCTCGCTGGCGACCCTGCGTCCTTCGGCGCCGTTGATGGGCCGCACCCGGCCGTCGTGGCCGATCCGGCTCTCCTCTCCGTCCCCGCCGCCCGGCGCACGCCTGCGGATGTCCGCGACGGTGCCGGGTGCGATGCCGCTGACCGAGGCGATCATCCGGTCCGACCACTGCGGGTGCGTGGCGATGATGCGGGCGGCCGCCCGCTTGCGGTCGGCCGTGGTCAGTGGCAGGCCGTGGGTGACGTTGGACTCGACGGCGAGGACGAAGGCGTCGTCCTCCGCGCCGTCGAAGTACTGCACGGCGATCTTGCGCTGCCCCTGGAGTTCGGCGGCGCGCAGCCGGTGCAGTCCGTCGATGACCCGCATCGTCGGGCGGTGCACCGTGATGGGCGGCAGCGGGGTCTGTACGACCGCCAGTGCCTGAACGTGCTCCGGATCGACGCCGGCCGTCCTCGGTGAATCTGCCGTCGAAAGCGAGCCGATCTCGACTTCGACGACCATTAATCGGTCGATCTCTGCGTGCTCGGGTGTTGCCAACTCAACTCCCCCTCAAGCTCTGATGTCCCCCGTGTGCGTGTCCCGGCATGCCGACCGGTCACGCCACACCGCCGCGCCGCGTACGCGTTCGCCCTTGGTCGAGGGCCCTGAAGTGAATGCGTTGCGCGCTCTGCAGCGTGTGTTCTCCCGGATCACGGCGGAGGGTGCGGCGCGCACGGGTGCGCCCTTCGCCGTCTTCAATCACCGCGATCGGATTCCGGGAATTCACGGAATCCGTACTGTCGGGCCGTGGGATGCATTTCCCCGGCCGGTCATGTTCACCTTAACAACGCGTTTTCCGGCCTGGTACCCCTCACTAGTGGCGCGCCACGGGCTCCGCCACCCCTATTCACCCCTACCGGCGTGCGCGCCGGCCGCGGACCCCGCGAGGGTGCGCCCCATCAGCGCGGACAGGGTCTCGACGGCGTGCGCCAGCTCGTCGATCTCCGCCTGGGTGAGGGCCTGGTCGCCGTCGCAGAGCGCGGTCCCCGGCTCGGGATGTACGTCGATCATGACGCCGTCCGCACCGACGGCGAGGGCGGCGCGGGTGAGCGGAAGGACGAGGTCCCTGCGGCCGCCCGAGTGCGAGGGGTCGACGACGACCGGCAGGTGGGAGAGGCGCTGGACGACCGGTACGGCGCTGATGTCCAGGGTGTTGCGGGTGGCGGTCTCGAAGGTGCGGATGCCCCGCTCGCAGAGCACGATGTCGAGGTTGCCGCGCTGGGCGATGTACTCGGCGGCCATCAGCCACTCCTCGACGGTGGCGGCGAAGCCACGCTTGAGCAGAACGGGCCTGCCGGCCGCGCCCACCTCCTGGAGCAGGGCGAAGTTGTGCATGTTGCGGGTGCCGACTTGCAGCATGTCGGCGTAGGGGGCGACGAGTTCGACGCTTGCCGGGTCGATGACCTCGGTCACCACGGGGAGACCCGTCTCGTCCCGTACGTCGGCGAGGATGCGCAGTCCGCTCTCGCCGAGCCCTTGGTAGGCGTACGGCGACGTGCGCGGTTTGAAGGCGCCGCCCCTGAGGAGCGTGGCTCCGGCCGCCTTGGCCATCCGGGCGGCGGCGAGGGTCTGCGAGGGGGTCTCCACCGCGCAGGGACCCGCGATCACGGTCAGCGTGCCGGGGCCGATCGGGACGCCCGCCACGGTCACCACGGAGCGGTCGAGGTGGTGTTCCCTGCTGACGAGCTTGTACGGCACCGAGATGCGCACGACGTCCAGGACACCGCGCAGGTGGGCGAGGTTGAGGGCGCCGAACGCGGCCACGTCCCCGACGAGCCCGACGATGGTGCGGGTCACGCCCCGGCTGACGAACGCGTCCCCGCCCGCCGTGCGCACCAGAGCGACGACGGCGTCCACATCGTGCTGCGTGGCCTCGGGGGCCATCACGACGACCAAGGGTTCCTCCCGTGGATGAGGCCGCGCCGACCAGCGGGACCGATCGCGGATACGTGATATTCCCCGGAATTCTTTCGGGCCCGTCGTGCGGGACCCTTCGGGGAATTACGTCGGGCGACCACGGTAGGAGGTGTCCGGGGTTTTACTCAATGAAGTCCCGCGCCCATGTCCAACTGCCCAATGTCTTCTACGCCTTTACGTGGATCTCCGGCCCGTGTCGGGAACGCGACTTCCACGGCGAGTCCGCCGTCCGGGTGTGCGCGGGCGCTGATCACCGCGTCGTGGGCGAGTGCGATGGCGTGCACGATCGCCAGGCCGAGACCGGGGTGGCCGTCGCCGGCCGTTCTGCCGGGGCCATGGAAGGGTTCGAAGAGCCGGTTCACCTGCTCGGGCGGCACGCGGTCGCCGGTGTTGGCGACGGAGACGACGGCGTGCCCGTCCCGTACGGCGGTGGTGATCTGCACCGTTCCACCGGGGCGGTTGTGGCCCACCGCGTTGTCCACGAGGCAGGACACCAGGCGCTGGACGAGCGCCGGGTCGCCCGTGACGGGCGCGGGCCCGACGGCGGCCGCCACCCGCAGCCCGTACCGCTCGCTCTCCGGTCGCGCGGATCGCAGTGCCCACTCGGCGAGGAGCGCGAGGTCCAGTTCCTCGGGGTGGACGAGGCCGCGGTGGCTGCCCGCGAGCGTCAGCAGGGACTCCAGGAGGCGGGCCTGCCGTTCGCTGATCTCCAGGAGCCGCTCGGAGCTCGCGCGAAACGTTTCCGCGGTGGCGTCGCGGTCGATGAGCGTCTCCCGCAGCAACGTGTGCTCCAGGGCGAGCGGGGCGCGCAGGGCGTGGGCGGCTTCGGCGACGAAGCGCCGGTGGGAGCCGAGGGCCGCTTCCAGGCGGCCGAGGAGCCCGTCCACGGTGTCGGCGAGTTCTTTGAGCTCGTCGGACGGGCCCTCGACGGCAAGCCGTTCGTGGAGGGTGTGCGCCGAGATACGCCGGACGGTGCCGGTCATCGCCCGCAGCGGGCGCAATACACGCCGGGCGACCAGCCGCCCGAGGACGGCCGAGGCCGCCAGCATGGCGGCGAGCGCGACACCGGACTGCGCGAGCAACTCCCGCAACTGGTCGGCGTGCTGACGGACCGCCTGTTCCTGGAGCCGCGCGAAGACGTCGCCGGAGCGGGCCGCCGACTGCACGCCGGGGTCCCCTCCGACGGAGCGGCCGGTACGCACGTCCGCCCCCGCTCCCGCCCCGTCGACGAGGACCCGGTCCGCGGGGAAGCGCAGGACGAGCAGGTACGTGAGCGCGAGCAGGACCGCCCCGGAGGCGACGAGCAGCGCGCCGTACAGCAGCGTGAGACGTACGCCCGCACGCCGCGAGGGCAGGTGCATGGGCCCCTCACATCCGGTGGCCGCCCCGAGGAACGGTCTCGACGACGGGCGGGGTGCCGGGCTTGGCTCGCGGGCAGCCGATCGTCACCTCGACCGTGGTGGTGAACGGGCCCGTCGCCGTGCCCCACACCCGTTTCGGGAGCTCGCCGACCGGGACGACACGGCCCCGGGCCGCGAGCGGACACTCCGGGACCGAGAACTCCTCGGGCGTGAGCGCCGACCGCTCTCCGGCACGCGAGGCGACCCGCCGCGCCGGGCCGAGGCCCGGGTCGCCACGTACGAGTACCGGGGGCGGCGCGGCCCGCGAACGGCCGCCGAGTGCGCGGACGCGCGCCACCGGTTCGGCGTGGGCGATCGTGCCGGACGCGGTCAGGAACAGCACACGGGCCCGCACCAGCCGTTCGGCCGGTCCTCGGCAGACCTCGCCGCCGGGCACGCCTGGCGGGTCCCGGTCGAGCACGACGTCGACGGCCTGGGCGGCCAGGGCCCTCATCGGGATGGAGCTGATCATGAATCCCACGGTGCCCGAGTGCCCGTCACGCACCGGTCACAGCCCGGCGCGGCTTCCGGGGTGCCGGTTCGTGCGGGCCGTTTCCTGTGGGCCGGTTGGGTCGGTGGCAGATCTTCGGACCGCGGTGTGACCGCCCGCCGCGTAGAAACGGAACCGCGTCACCGCGACGGCAGCCACGGCCTCACCGAGGGGGAGACAGGCGCATGACGGATGTCCGGTCGCTAGCCCACGTGCAGCCGGTCGCAGGCGTCGTGCGTCGCGGGTTCCTCGTCGTCGCCCGGCCCCGTCACCGGGCCGATCTTGGCCGCGAGGTCCGCGCGCCGCTGGACGGCGAGCTTGCGGTAGGCACGCGTCAGGTGCTGTTCGACGGTGCTGATGGTGATGCAGAGCTTGTCGGCGATCTGGCGGTTGGTGTGGCCGCGGACGGCGAGCGTGGCCACACGGAGTTCGGCGTTGCTGAGTTCGTCGGGATGTCGGCGGTTCCCGGCCGACCACGGCTGCTCAGCCGGGTGCGGGCTGCCCGGGTCGGCCGCGGACGGCGGCACGGGCATGCCGCACTCCCCCGCGAGCCGCTGCGCCTTACGGGCCAGGGCCCTGGCCCCACCGACCTTGCCCAGCTCGCGCTGCGTACGGGCCAACGCGTCGATGGCGCGGACGAGTTCGATGCGGTGTCCGCGGTCCCGCAGGATCTCGACGGCCTCGCCGAGCAGCGCCGGCCGGTGCGCGGCCTTCAACGTGCCCGCGAGCACGCGCAGCGATACCGCGCGCACCCAGCCGTTCCGACCTCCCGCGAGGGCGAGCTGCTCCTCGGCGAGGGCGCGGGCGCGCTCGTCGTCGCCGAGCGACAGGTGGGCCTCGGCGGCGTCGGTGCGCCACGGGACCAGCGCGGGCAGGTCGAAGCGGCGCCGCCGCATGAGGTCCCCGCAGGTGAGGAAGTCGTCCAGCGCGGCGTAGGGCCGTCCTGCGGCGAGGTAGTAGTGACCGCGGGCCCGGAGGTAGAGCAGCCCGTCGGTCGTCTGGAAGGCCGAGTCCGGTACGGGTACGGCGAGTTGTTCCGCCGCCTCGTCGAGCCGCCCCATCAGGGTGCCGGTGAACAGTGCGGTGGCGACGGGCGCGGCGACGGCCACGCCCCACCCGTCCGCCGGTACGAGGGTGAGTGCCGAACGCGCCAGCTTCCGCGCGGTGGCGAGAGCGCCCGCCCTGAGCTCGATGCGGGCCCTGGCAGCGGCGAGCAGCGCCTGCCACAGGGGCGCGCGCCGTTCGGCGGCCTCGTTGAGCAGCGTCTCGCACCAGAAGGCCGCCGCCTCGAGGCGGTCGGCGAGCACCAGGGAGTCGACGGCGACGAGGAGCGCCGTGACGGTGTCGTCGTCGAGCCGGGTGGACTGCAGGATCTGCTCGGCCCTGACCACCACGTCCTTGCCCGGCCCGTCGAGGAGCGACGTCACCAGGCTCGCCGCCCGCCGGTGCGGGCTGCGGGCCAGGGCCGCCGCGTGTTGCGGGGTGGTGTCCCGCGCGGTCGTGTGTTCCGGTGTCCCGCCGGGGGCGGTGCAGTCGGGCACGGAGAGGCCCGGATAGGCGTACGTCAGCCACAGGCGCGGGCAGTCGTGCCGGTGAGGTGTGCCGGTACCGGTCCGGCCGGGCCGCTCGGCGCTCTGCCGCTCGACGGCACGGAGCACGTCGAGGGCCCGTTCCGGGCGGCCGAACCACAGCAGGTGGCCGACCAACGCGTCGGCGTGCCGGGTGCCGAGCCGTCCGTCCAGCGCGGCGGCCGTGAGCTCGGGCAGGTGCTGGGCGACGCCGGCCGGGTTGACGCGCCACAGGGCCCGCGTGAGGGCGGCCCGTATCTCCAGGGACTGGTGGGCGTCGGTGCTGGTGTCGCGGGCGATGCGCAGGCAGGTGAGGGCGAGGTCGACCTCGTCGTCGGCGAGGGCGCGCTCGGCGGCCTCGATCAGGGTGCGACGCGCCCAGGGCGCGTCGACCGTCCCGGCCGCGATCAGGTGCCGTACGACCGCGGACGCGGCCGCTCCGTGCTCGTGCAGGACCCGGGCGCAGCAGGCCTCGACGCGGGCGCGGTCGGCGGGCTCCAGGCTCCTGAGGACCGCGGTGCGCCCCGCTTCGTGCCGGAACCAGCCCGCGTCGAGGAGGCCCGCCTCGTTCAGGGCGCGCAGGCTGCGCAGGACCGATTCCCTGCCGACGCCGAGTACCTCCGTGAGTTCGGCGAGCGACATGTCGGGGCCCGCGACCGCCAGCGCCCACGCGGTGCGGCGGGTGGCGAGGTCGCTGCGGTAGAGGCAGGTGGCGACGGCACGGACGAAGGACTCGCCCGGTACGGGACCGCCGGAACCGGCGGCCGCGGCGCCCTTGGCGCGGTGGTCCTCGATGAGCGCCCGGGTCAGGAGCGGGCTGCCGCCGCCCATGTGGAGCAGTTCGGGGACGAACGTGCGCGTCCCCCACCCCGGCGCACCGAATGCAGAGATCATTTCTGCGACTCCGGACCGCTGGAGCGGGCCGAGCCTGATATTCCGGCAGCCGGGCAGACGCAGTAAATCGACGCGCAATCTCGTATTGCCCGCCAGGAAGTCGCTGTTCTCTCCCAGCACGACCAGAATGCGGCTCACGGCCAGTCGGCGCGACAGGTACAGGAGGCATTCGAGCGAGTCTTCGTCCGCGTGCTGGACATCGTCGATACTGAGCACCAGGGGCCTTTCCCTGGATTTTTCGAGCAGCAGTCCACAGAGTTCCGGAATCCCGTCCATCGCAACGGCGGGCCGTTCGCCGGCCACCCGTCGCGAGCGGGCCGAGTCCGCGACGAGCGCCACGAGCCGTGTCGCACGGCGGGCGTCAGCCCCGGGCAGACCGGCGCCGAGAAGCAGTTGCCCCATGACTCCGAGAGGCAGGTCCGTCTCCGCGCCGGACGCTGTGGCCTGCAGATGGAGTGCGCCCTTGGATGTGACGCGCGTGCCGAAGGCGCGCAGCAACGCGGTCTTGCCAGTGGCGACGGCGCCACTCACCATAAGGACGCCGCCGTGCCCGCTCTCGGTTGAGGCGAGCATGTGTTCCATGACGGAAAGTTCTTCACCACGATCCACCAAGTTCATGAGCCGACTTCTCCCCCGCGGCTGATGGCTGGTCCTCGGGGTGGCCGGAAGACCGGTTGGATCCCATGCTTGGACTTGACCGGCCACCCGACCGACGACTCTGCCATATTTGAAAATCAACTACCAGCGCCATTTGACTCAATGCCATGCCATAACCGATGTGAATGCGCCACCCCCCAACCAATCGGACGCGCCCGCTCCATATCATTCGAAAACTCCGTCGTATTTGCCTGATGACTGAACTCGGCAATATTCCAGAACGCGGTTGCGATGCGGGGAAAGGACGTCCGTGGCGACAGGGGCGACAGCGACGAGAGGGCCCGGGAACGATTGGCGCGTTCCGCATGGCCCTCTCACCCGCCGTCTGACCGATATGGCTCCCCGCCGCCTACGAGGGCAGCGCCGGCGAGGGGCAGCCGGGCGGGAGCGGCGACGCGGGGTGGGGAGGCGTGCCCGTCCGCGTGGGGCAGCCGGTCGGGGAGTCTCCGGCGTCCTCGTCCGGGCTGGACTCGCCAGGGCTGGTGCCCTCGGGGCTGGTTCCGTCGGGGCTCGTCCCGTCAGGACTGGTTCCGTCGGGACCGGTCTCGTCGGGATCGGTCTGACCGGAGCCGGTCTCGTCCGGGCTCGTCTCGTCGGGCTCCGTCTCGTCCGGATCCGTGGGTGTCGGGCTGGACGGCGAGGGGGACGTCGGGCTCGGCGTGGTCGGCGTCGGCGTGGGTGTGGGGGTCGGCGGCTTCGTCGGGCGGTCGTGGTGTGCCTTCCCGTCGCCGATCTTCCGCTCGATCCAGGTGTTGTTGACGATGTTCACGATGGTGATGTCGACGATCGGCCGCGGCGCCGGGGTCACCACGACGACCCGCGTCGGCCGGTAGCCGCTCCACGCCTGCCCGTTGTGCCGGGGCGAGCGCTCGAACGCGACCGGCGGCTTCAGCGGATTGCCGCAGGCGCAGCGCACGCGCGGCAGGCCCCGGTCGTCGACGAGGACAGCCGTGCCGGTCTGCAGGACGGACTGGAAACGCGTGGGCGAGCCGTCGCGGAAGCCGTGGTTGGTGACGCGCGTGTCGGCCCGCAGCACCACGGGGGTCAGCCCGCGCAGATAGCCCGGGACGTCGGCCTCCTCGATGTCGGAGGCCTGCGCGAACGCGCGCGCCTTCCCCCGGTCGTCGGTGAGGAAGCGCACCTGCCGGTCGACGTCACAGCTGCCGACGTTGTACGTGCCGCCGTACAGTCCCGGTGTTCCGCCCGGGATGGAACGGGTGCCCTGCGGGGTCGCCGATCCGGTGGGCGACGGTTGCGGCGAACGGGTGACGGGCTGCGGGGAGGCGCCGGTCTCCGCGGTCGACTCGGTGAACGGGTCGGGGCCCTGGGCGGCGACCGGCTGCATGAACGGTTCGCTGCCGCCGTCGGCGGACTTCTTGTCGCCGTCGCCCGAACAGCCCGCCACCGCTAGGGCCGCGGATATCGCGAAGACGATCGCGTGGGTCCTGGTGGATGTGCGCACCGGTTCTCCCGCCGTTGCCGTGCCGTGTGCCCCCGCTGACGGGGGTGTTCCGCCATTGTTTGCGGGGGTTCCCGCGGGCCCGCAAGCCGGGCGTGCGGCCCGGTCGGCGTACGGAAAACCCTGGTGGGCAGCACAATGGACCCGTGGAGTGGTTCACGGCGGATGCGTACTGGCTGAGTCGGCTGATCTTCCAGCGGGCCCTGGCCGCGCTCTATCTGACGGCGTTCCTCGGTGCCGCCCTGCAGTTCCGGGCGCTCATCGGGGAGCGCGGGATGCTGCCGGTGCCCCGGTACGTCGAGCGGGTGCCGTTCCGCGGCGCCCCCAGCCTGTTCCAGCTGCACTTCTCGGACCGGTTCTTCGCGCTCTGCGCGTGGACGGGGTGTGCGGTCGCGGTGGCGCTGCTCGCCGGCGTGGACGGTCTCCTGCCGCTGTGGGGCGCGATGCTGCTGTGGCTGGTGCCCTGGGCGCTGTACCTCTCCATCGTGAACGTGGGGCAGACCTGGTACGGCTTCGGCTGGGAGTCGCTGCTCCTCGAAGTGGGCTTCCTCGCGGTCTTCCTCGGCAACGACCGGGTCGCCCCGCCCGTCCTGGTGCTCTTCCTGATGCGGTGGGTGCTCTTCCGTGTGGAGTTCGGCGCCGGGCTGATCAAGATGCGCGGGGACGCGTGCTGGCGCAAGCTCACCTGCCTGGACTTCCACCACGAGACACAGCCGATGCCCGGGCCGCTGAGCTGGTTCTTCCACCACCTGCCGAAGCCGGTGCACCGGGTCGAGGTCGCGGCCAACCACGTCACCCAACTCGTGGTGCCGTTCCTGCTGTTCACTCCACAGCCGGTGGCGACGGGTGCGGCCTGCCTGATGATCGTGACCCAGCTCTGGCTGGTCCTGTCCGGCAACTTCTCCTGGCTGAACTGGATCACCATCGTGCTCGCGTTCTCCGCCCTGGACCTGTCCGCCTGGCACACGCCGCCCGAGGTCGCGGACGCGCCCCTCTGGTACGAGGTGGTGGTCACCGCCGTGGCGGCACTGCTCCTGGCCATGAGCTGTCGGCCGGTGCGCAATCTGCTGTCCCGGCGGCAGGTCATGAACCGTTCGTTCGACCCGCTGCACCTCGTCAACGCGTACGGCGCGTTCGGCAGCGTCAACCGGGTGCGCCAGGAGATCGTCATCGAGGGCACGGCGGACACCGTGCCCCGCGAGGACTCCGACTGGCGGGCCTACGAGTTCAAGGGCAAGCCCGGTGACGTACACCGCTGGCCGCGCCAGTTCGCTCCGTACCATCTGCGGCTCGACTGGATGATGTGGTTCGCCGGGCTCTCCCCCGCGTACGCGCGCTCGTGGTTCGGCCCGCTGGTGGAACGCCTGCTGGACGACGACCGTGACACGCTGCGCCTGCTGCGGAGCTCACCGTTCCCGCCCGGGTCCCCGCCCGCGTACGTCCGCGCCAGGCTGTACCGCTACCGGTTCACGACCTGGCGCGAGCTGCGCGATACGGGCGCGTGCTGGGAGCGCACGTACGTCCGTGAGTTCCTGGGGCCGACGCGACTCGCGCCGCCGGCTCAGAGCGAGTAGACGCGCCGGGCGGTGCCGCCGAAGACCTCCTGACGCTCGGCCGTGTCCAGTGTGTCCGTCAACAGGCGTGCCGCGTCCAGGACTTCGGTGTAGGTCGCCGCGAGGGTGCTGACCGGCCAGTCGGAGCCGTACATCAGCCGTCGCGGACCGAAGGCGTTCAGCACCGTGTCCGCGTACGGCCGCAGGTCGTCCACCGTCCATGTCGCGCGGTCGGCCTCGGTGACCATGCCGGAGAGCTTGCAGACGGTGTTGGGGCGTGCGGCGAGGGCGCGGACCGCCGACGCCCAGGGTTCGAGGGTTCCGCGGACGATGGGCGGCTTGCCCAAGTGGTCCAGGACGAAGGTGAGTCCGGGCAGGTCCGCCGCCGCTCTGGCGCAGGCGGGCAGCTGGTGGGGCAGGACCACGAGGTCGTGGGCGAGGCCCGCGTCGGCCAGGGCGGACAGCCCCCTGCGGACGTCCGGCCGCAGCAGCCACTCGGGGTCCGGTTCGCCCTGCACCTGGTGCCGGATGCCCACCAGGTGCTGTCCGCCGGGGAGTTCGCGCAGGGCGGCCAGTGTGTCGGCCACGTCCGGGCGGGTGAGGTCCGTCCAGCCGACGACGCCCGCGACGAGGTCGCTCCCATCGGCGAGCGCCAAAAGTTCCGGTGTCTCCTCGGGGACGGTCACCGTCTGGACGACGACCGTGGCGCCGACGCCGGCCGCGCGGGCCTCGGGCGCGAGGTCGGTGAGGGAGAAGTTCCTGCGGATCGGGGCCAGGGCGTCCCCGGTGATCCAGTCCTGGTCGCGCACGGAGAGGTCCCACACGTGGTGGTGGGCGTCGACGAGGCCCGGCGCGCTCCCCGTCACGGCAGCTCCCACACGACGGGGAGGCCCGCGTCCGAGCCCTCGGCCGAGTAGTCGTGGACGACGTCGAGCAGCTCGGCCATCCGTGCCTGCCAGGCGATGTTGACCGGCAGCTTCGCCAGCTCGGCGAGCATGCGGGCGTAGTCCTCGCACTCCACGATGTGGAAGAGGTCGGTGCCGCTGCGCCAGATGGTCCAGGAGGTGGCGCCCGCGGCCCGGATCGCCGTGGTGAGCTCGGCGGGCACCTCGCGGTGCGCGGCGTCGTACGCGTCGACGCGGTCCGCGCGGACCGTGGTGTGCAGGGCGACTCTCACGGCCTGCCACCTCCCCGTATCTCTACGGGAACCGGCACCTCCGGAGGCAGCAGCCCGGTCTCCCGTGCCTCCTGCCAGAAGTCGGCAGGCACCCCGGCGGCGAACTGCTCGGCCGCGTCGGTGACCTGCTCGGGTGCGCGGATGCCGACGAGCACGCTGGCGACGGCCGGATGGCCGAAGGGAAAGGCCAGGGCGGCGGCTCGCAGCGTGGTGCCGTGCCGCTCGGCGAGCGTGCGCAGGGCGCGGGCGCGGGCCAGCAGGTCCGGTGGCGCCTCGACGTAGTCGAAGCGGGCACCCGGTTTGGGGTCGGCGAGCAGTCCGGAGTTGAAGACGCCGCCGATGACGATCGAGGTGCCCCGCTCGCTCGCCGCGGGCAGCAGCCCGGTGTGGGCCCGGTGGTCGAGGAGGGTGTAGCGGCCCGCGCAGAGCACGGCGTCGACGTCCGTGTCGCGGACGAAGCGGGTGAGCATCTCCGCCTGGTTCATGCCCGCGCCTATCGCGCCGACGACGCCTTCGGAGCGCAGTTTCTCCAGGGCCGGGTAGCCCTCGCGGAAGGCTTCCTCTTCGTGGTTGTCGGGGTCGTGCAGGAAGACGACGTCGACGCGGTCGGTGCCGAGCCGGGTGAGGCTGGACTCGATCGAGCGGCGCACGCCGTCCGCGCTGAAGTCCCAGATCCTGCGGTGCGTCCTCGGCACCGCGAAGCCGCCGTCGGCGAGGTCGTCGCCGGACACCTCGTCGGCGGGCTCCAGGATCCTGCCGACCTTCGTGGAGATGACGTACGAGGAGCGGTCCCGCCCCCGCAGTGCCTCGCCCAGCCTGCGCTCGGACAGGCCGAGGCCGTAGTGCGGGGCGGTGTCGAAGTAGCGTATGCCCGCGTTCCAGGCGTGGTCGAGTGCGGTGGCCGCCCGCGCGTCGGTGACCGGCGAGTAGAGGTTGCCGATCCCGGCGGCGCCGAAGGACAGCTCGGTCACCTCGACGCCGCCGGGGCCGAGGGGGCGCCGCGCCAGGGCGCTCATCGGGTCGCCTGCCGCAGTCGCAGGCCCTGCATGCCGCCGTCGACGGCGAGTGCGGTGCCGGTGGTGGCGCCGGACAGGGGGCTCGCCAAGTAGGCGATGGCGCCCGCGACTTCCTCGGCCGTGACGAGCCGTCCGGTGGGCTGTCGGGCTTCCAGTGCGGCCCGTTCGGCGGCCGGGTCGGGGGCGGCGTCCAGGAGCCGGGCGACCCACGGGGTGTCGACGGTGCCGGGGTTGACACAGTTGACGCGCACCCCGTCGCGTACGTGGTCGGCGGCCATGGCGAGGGTGAGGGACAGCACCGCGCCCTTCGACGCCGCGTACAGGGCGCGCCGCGGGAGGCCCGCGGTCGCGGCTATGGAGCAGGTGTTGACGATCGCCGCGTCCGTGGAGAGGCGCAGGTGCGGCAGGGCGGCGCGGGTGGTGCGGACGATTCCGAGGACGTTGACGTCCAGGACGGCGTGCCACTGGGCGTCGTCGTTGTCCTCGACGGTGCCCTGGGCGCCGATGCCCGCGTTGTTGACCAGGACGTCGAGTCCGCCGAGGTCGGCGGCGGCCACGGCGACGGCGTCCCGGACGGCCGTGTCGTCGGTGACATCGGCGGCGTAGGCGCGCAGGGGCTTGTCGACGCCGCCCGGGTCGAGGTCGAGGACGGCGACATCGGCGCCGCGGGCGGCGAGGAGCTCGGCGGTGGCCCGGCCGATGCCGGAGGCCCCGCCGGTGACGAGGGCCTTGAGGCCTTGGAAGTCGGTCATGCGGCTGCTCCCTTGTCCCGTGTGGTGCGGTCGTGTGCGGGGGTGTCCCGCGCGTGCTTCTCCTGCAGGAGGTCCGCGGCCCAGAACGTGCCGCCCGGGTAGGTGAATGCGGCGATGGACTCGGCGCGCATCGTCGCCGAGAAGCCGGGCGCGGTCGGGGCCGTGTAGTGGCCGGCGCGCAGCACGACGGGGTCGGTGAAGTGCTGGTGGAGGTGGTCGACGTACTCGATGACGCGGTTCTCCGTGGTCCCGGCGAGCGCCACGTAGTCGAACATCGACAGGTGCTGGACGAGTTCGCAGAGTCCGACGCCGCCCGCGTGCGGGCAGACGGGGACGTCGAACTTGGCGGCGAGCAGCAGGATCGCGAGGTTCTCGTTGACTCCGCCGACGCGTGCCGCGTCGATCTGGAGGATGTCGATGGCGTCGGCCTGGAGGAGCTGCTTGAAGACGATGCGGTTCTGTACGTGTTCGCCGGTGGCGACCTTGACCGGGGCGACGGCCGCGCGGATGGCGGCGTGGCCGAGGACGTCGTCGGGGCTGGTGGGCTCCTCGACCCAGTAGGGGTCGAACTCGGCGAGTGCGCGCGTCCATTGGACGGCTTCGTCGACGTTCCAGCGCTGGTTGGCGTCGACGGCGATGCGGATGTCGGGGCCGATGGCCTCGCGGGCGGTGCGGCAGCGGCGGATGTCGTCGGCGAGGTCGGCGCCGACCTTCAGTTTGATCTGTGTGAAGCCGTCGGCGACGGCCTGCCGGGCGAGGCGGGTGAGCTTCTCGTCGCTGTAGCCGAGCCAGCCGGGGGAGGTGGTGTAGCCGGGGAAGCCCCGCTCCAGGAGGGCGGCGGTCCGGTCCGCCGCTCCCGTACGGCCGGACCGCAGCAGGTCGAGGGCTTCCTGCGGGGTGAGGGCGTCGGCGATGTACCGGAAGTCGACCTGGGAGACGAGCCACTCGGGCGTGGCGTCGGCGAGCAGCTGCCACAGGGGTTTGCGGGCGCGCTTGGCGGCGAGGTCCCAGACCGCGTTGACGACCGCGCCGATGGCCATGTGCATCACGCCCTTCTCCGGGCCGAGCCAGCGCAGCTGGCTGTCGCCGACGAGGGCGCGGTTGACGGTGCCCGGGTCGGCGCAGATGTCGTCGACCGGGCGGCCGATCACGTGGTGGCGCAGGGCGCGGATCGCTGCGACCTGCACGTCGTTGCCGCGCCCGATGGTGAAGGTGAAGGCGTGCCCCTCCAGGCCGTCGTCGGCGTCGGTGCGCAGCACCACGTAGGCGGCGGAGTAGTCGGGGTCCGGGTTCATCGCGTCGGACCCGTCCAGCTCCCGCGAGGTGGGGAACCGTATGTCGTAGGTGTCTACCGCGGTGATGCGGGCGGAGGTCGGGGGCACGGGGGGCCTTTCCGGAAAGGGGCGGGGAAGCGGCTGACCGTGGCTCTCAGTCCTGTGCGCGGCCGGTGGTGACGCGGGCGATCATCAGGGCGACGAGGATGATTCCGCCGTAGATGGCCTGGATCCAGAAGGACGGCACCTGGGCGAGGGTGAGCAGGTTCTGTACGACGCCAAGGAGCAGGACGCCGGTGAGGGCGCCGGACATGGTGCCCTTGCCGCCGTCGAGGCTGATGCCTCCGATGACGGCGGCGGCGAACACCGTGAAGATCATGTTCTGGCCCTGGTTGGCGTTGATGGCGCCGACGTAGCCGGTCTGCATGAGGCCGCCGACCGCGGCGAGGGCCCCGGCGACGACGAACACGCCGAGCATGACCCGGTCGACGCGGATGCCCGCGGCGCGCGCGGCGTCCGGGTTGCCGCCGATCGCGTAAAGGGCGCGGCCCACGCGGTGGTACTTGAGGACGAAGCCCGCGAGGCCGAAGGCGGCTCCCGCGAGCCATACCGACAGGGGGATGCTCAGGAAGGTGGTGGTGGCGAGGGTGTAGAAGGCGTCGGGCATGCCGAAGAGTGTCTTGCCCTCGGTGGCGCCGACGAGGACGCCGCGCAGCACGATCAGCATGGCGAGCGTCACGATGAACGCGTTGAGTTTGAGCTTCACGACGAGGACGCCGTTGAAGGCGCCGATGGCCGCGCCGACCAGCACGATGGCGAGGATGCCGACGGCGGCGGGCAGGTCCGTGCCGAAGCCGGCCTGGGCCGCGGGCAGGACGAGGAGCGCGCCGACGGCGGGCGCGATGCCGACGACCGACTCCAGGGAGAGGTCGAACTTGCCGGTGATGAGGACGAGGGACTCGGCGAGGACGACCATGGCGAGCGCGGCGGATGCGCCGAGGATGGAGATGAGGTTCCGCTCGGTCAGGAACGAGTCGTTGACGAGCGCGCCGAGCAGAACGAGCAGCAACAGGGCTGGGACGAGGGCGAGTTCCCGGGCGCGTCGCAGCAGCACGGTCTTCGCCGCCGCCTTGTCGCGCCCCGGGCGTACGGGAGCCGTGGTCGAGGCCGACGGGGCCTTCAGGTCAGCCATGGTCCATTCCTTCGATGGAGGCGATCAGCTCGTGGTCGTGGAAGCCCGCGGCGTGTTCGGCGACGATCCGGCCGTGGAAGAGCACGAGCACGCGGTCGCAGCGGCGCAGGTCGTCGAGTTCGTCGGAGACGACGAGGACGGCGGTGCCGTCCTCGCGGGCGTGGTCCACGCGGGCGAGCAGGGACTCCTTGGACTTCACGTCGACGCCCGCGGTCGGGTTGATGAGGACGAGCAGGCGCGGGTCGGAGGCGAGGGCGCGGGCCATGACGACCTTCTGTGCGTTGCCGCCGGAGAGGTCGGAGACGGGCTGGTCGGGGCCTTCGGCGTGGATGTCGAGGCGGTCGATGAGGTCGTCGGCGAAGCGCCGCCTGGTGTCGGTGCCGATGAACCCGTGCCGGCCGAGGCGGTCGAGGACGCTCATGGTGGCGTTGTCGCCGATGCTCATGCCGAAGACGAGGCCCTGGCCGTGCCGGTCGCGCGGTACGCAGCCGACCCCGGCGCGCAGGGCCGCGGTCACGTCTCCGAAGGGCAGGGGCCGCCCGTCGAGCCGGGCGGTTCCGGCGGTCGGGGTGTGCAGTCCGGCGAAGCTCTCCGCGAGGTTGATCTTGCCGCTGCCGCTGGATCCGGCGAGCCCGACGACCTCGCCCTTGCGCACGGTGAGGTCGATGCCGGTGTACGACTCGCTGGTCAGCCCCCGCACGTTGAGCAGCACGGGGGCGTCGGCCGGTACCCCGGAGCGGGCCACGGCTGCCTCGGCGTCGGCCTTCGCGGCGGTGACCTCGCCCGCCATGGCCTCCACGAGGGCGCCCCGCGGCAGGTCGGCGACGGGGGCGCTGAGGATCCAGCGGGCGTCGCGCAGGACGGTGACGGTCTGGCACACCTCGTACACCTCCTGGAGGTGGTGCGAGATGAACAGGAACGTGACACCGGATTCCTGGAGGGCGCGCATGCGGGTGAAGAGGCGTTCGATCTCGCGGTTGTCGAGCTGCGCGGTCGGCTCGTCGAGGACGATGAAGCGCGCGCCGAAGCTCAACGCCCGTGCGATCTCCACCATTTGGCGGTCCTCGACCTTGAGTTCTGCGGTGCGGGCGTCGGGGTCGACGTGGACGTCCCACATCTCCAGGACTTCCGCTGCCTCGTTCCGCAGCCTGCGCCAGCTGATGAAGCCGCCGCGGCCCGCGGGCTGCCGGTTGATGAAGAGGTTCTCGGCGACGGTGAGTTCGGGGACGACGGTGGGCTTCTGGTAGACGCAGGCCACTCTGCGTCGCCAGGCGTCGCGGTCACCGAGGGGCGGCGCGGGTTCGCCGTCGAAGCGGACTGTGCCGGCGTCGGGGGCCTGCAGTCCGGTGAGGACGGTGACGAGGGTGGACTTGCCCGCGCCGTTGCGGCCGACGAGGGCGTGGGACTCGCCGGGCAGGACGGTCAGCCGGCCGTCCTGGAGGGCGACGGTGGGTCCGTACCGCTTCACGATGCCGGACGCCTCGACGAGCGGGGTCACACCGGCCCGGCCGGTGGGGAGTTCGGTCGTCGTCATGTGACCGTGTTGCCCCACAGCTCGGAGTCGTCGACGTTCCCCTTGGTGACCAGCGGGGCGGGCAGCTGGTCCTCCAGGATGCCGCTGGGCAGCTTCACGATCTCGGATCCGTGATCGGTCGGCCCGGGCTTGAACTCCTCCCCGTTCATCGCGGCCTTGATGTAGTGCATGCCGTACTTGGCGTAGGCGTCGGCGGGCTGCGAGACGGTCGCGTCGATCCGGCCCTCGCGGATCGCGTCGAACTCCTGCGGGATGCCGTCGTTGGAGACGACGGTGATGTGCCCCTTCTCCCCCGCCTTCTTGAGCATCCCCTTGGACTTGAGGGTTTGCAGGGTGGGCGCGAGGTACACGCCGCCGGCCTGCATGTAGATCCCCTTGATGTCGGGGTGGGAGTTGAGCAGGGTGTCCAGCTTGGCGGCTGCCGTGTCGGACTCCCACTTGGCGGGGATCTCCAGGACCTTCAGCTTCGGGTGCTTCTTCTTGACGCAGTCCCGGAAGGCCTTGGAGCGCTCACGCCCGTTGACGGAGGCCAGGTCGCCCATGATCTGTACGACCTTGCCGGTCTTGACCTTCTCGCCGAGGTAGTCGCAGGCCTTCTCGCCGTACGCGACGTTGTTCGCCCTGACCACCATCGCGACCTTGCCCTTCTCGGGGGCGACGTCGACGGCGACCACGGGGACGCCCTTGCGCTCGGCCTGGTCGAGGCCCGCGGCGATCGCGGCGCTGTCGAGCGGCGCGACGACGAGCCCCTTGACCCCCTGATTGAGCTGGTTGTTGATGTCGGTGATCTGCTGCGAGGGGTCGCTGTTGGAGTTGACGGTCTTCATCGCGTCGACGTCCTCGGACTTCGCCATCTTCGGCACGTAGTCGTTGTACGACTGCCAGAACGGCGAGGTCAGCAGGGGCAGGACCACACCGACCTTGCCCTCGCCGCCGCCACCCGCGCCGGGCGACGCGGTGTCCTTCGTACTGCCGCAGGCGGCGAGTGCGAGGGCCGCGCAGGCGGTCGCCGCCGCGGCGCGCACTGCCCGCGAAGTCCCCGTCCTGCTGGGCCTGTTGCTCGGTTTGCTGCGCACGTTCCGGCTGGCCATCGGCGGGCTCCTCATCGGCAGGGGGGAACGAGGGGGACCTGATGACGCGAATATTTATCAGACCACTTGCCGCCCACAACACCCCTCGTCGCCGACTTTCCCCGGTTTCCGGCCGTAGTGGTCGGACCACATCACTGACTAGACTGCGGCGTCCCGTCCAGTGGAGGAGCGTTACGTGGACCAGCCGGACCAGCCCGCCCCGCAGAAGGGCACCGTGACGCAGCGGGCCATCGAGCAGATCAAGGCGATGATCGGCGAGGGCCGGCTCGAACCGGGCCAACGGCTTCCCACCGAACGCGACTTGGCCGTGCGGCTGGGCATCTCGCGCAGTTCGATGCGCGAGGCCATCCGGGCGCTGACGGTGCTCGGGGTGCTCGAAGCCCGGCACGGCTCCGGTATCTACGTCACCCAGCTGGAGGCCGGCGACCTCCTGGAGACCTTCGGGGTGGTCGCGGACCTGTCCCGGGGAGCACGCCTGGTCGAACTCCTGGAAGTACGCCGGGTACTGGAGTCCACCGCGACCGCACTGGCCGCCGCCCGCATCTCGTCCGACCAACTGGCGGACGTGGAGAAACACCTGGAGGCCATGAACGCCACCGACGACCCGGAGGAGATCCTCTCGCACGACCTGGCGTTCCACCGCACGATCGTCCTCGCGGCGGGCAACGACACGATGGCCGCGATCCTGGAGGGCCTGTCGTCACGGACGTTCCGTGCCCGGGTCTGGCGCGGCTACCAGGAAGAGGGCGCGTTCGAACGCACCCGCCGCGAGCATGCCCGCATCCACCGCGCACTCGTGGCCCGGGACCCGGAGGCGGCCCGCGCCGCGGCGGCGGCGCACGTGGGCGAGGTCGAGGAGTGGCTGCGGACACAGGTGGAGGGGTGAGCCCCGCACACACCATGCACCCCGCACTCCCCGCACACCCCATGCACTCCGTGCACCTCGCGCGCCCCGCTCCCCCGCGGGGCGGCCGAAAGAAATGCGGGCGACGCGCACGGGCCAGTTCTGACAGCATCCGCGGGTGATCACCGACTCGCACGCCACCCCGCCGCTCACCGCGGCCGTACGCAACAACGCCGACTGGTGCGACGCCGTCTGCCGCTCCCACGGAGTGGGAGGCACCGTCGAAGCAGGCGTATGGGCAAGCGCGCTGCGCACTCCCCCGTTGTATCCCGACGCCGTGACGCTCTCGCCCGCCGCGACCCCCGACGACGTGCTCCCCCGCATCGACCTCTCCTCCCCCGGCGCCTCCGTGAAGGACAGCTTCGGCACGCTGGACCTCTCCGGGGCCGGCTTCGAGGTGCTGTTCGAGGCACGGTGGATCCACCGCCCGGCGTCGGAACCCGCACCGCCGCGCGCCGGCGGCTGGGAGCCGGTCGCAGGCGCCGAACGACTGCTCGCGTGGGAGGCCGCCTGGAGCGGCGACGGGGAGAGCGGAGGGCTGTTCCGGCCCTCGCTGCTCGACGACGGAGCGGTGTTCCTGGCACCCGCGGGCACAGCCTCCGCCGCCACAGACCCCGTCACCGCGGGCGCCATCGCCTACCCCGGCGCCTCCGTCATCGGCGTATCGAACCTCTTCGCCGTCGACGACGACCTGGACGCCGCGTGGCGTTCCTGTCTGGAGGCCACGGACCGGTTGTGGCCGGGCGTGCCCGTCGTCGGGTACGAGCACGGCGACGACCTCGCGGCCGCGCTCCGTCAGGGGTTCGAGACCGTCGGCCCGCTGCGCGTATGGCTGCGGACCGACGGCTGAGGGGACCCCGGGGTCTCAGAGCCTGTCTTCGAACCCCCGCCTGCGCCCCGACGCCCGGCACGCACTCCCCCAAGCTCTCGGCTGCGCTCGAGCAGGGGGGGGACCCCCATGGTGAACGGCGCCCCAGGACAGGTGGCTCCGCCACATGACCTGGAACGCCGCACACCGATCGCACGCACCGGACGCCGCTGCGCCCGCGCTCCGCGCGAACGACGGGGGTTCAAAGACAGGCTCTCAGCCCCGCGTGAACCGCAGTGTCACCAGCTCGAACGGCCGCAGCGTCACCGACACCGCGTCACCCGCGAGTTCGGGTACAGGCACCCCGTCGAGCGGCCGCTCCAACAAGTCGGTCACGGCGACCGAACCCGCCGCGAACCCCGTGGTGAGCGTCGCCTTCGCCCGCCCGCCGTGGGCCTCGTGGAAGCGGACGACCACGTCACCGCTGCCGTCGTCGGCGAGCTTGACCGCCGTCACGACCACCGCGTCGTTGTCGACCGTCACCAGCGGCGCCACCTCGGCGCCTCCGGTGATCCTGCGCTCGGGCAGGTTGACGCGGTAGCCCTCGCGCACCGCGTCGCCGATCGCCGCACCCGGCACCAGCGCGTGCCGGAAGCGGTGGACGCCCTGGTCGGTCTCGGGGTCGGGGAAGCGCGGGGCGCGCAGGAGCGAGACGCGGACCGTCGTGGTCGTGCCGGAGTCCTCGGCGCGGACCGTGCGGGTCACGTCGTGCCCGTACGTCGAGTCGTTGACCAGCGCGACGCCCCAGCCCGGCTCCTCGATGTGCACGAAGCGGTGGTTGCACGCCTCGAACTTGGCCGCCTCCCAGCTCGTGTTGGTGTGCGTGGCGCGGTAGAAGTGCCCGAACTGGGTCTCCGAGGCGTACCGCTCCGCGTGGATGTCCAGCGGGAAGGCGAGCTTGAGGAACTTCTCCGTCTCGTGCCAGTCGACCTCGGTGTCGATGTCGAGGCGCCGGTCACCGGGCGCGAGCGTGAGCACCTGCGTGAGGCGCGAGGTGCCGAAGGTGCGCACGATCCGCACCGACCCGCCCTCACCGGCTGTCACCTCGTCCGCCTCCACGAGGTCGGTCACGGTGTTGCGGTAGAACTCGTCCACGTCCCACGCGTCCCACATGTTCGGGAAGTCGGCGTGGATCTGCGGCAGGTTGGCCGCCCGGCCCGGCGCGACGGTCTCGCGGTCGGCCACCAGGTCGTACGCGGAGACGACCAGACCGCGCGCGTCGATCTCCACGCGCAGCAGCCCGTTGTCGAGGACGTAGCCGCCGTCGGCGCGGGAGGCGATCGCCGACTGTCCGTCGACGACGGCGGGCCGCGCGCCTCCTGCGGGGACGCCGTCGAGGGTGTGCGGGTTCGAGTTGAAGACCAAGGTTTCCGTGCCCTCACCGGCGAGTGCGTGCTGCGCCTCGTCGATGATGCCGTTGAGCTCCTGGGCGAGCGCCGCGTAGGTCGCACGGGCCTCGCGGTGCACCCACGCGATGGACGAGCCGGGCAGGATGTCGTGGAACTGGTGGAGCAGCACCGTCTTCCAGATGCGGTCCAACTGCTCGTAGGGGTAAGCGAAGTCGCCCCGCACCGCCGCCGTCGCGGCCCACAGCTCCGCCTCCCGGAGGAGGTGTTCGCTGCGGCGGTTGCCCTGCTTGGTACCGGCCTGGCTGGTGAGGGTGGCGCGGTGCAGTTCGAGGTAGAGCTCGCCGACCCAGACCGGGGCGCCCGGGTACTCGGCCTCGGCCTTCTCGAAGAACGCGGCGGGCGTCTCCCACTCGACGGTCGCCGAGCCCTCCAGGTCACGGAGGCGTGCCGCCTTGGCGATCATCTCGCGGGTCGTGCCGCCGCCACCGTCGCCCCAGCCGGTCGGGGCGAGGGAGTGCCGGGCGACGCCCTTGTCCTTGAAGTTCTTCGCAGCGTGGGCGATCTCGCTGCCCTTCATCGAGCAGTTGTACGTGTCGACGGGCGGGAAGTGCGTGAAGATCCGGGTGCCGTCGATGCCCTCCCAGTTGAAGGTGTGGTGCGGGAAGCGGTTCGTCTGCGACCACGAGATCTTCTGCGTGAGCAGCCACTTGGAGCCGGCCGCCTTGATGATCTGCGGGAGTCCGGCGGCGAAGCCGAAGGTGTCGGGCAGCCACGCCTCGTCGTTCTCGACGCCGAACTCGTCGAGGAAGAACCGCTTGCCGTGCACGAACTGACGGGCCATCGCCTCCGAGCCCGGCATGTTGGTGTCCGACTCGACCCACATGCCGCCCGCGGGCACGAACCGTCCGTCGGCGACGGCCTTCTTGACCTTGGCCCACACCTCCGGCCGGTGTTCCTTGATCCACGCCCACTGCTGCGCCTGCGACATGGCGAAGACGAAGTCCGGCTCGTCCTCGATGAGCGCGGTCATGTTCGACGTCGTACGCGCCACCTTGCGCACCGTCTCGCGCAGCGGCCACAGCCACGCCGAATCGATGTGGGCGTGGCCGACGGCGCTGATGCGGTGCGCCGACGGCTCGGCGGGGGTGGTGAGCACCCCTTCGAGCTGCGCCCGCGCGGCGGCGGCCGAGCCGTTCACGTCCTGGAGGTCGACGGCGTCGAGGGCGCGGCCGACGGCGCGCACGATGTCGTAGCGCCGCCCGGAGTCCTGGGGCAGTTCCTGCATGAGCTCGCCGAGGACTTCGAGGTCGATGACGAGCTGCCACACCGTCTCGTCGAAGACGGCGAGGTCCATGCGCTCCAGCCGGTACTGGGGCTCACTGCCCGCGGTCTCCTTGTCGCCGAGCCGCGTGGGCAGGAAGGGGTGGTAGTCGAGGATGACGGGGTTGGACGCGGCCTCGATGTGCAGCCGCACCTCTTCGCCGCCCTCGGCGGGAGCGGCGATCCGCACCCACTGGTTGCGCGGGTTGAGGCCCTTCACCGGGGTGCCGTCGGGGCGGTAGACGAGGCCTTCGCACTGGAAGCCGGGCATGTTCTCGTCGAAGCCGAGGTCGAGGACGGCCTCGACGGTCCTGCCCGCCCACTCCCGCGGCACGGTCCCGGTCACCCGGAACCAGCTGGTCCCCCAGGGTGCCCCCCACTTCTCGCCGACCGCTGTCGGCGACGGCTCGGCGGCGAGCCCTTCGGCGACCGGCACGGGCTCGCCGGGCGCGTTCCACACGGCCACGTCGAGCGGTACGGACGCGGGGTACACGGCGGGCCTGATGCGCTCGTCCAGAACCCGCTTGAGGCGGGCTTCGACCAGGGTGCGGTCGTCATGCATGAGGGTTCTCCTGGGGGGTCTTCGGTGCGAGTGAGTGGGGGGCGGGTGGGCGGTGGGCTTTCCCCGATCCCGCCCCTTCCCGAAACTGGGGCTCCGCCCCAGACCCCGCTCCTCGAACGCCGGAGGGGCTCAAAGATGCAGCCCGTCCGCCGTTCGAGGACGAGCCCGGAGGGCGATTGAGGGGGTCCAGGGGGCGAAGCCCCTTGGTCTCGGGGAGGGGCGGGGTCGGGGAAGGAGAAGCGTTCTGGCCTAGCGGACCTCCCCCGGTGTCACGACCTCCGTGATGCCCCGCGCGGCGAGATGTCCCGCGTCGGCCACCCGCCCGGCGAGGACCACCGCCGGGCGCACCCCGTCCGCCACGAGCCGCGCGAACGCCTCGAAGACCGCCCCTCCAGGGGCACACTCCGACCGCCGGGACATGGCGTCGTCCACGACCACCGCGGTCGTCCGCGGCGCCGGCGCGTACGTACGGCCGCGCCACTCCCGCACGATCCGGGCGATCGCCTCCCCCGCGGGCTTGACCTTCCCCTCGTTGGTCAACAGACCGAGGCTGTACTCCAGCTCCGGGAAATCCGCGAGGTCGCGCGAGACGTCGTGGGAGCACCACCACGTCACGCCCCACACGTCCTGGCAGTCGAGGGCGGCCTCGACGGTGTCCTCGGTGAAGGCGGCCGCGTGCTCGGCGGGTATGAGCGGTGCGGGCGCGCCGACCTCCTGGAGCCAGACGGGGCGACGCGGGTCGGTCGCCCAGGCCTTGGACAGCTCGATCATGTACGCCGCGTGGTGCCGCGTTGCCGCTCCGGTGCGTCCGTGGCGCTGGGCCGTGCCGTTGAACACCCAGGAGTGCACGGCGGTCATCGCGCCGAGCCCGGCGGCCTGCGCCGGGGTGAAGGGCTGGTCGTCCTGGTACCAGGCGGCGTCGTACTCGGCGTGCAGGTGCAGCTTGCCGGGCGCGCCCTCCTCGCACGCGGCGAGGACGGTGCGCAGCCAGCTCTCGGCCTGCTCCTCGGTGATGCGGTCGGGGTCGGGGTGCGGGCCCGCCGAGAACTGGTTGATCTCGTTGCCGATGGTCATGCCGATGAAGTTCGGCCGGTCCGCCAACGCGGCGGCCAGCGTCCGCAGGTAATCGACCTGCCCGGAGATCACGTCGGGGTCGGCGAAGATGTTCCGCCGGTGCCAGGTCTGGGTCCAGGCGGGCAGGAAGTCGAAGCTGGAGAGGTGCCCCTGGAGGCCGTCGACGTTGACGTCGAGGCCGCGTTCGGCGGCGGCGTCGGCGAGCTGGACCAGCTGCTCGACGGCGCGCGGGCGGATCAGGGTGCGGTTCGGCTGGAAGTACGGCCAGATCGGGAAGACCCGGATGTGGTCGAGGCCCAGCGAGGCGATGGCGTCGAGGTCGGCGCGCACGGCGTCGAGGTCGAAGTCGAGCCAGTGGTGGAACCACCCCTGGCCGGGCGTGTAGTTGGCGCCGAAGCGCGGCCGGCCCATGGGCAGCGGGGAAGGCGATGCGGAAGGCAATGCGGATCCTGGTTCTGGAGGATGTGGGGCGCGGAGCGGGCCTCAGCCCTTGACCGCGCCCTCGCCCACACCGCGGAAGAAGTACCGCTGCAGACAGGCGAAGAGGATGATCAGCGGGAGTACGGCGATGACGGTGCCCGCGGCGACGAGGCGTTCGTCGTTGGCGAACGTGCCGTGCAGGTAGTTCAGGCCGATGGTGAGGGTGAACCGGTCCGGGTCGCTCAGCACGATCAGCGGCCACAGGAAGTCGTCCCAGGCCCCCATGAAGGCGAAGATCGCGACGACGGCGAGGGTGCCCTTGACGGCGGGCAGCGCGATGCGCAGGAACCGCTGCCAGACGTTCGCGCCGTCTACAAACGCGGCTTCCTCGATCTCGTAGGGCACGTTGAGGAAGGCGTTGCGCATCAGCAGGACGTTGAGCGCGGAGACGCAGCCGGGCAGCAGCACACCGATGAGGGTGTTGTTCAGGCCGAGCTCACGCATGGTGGTGAACTGGGCGATGATGATGCCTTCGACGGGCACCAGCATGGCCAGGATGAAGACGATCGTGGCTGCCTTGCGGCCGCGGTAGCGCAGGCGCGCCAGGGCGTAGCCGGCGAGTGCGGCGCCGACGCAGTTGGTGACGACGTTGGCGGCGGCCACCTTGAGCGAGTTGAGCGCGTAGTCCCAGACCGGGATGGTGTCGGCGACGCGTTCGAAGTTGTGCAGGGTGGGGTCGGCGGGCAGGAACTTCGGCGGTGAGCTGAAGATGTTCTCGTGCGGGCCCTTGAGCGCGGTGGACAGCTGCCAGAGGAACGGGCCGATCATCAGCGCGAGGACCGCGACAAGGAGGAGGTAGCGCAGGACGATCTCCCAGACGGGCATCCTGCGGCCGTTCTCGTCGGTGATCCGCCGCCGACGCGGCCCCCGGGACTTGTCGGTGCGGGTCTCGTGGCGCGCACCGCCGTCGATGGTGGTCACGCGTCCTCCTTCCGGTCCGCCCGCAGGACGAGCAGCATGAGCGCGACGGTGACGACGAAGACGACGACGGAGATGGCCGAGGCGTAGCCGACGCGCCCGGTCAGGCCGGTGCCGACGCGCTGGACGAGCATGACGAGCGTGGTGTCCTCGCCCGCGGGGCCGCCGGCGGGGCCCGCCATCAGGTAGACCTCGGAGAACACCTTGAAGGCGGCGACCGAGGAGAGCGCGGCGACGAGCACCATGGTGGAGCGCACGGCGGGGACGGTGACGCTGAAGAAGCGGCGTACGGCACCGGCTCCGTCGACGGCCGCGGCCTCGTGGAGCTCGCGGGGCACGTTGGCGAGCGCCGCGAGGTAAATGATCATGTAGTAGCCGAGGCCCTTCCAGACCGTGACCGTCATGGCGCTCAGGAGGAGGAGCCACTGGTCGCTGAGGAAGCCGGCCTTGCCGACGCCCACCGCCTCCAGCAGGGCGTTGACCAGGCCACGTTCGTCGAGCATCCACACCCAGATCAGGCCGACCACGACGATGGAGGCGACCACCGGTGTGTAGAAGGCGGAGCGGAAGAACGTGATGCCGGGGATGTGCTTCTGGACGAGCAGGGCGAGCAGCAGCGGCAGGATGACGAGCGCGGGCACGACCCCGAGGACGTACAGCGTGCTGTTGCGCAGGCCGATCCAGAACATCTCGTCGTGCCACAGCTCCTGGAAGTTGGCGAAGCCGACGTAGTCGCCCTCGATGAGGGTCCGCTTGTCGGTGAACGCGTTGTTCAGGGTGCTGAGGAACGGATAGAGGATGAACACGCCGACGATCGCGAGGCCGGGCGCCGCGAACAGCCAGGGGCTGGTGGGCAGCTGGCGCCGGATGCCGCGGCGGGGGCCGCGCCCGTCGGGGCGCGGCTCCTTGGCGGCGGCGCCGGGGGCCGCGAGGTCGGTGGGGGCGGCCTGGGAGGCGGTGGTGCTCTTCATGGCGTTACCGGTTCCTGGTCTCAGCTCTGCTGCAGCAGCCGGTCGCAGTTCTTGACAGCGTTGTCAAGTGCTTCCTTGGGGCTCTCCTTGCCCTGCAGCGCCTTGGCGACGGAGTTGCGCAGCTCGACCTTCATCTGCTCGCTGAAGAGCACGGGGGTGTAGTTCACCGCGGTCTTGATGGACTTGGCGGCCGCGACGCGTACCCGTGTCTCGTCCTTGCCGTCCTGCTTGGTGAAGTACGGGTCGTCGAGGGACCCTTCGGTGCTCGGGAAGATCGCGACCTTCTTGGCGAACTCCATCTGGCGCTGCGCGTCGGTGACGTAGTGCGCGAAGGCCACGGCGGCGGGCGTCTGCTTCGTCTTGGTGTTCACCATGACGCCCATGACGTACATGTTGTCCTTGCCGGTGCTGCTGATCTGCGGCGTGATGCCGATGTTCTTGTAGAGCCGCGGCGCGTCCTTCTTGAACTTCTCCAGGTCGAGGGCGCTGCCGGGGTTCATGGCGACGGCCTCGGTGAGGAACTTCTTGCCGGTGGACTCGGGCGTCGCGGTCAGCGCCTGTCCGTCCAGGGCCTTCGCGTCGTACAGCTTCTTGTACTTGGTGAGGAGTTCGACGCCCTTGGCGTCGTTGAAGGTGAAGCCGGTGCCTTCCTTGTTCATCAGCGGGACGCCGTAGCGCCCGAAGTCCTCGATCGTGGGGACGTTGGCGAGCGTGGCGACCTTGCCGTCGCTCTTGTCGGCCAGCTCCAGGGCGTCGTCGAAGAGCTCGTCGTACGTCGTCGGGGGCTTGTTCTCGTCGAGGCCCGCGTCCTTGAACAGGCGCTTGTTGTAGAACAGCGGCCCCGTGTTGAGGTACCAGGGGAAGGCGTACGTGCCCTCCGTGCCCGGTACCTGGTGGCTCTTCCAGGCTCCGGGGAGGTACTCCTTCTCGTACTTCGACGCCGACTTGTCGAGGTCGAGGGCAAGGCCCGCCTTGGCGAGCGGGGCGACGAGGTCGGGCGAGACGTTGACGACGTCGGGCAGGGTGCCCGCGGCCGCGTCGGCGCTGATCTTGTCGGCGTAGCCCTCGCCGGGCTGGTCGATCCACCGGACCTTCGTGCCCGGGTACTTCTTCTCGAAGCCGTCCACGACGCCCTCGAAGTACGACTTGAAGTTCGCCTTCAGGTTCCAGGTCTGGAAGGTGATCTCACCCTCGACCTTCCCCGACGCGTCGGTCGAACCTCCGCCGTCGTCTCCGTCACCACAGGCGCTCAACGGCAGCAGGACGGCGAGGACGGCGCCTGCGGCGACCGCTCTGCGGGGGTTGCGGGAGATACGCACGGTGAAACGGCTCCTTTGCTCGGCCCAGCGTGAGACGGCGGTGACTGCGACCGTCCGAACCGGGCAATCCACGCCGAGGCAGACCCTGCACGGAACTGTGGCGCAAAGTCAATGGATTCGGGGAACAGAAATCGAAGATCGGCCGATCATTCGGGCAACTAGGCAGGTCAGAAGGGTGTGTTGGAAGCCTTGCGGCCGATGACTAATGCGCTTTAGAGTCTGAGCGCTCAAGCGCATTAGTATCCGGGAGCCAGGAAAGGGGCAACGGGTGCAAGGCAAGCGGTCACCGGCGCGCCGGCCGACCATGAAGGACATCGCGCGCCGCGCCGGGGTCTCCGAGAGCGCCGTCTCCTTCGCGCTCAACGACCGGCCCGGCGTCTCCGACATCACCCGTGACCGGGTGCGCAGGGTCGCCGAACAGCTGGGCTGGCGGCCCAGCACAGCGGCGCGCGCCCTCTCGGGCGAGGGCTCGGCGACGGTGGGCCTGGTGGTGGCGCGCCCGGCGGCGACGCTGGGCGTCGACTCGTTCTTCCTGCAGCTGATCTCCGGGGTCCAGGAAGTCCTCGCGGAGCGGCACTTGGGGCTGCTCTTCCAGGTCGTGGAGGACGTCGCGGACGAGTGCGCGGTCTACCGCCGCTGGTGGGCGGAGCACCGGGTGGACGGCGTCCTCGTGGTGGACCCGCGCACGGACGACCCGCGGCCCGCGCTCCTCGACGAGCTGGGGCTGCCCGCGGTGGTGACGGGCGGCGTGCCCGATCCGGACGCCGGGCATCCGGGCCTGTCCACGGTGTGGGCGGACGACGCGGGCGCGATGGCCTCGGTCGTCGGCCATCTGCACGCGCTCGGGCACCGCCGCATCGTGCACATCGCGGGCCTCGAAGGGCTCGCGCACACGGAACGCCGCATCCGCACCCTGCGCGTCGAGGCGGACGGCCGCGGCCTGTCGGGGGTCCGTTCGGTGACGACGGACTACTCCGACGCCGAGGGCGCCGCCGTGACCCGGCGGGTCCTTGAGTCGGCGGAGCCCCCGACGGCGCTGGTCTACGACAACGACGTGATGGCCGTCGCCGGGGTCGCCGCCGCGACCTCACTCGGCTTCGCGGTCCCGGACGACGTGTCGGTCGTCGCCTGGGAGGACTCGGCGCTGTGCCGCATGGTGCACCCGTGGCTGACGGCCCTCTCCCGGGACACGGTCTCCTTCGGCAGGACCGCCGCCCGCGAGCTCCTCGCCCTGCTGGACGACGGTCCCGCGGCGACGGTCCAGGTCCCGCTCCCGCGGCTCATCGAACGCGAGAGCACGGGGCGGGCCCGAGAGTGACGTGGCGTCAGGCGGGCGGCCCGGGAGGCCACGGGAGCCCGGTGAGGATCGGCAGCAGCGACTCCTCCTCGTGGTCGAGGTGGGCCGTCAACTCCGCCGACATGCGGGTCAGTTCGGCACGGAACCGTACGGGGTCCGCGCCGCCGAGATCCGCGAGGAGCGCGGCGAGTTCGCCCTGGACGCGGGCGACCTTCCGGTGTTCCTCGGCGAGCAGGTCGAAGGTGTCGCGCAGCTCGGGGTAGTAGCCCGCCATGGTCGGGAAGAGATGCGCGTCCTCGCCCCTGTGGTGGAACTCCAGGGCGTCGCAGAACGCCAGGCAGTGCTGGCGGATCTGCAGTCCGAGGCCCGGTGACGGCGGGGCGTCCGGCCCCCGGTGCCCGGCGAGCGCGGCGAAGTACGCGTCGGTCTCGTCGCGTACGTGGCGCAGCTGGCCGCGCAGCCAGAGATGCACCTGCAGCATCTTCTCGGCGAAGTTCGAGGCGCCATCCGGGATGTCCGCCTCGTGCGCGGGCCGTTCCAGGACGACGACCGGCAGGACCCGGTCCGTCCGCGCCTGGTACTCGCAGTAGCCGGGGTCGGCGGCCACGATCCGCTCGAAGAGCCGTTCGCGCCGCTCTCCTTCGGCAGGAACGGCGACGGCCTCGAACGTCTCGGTGCCGAGCTCCACGCTCACCGCGGGGTGCGCGAGGACGTTGTGGTACCAGTCGGGGTGGCGCGGGCCGCCGAGGTTCGACCCGATGACCAGGAGCAGGCCGCCGTCGCGGACGTAGCCCAGCGGGGTCGTGTGCCGCTTGCCGGACCGTGCGCCGGTGGTGGTGAGCAGGAGGAGGTCGCCGCCCTCGAAGGGGCCGCCGACCTTGCCCCCGTTCGCTCGGAACTCGTCGATGACGGACTGGTTGAAGGGTGTGGGCATGACGGTGTCGCATCTCCGTACGGGGTGCGCGGGACCGCGTCGGCGGCGTCGGCCGACCGCGGGCACCGCGGCGTGCAGGAAGGGGAGTCGCGGCCACGCGTGAGGCGTGGCCGGAGGCGCGCCGAAGCGCGCGGGTCAGGCGATGGCCTGGGGGTCAAGAACTCATGACGTGGTCATCGGCGTCGTCCTTGAGTGAAGGTGCTCGCCCGATCGCCGACCCGCCCACTGCTCTTCGGTCGGCGCCACGCGGCACGAGCACCATTACAGTCACCCGCTCCCCCGCGTGTCAACGCGGGTCGCCCCACACCTCCGGGATCACGGCTACCGGAGCGCGTCCGGACACACCTGTGCCCCCGGTCGTCCAGGACAGGGGGCACGTGGCGAAGCGGACCGGTGCGTTACCCGGCAGGTGTCGACTCAGTCGATACCGGGGAGGATGTGCGGCTCGGCGAGGTCGTCCTCGTAGCCGGCCAGACGGATGGGGGCCGCCTTGGCCCACGCCTCCAGGTTGCGGAGCTTCTGGGGCCGTCCGGCCCGCTCGCCGCCGCATTCCGCCGGTCGCTTTTCGTGCTTCGTCAGATCTGGTGTCACCGCGCACTCCTTTGTGTCGCGTAACGGAAGGACAAGGGCAGTTCGGTCGCGGTGGCGCCGTTCTCTGGCGGGACCGCGGCCATGGTTGCCGGCCTGTCCCCGGAGCGACCGAGGGATGCTTGTGGATCTCTCGTGGCCGCCCGTTCGCACTACATTAACCAAATGAGCGCTGCCTCGCTCGATGGGGACCTGAGTCGGGGTGGAATCCGGACAACGCCCCCGAAGCGGCCCCATGAGGCCCCGGGGGTCCGGGCTCCCCGAGACCCGGACGGGACGCACGTCCGACACCGTCACCGGACGGCGGCCACGCACCGGCGCAACTCGGCCACCAACCGTGACAGCGACGGGAGTTGCGTGCTCACCGCCGGGTCGGTCACCGTGGGCGCACGCCCGGTCACGACTGGCGGAAAAGGGGGAGCCGGTCCGGACCGCGCCGTGCACGGCACCCCGGACCGGCTGCCCAAAAATTTTCGCGAACCATCCGGATGGTGAGACGGCGGTCCCGGCCTACCCGCCGCAACCCCTGGCCGACCGCCACAGGCCCTAGAAGGGGGCCAGCGCCGCGCCGGCCTTGTCCAGGAGGGTGAGGGTGCGCTGGAGGAGTTGCCCGTCCTCACCGAAGCCGAAGACGTCCACGGCCTTCGCGCCGCGCCGTGCCAGGCACAGGGGGCGTCCCGGGGTGAAGCCCGCGTGCTTGGCGGCGATCTTCGACCAGGCCGTGCCGTCGTACGCCGACCACGCCAGGTGGCCGGTGGCGAGGACGCCCACCAGCAGGACGCGGTTGACGGCGGCCAGCAACTGCAGGTTCATCCACCACGCGGCGACCGGGTCCCCGCGCTCGGGGCGGTGCAGCAGGGGCAGTTCCCCGGCAGGGCCCTGCGCGCTCTCCCAGTCCGTCGCGGCGCGCTTCAACGTGGCGTGCCTGAGCCGCGTACGGGCCCGGTCCTGGACGATCAGGTGCAGTGTCCGGTCGGCGGTGCGGACCGCCGCGACACCGCTCGCCGCGGCGACGCCGTCGAGCCCGGGGACGAGAGCCGTGGCCGGGGGAGCCGGGCGGCCGCGGGCGAAGATCCAGCGGGTGTGCACGACCTGCCAGGCACGCGGGTCGTTCCAGGGCGGCAGGGAGTAGTCGTGGCCGACGTGGAACACGTCGAGCCGGTCGGCGCTGTGGACGGCGTCGTTCGGCGAGGGCAGCAGTGCGAGGTTGCTGCTGCCCGCGACCAGCAGGGCGTCCCTGCCGCCCGCTCTGGGGGGCGACGGCACGGTCTGCACGTTGTTCGTCCAGTCCACGGCCGGGCCCGCCTGCGAGAACTGCCGTACGAGCCGGTGCTCGCGGTCGACGTACACCAGGTCCAGAGCGAGCGGCGTACGGGACGCCGCCGCCAGAGGGCTGCCCTTGCGGGCCGGATTCCGGGCGGGGTTCACGGGCTGCGGATGCGGCGGGAAGGGCTGGCGGGGCGTGATCCACCGGATGCGGATCCGGCCGTCGGCGCCCAGCAGGAAGACGTGCTGCGACACGGCGTCGGTGCTGCTCGCGGCGGTGCTCGTGGCATCGAAGCCATCGGCTCCCGGCGGCGGCGTCGGGACGGTGTCCCGGGGCAGGACCGGGGTCGCGCCCAGCGGGCCGGTCCTGCCCGCCTTGTCCCGTACCGCCGTCAGCAGCTGTTCGGTGGTCGCGGCGAAGAGCCGTACGCGGTCCGGGGCCGTGTGGTGCTGCGCCGCGGCCAGCGCGATCGCGGCCTTCGGGTGCGTGGGGTCAAAGACCTTCGCCTCGTCCCAGTCGACGTCCCGGTGGCTGCCCGGGACACGGTGGTTCTGGGGCCGCCCGTTGGCGTCCGGCCAGGTCAGGGCGGGGTCCGGCGGCTGCGCGTACTGGACGGCGATCACGTTGTCCGCGTACTGCCAGCGCTCGTTGGGGCCGACCCCCCAGCTCGGCAGCGGGTAGGGGGCGAGCTCGAAGGTGTTGTTGTTCCACCGGGACCGGTCGGTCGACGGGACCGACACGGCGTAGAACACCGGCCGGAACGAGAGGACGCGCGGATCGAGGAGAGTACGCGGGTCCAACTCGGCGCGGTAGCAGTAGAACCCGGTCCTGTATCCCGCGAGGGAGACCGCGAGCAGCCACGACAGGATGTACTCGGCCGTGCCGGTGGACGCCTTGGCCCAGGCCCCGGGGCCCCCGCTCAGGTGCCCCTCGATGTCCAGATAGAGCGTCGCCCCGGCCTCGAGCCCGGCGCGCCGGGCGAGGCCGACGGCGGCGAGACCGTCGTCCCCGCCGTCGACCGTCCCGAACGCCCCTCCTGGCACGGCCGGCTTCTTCTTCACCGGGTCGGCCGCGGCCCCGTCGATCTGCGTGGACTTGAAGGGCACCCAGATCGGCAGGACGGTCCAGCCCGGATCCCTGAGGTCCCACAGCCGGGTGGACCAGCTCGTGCTGTCGTCCCCGCGGTCGTGGGCCAGGTAGAACCCGATGAAGCGCAGGTTCGACCGGCGCCACAGCCACGACAGGCGCGGGTCCCAGAGCATGATGTCCATGCCGGGGTACGTGGTAGGCATCGCGGCCCGCTCAGTTGATGGTGGACAGGTTGCTCGTCACGGCGATGTCGGTGCCGGAGGTCGGGGTGTACTCGTTCCACTCCGCCATGAGTTCACCCTTCTCCGCGGGCTGCAGCACCGGGAACGGCGTGGTGGCGCCGTTGTGCGCCTTGGTGAGCCGGGCGACCTCGATCTGGGTCCCGGACAGGATCCGGGTGACCGTCGTGAGCTCCTGGCTGTTGCTCAGCTCGCGCGCGGAGTCGATGACGACCTGCGCCCCCGCGACGAACCCCTCGCTGGACTCGACCCGGATCGCCACCGGCGTCTGGCTCGGCCCGACGACGGAGCTGGATTTGCTGATCACCGCGTCCTGGATCCGCACCGCGGTACGGCTCGGGTTGGCGGGCGGGATGCCCGGGTAGTTGCGGTCGTCGTACGCGGCGATCTCCTGGGCGATCGTCCAGTACAGCGCGGGCGGTGACGGCTCGGCCGGATCGTCGATGACGCCCCGCTCGACGAAGTTCACCCAGCGCGTCTCCCACCCCTTGCGCACGGTCAGGACGACCCGGGCGCTGCCGGCCCGCAGGAACGCCTGCCGGTTGGCGTCCGGGTGCTTGATGTCGCGGATGAACGCCCAGCTCTCGGGGATGTCCCAGAAGTACGAGTAGAGGAAGCTGACGACGTTCTCCCACTCGATGGCCTGGTTGACGAAGCGCACGAGATTCTCGTACCGACGCACCGTCGACCACGCCGTGGAGTCCGGTTTCAGGGCGTCGGAGTCGAAGCTCGTCCCGTGGGTGATGTCCACCTTCGCGTCCCTGAAGGTGTCCACGACGTCCTTCGGCATGGTCGGGAAGCGGTCGCCGAGCAGATACCGCAGCACCGCCCGCATGACCTCGTCGTTCTCCTCACGCCGCAGCGTGAGCGTGTCCACGCTGCCCAGGCGCTCCTCGAGGGCCGCGATCCGTCCCGCGATGTCCTGCTGCTGGTCGTAGTACCGGGTCTGGGCGGCGGTGAACAGACCGTTCCACACCTCGTCCCGCCACTGTTCGTAGGCGGCCTTCGTGGGGCGCACCTCGGCGGTCAGGACCAGCGTCTGCGTGGAGACGCGGTCCCACACCAGCACGACCACGGGTGAGCCCGTCGCGCCCGCGAGGAAGTCGCCGCCGGTGTCCTTGTGCAGGACGGTGCCGGGGTCGAAGACCTTCTCGCCGAAGGGGGTGAACGGGATGTCCGTGCCGACGACGGTGAACTGGCCGAGCGCTGCCATCAGAGCGACCGTGCTGTCGCTCTCCGTGCCGTCGCTCCCCGCGCTGTCGTCCCCCGCGAAGTCGGTGTCGGAGAAGCTCGTCATCCGGCCGGCGATGGTGATGCGGACGACCTCGTACCCGTCCGGGATCTTCAGCGTGACCCGGGTGGACGCGCGGCCGTTGGGCAGCGCTCCGGAGTCGACGGCGTAGGGCTGGGGCGGCAGCGGCGCCGGGGGCCGCGGCAGGCCCTGGGCGCCGTACCGGTCCGCGAGGACCAGGTAGTGCGGCTGCTTGTCGGTCGGCGGGTCGGTCTTCGGCGGCTCGGGATCGTCCTTGCGGACCGCGTCGGTGACGTCGTTGTGCGGTACGTCGAACGCGAAGGGCTTCAGCTGGGCCCGCAGCCTCTCCAGCTCCACGTAGGCCCGGCGCAGCGCGGCGCCCGGCTCCGGGACCACGATGTCGTACGTCTCGCGCAGCCCGTACCGGTAGAGCCTGACCCGCCACTTGCGCATCAGGCTGAAGTAGTCGATGCGCATCGGGTCGACGTCGCTGGGGTTGCGCAGCTTCCTCGTGGAGGTCTGGGACGAGCCGGTGACGGTGGTCGTGCTGATGGTGACCTTGTGTTCCTGCTTCGCCCGCGCGGAGGCCTTCTGGGTGAGCGTGGTGGCGTGCTTGCGGCTGTCCGTCGCGGACTGGGAGGACGAGTCCTGCGCGGTGTAGCCGGAGGTGGCCGAGCCCGAGATGACGGGGATGCCGCCGGAGACGGTCCCGGTGACGTTGAACTGGTTGGAGTGCTGCTGCTCCGACGACGTCGACTGCGCCAGCTCGGTGTTGTCGGTCACGCCGGTCTCGCTGAAGGTCTCCAGCTCGTCCGTGACGATGGAGGTGAACTCCTTCTTCTGGACCGACCACTCCTTCTGGACGACGGCGGTCTCCTCCAGCGGGGCCAGCGGGATGGTGGCGACGAGTTCGCCGCGCTCGATGCCGGCCGGCACCATCTCCAGGCGCTCCAGGTTCATCAGCCCGACCCGCGACGAACCGGCGTTGGCGGCAAGGCCCTTCACCGCCACCACCGCGGAGTGCAGCGCCTGACGCGCGGGCCCCGTCACCGACCCGTCCGCGTCCGCCGACTCGGCCTCCTCCAGCACGGACCGGCGTACGGCGACGAGTTGCTCGCCGAAGGCGCGGAGGGTGTCGATCGGAACCGCTGCCAGATCCTCGGCACGCGGGGCCTCGTCGGCCGCGCCGAGCAGGTCGACGAGGTGGTCCGCGGCGGGCGGAGTCGCCTCGGCCGCAGCGGTCGCCCGGCTCCGGACGGCCTCCAACTCGCCTCTTCGCACGTTGAGTTGCCGGGCGTACGCGGCCTTCACCAGGGCCTGGCCCACTTCGGCCTGCTCGATGACCAGAGGCACCAGAGTGGCCTTGAGGATCTCGCGGCCCGCCTGGCTGAGCGGCGGAGCCGGATTCGGGGTGCCGGGCGACCGGGCGAGGGCCCCCGCCCCCGCCACCGCCTCGGCTGCTGCCGTACCGCGTACGTCCTGTGCACCCATCACACGCCCCTAGGTCGCCGGGTGAGGCACGCGGGGCACTCGCTGCGCCCTGCGTCACATGCGAGTGTGCCGTACGCCACACCTCCGGCGTATCCCTGGATTCAGGGACTACCGGGCGACCCAGCCATGTGCTAGGGCACGTTCGCTACACGCCCTGATCGGCTACCACTTGCCCGGCTCGTAGTCCTTGAGGAAGACGCCGTACACGTCCTCGCCCGCCTCGCCGCGCACCACCGGGTCGTAGACGCGGGCGGCACCGTCGATCAGGTCGAGCGGGGCGTGGAAGCCCTCCTCGGCGAGGCGCAGTTTGTCGTAGTGCGGGCGCTCGTCGGTGATCCAGCCGGTGTCCACCGACGTCATGAGAATGCCGTCGGTCTGGAACATCTCCTGGGCGCTGGTGCGCGTCACCATGTTCATCGCGGCCTTGGCGGCGTTGGTGTTCGGGTGCCCCGCACCCTTGTAGCCGCGGCCGAAGACGCCCTCCATCGCCGAGACGTTGACGATGTGCGCCCGGCCGCTCGGCGCCTTCTTCGCGGCGTCGGCCATGGCCCCGCGCAGCGCGCTGATCAGGATGAACGGCGACGTGTAGTTGCACAGCTGGGTCTCGAGGAGCTCCACCGGGGAGATCTGCTCGATGGTCTGCACCCACGTGTTGCTGTCGACGACGTCCGGGACGAGACCGCCCGCGTCGATGGCGGTGCCGTCGAGGTGCCGGGCGACGCTGGCGTTGCCCGCGACGAGGGCGAGGTCGGCCACCTTCTGCGCGTCCAGGCCGCTCGTCCCCAGGGGCAGCGCGGCGAGGCCGTCGACCGCTCCGGAGTTGAAGGCGCCGATGACGGAGTGGGCGGGCAGCTCCCCGGCGGGCAGCGGTGCGCTCTCGCCGTCGACCAGCGCGGCGTAGGCGGAGGGCAGGCGGCGTACCGTCTGCGTGGCGTTGTTGATCAGGATGTCGAGCGGGCCCGCGGCACTGACCTGCTCGGCGAGGGCCACGGACTGGGCCGGGTCGCGCAGGTCGATGCCGACGACCTCGAGGCGGTGCAGCCAGTCCGCCGAGTCGTCCATCGCCTTGAAGCGGCGGATGGCGTCCTTGGGGAACCGGGTCGTGATGGTGGTGTGGGCACCGTCACGCAGCAGACGCAGCGCGATGTACATGCCGATCTTGGCGCGGCCGCCGGTGAGCAGGGCGCGCTTGCCGGTGAGGTCGGCGCGGGCGTCGCGCTTGGTGCGGTTCAGGCGGGCGCAGTCCGGACAGAGCTGGTGGTAGAAGTAGTCGACTTCCACGTACCGCGTCTTGCAGGTGTAGCAGGAGCGCGGGCGCTGGAGTATCCCCGCGATCCGGCCCTCCTCGGTCTGCGACGAGGGCAGCAGGCCCTCGGTCTCGTCGTCGATGCGCTGCGCGGAGCCGGTGGCGGTGGCCTCGGTGACGGCCTTGTCGTGGGCGGTCTTGGCGGCGCGGCGTTCCTGGCGGCGGCGCTGCTTCACCGTCCGGTAGATGCCGGCCGTGGCGCGGCGCACGGCGATCGCGTCCGGGTGGTCGACGTCGAGCTTGTCCAGCTCGTCGAGCACCCCGAGGCAGACGGCGAGGCGGTCCGGGTCGATGCCGGGGCCGTACGCCACGTGCTCGGCCTGCCCCTCCTGGCTTTCGTCTGTCACCGTCATCGCCGCTGTCCTCGTGTCCGTGCCACGGCGCATCTGGTCGTCCGCGGAACTCCAAAAGCGGAAGTTTACGTAGCGGCGGGCCCGGTCACCAAACCCGTGTCCCGTGCGCACACCGCCACGAGTCCCGCGAGCTCGTCCCGCAGGCCCTGCGCGAGGAGCTCCAGGTCGGGCACGGCGGCGGCGTCCGCGACCAGCCCGTAGTGGACGCGCCCGCGGTAGGTGGAGACGGCGACGGCGAGGGACTGGCCCCGGGCGAGGGGCGCGAACGGATAGACCTCGATGAGGCGGCAGCCGCCGAGCCGCAGTCCGATGCCGGGCAGCGGAACGCTGGTGACGAGGATGTCGAAGAGCAGCCGGGCGGCCTGGGCGACGACGGGGCCGCCGATCCGGTGCCCGAGCGACGGCACGTGCTCGGCGAGGAGCGCCACGGCTCCGGCGCCCCGCTCGGGGCCCGCGTCCTTGTTGCGGTCCATGGCGGCGCGCACGCTCCGCAGCCTGTCGAGCGGGTCCTCGCGGCCGACGGGGAGGCGGACCAGGTAGCCGGAGAGGCGGTTGCCCGGGGGCTGGGCGGTGCGGGGCCGGCGGCGGGAGACCGGGATGAGGGCGCGCGGCTCGACTCCCTCGCTGCAGTCGCCGCGCTCGTCGAGCCAGCGGCGCAGGGCTCCGGCGACGACGGCGATCAGGACGTCGTTGACGGTGCCGCCGACGGCCTTGCGCACCTGGTGGACGTCGTCCAGGTCGAGGACGACACCGGCGGTGCGGCGGGTGCCGGTGGCGGTCGAGGAGAGCGCGGCGCAGGAACGTACGCCGAGTGCGGCGCGCGCCACGGAGGTGCCGATGCCGAGCGCCTGGCCCACGTCCGCGACGGTGCCGCGGACGCGCGTCGGCAGGGTGCGGGGGTCGAGGACCGACCACGGGGACGTCGCGGGGGCCTGCGGGCGCTGCCGGGACGCGGGCAGGTCGACGGGGTCGAGGAGGGCCGCGCCGAGCGTGAGGGCGCGCAGGCCGTCGGCGAGCGCGTGGTGGAACTTGAAGAGGACCGCGAAGGACGTGCCGTCGGCGCCCGGCAGGACGTGCGCCTCCCACGGCGGCCGGTCCCGCGCCACCGAACGCCGCATCAACTCCCCCGCCGCGGCGTGGAAGTCCGGCACGGGGGCCGTGAGCCGTATGTGCTCCAGGGGGTCGAAGGCGGGCATCGGTACGCGCATCGCGCCGCCGACGGGCAGCCAGACGGAACGTATCCGCATGCGCAGCCCCGGCACCGCCGCCGCCCGGGTCGCGAGAAGCCCCGCGGCGCGGTCCGCGGCATCGGGCCCTTCGGCCTCGAAGACCCCGAGTGCGCCCAGGTGCATGGGGTGTTCGGCGGTCTCGATGTTCCAGAAGGCCAGATCAAGAGGGACGAGCAGGTCGGAGCTCTGAGCAGGCGTAGAAGTCACGGACTCGCTCTCGCGTCGAGGACGATGCGGGGGATGACGAACAGGAAGTCAACCCTTCCGGACGACTACGGTCAAGTACGATCAAGCTACGCTGAGTTAACAGCGCGTTAAGGCCGGTCCTGCCCCTCACTGTCCACTTCGGTCACGATTGAGCACGCCTTCAAATAACCTGCACATCGAATGTGCACTCCGGTCACGGAATTCGGGCCCGACTCCCCGCGAATTTCCATGCATCGGCCACACGAACCGCGCCTCGACGGGAAAGTGTCCGATTTGTTGGAAGGAGTCGCTCCGCATCCCTGATTCCCGTCTGTGAATCTTGTGAAGGAGCTGCCGTGACGCGGTGAACCTGCCTGCACGCAGCGGTGATACGCCGCCACAACCCCGCTCGGCGGCCGCTCCGTCGATTGGATGTACGAGCTGCGAACGTGCTTTGATCCTGGCTCGCCGCGGAATTCGAATCCCCAGGTTCCACGGCGTGGGAAATACCTATGCACATTCATTGAGAAGGGCAGCTCACACCATGAACAACGTCCCCCAGGTCGAGACCCTCGAGATTTCCGACGCCGACCTCGACAACGTCTCCGGTGGCCTCGTCGCCGGTGTCGCGTCCAACGTCACCAGCACCGTTGACTCGATCGCCCCCGTCTCGGGCGTCGTCGGCGGCGTCGTCGGCACGGTCGAGGGTGCCACCGGCCTGAACACCGGCGCCGTCACCGGCCTCGCCGACGGCCTGACCGCCGGTCTCTGAGCCTTTCCGCTCATAGATACGCCGTGATCCGGGAGCCCCGGGACCTCAGGTTCCGGGGCTCTCGGACGCATCGGCGCGGTAGCCCCAGGCACAGGCACAGGCTCAGGCTCAGGCACAGTAAGGAAAGCGTTCCGTGCAGTTCCGCCAACAGGCCCTGTCCAAACTGCAGTCGCCCGAGGAACTCGACCTGCCGGTGCGCTACGCCCGCCCCCAGGGCCTGCTCGTCCTCGCCGTCACCCTCGTCGTCATGGCCGCGTCCGGCGTCTGGGCCGTCACCGGCTCCCTCTCCTCGACGCTCCGCGCACCCGGCATCCTCACCCACGGCCAGGGCAGTTACGTCCTGCAGAGCCCCGTCACCGGCCAGGTGACCCGCGTCCTGGCCGAGGAGGGTGAGCGGCTCGCCGCGGGCGCGCCCGTGCTCAAGGTCCGCACCGAGCGGGGTGACAAGGTCGTGCGCGCGATCGCCGCCGGCCGCGTGACCACGCTCGTCGCACGGATCGGCACCGTCGTCACCACCGGCGCCGACGTGGCGACCCTGGAGCGCGTGGCGGGCGCCGACGACCCGCTGACCGCGATGCTCTACGTACCGGCCGACAGCGCGGCCACCGTTCCCGTCGGCGCCTCGGTCGACCTCACCGTCCAGTCCGTGCCCACCGAGCGGTACGGGACGCTGCGCGGCCGGGTGGAGGCGGTCGGCCGCGCCGCACAGAGCCGGCAGAGGATCACCGGCTTCCTCGGCGACCGCGAACTGGCCGGACAGTTCACGAAGGACGGGCCTCCCGTGGCCGTTCTCGTCCGGCTCGACCCCTCCTCCGCGACCAGGTCCGGCTACGCGTGGTCGACCGCGGACGGGCCGCCCTTCGCACTCGCCTCCATGACCCCGGCCACCGGCGCCTTCCACCTCGCCGAGCAGCGCCCGATCGATTGGCTGCTTCCGTGACCGCCCCCCACCCCTCCCCCGCGCACCAGCAGCAGCTGCCGCCCCCCGGCGGGCGGCGCAGGCACCGCCCCGAGGAGCCGCCGCGCCGCCGCCGCGCCGCACCGCGCCCCGCGTCGAAGGGCCGGCGTCCCAGGACCGTCCGCACTCCCACCGTCCTTCAGATGGAGGCCGTGGAGTGCGGCGCCGCCGCCCTCGCCATGGTCCTCGCCCACCACGGACGGCACGTACCCCTGGAGGAGCTGCGCATCGCGTGCGGCGTCTCCCGCGACGGCTCACGGGCCAGCAACGTGCTGAAGGCGGCGCGTAGTTACGGTCTGACCGCCAAGGGCATGCAGATGGAGCCGGCCGCGCTCGCCGAGGTGAAGGCGCCCGCGATCCTCTTCTGGGAGTTCAACCACTACGTCGTGTACGACGGGATGGGCCGGCGCCTCGGGCGCCGCGGCGTGTACATCAACGACCCCGACAAGGGCCGCCGCTTCGTGCCGTCGGAGGACTTCGACACCAGCTTCACCGGGGTCGTCCTGGTCCTCGAACCGGGTGCCGACTTCAGGCCGGGAGGCCGCAGGCCCGGTGTCATGAAGGCGCTGCCCGCCCGGCTGCGCGGCACCACGGGCACGATGCTCGCCGCGCTCCTCGCCAGCCTGCTGCTGGTCGCGGTCGGCGCGGCGCTGCCCGCGCTCAGCCGTACGTACATCGACCTGTTCCTGATCGGACATCAGACCTCGCTGCTGGGCGCGCTGTTCGCGTCCATCGGGGCGATGGTCGCGCTCACCGTCGTGCTGACCTGGCTGCAACAGGCGAACCTGCTGCGCGGCCGCATCATCTCCTCGACCCTCGGCAGCGCCCGCTTCTTCCGCCATCTGCTGCGCCTGCCCGTCACGTTCTACGCCCAGCGCTCCCCCGCCGACCTCGTGCAGCGCCTCGCGTCCAACGACGCGGTCGCCGAGACCCTGGCCCGCGACCTCACGGCCGCCGGCGTCGACGGCATGGTCGTCCTCCTCTACGCGGCTCTCCTGTGGACGTACGATCCGCAGCTGACGCTCGTCGGTGTCGGCATCGCCCTGCTGAACATCGTGGCCATGCGCGTCGTCATCCGGCTGCGCGCCACCGGCACGCAGAAGCTGCGCGCCGACAGCGCCAAGCTCACCAACACCTCTTACACCGGCCTGCAGTTGATCGAGACGATGAAGGCCACCGGCGGCGAGAACGGCTACTTCCGGCGCTGGGCGGGACAGCACGCCACCACGCTGGAGGAACAGCAGCGCCTCGGTGTGCCGAGCGCGTGGCTCGGTGTCGTCGCGCCGACCCTCGCGACGCTCAACAGCGCGCTGATCCTGTGGATCGGCGGTCTGCGCGCCGTCGAGGGGCATCTGTCGATCGGGCTGCTCGTCGCCTTCCAGGCCCTCGTCACCCGGTTCACCGCGCCGATCACCCGCCTCAACGGCGTCGCGGGCCGCATCCAGGACTTCGCCGCCGACGTCGCCCGCCTCAAGGACGTCGAGAACTTCCCCGTCGACCCGCTCCACTCGCGCCCCGAGCCCGCCGCCAGCACCCGCCGCCTCACCGGGCACGTCACCCTGGAGAACATCACCTTCGGCTACAGCCCCCTCGACAAGCCGCTCCTCACCGGCTTCTCGCTGACGGTCGGGCCGGGTCAGCAGGTGGCGCTCGTCGGCGGCTCCGGCAGCGGCAAGTCGACGGTTTCCCGGCTGATATCGGGCCTCTACAGCCCGTGGGAGGGCACGATCCGCATCGACGGACAGCGCCTTGAGGACATCCCGCGCGGCGCGCTCTCCGCTTCCGTGTCCTTCGTGGACCAGGACGTCTTCCTCTTCGAGGGCACCGTCCGCGACAACGTCGCCCTGTGGGACCCCTCCATTCCCGACGACGCGGTGGTGGCCGCCTTGCGGGACGCCTGTCTGTACGACGTGGTGGCCCGCAGGCCCGGCGGCATCCACGGCCGCGTGGAGCAGGACGGGCGCAACTTCTCCGGCGGACAGCGCCAGCGCCTGGAGATCGCACGGGCGCTGGTCCGCCGCCCCAGCATCCTCGTCCTCGACGAGGTGACCAGCGCCCTGGACGCCGAGACCGAGCAGGTCATCATCGACAACCTGCGCCGCCGCGGCTGCGCCTGCGTCGTCATCGCCCACCGCCTGAGCACCGTGCGCGACAGCGACGAGATCGTCGTGCTCGACCACGGGCAGGTCGTGGAGCGCGGCCGCCACGAACACCTCGTCGCCGCCGGCGGCCCCTACGCCGACCTGGTCAAGGAGCACTGAGGTGACCTCCCCACCGGAACAGCACGCCTACCCCGACGACACGGTCGCCGCCGCCTTCAACACGCTCGGCACACCGGTCGACTGCGCGGGGCTGCGCAGTGTGCACCTGGAGGGGCCGCAGGTGCTGTGGCTCGTCGTGGCAGGCGCCCTCGACCTGTTCGCCGTCGACGCCGTGCAGCAGGGCCACTGGCACTACCTGGGCCGCCTGGAACCGGGCACGCTGCTCCTCGGTCCCGTCGAGGGCCCCCAGCACACCCTTGTCGGCCGTCCCCTCCAGGGCTGCGAGCTGCGCCGCATTTCCTTGCGCGAGCTGTACCGCCCGGACTACGGCGACACCTGGTCGTACGAGCACCAGTACCCGAGCCGGTACGACACGCAGGACGCGGCCCTGAGCCTGCTGGAGCACGCCTTCGCACTCGGCATCGGGCGCGGCCACCGTGTCCTGTTCGAGGCGCCGCTCGACGGCAGGACCGTGGGCGACGAGGTGGTGGCCGACGACGACATCCTGTGGATGCCGGTCGCGCCGGGCAGCGTGCAGTACGGCGCCGCCTACAGCGCCGAGGCCGCGGGCGATCTACTGGTCGACGCCTCGATGTGGCAGCGGATGGTCAACCAGCAGTACCGGCTCCTGGCCACGCTCGACCGCTGGATCGAACGCCTGGAGCGGGCCCTCGAGGACCGTACGGCCGCCGGCATCAAGGCGGGCGAGAGCGTCCGTGAGCAGGCCGACCGGACGCTGATCGCCTCCATCGGACGCTCGGGCCGGCGCGGCGCGCGGCGCACCGGGTCCGGTGGCGGTCACGACGCGACGTACGCCGCCTGCCGCCTCGTCGCCCGCGCGGCGGGCATCACGCTGTCGGACACCGCGGACGGCGGGGCGGTGAGCGACCGGATCGACCCCGTGGAGCAGGTCGCGGTGGCGTCCCGGATCCGCACTCGCGCCGTGCGGCTCGACGGGCGCTGGTGGCGGCAGAACGCGGGCCCGCTCGTGGGGCACCGTGCCGCGAGCGGCGCGCCGGTCGCGCTGCTGTGGCGGCGCGGCGGCTACGAGTCGGTGCATCCGACGTCCGGGCGGCGCACCCGAGTCGACGCGGACAACGCCGACGAGTTCGAACCGCGGGGCGTGATGTTCTACCGTCCGCTGCCCGAGCGGCCGTTGACGCTCGGGCGGCTCTTCCGCTTCAGCCTGCGCGGCACCGGCGGCGACGTGCGCAACCTCGTGCTCGCCGGTCTGGTGACCGTGGCGATCGGGGCACTGGTGCCGATCGCCACGGGCCAGGTGCTCGGTGTGTTCGTGCCGAACGCCGAGAAGGACCTCATCGTCCAGGTGTCCCTGGCCGTCATGGTCACGAGCATCGTCTCGGCCGCGTTCATGCTGCTCCAGAACCTCACCGTGCTGCGGATGGAGGGGCGGATGGAGAGCACCTTGCAGCCGGCGGTCTGGGACCGGCTGCTGCGACTCCCCACGCGCTTCTTCGCGGAACGCTCCACCGGTGAACTGGCGAGCGCGGCGATGGGCGTCAGCGCCATCCGCCGCGTCCTCTCGGGCATCGGCCCCGTCGCGCTCCAGGCCGGTTCGGTCGGCGCGATGAACCTGGTCCTGCTGCTGTTCTACAGCGTCCCCCTCGCCCTGGCCGCGCTGGGGATGCTGACCGTCATCGCCGCCGTGTTCCTCACCCTCGGCCTGTGGGAACTGCGCTGGCAACGACGGCTCGTGGAGCTCGGCAACAAGCTCAACAACCAGGCGTTCCAGACGCTGCGCGGTCTGCCCAAGCTCCGTGTGGCGGGCGCGGAGAGCTTCGCGTACGCGGCGTGGGCGGGCGAGTTCGCGCGGAGCCGCGAGCTGCAGCAGCGGGCCGGGCGCGTCAAGAACGTCACGACGGTCCTCAACGCGGTCTATCTGCCGCTCTGCACGCTCGTCATGTTCGTGCTCCTCGCGGGCCCGGCACGCGGCAGCCTGACCGCGGGTGAGTTCCTCACCTTCAGCACCGCCGTGACGATGCTCCTGACGTCCGTCACCCAGCTCACCGGCGCGCTGATCTCGGCGGCTTCCGTGCTGCCGATGTTCGAGCAGATCAGGCCGGTGCTCGACGAGGCTCCGGAGGTCCGCTCCGGCAGTACGCAGCCGGGCGAGCTGCGGGGCGCGATCGAGGCCCGCGGTCTGTCCTTCCGCTACACCGACGACGGTCCGCTGGTCCTCGACGACGTGTCGCTGTCGATCCGGGCCGGCGAGTTCGTGGCCGTCGTCGGACCGAGCGGCTGCGGCAAGTCGACGCTGCTCCGCCTCCTGATCGGCTTCGACGAGCCGCTCTCGGGCAGTGTGCTGTACGACGGGCAGGACCTGGCGGCCCTGGACCAGTCGGCGGTGCGCCGCCAGTGCGGTGTGGTCCTGCAGAACGCCCAGCCGCTCACCGGGTCCATCCTCGACTGCATCTGCGGCGCCGAGTCGTTCACGCAGGAGGAGGCGTGGGAGGCCGCGGCGATGGCGGGGCTCGCCGAGGACATCAAGCGCATGCCGATGGGCCTGCACACGATGCTCTCCGGGGGCGGCGCGGTCTCCGGCGGCCAGCGCCAGCGCCTGATGATCGCCCAGGCCCTGATCCGCCGCCCCCGCGTCCTCTTCTTCGACGAGGCGACGAGCGCCCTGGACAACGAGACGCAGCGCACGGTGATCGACAGCACCCGCGCCCTGAACGCCACCCGTGTCGTGATCGCCCACCGCCTTTCCACGGTCATGGACGCCGACCGCGTCATCGTCATGTCGGAGGGCCGGGTCGTCCAACAGGGCCCGCCTGCCCAGCTGTTGGCCGACACGGGCGGGCGGCTGCACGAACTGGTGCGGCGGCAGATGCGGTGAGATCGGACCGGCCCGCCCCCTCGCGGCGGGCGGGCCGGAGACCTGGGGCTCAGGAGTTCGTGCAGCCCGGCACCGTGGCCTGTGACGCGTCACGGATCAGCGCTTCGTGCGCCGCCTTCACCCGCTTCACGTCCGGTTTGACGACCTTGCGGTCGTAGGTGAGCAGGCCGTTCAACTCGCCTTCCACATCGGTGATCTGAGTGTAGACCGCGCCGTTGTTGCCCTTGCAGACGAGGGCGCGCACTTCGCCTAGTTTGGCGATGTAGTCGTCTGTGTACGTCGCCGGGTCCACGTCGACGTAGCTCTGCTGGACGGACCAGGCGTGGCCGGGCACCGCGAGTCCGAGGCCGCCGTACTCGCCGCTCACCAGCGCCCGTCGGCCGTCCGGCCGCGGCGGAATGGCAGGGCTCGGATAGCCGTGCTCGTCCATGATGTCGCCGGTGCCTCCGTCGGCCCCCAGGTTGAGCCCCGACATGTTGTTGACCAGCCGGGTCGGGTCCCAGGCCTTGGCCTGCTCGGCGACGCGGCCGATGTCGTACTGGCCCCAGCCTTCGTTGAAGGTCACCCACATGACGACCGACGGGCTGCTCGCGTGCTCGTCGATCATCTGCTTCATCTCGCGCTCGTACTGGGCGCGGGCGGCCGCGTCCGGGGTGCGTCCCGCCTCCATCGCGGGCATGTCCTGCCAGACGAGGAGCCCCAGCTTGTCGGCCCAGTAGAACCAGCGGTCGGGTTCGACCTTGATGTGCTTGCGAACCGAGTTGAAGCCCATCTCCTTGTGCATCTCGAGGTCGTACGCGAGGGCCTCGTCGCTGGGCGCGGTGTGCAGGCCGTCCGGCCAGAAGCCCTGGTCGAGTGTGGCCATGAGGAAGACGGGCTTGCCGTTGAGGACGGTGCGCGGGGTGCCGTTCACCTTCTCGACGGCGATGGACCGCATGCCGAAGTAGCCGGTGACGCGGTCACTGCCGACCCGTACCTGAAGGTCGTAGAGGAACGGGTCGTCCGGCGACCACAGCCGGGGGTCGGCGATCTTGAGCTCGAGCGGCTTCCCGGTGCGCCCGCTGAGCTCGGCGACCTTCTTCTTGCCCTCGTACGCGGCCGCCGTGACCGGCACGCCGTCGCGCACGCCCCGCGGCTCGACGGTGACCTGCTTGTTCCCGACGTCAGGTGTGATCTTGAGGGAGTCCGCGTGGTCGGCGGCCACCGGCTCCATCCACACGGTCTGCCAGATGCCGGAGGACGGGGTGTACCAGATGCCGCTGGGGTCCAGGCGCTGCTTGCCGACGGGCGGGTTCGCGCCGTCGTCGGCGTCGGTCGGGTCGTACACGCCGACGATGAGTTCCTGGGTGCGGCCGGGCTTCAGCGCGTCGGTGACGTCGGCGGTGAACTTGTCGTAGCCGCCCTTGTGTTCGGTGACCTTGCGGCCGTTGACGTACACCTCGGACTGCCAGTCGACGGCGCCGAAGTTGAGGTTGAGCCGCTTGCCGTCCCCGATCTTCCAGTTCTTGGGGACGGTGAAGGTGCGGCGGTACCACATGCGGTCCTCGTGCCGCTCGACGCCGGAGAGCTGGGACTCCACGGGATAGGGGACGAGGATCTTCTCCTTGAGCTTCTTGCCGACCGGGGGCCTCTCGCCCGCTTCGGCGGCGGCGAACTGCCAGGAGCCGTTGAGGTTCTGCCAGTCCTTGCGCTTCAGCTGCGGCCGCGGGTACTCACGGTGGGCGTTGCCCGGCGTGACGTCGTCGGCCCACTTGGTTCGTAGCTGGTGCTCGGAACGGTTCGGGCCGCTGGTCCAGAACTGGCCGACGCCGTCCCCGTCCTTGCCGTTCAGGCCGCCCTTGCCGTCGTAGCGGATGTCGGCGAGGCCGGGGGCGTTGCCGGCTTTGTCGCCGACGACGGGTTCCTTCAGGCCGACGAGGAGGCTGCGCTCGTCGGCGGGGTCGGTCCTGACCGTGCCGAGCGGCCACTTGGCGCCGCCGATGACGGCGTCGAGGTGGCCGGTGAGTCCGGCGGGCGGGGCGGCGAGCTTCTGGGCGAAGTCGAGCTTGAGGCTGCGGCCGTCCTTGAGGACGGTCGCGTTGACAGCGCCGTCGTAGTCGAAGTCCTCGGGGATGCGCAGCGCGGTGCGCGGGACGGCCTTCTTCTCGCCGCCGGGCGGGGTCCACCTCAGGCGCAGGTTGGAGCCGCCGTAGTGCTCGAAGTACTCGACCTTGATGTCGTAGGCCTTGCCCGCCGTCAACTCGACCGGCTTTGAGGTCTGTTCCTTGTCCCAGTCGTCCTGCCAGTGGTCGATGGCGATCTTGCCGTCCACCCAGAGGCGGAAACCGTTGTCGCCGATCATCGAGAAGGTGGTGGCGCCGGTCTTCTCGGGCACGATCCGGCCGGTCCAGCGGACACTGACGTCGTCGGCCTGTCCGGTGGTCGACTTGAGGCGGGATTCGAGGTTTCCGAAGTCGATGTTCGGGTCGAGTCCGGTGGCCTTGAGCTTGTCGAAGTCGAAGGCTCCCGGAGCGGATTGGGTGAAGTACTCGCCCTTGAGGCCCTGGATCTCGACGGGGTCGTCGGCGGCGGCGGTCGCGGCGGGGACCGAGGTCAGTCCGGCGACGCCGAGGGCGCCCGCGAGCAGCAGGGCGAGGTGTCGGCCGAGGTGTGCGGGGCGTCCGGGATGTCGTCTGAGGCGCACGGATCCTCCTTGGTGAGGAAGGGTGGCGGCTTGTCGCTGCAGTCGGTACAACGAGTCTGTACAACGTTGGAAGGAACGACAGTTGGCATGACAGCACGCGTTCCGGCGTGCTGTCCAGGGTCATGACGAACGCCTCGGAGGACCGGGGCGGCCACCGATGCAAGGAGATCCAGTGCGGGTTAGCCTCAAGGACGTCGCGGAGCGCGCGGGCGTCTCGATCAAGACCGTCTCGAACGTGGTGAACAAGTACCAGCACGTCACCCCGGCGATGCGGGCCCGCGTCCAGGAAGCCATCGACGAGCTCGGCTACCGACCCAACTTGACGGCACGTCACCTCCGCAAGGGCCGCACCGGGATCATCGCGCTCGCCGTCCCCGAGCTGGGCAACCCGTACTTCGCTGAGCTCGCGGGTGCCGTCATCGACGCGGCGGCGGAGCACGACTTCACGGTGCTGCTCGACCACACCAGCGGCGAGCGCGAGCAGGAGGTCCTGGTCAGTCAGGGCTTCCGGGCCCGCGTGATCGACGGTCTCATCCTCAGCCCGCTGGAGCTGGAGGCGGAGGACCTGCGGGCCCGTGAGGACGACGTGCCGCTGGTGCTGCTCGGGGAGCGGCAGTACGACCTGGACTACGACCACATCGCGATCGACAACATCGCCGCGAGCCGCACCGCGGTGCGTCACCTGATCGGGCGCGGCCGCACCTCCATCGCCTACCTGGGCGCCCGTACGGACTCCGCGAACCGCCCCGCCCACCTGCGGCTCCAGGGCTGGCGCGAGGAGTTGACGGCGGCCGGAATCGCCGCGCCGGAGAGCCTGGTGGGGCCGGTCGGCGGCTGGGACCGGTGGGACGGGGCGAAGGCCATGGCACGGATGCTGGACGCGGGGGTGCGGCCCGACGCGGTGTTCGCGTACAACGACCTGGTGGCGATCGGTGCGATGCGGGTCCTGCACGAGCGCGGCCTGCGCGTGCCGTGGGACGTGGCGGTCGTGGGTTTCGACGACATCGCGGAAGGGCAGTTCGGAGCCGTCACGCTCACCACGGTGGCGCCGGACAAGCAGGCCATCGCGCGTCTCGCGGTGGAGTCGCTGCTGAGCAGCCTGGCGCATCCGGAACGGACCGGTGGGCGTGCACTCGCCGCAGCGTTCCGGCTGGTGGAGCGGGAGAGCACGCTGGGCCGACGCTGAGCGCGGGCCGCGCGGGCCGCGCGGCCGGCGCCCCCGAGAAGCGTGCGCGGAGGGTTTACAGCCTCCTTTCAACGATGTAAAAAGCTCCCCGTACCGCCGAGTTGACCGCAAGTGCCGTCTCTCCCGTGAGCGCTCTCAGTGCCGGGGCCGTGCCGTTTGGGGATCCAATGAAGCCGACCACCCTTCTCCGCCGTACCTCCGCGAGGACCCTCGTCGCCACCGGTCTCGCCGCGAGTCTCCTGTTCGCCGCCGGGTGCGCGAAGTCCGAGGACGACGACTCCGGTGGCGAAAGCGCCGCGTCGCAGGACCAGGCAGACAACGGGCAGGAGGTGGCGTCGGACGGCGACGCGGGCGGGAAGACCTGCGCGATCGACGCGTACGGCGGCGAGAAGCTCGACCTGAAGAACGCCACCGTCGGCTTCTCGCAGTCCGAGAAAGAGGCCAACCCGTTCCGCATCGCGGAGACGGCCTCCATCAAGGCCGAGGCCGAGAAGCGCGGCGTCAAGCTGCTCACCGCCAACGCGCAGTCGCAGTTCTCCAAGCAGATCAGCGACGTCCAGGACCTCATCGCCAAGGGCGCCGACCTGCTCGTCATCGCACCGCTCAACTCCGACGGCTGGGAGCCGGTGCTGCGCGCCGCGGGCGCCGAGCACATCCCGATCGTCACCATCGACCGCAAGATCAACGCGACGGCCTGCAAGGACTACGTGAGCTTCATCGGCTCCGACTTCGTCGAGCAGGGCAGACGTGCCGCGGACCGGATGATCGAGACGACCGGAGGCAAGGGCAAGATCGCGATCCTGCTCGGCGCCGCGGGCAACAACGTCACCACCGAGCGCACCAAGGGCTTCCAGGACCGCATCAAGGAGAAGGCCCCGGACCTCGAGGTCGTCTTCAAGCAGACCGGCGAGTTCGCGCGGGAGAAGGGCCAGCAGGTCACCGAGCAGCTGATCCAGTCCAAGCCCGACATCACCGGGATCTACGCCGAGAACGACGAGATGGGCCTGGGCGCCGTGAACGCGCTCAAGGGCGCGGGCAAGAAGGCCGGCGACGTGAAGATCGTGACGATCGACGGGACGAAGGGCGCGGTGCGCGGCATCGTCGACGGCTGGATCGACGGCGTCATCGAGTCCAACCCCCGCTTCGGCCCCCTCGCCTTCAAGACGCTGGACGCGTTCACCAAGGGCGAGAAGGTCGCCCAGGACATCGTTATCAAGGACAGCGCGTACACCAAGGACAACGCCAAGTCCGACCTGAACAAGGCCTACTGACATGCTGTCGGGGACGGGCCTGTCGAAGGCCTTCCCGGGCGTGCGGGCCCTGGACGGCGTCGACTTCACCGCACGCGCGGGCGAGGTGCACGCGCTGATCGGCGAGAACGGCGCGGGCAAGTCCACGCTCATCAAGGTCCTGACGGGGGTGTACGCGCCGGACGCGGGCGAGGTGACGTACGACGGAGGCCCGGTGCGCTTCGCCACCCCGCTCGAAGCGCAGCACGCGGGCATCTCCACCATCTACCAGGAGGTCAACCTCGTCCCCCTGATGAGCGTGGCCCGCAACCTGTTCCTCGGCCGCGAGCCCCGCGGCCGCCTCGGCCTCATCGACTTCGGGCGGATGCACCGTGAGGCCGAGGAGGTGCTGCGCGGCCTCGGCGTCCGCGTCGACGAGCGCCGCCCGCTGCGCGAACTGGGCCTCGGCGCACAGCAGATGGTGGCGCTGGCCCGCGCGGTCTCGGTCGACGCGCGCGTCGTGGTGATGGACGAGCCGACGTCGTCCCTCGAACCGCGCGAGGTACGCACCCTGTTCGGCGTGATCCGCATGCTCCGGGAGCGCGGCATCGCGGTGATCTACGTCAGCCACCGTCTCGACGAGCTGTACGAGGTGTGCGACGCCGTCACCGTGCTGCGCGACGGCAAGGTGGTGCACACCGGCCCGCTCGCCGAGCTCGACCGGCTGCGGCTCGTCGCGCTGATGCTGGGCCGCGAGATCCAGGACGTACAGGAAGAAGGCCTCACCCAGTTCACCGGCGCGCACGAGGCGACCACCGAACCCGTGCTCCGCGCGGAGGAGTTGACCGCGCGGCACCGACTGCACGGAGTGTCGGTCACCATCCGGCCCGGGGAAGTGGTGGGCCTCGGCGGGCTGCTGGGCTCCGGCCGCAGCGAGACGGCGAAAGCCATCGCCGGGGCGCTGCCCACCGACTCCGGAACCGTCGCGATCGGCGGTACCCGCATCCGTACGGGCTCCACGCCCGCCGCCATCCGCGCCGGCATCAGCCTGCTCCCCGAGGACCGCAAGGCGGAGGGCATCGTCCCCGGCCTCTCGGTCCGCGACAACATCGCCCTGGCCGCGCTCCCCCGCCTCTCCCGCCTCGGCCTGGTCAACGAGCGCAGCATCGACGACATCGTCGACACCTTCATCGACCGCCTCCGCATCAAGGCGTCGAGCCCCCTCCAGAAGGTCGGCGAGCTCTCCGGCGGCAACCAGCAGAAGGTGCTGCTCGCCCGCTGGCTGGCGATGCACCCCAAGGTCCTGCTGCTCGACGAGCCCACGCGCGGCATCGACATCGGCGCCAAGGCCGAAGTGCAGGCACTGGTCGACGAGTTGGCGGCGGACGGCCTCGGCGTGCTCCTGATCTCCTCGGACATGGAGGAGCTGATCGAGGGCTCGGACCGGGTGATCGTCCTCAAGGACGGCACTGCCGTCGCGGAACTCACCGGCAGCGCGGTGACGGAGGAGAACCTGCTGCGCGCCATGGCGACGGACCCCGCGAAGTCCGGCGCATGACCCACCACGACCGGCAGAAGAGCGCACCGGCCCCGCACCCACGGAGCTCCCCATGACCGACCTCGCCCTCGGCCGCACGGCCGCCGACCGCGACCGCCTCCTGCGCCTCCTCCAGAACTACGGCGTCTACCTGGGCGTCGCCGTCCTCCTGCTCGTCAACATCGTCTTCACCCCGCACTTCCTGTCCGGCGAGAACTTCCGCACGCAGGCCGTCCAGGTCGCCCCCGTCCTGGTCGTGGCGCTCGGCATGGCCCTGGCCATCGGCAGCGAGGGCGTCGACCTCTCCGTCGGCTCGGTGATGGCGCTCTCCACCTCCCTCGTCTCGCTCTACCTCGGGTACGGGATGTGGGTCGCCCTGATCGTCGCGCTGCTCGGCGGCATGGTGGTCGGACTGGCCAACGGGGCGCTCATCGCGTTCATCGGCGTGCAGCCCATCGTGGCGACGCTGGCCCTAATGGTCGCGGGCCGTGGCCTCGCCCTGGTCCTCCTCCCCCAGCTCAAGGACGTGCGCGACCCGACGATGGCCTCGCTCGGCTCCGGCGACCTGCTCGGCATCCCGTACCTGGTGCTCATCGCGACGGCCCTGGCCGTGCTCGTCGCCTTCGTCGTGCGGCGCACCACGTTCGGCCGGCAGCTCCTCGCCATCGGGGACAGCCGCCCGGCCGCGCTCCTCGCGGGCCTGCCGGTACGCCGCGCCCTCGTCATCGTGTACGTCGTCTGCGGCGCCCTCGCCGCGCTCGCCGGGGTCCTCGCGACGGCGCGCCTGAGCGCGAGCGACCCGACGTCGCTCGGCAACCTGATGGAACTCTCCGCGATCACCGCGGTGGTGGTCGGCGGCACCCCGTTGAGCGGCGGCCGCGTCCGCATCGGCGGCACCGTGGCGGGCGCGGTCCTGATCCAACTCCTCACGGCCACGCTCATCAAGCACGACCTGCCACCGTCGTGGACGCAGATCGCCCAGGCCGCGGTGATCGTCCTCGCGGTCTACGCGGCACGCGAGAGGGGCAAACGATGACCATCGACACCAAGAGTCCGGCGGATCCCGTGGACCACACCGCCCAGGAGGCACAGGCCGCGGGCGCCTCCCGCTCGGAGCGGCTGAGCGCTCTCGCGCAGCAGCACGGCGCGCTCGTCACCCTGATCGTCGCGGTGGCCGCCGCGTCCGTCGGCTTCGACACGTTCATGACGGCCGACAACCTGGAGAACATGGCGGTGTCCTCCGCGTTCCTCGCGGTGGTCGCGCTCGGCATGACGTTCGTCATCGTCACCGGCGGCATCGACCTGTCCGTCGGCTCGCTGTTCGCCCTCGGCGGGGTGCTCGCCGCCTGGGGTTCGCGGTACGGCACGGCCGTGGCGCTGCTCCTGCCCCTCGCGGTCTGCGGACTCATCGGTCTTGCCAACGGCCTGCTGATCGCCCGTGCGCGGCTCGCGCCGTTCATCGTGACGCTCGCGGCGATGCTGGCGGCCCGCGGCATCCTCCTGTCGGTGACGGACGAGGGATCAAAGACGTACCTCGTCGACAAGGACTCCTTCTTCGCGACGCTCGGACAGGGCAAGGTGCTCGGCATCGGCGCCCCGGTCTGGATCACCGTCGCGCTGTTCGTGGCGGGCGCGGTCGTGCTGCGCCGCACCCGGTTCGGGCAGTACGTGTACGCGGTCGGCGGGAACGAGGACGCGGCGGCGCTGATGGGCGCCCCCGTGGCCCGTACGAAGATCGCCGTCTACACGGTGTCGGGGCTCTGCGCCGGGCTCGCCGGCGCTCTCAACGCGGCGTGGCTGGTCTCCGGGGTGACGATCCTCGGCTCCGGCATGGAGCTGGAGGCGATCTCCGCGGTCGTCATCGGCGGCACGCTGCTCACCGGCGGCTTCGGGTTCATCAGCGGGTCGTTGGTGGGCGTGCTGCTCCTCAAGGTCATCCAGAACGTCATCAACCAGATCGGCTCGCTCGACTCGGCCTACCAGCAGGTGGTGAGCGGCGCGTTCCTGGCGGTCGTGGTGATCGCGCAGACGTGGCTGGGGCGCAGGCGCAGGGTGCTGTGAACCGTGGACCCGGAGGTCACATCGGTACGGTCCGGCCCTTGCCCAGGGCGATCACGCCGCCCTTGGACACCGTGTACAGCTCCTCGTCGCGGTCCGGGTTGACGCCGATCGTCGCGCCCGGCGGTACGTCGACGTTCTTGTCGAGGACGGCGCCCCGTACGACCGCGCCGCGCCCGATCCGTACGTTGTCGTGCAGCACGGAGCCCTGGACGACCGCGCCCTCCTCGATGGTCACGCCGGGCGAGAGGACGGAACGGGTGACCTGGCCGCGGATGACGCAGCCGGGGCTGACGATCGACTCGCCCGCGATGCCGCCCGCGCAGAACTTGGCGGGCGGCAGGCCGTCGGAGTGGGTGTAGATGGGCCAGCGGCGGTTGTCCAGGTTGAAGACGGGGTGGTCGGAGATCAGGTCCATGTGGGCCTCGTAGTACGAGTCGAGGGTGCCGACGTCGCGCCAGTAGCCGTGGTCGCGCGGGGTCTCGCCGGGCACGTGGTTGCTGTCGAAGTCGTACACCTGCGCCATGCCGCGCTCGGTGAGCAGCGGCAGGATCGAGCCGCCCATGTCGTGCGCCGAATGCTCGTCCTCGGCGTCCTGCTGAAGGGCGTCGACGAGGGTCTTGGTGGTGAACAGATAGTTGCCCATGGAGGCGTAGACCTCGTTCGGGGAGCCTGGCAGGCCCGGCGGGTCGGTGGGCTTCTCCAGGAAGCGCTCCACCTTCGTCCCGTCCCGCGCGGGCGTGATGATGCCGAACGACGACGCGTCGGCGCGCGGCACCCTGATCCCCGCCACGGTCACCGCGGCGCCGTTCTCGATGTGCTGCTGCAGCATGTGGCGCGGATCCATGCGGTAGACGTGGTCGGCGCCGAACACCGCTATGTAGTCGGGCTGTTCGTCGTGGACGAGGTTGAGGGACTGCAGGATGGCGTCGGCGCTCCCCAGGTACCAGCGCGGGCCCAGGCGCTGTTGCGCGGGCACCGGCGTCACGTAGTTGCCGAGCAGGCTCGACATGCGCCAGGTCGTCGTGACGTGCCGGTCGAGCGAGTGCGACTTGTACTGCGTCAGGACGCAGATGCGCAGGATGTCGCCGTTGACGAGGTTGGAGAGCACGAAGTCGACGAGGCGGTAGGTGCCGCCGAACGTGACCGCTGGTTTGGCCCGGTCGGCGGTGAGCGGCATCAGCCGCTTCCCCGCCCCGCCGGCGAGCACGATTCCGAGCACCGAAGGTCCACCGCGCATGCGTGCCCCCTACTTGTCGGCTGTCTGTCCGGCTATCTGTCGGCGTGCAGGATCTCCTCGTACACCTCGACCGTGCGCCGGGCGACCGCGTCCCAGCCGAACTCCCTGAGCACGCGGTGGCGCCCGGCCCTGCCCATGGCGCCGGACCGCTCCGGGTCGGTGGCCAGCCTGTTCATGAGCAGCCCCAGATCGTGCTCGAAGTCGTCGGGGTCGCTCTCCCGGTACGGCACGAGCAACCCCGTCGTGCCGTCGCTCACGACTTCCGGTATGCCTCCGACACGTGAGGCGACCACGGCGGTGCCGCACGCCATCGCCTCCAGGTTGACGATGCCCAGCGGCTCGTACACCGAAGGGCAGACGAACACCGCGGCATGCGTGAGGAGTTGGATGATCTGCTGGCGCGGCAGCATCTCGGGGATCCACTGGACGCCGGCCCGGGTCCGGCTCAGCTCCTCGAAGAGCGTGCGGAACTCGCGGTCGATCTCGGGGGTGTCCGGGGCCCCGGCGCACAGGACGAGCTGCACGTCCCGGTCCAACTTCCGTGCGGCGCGCAGCAGATGCGGGACGCCCTTCTGCCGGGTGATGCGTCCGACGAACAGGACGTAGGGCCGGTCGAGGTCGATGCCGAGGCGTTCCAGGACGTCGGTGTCGGGGTCGGGCCGGTAGAGCTCGGCGTCGATGCCGTTGTGCACGAGGTGGACTTTGGCCGGGTCGATGGCCGGGTAGCAGGCGAGGATGTCCTCGCGCATCGCGCCGGACACCGCGATGACGGCGTCGGCAGCCTCGGCAGCGGTGCGCTCGGCCCAGCTGGACAGGGCGTATCCGCCGCCCAGTTGCTCGGCCTTCCAGGGGCGCAACGGTTCCAGGGAGTGCGAGGTCATGACGTGCGGGACGTCGTGCAGCAGCTTGCCGACGTGACCCGCGAGACTCGCGTACCAGGTGTGGGAGTGGAGCAGTTCGCGCCCCGCGAGCGACGCGGCCATGGACAGGTCGACGGAGAAGGTGCGCAGTGCGTCGTTCGCGCCGTCGAGCGCGGGCCACGCCTGGTGCCGCATGAGCCCGTTGGAGGCCCCCTCCCCCCAACAGTGCACGTCGAGGTCCGTGAGGGAGCGCAACTCCCGTGCGAGGAACTCGACATGGACGCCCGCTCCGCCGTAGACGTCCGGTGGATACTCCCGGGTGAGCAGCCCCACCTTCACGTAGAACCCTCCGTCGTCCGCCCGATGTCGGCCGCGCCTCCTCATGGTCACTCAGAGGCGGCCCCGGGGGAAGACCGCTGCGGCGCCCGTTCGAAGCAGCAGTCCCCGCACAGTCCGCCGCTGGGACACCGGTAGTACAGGCAGCAGCTGCGGCGCCGGAAGGCGGTGCCCCGCAGGGTGCCGGTGCCGCGCAGGTCGGGGTGGTCGAAGAGGTCGCGGGCCAGTGCGAGGGCCCGCTCCCCGACGTCCTCGCGCCCCGACCGCCCGGCCCAGCCGTGCAGTTCACGCGCCGCCCCCGCGAGCGCCGACCCCGCGTTGCCCCGCAGCAGCCCGGCGGAGATCCGGTACCGGGCACGCAACGCGGCGGACAGCGGCTCCAGATGACCGTGCTGCACGACGTCCCGCACGGTCGCGGCATCGCCGGGCAGCAGGCGTACGCCGGTCAGCCACAGGTCGTCGGGCGAGGTGCCGTCCGCGTCCCAGTGCAGCAGCGTGGGGTCGAGGTCGGGTACCCGCCCGTACAGCGCGGCGGAGCCGAGCGCCACGGACCAGAGCCGGGCGGCGAGCCCCAGCTGGGCCACGGACACCGCGATGCGGTCCTCGGGGGCGCCGAGCCTGCCCGCCACCTTGCGGACGCGGAAACCGATCGGATCTCCGGATTCCGGTACCGCGGGCCTCCGCGCGTACACGTCGGCGAACGGCCGCGCGCCGCCGCGCGGCGGGCTCGCGCGCAGAGCGAAGAATCCGCCGACGGAGCCGAGTTCTGCCAGGTCGATGAGGGTGGTCACGACAGAAGTACAACAAGCACGACCGCGTCGTCCGACCCTGGGGTCCCCCCTGGGTCACTCTGCGCGCCCAGGGGGTAACCCCTACGGGGGAGGCCGTGGGCAAGGTCGTACTCCATCGGCAGTAGGACGGATTGCCTGCTCAAGTACGACGACGTAGGAGCGTTCCGGCGTCATCGTTGTCATCATGGAAGCAGACCGTTCGCCAGACCGGGTCCACCGGACGCACCGCAACCCGCGGAGCACCTCATGAGTGCTTTGGCACTGTCCGTGCTGCTCTCCCTCGTCTCAGCCGTCGCGTACGCGGGCGGGGCGATCCTCCAGGAGCGCGTGGCCGCGACGACCCCCGGGCAGCGGTACGCACCGCTGCGCCGCGGCGCCTGGTGGGTCGCGATCGCCCTCAACGGCCTCGGCGCCCTCCTGCACGTGGTGGCGCTGGCCTACGGCCCGCTGAGCGTGGTCCAGCCGCTGGGTGCGCTGACCATCGTCTTCGCCCTGCCCATGGCCGCCGTTTTCGTACGCCGCAGGGCCGGGGCCACCGCCTGGCGGGGCGCGCTCATGGCGACGGTGGGGCTCGCCGGGCTCCTCTCGCTCACCTCGTCGTCCGACTCCCAGACCCTGGCCGACGCGGAGCGCGTCGTGCTCGCGCTGGTCACGGGCGGCGGTGTGCTCGGCCTGATGATGGCGGCGCACGCGGCGCACCGGCATCCGGTGATGCGCAGCGTGCTGCTCGCCTGCGCGGCGGGCGGGGCCTTCGGCATCGCGTCCGTCTTCACGAAGACGGTGGCGGTCGACCTGGACCAGAACGTCGCGGTGGTCCAGCAGCTCCCCAGCCTGGCCGTGATCGCCGTGCTGGCGGCGGCCGGCGTGCTGCTCTCGCAGGCCTCGTACCGCGGTGCGGGCCTCGCCGCGCCGCTGTCGACGGTGACCGTCGTGAACCCGGTCGTCGCGGCGGCGGTCGGTCTGACCCTGTTCGGAGAATCCTTCCGCCACGGCACCATGGGCACGGTTCTGGCGCTCGGCAGCGGGGTCGTGGCCGCGTGCGGCCTGATCCTCCTCACGACGGAGCGGATCGCCCGGGAGACGTCGACGGTGACGGTGGCGCAGGGCGGCCCTACGCCCGCCGGGGCGACGGATGCGCAGGAGGAGCCGGAGCCGCGTCCCGCGCCGGACGGGCTGCCCGCGGTGCCCTCCCAGCAGCCCGTGGCGGGCCACCGCAGGGCGCGGCCGCGGCATCCGGGGCGGCGTGAGCGCATGGTGTCCTGAGGGTCGGGTGAGTGCCGACGGGGGCCGATGCTTCGCTGTTCCACGGACCGGCCGGTCTGCTCTCTGACCAGCCGGTGTCCCCCGAACCAGCCGGTGTCTCAGATGCGCACGCCGCGGGCCCGCAAGTAGGCGAGCGGGTCGACGTCCGAACCGAAGCCGGGCCCGGTCCGCACCTCGAAGTGCAGATGCGGGCCCGTGCTGTTTCCGGTGGAGCCGGACCGGGCTATCCGCTGCCCGGCGCCGACCTGCTGTCCCGCCTTCACCGAGAGGGCCGACAGGTGCCCGTACTGGCTGTACTTGCCGTCGGCGTGCCGGATGACCACCTGGTAGCCGTAGCTGCCGCCCCAGCCCGCCGAGACGACGCGGCCCGCGGCGACGGCCTTGACGGACGTTCCGGTGGGCACGGGGAAGTCGACGCCCGTGTGGTAACCCTTGGACCAGGAGCCGCCCGCCGCGCGGTAGGGGGTGCTGGGCGAGGCGGCGACGGGGGCGGAGGCACCGGAGGACGTGGCGCGGGGGGCGGCGTTCTTCGCCTGCGGGGACCGCTGTTTCTCGGCCTGCTTCTCGCGCTTCCTCTCGGCGGCCGCCTTCTCCGCGGCTTGCTTCTCGGCGGCCTTCTTCTCGGCCGCTCTCCTCTCGACCGCTTTCCTCTCGGCCGCCCGCTTCTCGGCTGCGCTCTTGTCGGCAGTCCGTTCTTCGGCAGTTCTCTTCTCGGGATCCGGTTTCGCGGGCGCCTTCTGCCGGCCGTCGGCCCGCCCATGGACCGAGAGCCGCTGACCCGGCGTGATCAGGTCGGGGTCGTCGCCGATGACGCGCCGGTTGGCGTCGTACAGCTGCTGCCAGCCGCCCCGGACCCGCCGGTCGTCGGCGATGCCGGAGAGCGTGTCTCCGTGGATCACGGTGTACATCTCGGCGGTGCCCGCGGCGGACTGCGGGGTCACCTCGGGCTTGACGTCCTTGACGTCGCGCTTGGGCCGCTCGGGCTTGCTCGGGGCCTTGGCCGGGGTGACGTCGGGCGAACCGCCGCCGCGGGCGAGTCCGGCCTTCGACGAGCAGACCGGCCAGGCGCCGGGTCCCTGCGCGTCGAGGACCTTCTCGGCGACGGCGATCTGCTGGGCCTTCGAGGCGCGGTCGGCGCGCGAGGCGTAGGCCGTGCCGCCGTACGCCTCCCAGGTGGACTGCTTGAACTGGAGGCCGCCGAAGTAGCCGTTGCCGCTGTTGATGCTCCAGTTGTTGCCGGACTCGCAGGCGGCGACCTTGTGCCACGTGTCGACGTCGGCGGCTCCCGCGGTACCGACGACGGTCAGCGGCAGCGCCATGCCCGCGCTGCCCGCCGTAACGGTCAGCGACGCGCGGTTGATGCGGTTCGGCTGATACCGGCGGTGCCGGCCGCGTACGGCCATGGGAGCCCCCTCGGACACACGTCATCACGAATTGCGCACGGCGTGCGCACAGCGGTCACACGACAAGCCCGCAAGTTAGCGGGTCGGTGATTTCGTGACAAGAGCGCGGGAAGGAGCGGGGGTTGCGCGCGTCACCCCCTCAAGTACTGCTGCAACCACCTCAGTTGGACGCTTTGCTGGTAGGGGCCGCCGCCCTCGTGATCGTTGAAGGCGTACACCTCCATGGAACGTTCTGTTCCCGCGTACGCGTTGAAGGCCGCGAACACCGTCGAGGGCGGGCAGGTCATGTCCTGGAGGGCCGCGGAGAAGAGGGCGGGTGCGCGTCCGCGGGCGGCGAAGTGGACGCCGTCGAAGTACGACAGGGTCCGGAAGACGCGCTCCTGGCCGCCCCGGCGGGCCTTCAGATAGGCACCGATCTCGCTGTACGGGAGGCGGTCCGTGAGCGTGGTCGCGCGCGGGAAGTCACAGAGGAAGGGCACGTCGGGCGTGACGGCGGCGAGATCGGGCACGAGCCCGCCGACGGCGAGGGCGAGTCCGCCGCCCTGGCTGACGCCGAGCGCGGCGACGCGTGTCCCGTCCACGAGCGGGTGGGACCGGGCGGCCTCGACGGCGCGCACGGCGTCGACGTACAGGCGCCGGTAGTAGTAGTCGTGCGGGTCCTCGATGCCGCGGGTCATGAACCCGGGGTGCGCGGGCCCGCTCCCCACCGGGTCCGGGGTGTCGCCCTGCGCCCACCCGCCGCTGCCCTGTCCACGCGTGTCCATCACGAAGTGCGCGAACCCGGCCGCGGCCCACAGCAGGTGCATGTGGGGCAGCCCACGTCCGCCGCCGTACCCGATGTACTCGACGACCACGGGCAGCGGGGCGTCTCCCTGGGCGCCGGCGGGCAGGACCAGCCAGCCCTTGACGGGGTGTCCCCCGAACCCGGCAAAGGTGACGTCGAAGATCCGCACACCGGGCAACGGCAGCTCCACGGCTTCGAACCGGGCGTCCAGTTCGTGCTGCCGCGCCTCCAGCAACGTCTTCTCCCAGAAGGCATCGAAGTCATCAGGCTCGGGCAAGTCGGGCCGGTAGCGGCGGAGTTCCTCGAGGGGAAGGTCGAACTGGGGCACGGGCGACTCCTTTTGGGCGGGGGGCGGGGTGGCGGTACTCGGGCAGGGGCGGCGCGGGGCCGGGCCGGGTGGCGCGAGGCTGGGCTGAGCGGTACAGGGCAGGGCGGGACGGTGCTCGGAGGTCACGCTATGTCAGGGGTTCTGCGGCCGACAGCGAGTTTGGCCGGCGCGCGTCGCCCCGCCGCATCGCCCGCTCACCCCATCGCGCCCGGTGACCGGGCAGCGCGGCATGCCCCCAGGGGCGGCGTCACGCGGCCACGAAGCAAGCGAGCCGCGCGAAGGGCGCGGCGCGGGGTGGGCGGTGTGAGACGGCTCAGGGGCAGAAGGGGGGACAGAGCCGGGGCAGGGCGGAGCCGGGGCAGCACGGAGCCGGGGCACCGCGGAGGGGGCGTGGGCCGGGTGGACCCACGCCCCCTCCGCACGTCTGCGGCAGCCTCAGCGCATCGGTCCGGGCTGCGGCTCGGGCGCCGGGTCGGGTCCCGGCTGCGGGATCGGGGACGGAGGCGGCGGATCCGGGCTGGGCCGCGGTTCCGGGCGCGGTACGGGATCCGGGTCCGGGAAGGGCCTCTCCGGCTCCGGCGGCGGCACGGGGTCAGGGTCCGGGAAGGGCCTGACCGGCCCCGGAGTCGGTGCGGGATCGGGGAACGGTTGCGTCATTGCACTCCTCCAGCAGTGGTACGCCAGCGGTTCCTCCCCGCGTACCCGACGGCCCCGCACCCAAGCCTTCCACGGTTCCCGGCGTGCCGCCCGCGACGGACACCCGGCAGCGGGACCCGCACCCGCACTACCCCTGCCCGGCCCCCCGCACGCTCCCCGCGGCCAGCGCAGCCGCAGCGGCGAGCCCGGGCCGGGGACTGGAGAGCACGGGCACCCGAACCTCCGGAACCAGCGCCTCCGCCCCCGCCATGGAGGCCTGCGCCAGCACGATCGCGTCGGCGTCCCGCACGTCGCGCACCGCCCGTGCCACGCCCTCGGCATACCCGGCGGCGTCCCCCGCCTCGAACCGTTCCCACGCCTCTTCGACCATCACGGCCCGTACGGAGACGTCTCGCCCGGCCCGCCGCGCTTCCTCCTCGACGAGTGCGGAGGTCGGCCCCACGGTGGACGCGACCGTGGCGAGAACGACGATCCGGGAGCCGGCGGCGACGGCCGCGGCCGCCATGGGCCGGTCGACCCGGACCACCGGAACCCCCAAGTCGCCCCCTAGGGCCTCGGCCACGCCGCCGATGGTGGAACACGTACACAGCAGGGCACCGACCCGGACCCCGTCACCGCCGTCGGCAATCCGCGCAAGGGCGGCCCGCACCGCGGGGGCGACGGCCTCGGGCCCCTCCCGCCGGGCCCGAGCCAGGAGCTCCTCCTCCACGTGGTGACGCAGTTCGAGCCCCGGATGCTCCGCGTCCCGCAGACCGTCGAAGACGGGCACGTGCACGGGCGAGGTATGCAAAACCCCCAACACGCCCAACACCGCCGCCTCCCCCGACACCCCTGACACCCCTGACACCCCTGACACCCCTGACACCCCTGACACCCCTGACACCCCGCGGCGATCAGACGGTGACTCGGCGGCTCTGCGGATTCCGCACCATGTCGGGTGCTCCCGGCACCGCCTCCGCCGGATCGTCCCCAAGGGCGACCACGCGGTTGCCCTCGTCGACATGCACGACCCGCGGCCGCAGCGCCCGTGCCTCGGCATCCTCGACCTGCGCGTAGCTGATGATGATCACCTTGTCGCCGGGGTGAACGAGGTGCGCGGCCGCACCGTTGATCCCGATGACACCACTCCCCCGCTCCCCCTCGATGGTGTACGTCTCCAGCCGGGCGCCGTTGGTGACGTCGACGATGTGAACGAGCTCGCCGGGCAGCAGGTCGGCGGCGTCGAGGAGGTCCGCGTCGATGGTGACGGACCCTACGTAGTGCAGGTCGGCCTGGGTCACCGTGGCGCGGTGAATCTTGGACTTGAACATGGTGCGCAGCATCGAGGCACTCCTGGACATAGGCTCCCTGCCTGCGTTTTTGCAGGTCAAGGGCGGTTTCCTACCCTACAACGACTCACATGTTCGGGCAGCGTTCCCCAGGCCTTGCAGAACTCGTGCTGATCGCCGGCTGACTTCCTCCACGCGCCATCAGGCGGATGCGCCATCAGGCGGGTGGAGGAGACCTTCGTCCGCCTCCTGGGCTCACTGCGACGACTGAACCAGCCTACGCAGCACCCTGCGAAGCGCGTCCGTGATCACCGTCACTCCGGCGGTCCGGGTGGCGGTCGGCGTCAAGCGACGGTCGGCCGGAAGCTCGGCCGCGCACTGGTGCCCATGGCGTTCACTTCTCTGCCCCCGGGCGGCCGGCGAAGATCACGGCGGCCGTGTGGGTCGAGGGCGCGCCGCCCTCGTACTCCCACGCCTCTTCGGGGTTCTGCACCCGGCCTGCGGACGAGTCGCCGTGGCAAGCTTCCTCCGCGGCGAGCAGTGCGCTCGCGGTCAGGGACGCCCCCGTGGGGTCGCTCGCGGCGGCCATCAGCCGGGCGGCGGCGGCAGGGCGGGTCTCGGGTGGGATCACCAGCAGGTCCCAGCGTCCGACACTGTAGGAGAGCAGCAACACCTTGTGCGGGTCGAGCTCCGTGGTGAACCAGCCGACCTTCACCACGTGCCCGTGGACGGGCACCTTGCGCGGGATCACGGGCCAATGGGTGGGATTGACGGCGATGCGGGTGACGCGCCCCCAGTGCGGGTCCAGCACATCGATCAGATCGGGCAGTTCACGCAGCAGGTCGCGCGAGCGGGGCCACCACGCGCCGTCCAGCAGGCCACGTGGCGCACCTGGGGCTTTCAGCGAGAGGCGGGCGGCCGGTACGGCGGGGTCCGTGGGCGGCGGTGGGAGAAGGCTGATGGTCGCGGACATGGCGCGAACCCGTCTCCAGACAGCTGCCCGAGGGCAGCTGGCCGGTGTATTTGCTCACCGAGAACGACTAGGGCGCGATGGCCGGTGTACGACATGCTCTCGGTGTCTCCAGACTACTCCCCGGTCAGGCGCAACGGACCGTTCGAAGCAGCCGAGTTCGCATGCTCCCGCTCCCGCACCATGCGATCGGAGAGAGCTGCCGCGGGGGCGGATGCTGCCGGGTCGCCTCAGGTCGCAGCCGTCGGGTTGGCCGACTCGGCGGCACGGCGGTACTGGGCGTTGATGCGCTGCGCTTCCTCGAGCTGGTCTTCGAGGATGACGATGCGGCAGGCGGCCTCGATGGGGGTGCCCTGGTCGACGAGCTCCCGCGCGCGGGCCGCGACGCGCAGCTGGTAGCGGGAGTAGCGGCGATGCCCGCCCGCGGAGCGCAACGGAGTGATCAGGCGGGCCTCGCCGATCGCGCGGAGAAAGCCTTGGCTGGTGCCGAGCATCTCGGCGGCCCGGCCCATCGTGTAGGCGGGGTAGTCGTCGTCATCGAGCCGGTTGAACGAGTCGTCTGCTGTCACTTGCACCTCTCTGTGGAACGCGTGGAGGGGCCCGGGTGCCGTGCCGGCACCCGGGCCCCGAAGGAAACTGCTACACCATCCGCCGGCCCTGATACTGCGCCGGCCTTCTGTTTCCGCACGTCCGCCTGGGAGAGCGGGAATGCGGGGATCGCGGTTGCTTGACCGGAGACCACCTCACTATCGATGTCCTGCGGTACCCGGGCTCAACGATCCGCCCGGGCGATCCTGATGGCGCGAAGCTCCTCCGTTCTTCCCTCTTGATCAACTACTTACTGAAGGGGACTGCTGTACTGCACTTGCGGATACTGCGGTACTGCTCTCGGCGGCCCCTGAGCACTGTGGGCCACCCGGTGTGGCCGTCAGCCCCGTCGCCGTCCTGCAACAGCTCTGGCTTCGAAGCTCCACCACCGCACCGTCCTGCGCACTGCAACTGCGGTCACCACTGCCCGCCAGTTCATGTCTGCCGGGCCCTGCTTGATCTCGGCTACGAGAGAAACCATAACCACACCACCACCCAATGTCTACTCCAGCCAGCACAGATTTTGTGTGCGTGGCGGATGGGCCTTCGATCCTCGGCGAGACAGGGGGGACGGGCCTCGGGGCCTCCATGAACGTTCGTACGGCTCGGGGGCCTCACCCTCGGGGTGCAGGGTCAAGGGGTGGGCGCGAACAGCATGATCGCGTCGCCCGGCGCGACGGAGAAAGCGGCTCACCCGGCAGCAGGCTTCCGGCACTCTTCCGAAACACCGCACCCGGCGAACCAATGTCTGTGTTCGCGAAGTGAGGGTTTAACGATCCGGGCAGGGAGAGTTTTTAGCGCGATTAACGGAACGGAATTTACTCACGCCCACAGGCCGCCATGGCGTGCTACTGTCGTTTCAGTTGCAGTTGTGGTTCCCGAAAACTTCAAGTGCTCCTGGCCGCGTACTGCGGTGGGGGCGCTTTTGTATGACCGGTCATTTCCGGGCGGGGTAATCATCGCGGCGACACGGCGTCCGCACAGTGCGGATGTCCGATGTACTGCCCCAAAGGAGATATGACATGGCTACTGGCACCGTGAAGTGGTTCAACGCGGAAAAGGGTTTCGGCTTCATCGAGCAGGACGGTGGCGGCGCTGACGTGTTCGCCCACTACTCGAACATCGCCGCCCAGGGCTTCCGCGAGCTGCTCGAAGGTCAGAAGGTCAGCTTCGACATCGCGCAGGGCCAGAAGGGCCCGACGGCCGAGAACATCGTTCCCGCCTGACGCTGACGCGCACTCTGCAGCTGGGGCCCGCATCCTTCGGGGTGCGGGCCCCAGCTGCAGGCATTTCCCGCAGTGATTTCGACCTGCGGGCGACGCAGATGACATCCGGTCTTATCTGCAGTGGACACTCCGGGCGAGATCCCCCCTTCGCGTCACTCATTTTTCAGCGCCTGCGCCCTCATGAATCATCCGTCGGCCAGATCCGCTTTCGCTTTTACTATCGGTCCATTTCATGTGATTCTCTGCGCCGCTCATCGCCGGAAGAATTCCTTGACATGCGCCGCATCGAGGAAGGTTCCGCATGAACCGCACACGTACGAACGACCGATTCAGCCGCACCCGCAGGGGCGGCACCGACGCCGGAAAGAGCGGCAGCCGCTTCGGAGCATCGGCTCCGCGCCGATCCGGTGGGTCCAGCCGTCGGCCCGCCGCCGTGCAGGGTGAGTTCGCTCTCCCCAAGACCGTCACCCCGGCGCTGCCCGCCGTGGAAGGGTTCGCCGATCTCAGCATGCCCGCGCCGCTGCTGGCCGAACTCGGCAGGCAGGGCGTGGCCGTTCCCTTCCCGATCCAGGGAGCGACGCTGCCGAACTCCCTCGCGGGCCGTGACGTCCTCGGCCGCGGGCGCACCGGCTCCGGCAAGACCCTCGCCTTCGGCCTCGCCCTGCTCGCCCGCACCGCCGGGCAGCGCGCCGAGCCCCGTCAGCCGCTGGGCCTGATCCTCGTCCCCACCCGCGAGCTCGCCCAGCAGGTGACCGACGCGCTCACCCCGTACGCCCGCTCCGTGCGTCTTCGCCTGACCACGGTCGTGGGCGGCATGTCGATCGGCAGGCAGGCCGGCGCGCTACGCGGCGGCACCGAGATCGTCGTCGCGACCCCGGGCCGGCTCAAGGACCTCATCGACCGTGGCGAATGCCGCCTGAATCAGGTGGGCATCACCGTGCTCGACGAAGCCGACCAGATGGCGGACATGGGGTTCATGCCGCAGGTCACCGCGCTCCTGGACCAGGTGCGCCCCGAGGGGCAGCGGATGCTCTTCTCCGCCACCTTGGACCGCAACGTGGATCTGCTGGTGCGCCGCTACCTGACGGACCCCGTCGTCCACTCGGTCGACCCCTCGGCCGGTGCGGTCACGACGATGGAGCACCACGTGCTGCACGTCCAGGGCGCCGACAAGCACACGGCCACCACGGAGATCGCCGCCCGCGAAGGCCGCGTGATCATGTTCCTGGACACCAAGCACGCGGTCGACCGACTGACGCGGGACCTGCTCAACAGCGGTGTACGGGCCGCCGCGCTGCACGGTGGCAAGTCGCAGTCCCAGCGCACCCGCACCCTGTCGCAGTTCAAGACCGGGCACGTCACCGTGCTCGTGGCCACGAACGTCGCCGCCCGCGGCATCCACGTGGACAACCTCGACCTCGTCGTCAACGTGGATCCGCCGACCGACCACAAGGACTATCTGCACCGCGGCGGCCGTACCGCCCGTGCCGGTGAGTCCGGCAGCGTCGTCACGCTGGTCACGCCCAACCAGCGCCGCGGCATGGTCCGCCTCATGTCGGACGCCGGGATCAGCCCGCAGATCACCCAGGTCCGCTCCGGCGAGCGGGAACTGCACCGCATCACCGGCGCGCAGGCCCCCTCCGGCATCCCGGTCGTCATCACCGCGCCGGTGGTCGAGCGCCCCAAGCGCGGCGCCGCGTCACGCGGCCGTCGTCGCCCCGCTTCCGCGGCACGGCGCGCCTCAGCGCCGCAGCGCTTTGCCGCCAACGCGGCGGCCTAGAGATTTTCTTGACCGGAAAGCTCACCAACCTCTGCCGGAGGCACCTTTTGACACTGGTTCAGATACGGTCCCGCGTGCTGAGCGGCGACCCCGTGCACGGCCCCTCGGCCGACGCCGTCGCCCACACCGTCGCCCACACCGTGGAAGAAGCCGGACCGCGGGTCTGGGACGACATGACGGTCGAGGTCGCCCTGTCCGTGATGGCCGGCGCCCGTGTCGGGCACCTGCTCATCTGTGACGAGGACGGCCGACGCACCGGTCTGGTCACCCGGGCGAAGCTCACGGCTGTCCGTGACGGTTCCGCGTACACGGATCAAGTCCGCCTGCGCGACCTAGGCGACGCCGGCGTCGCCCTCGCCCACTGAGCCGGGCTCACCTCGATCCCCCTTCTTCCTGTGAGGTCTCATGCGCTGTGTCATCGCCCGCTTCCCGTTCGACCTGACCAAGAGCGGGGTGCTGGAAACGATGAAGGGCGTCAAGCCCGAGCCGGTGACCGGTGAGTCCGTGATCATCGGACGCCGCCACTACCCCGTCAAGCAGGTCGGCCAGGTCATCACCCGCCAGGACCGCCGTGATTTCAGCGCGGGCGAAGTCCTCCGGGCGATGGCCCAGCTCGGCTTCACCTGCCGGACCCTCCCCGCGGCCGCGCCCGCGGTCGGCGTCAGCCCGCTCCAGCGAGCTTCCGCCATGCTCGGCGCTCCCGTGCCCGCCTGATCGACAGGGCAGACGCGGAGCAGCATCAGAGACAGCAGCAGCAAGGCCCGACCGGCACACACCGGTCGGGCCTGCCTGCATCCCGGGCGCCGGCGTACGGTGAGGGAGACGAGGGCGTCGGTGTGCCGATGCCCGACCACCCCGGAGCACTCCTCCCCTCGCGACTGTGACCTGCTCGTCTACGCCCTGGCACCGCCTGATCCCAGGCCGTGCTGATCCAGGCACCTTGATGCCGGACCAGCATCACTTACTGCTGATGCCACCTGTAGTACTGGTGGGAAGGATCGCAAGCCGTCGCTTGCAAGAGGGTGCCGTTTCCTACACTGGGCGTGGACAGGCAGAGCCCACTCGAAGCGTTCTGCCAGACCTGGTACCAGCCTGAGGGCGGTCCGTTGGGGTTGTCCGCGAAGTAGACGCGCCACTGCTGGGTGGCGGCCGCCGCGTTGCAGAAGGCCATCGTGACTGTTCCCGCCCCTGAGGCAGGCGCCGTGATACACCGTCCCGTGCGTTGGTTGGTGAAGGTGAACAGGCCGGTCTGGGTGTTGAACCCTGCCAGCCACTTCTTCTCGGGGCTACTGCCGCACGACCACATGTGAAGTTTGGCGGCGTTCTCGGTGGCATTGTCGAGACAGTGGCTCGAGTTCCACACGTTGATCGGAGTGAAGCCTGCGGCGTGCGCAGGCGTGCCGACCATGGAAAAGGCCAGCACCGCCAACACCGCGGTGATGAGCGCGGACAGTCTGCGCCGTACGGACATGAGCTCCTCCGGTTCCTCGTTGAAGGCCGGCGCCCCCTCCCGCAGAAGGCGCCGACGTCTGCTGTACGCGTCACTCGGCCCGGGCGTCCGAGGTCAGGTCCCCCAAGTGATGAGTTTGAGAGTGGAGCTCGCTGTTCGGACCGCGGTGAGGAGGTTCTGCCCTTGCGACTGGGCGAGGGCCGGAAGGGTGGCTGTCCCCGCGAGGTCGTCGCTGTCTCCCCACCGGGTCACCGTGCCGGAATCAGTCACCTGCCAGAGGACGACCTTGAGGTTTCCCGTCTCGGTGATGACGGGGGTCGCCAGCCGTCCGCCCGGTGCCGCACCGATGTCATGGCCCTTGGTGATCCCGGCCAGTTCCCCGCTGTCTCCGAGCCGCTGGATCACGCCGCTTGGCTGGATCCGCCAGGTGATCAGCTTCAGCGTGTCGGAGGCGCTCTTCACTGCCGTCACCGCGACTTGGGGCCGGGCCATGGAGAGCTTGACCAGCCTGCTGTTGCCCGCCTGGTTTCCGCTGTCCCCCAGTCGTTGCACGGACTGGTCGGTGACGCGCCAGAGGATCAGCTTGAGATTGTCGGACCCGTCTCGCACGGCGGTGAGGACCAGTCGCGCGTCGACGACGGCCATGTCCACGTCGCGGACCTCGCCGGCCTGGTTCGCGCTGTCCGCGAGCCGGGTGAGGGAACCGTCGGGCTTCAGGCTCCAGGCGATGACCGAAAGGTTGCCGCTTCCGTTGCGGCAGGCCGTCGTCCAGATCAGTGAACTCGCCGGGACGATCCGGATCAGAGTGGCCGCACCGGCCTGATTTCCGCTGTCGCCCCGCCGCTGTATCGAGGTTCCGTCGTCGTTGACGGACCAGCTGATCAGCTTGAGGTTTCCCGCGCCGCTCCGGCAGGCCGTCACGAATCGGTCGCCGGTGGTGGAACGGGCAAGGTCGATCGACGTGGCGGCACCGGCCTGCTCGGCGCTGTCCGCCGTACGGCTCACCGAACCGTCCGCGTTGAGACGCCACCCGATGAGCTTCAACGTGCCGGCCTGGGTACGGACCGCGGTCAGGGCGTGGGTGTCGTTGTGACGCGCGGCGCTGATCTCGCCGACGAAGCCTGCTTGTTCGGCACTGTCGCCCCGGCGCTCCAGAGCGGGGTAGAGACGCCTGATCCCGTCGATGTCGTCCTGGGTCAGACTGCGACGGACCCCTCCGTAGCTGCGGAACATGACAGCGCCTGGGACGGTCGAGTGGTCGAGGCCGAGCAGGTGGCCGATTTCGTGGAGCGCGACAGTCTCCGCATCGAACGTCTGGGCAGTGCCGGTGAGACTCCAGGTCTCCGCGTCGTCGTAGTGCAGTGAACCGGCATTTCCTCCGCCGCACGGTGGCGGATAGAAGGCGTGCGCCAGCGTGTTGCCGACGCCGTCGAAGGCTGAACCGTCTCCGTGCTCTCCGGCGTGCCAGCCGATCACGAAGTCCGACTTCGCCGTGTCGACCTGCTGGAAGCTCACGCCCCGCAGCACTGCGGCCCAGGTTGTGAATGCGCGCTGGACAGCGCCGCGTTCATCGGTGCCTGTGATGTCGTCGGTGCCGTTGGTGAACCTGTAGGTGAAGGCCAGCTTGGGGTAGCTGCATCCTCGCAGCACGAATTCCGCGCTTGTGCCCCGACGGACGGCGTCTACGGTCGGTAGATCCGGAACTCCGCATCGTGGCTGCTCAAGCGCGTCGACCGTGCTCGGATCCAGCTCACCTGTTTCGCTGATGCCACCGATGTTCTGGAACATCCGAAGCGCGTCACTCGTGGCATCGTCCAATTTTCCGGGTGCCACGGTGGTCGTCAAATACCCGTACTTCGTCAGGTATTTCTGCAGCTTACCGACTTCCTGGTGCTCATCACCGCGGTGCAGTTCCTTAACTTCTAGCGTAAATCGCTGAGCGGTCATGACGCATCCCTTCCGTTGCTTGAAGACTCCTCTCATGCTTGACGGAGGCATAGGTCCGTGGAGGCGTAGAAAGACTGACCCACGGCGCCGCGCGCCCAAATGTCCGACGCCCGCAGTGGTCATTTGGTCATCGGGTCAACCGGGCGAGACATCACCTGAGGCATGCGGCTGATCAGCGCGTAGCAGCCGCTCGCCAGTGTCATGCCCACCGGCAGCGCGAGGTCCAGGCCGCCGAGAGCCGTGGCGAGCGGGCCGGTGTAGAGGGTGTCCACGCAGAGCGCGGCGGCGGCCGTGCCCGCCAACAGGGCGCACGCGCCTGCCGGGTTGACGCCGCCTCGGTACCAGAAGGGGCTGCTGCGGGTCTCGTCGGCGAGGGCCTGTCCGTCGTAGCGGGCCCGGCGCAGGACGATATCGGTGGCGTAGATCGCCGTGCTGGGGCCGAGCAGGACGACGGTGAGCTGCAGGACGTTGTTGACCGTGTCGAGGAAGTTGGAGACGAGCAGTCCGTACAGGGTGAGCGCGACCGCCGCCGTGCCGTCGAACAGGACGCTGACCGAGCGGCGGATGCGCAGGCCCACGGCTTGGAGCGCGAGCCCGGCGCTGTACGCGGTGAGGGCGTTGATGGCGATGGTGCCGAGGACGAGTGCCAGCAGGAAGGCGGGCGTGAACCAGGCGGGCAGGATCGACTCCAGGGCCGACTGCGGGTCGGTCATGTCGACGGTGGTCGCCGCGAGTGCGCCCAGGGAACAGACGACCATGCTGGGCAGGAAGCCGCCGAGCGCGGTCCAGCCGGCGACCGCGCGCTTGGACGTGGTGCGGGGCAGATAGCGCGAGAAGTCCGCACTCGTGGTGTACGACAGCGGGCCCGACGCGACGAGCGTGACCCCGGCGATGACGGTCGCCCACAGGTCGACGCCGGTGAGGCGGTGCGCGGGGGCGTACGAGAAGTCGGCGTGGCGGACCACGACGACCGCCACCACGAGGAACGCGGCACCCAGGACGAGCGTGATCACCGGGTACAGCTTCACGATCACGGCGTGGCCGTAGACGCTGATGGTGAGGGTGAGCGCGGCGATGACGACGATCACGACGACCTTGACGCCCGTGCTCGCCGTGATACCGACCTTCTCGACCAGGGAGAAGGCGGCCACCGCGGCGGCCGACAGGTTCAGCGCGAAGTAGCAGACGGAGATCAGCCAGCCGACGACCGCGTTGTTCACGCGGTTGCCGATGACGCCGTACAGGGTTCGCGTGATCACCTCGCTGGGGGCGCCCGCGGCCGGCCCCGAGACGGCGAGCAGCCCGGTCAGCGTCCAGAAGAGGTTGCCGACGACGAGCACGGCGAGGGCCTGCCACAGGGTCAGCCCCATCAGGATCAGGGTGCCGCCGATCACCAGGCTCAGGTAGTTGACGTTGGCGGCGGCCCAGACCGGGAACAACTCGCGGGCCCTGCCGTGCCGTTCGCAATCGGGGATGTGATCGATGCCGTGGGCCTCGATGCGGCCGCCGCCGGGCCGGGAAGAGGCGTCCGGAGTGGCTCCTGCACCCCTCGCCGTCGGTTGGGAGCGCGGGGCGGGGTCGGGAAGCGTGGATGCCATCGGGCCCTCCGGAGTGCCGGTCGGTGCGTGACCGACCCACCTGCTTGCTTATTGGTCGCACACTCAATAACGTGACCGGCATGTCGTCAAGCGTTCAGCGCAAGCGAATTCGAAAATCTCCGGCCGCCAGACGTGCGGAAATCGTTGAGAAGGCCGCCGACATTGCGCTTTCCGAAGGTCTGGAGTGCATCACGCTGCGCCGGATCGGCGAGGAACTGGACGTGCGTCCGGGGCTCGTGAGCCACTACTTCCCGTCGACGGAGGAGCTGGTGGCGGAGGCGTTCGGCAGTGCGGCGACGCGAGAGCTCGACACGCTGCTCCCGGCCGAGCCGACCCCCGGCTCGGGCGCCGCGGGCGGGGGCACCGGCCTGGGCGCGGACACGGGCATGGGCGTGGACACGGGTACGGCCACGGAGCGCCTCGCCCGCTTCTTCGCGCGTACGTCCGGCCCGGCCTGGAACGACATCAGCCGACTGTGGATCAACGCCCGCCATCTGACCCGCTACCGCCCGTCGCTGCGCGACCGGGTCGCCCGGCAGGAGGACGCGTGGCGGGGGCGGCTGGCCGCGCTCGTCGAGGACGGCGTGGCGCGGGGCGAGTTCCGCATACGGGAGGAGCCCTCGGTGGTGGCGGTGCAGATCCTGGTCGTGCTGGACGGGCTCGGGGCGGACGGCGGCGTCGACGCGGACACGTTGCCGCCGGTGGTGGCACGGATGGCCATCACGTTGGCGGAGCGTGAACTGGGCCTGGAGAGTGGTGCGTTGGGTCCGTAGCCGAGATTCTCGCGGCTCCGCAGGCAGTCGGCACGCGGATGTCCCCCATACGAACACTCGGCAGCCGCGTCGCCGCCCAGGACACCCGCGCCAAGCCCCGAGCCCCGATCGCCGATCGCCGATCCGTGGTCACCACTCCCTGGTCACCGATCCTCGATCAGCCGACCCGCACCGCCGAAGCCCACCCCAGCGTCCGCGGCCCCGTGCGCCCGTGCCCCCGTGCCCCCGTGCCCCCGCAAGCCCGAAACCCCCAAGAACACGCCCGAAACGCTCAAGAACAGGAACCCGCATGCGCCCCGACCCCGACCTGGTCCTCCTCGGTGCCCGTCTCCTCGACCCGGTCGCCGGAGGCCTCCTGCGGCACACCGCGCTCGCCGTGGCCGAAGGGCGCATCGTCGCGCTCGGCGACGACCGAGACGTGCGCGACGTCGCCGGCCCCCGCACCCAAACCCTCGACCTCAAGGGCTCCGTCGTGACCCCGGGGCTCGTCGACGGCCACCTGCACCCGGTGCACGGAGCCGAACTCACCGACGGGCTCGACCTCTCCGGCTGCGTCGACCTGGACGACGTACGGGGTGCCCTCGCCCTGGCGAAGCGGGACCTCGCGCCCGGTGCATGGCTGCGCGCCTGGGGGCTCGACCCGAACGTGTTCGGCGACCGGCCGATCGGGGCCGCCGCGCTCGCCCCCGTCCTCGACGACGTGCCCGCGCTGCTGCAGCTCTTCGACGCCCACTCGACGCTGGCGAGCCCCCGCGCCCTGGCACTCGCCGGGGTCGAAGGACCGCGCACCTTCGACCAGGCCGCCGAGATCGTCTGCGACGCCCAGGGCCGGCCCACCGGTCTTCTCCTGGAGGACGCCGCCTGCGAACTCGTCGAACGGGCCGCCCCGCAGGCCACCCGCGAGGAGCAGCGCGCACGGCTCGCGCGGGCGCTGCGCGGAATGGCCGCCGCCGGGCTCACCGGTGGCCACGCGATGGACGCGAACGGCGACAGTCTCGCGCTCTACGCCGACCTGGACGCAGCCGGTGAACTCCCGGTGCGGCTGCGGGTCGCTCCCTGGTGCCAGCCCGGTGCCGACGCCGACGCACTGCGTCACCTGATCGAACTTCAGGGAACCGGCGGGCAGTTGTGGCGGACCGCAGGGGTGAAGCTGTTCATGGACGGTACCGTCGACAACGGCACCGCGTGGCTGGAGCGGCCCGACTGCCACGGTGAGTCGACGCACGCGTTCTGGCCCGACCCCGCCGCGTACACCCGTGTCATCGGCGAGCTGCACCGCGCGGGCGTGCAGACCGCGACGCACGCCATCGGCGACGCGGCGGTGCGGCACGTCCTCGACTCCGTCGAGGAGGCGCGTGGCGGCGATCCGACGGGGGTGCGGCACCGCGTCGAGCACATCGAGACCGTGCCGGACGACACGGTCCGCCGGTTCGCCGAGCTCGGCGTCGTCGCCTCGATGCAGCCCACGCACTGCTGCGACTTCACCAGGGCCGACCACACGGACAACTGGTCGCGGCGGCTCGGCGAGGAGCGGGCCGGGCGGGCCTGGCGGTGTCGTGACCTGTGGGACGCCGGGGCGCGGGTCGTGCTCGGCTCGGACTGGCCGATCGCCCCGTACCCGCCGCTCGCCGTCATGGCGGGGGCCCGGCACCGCCGCCCCAGCCGCGACCTGTCCCAGCCGCCGCACGGTCCCGAGCAGGCACTGACCGGGCTCGAGGCGTTGCGGGCGATGACGGTCAACGCGGCGTACGCGGCGGGCGAGGAGCGGGAGTCGGGGGCCCTCGCCGTCGGTTTCCGGGCGGACCTGTCCGTGTTCGCCGAGGATCCGGTCGAAGTCTCGGCGACCGACCTCCCGGACCTGCCGGTCCGGTTGACGGTGGTCGGCGGCCGGGTGACGTATCAGGCGGACCAGCTCCAGGCGTAGGCGCCGGGGTGGAGGGCGGGCCGTGGACGGTTGCCTTCGGGCGCCGTCCACGCCGGGTTTCGGCCAAGCAGCCGCTCGGGGCCGGTCATTCCGCCGGAAGTGGCGTCCCGTGACGGTGCACCGGGGGCGAGGATCTCGCCGCCACCGCCTGGTGGCGCTCAGGCAGTTGCGAGCGAAGGGGTTGACCATGCCCATGAACAACCGCACCGTGAACGACAACCGCGCCGCCACCGACAACCGCACCGCCAATGCTGACCGCACCCTCACCGGCTGGCGGGTGGCGCGGCGGCGCCGGGCGCTGGCGATGGCTGCGGTCCTGGCCGCCGCGGGCACGACGCTGACCGCGCTGCCGCAGTCGGCCCACGCGGCGCCACCGCGACTCGCCCCCGCGGCGCTGCCGCCGCAGACCATCGCGGACCCGGTGCACTACTGGAACGACGTGCTCATGGAGGTCGTACGAAGAGAGGGCGGCGGTCCCGGCCCGGTGTCCAGATCCGCCGCGATGCTGAACGCCGCCATCTACGACGCGGAGTCCTCGTACCAGCTCAAGTGGAAAGGCAAGATCACTTCAGAGCCCTATATCCGGGCCGACAAGTACGCGGGGTGGGTCGAGGGCCCCGACGAGGAAGAGCGGGTCGTCGGCCGTACGGCGTACAACGTCCTCCTCGGGCTCTACCCGGCGCAGACCCATTACCTCGACGCCCGGTTCCGGGAGCGTTTCGGCACCGAGCCGACCGGCTTCGACCTCCTCGACACCACGATCGTCGGGCCGATGGTCAAGCAGATGCGGGACGCCCGCAACGGCGACGGTTCCGACAACGACCAGGTGTACGTGGCGGACAACAAGCCCGGCGCCTGGCGACCCACCAGCTACCCCGACATGGTCGACCCCAGCTGTACCCGGGACAGCCAGGCCGTCACCCCGTTCTGGGGCCGGGTCAAACCGTTCGCGCTGACGTCGGGCTCGCAGTTCCGGCCGCCGACCCCCGGCCTGTACGGCACCTACGAGAAGCTGCTGGCCAGTGACGCGTACAAGCAGCAGGTCGAGGCGGTACGCACGGCCGGCGCCGACGGGCCCACGGCCGCGACCCCGGACGTCAAGCGGACCCCGGAGCAGGAAGCGGTGGCCTGGTTCTGGGCGAACGACGAGGACGGCACGTACAAACCGCCCGGTCAGCTCCTCCAGGCCACGCGCGACATCGCGACCCAGCGCAAGCTCAACACGTACGAGAACGCCCGCCTGTTCGCACTCGTCTCGATCGCGATGGCGGACGCCGGCATCGCGGTGCGCGACGTGAAGTATCTGACGCCGATCGATTTGTGGCGGCCGGTCTCCGCCATCCGCGACGGCGGTCTCGACCCCGACTGGAAACCCCTGCTCAAGACGCGCGCCGGAGTCAACGTCAGCCCGTGCTTCCCGGCGTGGGCATCTGGACACGCCACGTTCGGGGCCTCCTGGGCGGGGGTGATGAAGCGGTACTTCGGCAACGACAACATCGCCTTCACCATGACCACCGACGAGCCGCAGTCCCCGGTCAAGTCCCGCTCGTTCACCAGCTTCAGCCAGGCTGCCAAGGAGGACGCCCAGAGCCGGGTCTGGCTCGGCGTCCACTTCCCGTGGGACGCCGAGGACGGACTCGTACTCGGCGACAAGATCGCCGACCACGTCTTCACGACCAAGCTGCGCAAGCTCTGAGAGCGGAGCCCGCTTCCGTTCCCACTGTCAGGACGCCGCCGTCCTGCAGGCCGAGCCCTCAGATCACCGGGGGCCGGCCGAGGCGCGTCATGCGGAAGACCGTCCTCCAGCGCATCGGACGTCGCCTTCCGCACGGCGTGCGCAGTCCCTCGGCGAACCCCGCCGCCCACGCCTTCAGTCCGGCCGCCGAGCGGGTCCGGGCGAGCGTGAGCAGGATCCACACGCCCAGGTACACCGGTACGAGGAGTGCGGGGAGACGGCGGCGGGCCAGCCAGACCCGGTTGCGGGCCGTCATCCGGTAGTAGACCGCGTGCCGGGCCGGGGAGGTCTTGGGGTGCCGCAGCAGCAGTTCCGGCTCGTAGAGGATCTTCCATCCGTCCTCCAGGGCCCGCCAGGCGAGGTCGGTCTCCTCGTGGGTGAAGAAGAACTCCGCGGGCCAGTCGCCGATCCGGTCCAGCATCGGCATGGCGAAGGCGTGTCCACCGCCGAGGAACGCGGTCACAGGCCCGCGCCGCATGGGGTCCTTCGCGCGCAGGCGCGGGATGTGGCGGCGGGCGGTCTCGCCGTGTTCGTCGGCGATCCGGAAGCCGACGATTCCCAGGCTCGGGTCGGCGTTGAACAGGTCGCCGATACGACGGAAGACGTCGTCCTGGACCAGAAGCCCGTCGTCGTCCAGCTCGACCACGACATCGATGTCCCCGAACTCACGGAGCGCGGCGATACCGGTGTTGCGTCCGCCGGGGCAGCCCAGGTTCTCCTCGTTCTCGATGACCGTCACCTCGCCGGGCAGACCGGGGAAATCCGGCAGCGGCGAACCGTTCCCCACGATCACGATGCGCGCGGGCGGCACGTCCTGCTTGGCGACCGATGCGAGCAGATCGTCCACCTCGCGCGGCCGGTTTCCCATGGTCACGATGACGCCCCCCAGGCGCGCTGACTCCACGGAAAGGACTCCCCCTCGACGACAACGGTGGAAGCGAGCCTAGCCCTCCATCACAACACGTCCACCGGATGCCGCGCCGCTGATCAGCTGGAGCAGGGCTTCTGCCGCGGGTCGTGTTGCGGAATGCTCGTCCTGTACCGCTGCCCCGCTGAGGGAGGCGAGCGCGCGATGGTCTCTGGAGCAGTTCCGGGCGAGCCCGTCCGGTGGGATCGGCGCACGGAGCGGCGCGTGGAGCAGTACGTCAGGGCCACCGCCCTGCGGGCCTGGGCCGCCGAGAAGCGCCGGCAGGCCGTCGAGATGCGGCTGCGGGCGTGCTCGATGCGTGTGTTCACCCGGGGCATGCGCACGGACCCGCTCCCCGTCGCCCCATCTGCCGCGGACCGCGGAGGCATGCCGATGGAGCGATCGGTGCGGGCCGCGGTGGCAACCGAACAGGCCAAGGGCATCCTCGCCGCCCGCTTCTGCTGCACCCCTGCGCAGGCCCTGTTCCTTCTGCACGAACACAGCCGCAGAACGTACCTGCCCTGTGCGGTCCTGGCCTGTCAGGTGGTGCAGGACCAGACCCTCGCCTCATGACGGGCCACTCGGGTCGGTCAGAATGCGGCCATGACACTGTCCCTTCCTACACAGCTCACCGCGGTGCCCGGCGCCGACAACCTATTTTTGTGGAATCCCGAGGGTACGGGCCGTTGGGGGTACGCGAACTGTTTGTGGGTCATCTCCGGGTCCGACGCGGTCGTGATCGACACCCCGTACGACGGGCCGATGACCGAGGCCATGATTGCCGCTGCCCGGCCCCGGCTCGGGAACCGCACCGTGCGGACGGTGGTCAATACGCACGCGAATGGTGACCATACTTTCGGCAACTACCTTTTCCCCGGTGCGGAGATCGTCGCCACCCGTGCGGGGCACGAACATCTTCATCACGAGCCGACTCCCCAGCAGATGCACGCGCTGGTGCACGAGTCGCCCACGGATCTGCCGCTGGGCCGGTACTTGCGTGACCATTTCGGTGTGTTCGATTTCTCCTCGGCCAGACTGTGCCCGCCCACCCGGACGTTCTCCGGCCGCCACACGATTGCCGTGGGAGACACGGAGGTCGAGCTGCACGAGGTGGGCCCGGCCCATCATGTCGGCGATCTGGTGGTCCGTATCGGGGACGTGGTGTGCACCGGAGACGTGTTCTTCCACGGTGACCATCCGTCGCACTGGGCGGGGCCGCTGCAGAACGTCATCGATGCCTGCGAGCTGGTCCTCGGTTTCGACCCACGGGTCGTCATACCCGGACACGGGCGGCCGACGGACCGGGCCGGGCTCGAGGAGCACCTGGTCTATCTCCGTACCGTGCAGCGCGAGGTGCGCCTCCGGTACGAGGCCGGCTTGACGGCGGACAAGGCCATGGAGGATTTGTTCCTGCGGGAGTTCTACCCGGAGTTGGGACTGCCCGAGCGGCTGATGATCCTGATTTCGGTGGAGTACAGCCATCTCGGTGGGCGCACCCCGGCGCCCACCGTTCTTGAACTGGCGGGTCAGGCGGCCGCCTGGTCGTACCGGTAGCGCTTCCGACGGCGGAAGCGCCAGTGGGGCGGTGTCGCCCGCACGGCAGTACGGGCGACACCGGACCGTCGTCAGTACCCCCGGGGTACCGGCGGCGGTCGAGGCGCGGCACGGGCCGGGGCCGGGTTTGAAGACCAGCACGAAGAACCGGGCGCCGGGTGAGCCGAGGGGCATGGCGGCGCACGACGAGCGCGAGGGGGATTTCGCGATGCTGCACAGTGTTGCCGTCACGCCGATGGAGGGGGCGAGCGGGGCCGTGGGGCGCGCGCTCGCCGTTCTGCGGGCGCTGCGTCAGGCGGGGCCCGGGGCGCATCCCCTGGCGGCCATTTCCGTGCGCGCCAGCTTGCCTCCGGCGACGGCGCACCGCTATCTGCAGGCGTTGCTCGGTGAGGGCGCTGTCGAACGACAAGGTCCGCGCGGCCACTACGCGTCACTTCAGGCTCTGTGGAGCGCACCGCTCGAGGCGGATGCGTCGGGGTGGGTCATCCAGGCCTGCCTGGGGGACTCCACCGCGGCTCGACCGCCTCTCCGCCGGATCCGTGAGGTCGGATTCGCCGTGGGGCCCTCTCCCCTCGCAGGCTGGGACATCGTCGCGGCGCCGCTGTGGCGGGGCTCGACCGTGTCGGGCGCGGTCAGCCTCCTGGTCTCCCATCAGGGTGCACGCGGCACGGTGGTGCGGGACCGCTTCGTCGCCGCGGTGCTTGCCACGGCCCGCGCCATCAGCCATCAAATGACCCGCGGTGGCGCCGCGGTACCCCAGCGCTGACCGGTCACGCCCACCTCCGCGTCGTCGCGGCGTCGGCCTCGGCAGCGACGGCGGGGCGGATTGTGGAGCACGGATACGGGGTGGCCCGGAGGCGCGAGTTCCGGTGCTGGCTAGGCTTTGCTGCGAGCCGTGTCCGCCTCTCGACCAACAGGCGCACACGGCGGTCAATCGAAGCGCGCAAGTGCGGCCAGCTGGGCGGGGCTTGAAGGGGGAAGTGCCGGTGCACACGGTGTGGCGAACGGTCGTCGAAGGCATCACGGGATCGATGGCCTACATCACGGACAGGCGCTGGAACATCCTCGCGCACAACGCCGAGTTCCAGACCCTCTTCCGGGGCGGCCGGGCACCGTCCAACCTCATGCGCTGGGTGCTTCTCGACGATGAGGCCCGCCGTCGTACGCTTCTGAACTGGTCCGAGGACTGGGCGCGCGGAGCCTGCCCGGCCCTCAGACAGGCGGTCACGACCAGTCCCGCAGACCCCGAGCTGATCAACCTGGCGAGCGAGGTCCGGCGCGACCCGGTGGCGGGCCCCATCTACCTCGCCACGGCTACGCTCCATCCCGTGCATCCTGACGGAGCCGTCTACCGGATCGACCACGCCGTAGAGGGGCCGGGCTGGGTGGTCGCGTCCGCGGCCGCGCCTCTCCCCGAGACCGACGCACGGTTCGTGATGCTGCGCTACCGGCCGGGCCCCACCCGGCCCCACCAACCTCCACCACTGCGCAGGCGGGCCCGCTGAGAGCTCCTGCCCGCAGGGGTCAGTCGGTGCTGCCGTGAACGTACCGGCGCAGGAGTCCGGGAAGCCGGCGCGACTCCGCGTCCCGTTGCTCACGCAGGGAGTTCAGCTCGTCCGCGTGCTCGGCCACGGCCGAGTTCTGGAGCTCCGACTCGACGGCGAAGTTGACGCCGAGAACGTTCGCCCGGAGTTTGCAGGCGACGTCGGTCCTGGCGACCACTGTCTCCCCGCGGGTGGGGGTGGAGTTCTGGAGATCCCATCGGGGGTCGCCGACCGCGGCGGCGGGATCGCGGTAGGTGAATCCCCGCGCGCGCATGCAAGCGGCCCATTTCTTGTTCACCGCGGTGACGCGGGGGTCGGAGCGCGAACGTACGAAGAGTTCGCGGCGCAACCTGGCGACCAGCGCGTCCCCTTTGCGGGCCGACACCGCGGTGTCGCCCTGAACGGTACGGGCGGCCTCTCCGGCGCACCCGCCTTCAGGAACGGGTTCGCCCCGGACCCGGCCCGCCTCGCCGCCGCTCTTCGTGCGACCGGACAGCGCCGTACGTTCCGCCTCCGAGAGGGAGTTGACGGCCTGCGGCGCCCGGCTTCCCGTGGACGCGTCGCTGAGGTGATATCCGTACTCTGCCGCGATGGCGCGGTCGCTGACGCCGTAACGCCGTGAGGCGTACTCGCGTTGGGTCGCCACCACCTCGGCGATGTACCCCTCGGTCAGATGCGGGAGGTAGCGGAACCCGAACCTGCGCATGCAGTCCTGCTGGGCCCGGTAGACGAGGTATTCGCTGGTGGCCCGTTCCTTGGGAGTCAGGGTGAAGGTGTCGATCGGCAACCGCAGTTGGGCCATGCTCGTGGGCGTCGGTGTCGGGACCGGCGCCGCGGGAGCCGCCGACGTCCTCGGTGCCGTGTCACAGCCAGTGAGCGGGAGCGTGAGGAGCAGTGCCCCGAGGCAGAGGGTGGCCTGCCGCGCCCCGCGGTGCGTCCTGGGGGGTTCTTCGGCGGATTCTTCGGCGGATTCTTCGGCGGATTCTTCGGCGGATTCTTCGGCGGGTTCTTCACCCATGAGAGTCTCCGGTTCTTCCGGCAGGTGGGTCCGCCCCCTCACCGTCGGGGGGGGCGGACCGCGTCGGCGTGGGGATCAAGTGCAGGAGTCCACGCGGATCGACGCCTCGTTGTTGCGCAGGGTGCCGTTGAGGTTGCCCCCGTACCCGGCGTGGAGCCAGTTGGCGTCGCCCTGGAAGTCCGTGTAGACGAACGTGGCGACGTGGCAGTTGGTGGTGTTGTTGCCCATGGAGGCCGCGTTGTTGCGCACCACCTTGCCGGCACCCGCCGAACCCGTGCCGTGGTTGCCGAACTTGTTCCCTCCGAGGTCCCTGTCGGAGGTCGACGTCGGCGTCCAGCTCGCGTTGTCGAGGTTCGGGCTGTAGTACAGGCACATGTAGGTGCCGCACGGCTGCCAGAACGAGGGCCAGTCGTCGACGTTCCACGAGGTGGCGCCCGACGTGGGGGCGAGCGTGAGGGCGCCCGCGCCGAGTGCGGCCATGGTGGTGGTCACCACGGACGCCCGTTTCAGGGCACGAGTGAGTCTCATGGTCATGGGTTCCTCCGTTGTGTGAGCGCGCGTTGTGCAAGCGCGGCGTACGAGCGCGTAGTGCAAGCGCGTTGTGCGAGCGACCGACGGTCTCCGCCGGCCGGTACGAGGCCGGCTCGACGGGAGGGCCGGCCATCATGCTGCCGCCGCGCGCCGTGCGGGTCGTTAGCGCTCGACGCACTCTTGTACGTGCTCGACGCACACTTCTTCCTCTCCCCCCGCCCCTGCGGCAGGCTTGCCGCCGATCGCACGACGGCCGAAGGACACGCACGACCAGCGTGTCCACGAGTGGGGGAAGACATGGAGACGGTTTTCGACACCGCGCACTTACCCGGCCCCGACCGTGTCGAGGCATGGATCGAGACGACGGCCCAGGCCCTCGTCAGAACGCACTTCAGCCTGCTGGACCCGGACACCTTCGGTGCCCGGCTGAAAGCGGCGGCTCTGGGAGCCGTGCAGGTGACGGAGATGTCGTACGGGCCACTGCACTGCCGGCGGACGCCCCGGCTCATCCGGCAGTCGGATCCGGAGCAGTATCAAATCGCGTACATACGCCGCGGGTTCCAGGGCATCGAGCAGGTTCGGCGGCAGACCCTTCTGAGCCCCGGCGAACTGGTGCTCTACGACAGTTCGCACCCCTTCGACGCCACCGTCGGGGCCGGGCAGGGAGCGGCCCGGTCGGTGCTGCTGCAGTTCCCCAAACAGCTGCTGCCCCTGCCGGAGGCCAAGGTCGCCGGGCTCCTCGCGGAGAGGTTGCCCGGCACGCGGGGCGTCGGCCGCCTCTTCGCCCAATTTCTGTCCACGCTGGCCGACGACCACATGACGTACACCCAGCGAGACGCCGCGCGCCTCGGCAACACCGCTCTGGACCTCGCCACGGCCGCCCTGGCACACCAGCTCGACGGGGAGTACGCCCCCTCGCTGTCCTCGCCGGGCGTCCTGTTCCTGCGGATCACGTCCCACATCGAACAGCAGCTGCACGCCCCCGACCTGGAGCCCGCCACCATCGCGGCGGCCCACGGGATCTCACTGCGCTATCTGCACCGGATCTTCCAGCGGCACGGCGACTCGGTCAGTGCGTACATCAAGCGTCGGCGCCTGGAGCGGTGCCGGCGTGACCTGGCCGACCCGTCCCTGAGCCACCTCACGGTCCACTCCATCGCCAGCCGGTGGGGGTTCCCGCGCCCCGCCGACTTCACCCGCGCCTTCCGCGGCGCCGTCGGGGTACCGCCCACCCACTATCGGGCACGGTACGCACCGACCTGTTCCCGCTCGGGTCGGTCGAATGCGCGTACACCGTGATCCAGGACCGTCACAATGGTCACACGGTTCATCGTCGCCACGGTGGCGGCGCTGCCGGGCCAGCGCGTGCGTGCGGAGAGCAGAGAGGGGAAGACGTGAGCGGGAGACTGCATCCGTCAGATGTGTCGGACAGGCTGAATACGGGGGTCGCACACAACGCGCGGGTGTGGAACTACTGGATCGGCGGCAAGGACCACTACGAGGTCGACCAGCGGGTCGGCGAGCAGGTCTCCACGATGTTCCCGGTCATCCGGGACGTGGCCCGCGCGGACCGCGAGTTCCTCGGCCGCGCCGTGCGGTTCCTGACCGCCGAATGCGGAGTGCGGCAGTTCCTGGACATCGGTACGGGACTCCCGACCCTGGACAACACTCACGAGATCGCCCAGCGGATCGCGCCCGATGCCCGGATCGTCTACGTCGACAACGATCCGATCGTGCTGGTCCACGCCCGCAGCCTGCTGGTCGGCACTCCGCAGGGAGCCACCGATTACATCGATGCCGACGTCCACCAACCCGACACCGTCATAGACGGTGCCTCGGCGACCCTCGATTTCGAGCAGCCCGTCGCGGTCATGATGCTGGGCATCCTCAACTTCATTCTCGACACGGAACAGGCGCTGGACATCGTGCGCCGGATCATGGCGCCGCTCCCCTCCGGCAGCTACCTGGCCATGACCCACCCGACCACCGACACCGACCTCGGTGGCGAGGGCAACGTGGAAGCCATGAAGTTCTGGAACGAGAACGCGACCCCTCCGATCACCGCTCGCAGCCGTGCGGAGGTCGGAGCGTTCTTCGAGGGCCTGGAAGTTCTCACGCCCGGCCTCGTGTCGTGCTCACGGTGGCGTGCGGAGTCGGCAACGGCGGACGTGCTCCCGCAGTTCGGGGCTGTGGCCCGCAAGCGGTGAGCTTCCGGGCCGCGAAGGCGACTTGACGGTCAGGGGGACGTCGAGGCCGGGGTAGGGGCCGGGTGGCGGGGCACGGTCGCGGTCGCGGAAGCCGTCGTGTCAGCGGTTGCGACGGCGACGACGGTCGGGATGTCCGTGGCGGCGGTCGCTTCGGTCGCGGGCACGGCGACAGGGGCGGCGATCGCGGCGGCAATGGCGAGGACTGCGGCGGCACGCAGGGTCCACTTCAGCACGGGGAGGCTCCGATCTCGGCGATGGTGGCGGTAGGTGTGCGTCTCGATCGTCACCGTCGCCCGCGTGCTCGGACGTCCTCCGGAGGTCTTGTCCACCTCCGCCCCGCGGGGGAGGCGGCATTGCGGGAAGGCCGCGCTCAACGCCCCCCTTCACCCCGACGGCCAGGGGCGGCTACGCCACCGTGTTCTACGGCGGTGCGGTCGGCGTCGGACCGCCGCCCGGATTCGGCGCGGTGATAATCGATGGTCGGCGCGGTATTCGGTTGGCAGACTTGGGGGATGGACTGCCAGTTCAGCGGTGTGCCGGACCATTCCTGGCTCGGTTCTCCCGTCGACGCCCGCCCTCTCTTCGCCCCCGAGCACACCGCGCTGATGGACACGCTGCGCGGTCTGGCGCCTGCCGATTGGGGTAGGGAGGCGGTGCCGGGGTGGAGCGTGCGGGATGTCGCCGCCCACCTCTTGGGGGACTTCTACGGGCGCCTGGGCCGGGACCGCGACGGGCATCGGGGCGGGCCCGCCTTCGGGCCCGGCGAGACGCTCGAGGCGTTCATCCACCGCATAAACCAGGAATGGGTGGACTCGTTCTCCCGTGTGAGCCCGGCCGCGCTCACCGACACGCTCGACCTGATGGGCCGGCAGGTGGCCCGGTTCTTCGAGGCCGCCGACCCCGACTCGCCTTCCATGGGCGTGTCCTGGGCCGGTGTCGATCCCGCGCCGATGTGGCTGGACAGCGCCCGGGACCTCACCGAGTTCTGGACCCACCGTCAGCAGATCCGGCACGCCGTCGGCCAGGAGACCGACCCCGAACCGAAACCCCAGGCCGTGGTTCTGGACACCTTCATGCGGGCGTTGCCCCACACCCTGCGCGACGTCACCGCGCCGGTCGCCACGCAGGTCCGGGTGCAGATCGACGGCCCGGCGGGCGGTACGTGGACCGTGACCGCCACCGAAGACCGCTGGTCCCTCGCCGCACCGGACGGCGCAGGCCCCGCCTCACCCGCCGCGCTCGTCCGACTGGACGCGGAGACCGCCTGGCGACTGTGCACCAGGGGCATCGCCCCGGACACCGCACTCGCCCGTGCGCACACCGACGGCGACCGTGACCTCGCCGCAGCCGTCTGCCGGATCGTGTCGATCGTCTACTGACGGCCTCGTCCGGCGACGGCCGGTCAGTGCTCCCCACCGGCTCCCGCCGGGCCTCCCCCGGGTCCAGGAGACGCGCCAACCAGACTTGAGTCTCCAGTAGGGGGAGACGTGAAGGTGGGGGCATGGACGGCGAGACGCTCTATTCGATCGGTGAACTGGCTCGGCGTACGGGTCTGACGGTGAAGGCCATCCGGTTCTACGCGGACACCGGACTCGTGCCACCGACCGACCGCACCCCTGCTGGATACCGCCGGTACGGCGCCGATGCCGTCGTGCGCGTCGACCTCGTACGCACCCTGCGCGAGCTGGGAATCGATCTGGCCACGATACGCAAGGTGTTGGACAGGGAGGTCTCGCTGCCGGACGTCGCGGAGACGCACGCCCAGGCACTGGACGTACAGATACGCGTCCTGCGGCAGCGCCGGGCCGTGCTGACGGCGATCGTCGGGCGCGGCGCGACCCGTCACGTAACGGATCAGAGAACACCGGATCAGAGGGACCTCATGCACAAGCTCGCCTGCCTCTCGGAAGCCCAACGCCGTCGCCTCGTGGACGACTTCCTCGGCGCCGTGTTCGACGGCCTGCACGATCACCCCGCCTTCGCGGCAGTGACCCAGTCCCTGACCCCTCTGCTGCCCGACGACCCCGAGCCCGAGCAGATCGAGGCCTGGGTGGAGCTGGCCGAACTGCTCCAGGACCACGACTTCCGCGCGACGTTGCACGGCATGGCCCACAACCTCGCGGTCGACCGGGCACCGGACGACGGCAGGGGCCTGCCCCGGGTACTCGCCGAGGCCATCCGGGCTGAAGTGACGCCGGCCGTGGAGAACGGCATCGCACCGGACTCGCCCGCCGCGGAACCGATCGTCGCCGCACTCTCGGCCCACTACGCACGCGTCCTCGGCAGCCAGGCCCCGCCCGACACCCCGGCCCTCCACCGGCGCCTCGCCGCCCGGCTGGAGCAGATGAACGACCCGCGCCGCGACCAGTACCTGTCCCTGCTGGCCGTCATCAACGACTGGCCCGCACCCGACAGCCTGGAGCCCGCGCTCACCTGGGCCGTCGCGGCGCTCCGGGTGCGGATGCCGCAGCGGTGAGCCGAGCACGTAGCGTCCGCGCGGGCGCGGGCGCCGAAACCGGCGACGCGGACAGCGACAGCCGCGACCACCCCGCCCGCACCTCAGATCGTCCGGCAACCCCGCACCGAATCCTCTCCGACTACCGGACCTTGACCCGCCTCCCCCATTTCTGGCGGCTCTCCACCATCGCCACGACGTCGAAGCTGGCGGCCGGCATGACCGGCCTGAGCCTGCTGCTCCTCGTCAGCAGCGCCTCCTCGTACGGGACCGCCGGACTGGCGGTGAGCTGCTCCACGCTCGGCCAGGGCCTGACCGCGCCGATGCGCGGACGGCTCATCGACCGATTCCCGGTCCGTCCGGTCCTTGCGGGCTGCCTCACCGCTCATCTGACCGCCACCCTCGCGTGACCCTGGCGGCGCGCAAAGGCGGTGGGCAAGGTCTCGATGGTCACGGACAGTTGGGACATGATCAAGGCCGAGGGTCCGCGACGCGTTCTCTGAGCTCCGGCCGTCCGTTGAGCCGTGCGGCCCGGCGCGTCAGATGGGCGCGCTCCGCGAGGTTCGTGGCCTTCTGGGCCGCGTCCGCGTAGAGCCGCGCCGCGGCCGCCAGGTCGCCGTCGCGTTCGTGGAGATACGCCGCCGCGGCGGTGTGGCGTGGCAGGGAGTCGTCCAGCTCCGCCAGTGCCGCGAGGCCCGCGCGCGGGCCGTCCGCCTCGCCGACCGCCACCGCCCGGTTCAGCAGGACGACGGGGCTGTCGGTGAGGCCCGCCAGTTCGTCGTACCACTCGACGATCTGCACCCAGTCCGTCTCCTCCGCGGCCGGCGCGTCCGCGTGCAGGGCCGCGATGGCGGCCTGGGCCTGGAACTCGCCGAGCCGGTCGCGGGAGAGGGCCGTCTGCAGGATGCCGATGCCCTCGGCGATCGCCCCGGTGTCCCACCGGCCGCGGTCCTGCTCGGCGAGCGGCACCAGGCTGCCGTCGGGCGTGGTCCGTGCGGCGCGCCGGGCGTGGTGGAGCAGCATGAGGGCGAGCAGGCCCGCGACTTCGGGGTGGTCGATCGCGGCTGCGAGCTGCCGGGCGAGCCGGATGGCCTCGGCGGCGAGGTCGACGTCGCCGGAGTAGCCCTCGTTGAAGACGAGGTAGAGCGTGCGGAGGACGGTGGCGACGTCGCCGGGGCGGTCGAAACGGACGCCGGAGACCGTGCGCTTGGCCCGGCTGATGCGCTGCGCCATGGTCGCCTCGGGCACGAGGTAGGCCTGGGCGATCTGGCGGGTGGTGAGCCCGCCGACGGCGCGCAGCGTGAGCGCGACGGCGGACGACGGCGTCAGCGACGGGTGGGCGCAGAGGAAGTAGAGCTGGAGGGTGTCGTCCGTGGCGGGTACCGGGCCGGGCGCGGGCTGGTCGTCGACCGAATCCTCGCGCCGGCGGCGGGACACGTCCGCACGAGTCGCGTCGAGGAACCGGCGCCAGGCCACGGTGACAAGCCAGCCCTTCGGGTCGCGTGGCATGTCGGCCGGCCAGACGCGGACCGCCTCGACCAGCGCGTCCTGTACGGCGTCCTCGGCCGCCGCGAAGTCGGCTCCGCGGCGGACGAGGATTCCGAGGACGCTCGGGGTGAGACTTCGGAGCAGTGCCTCGTTCACTTCTGACGTCACTCCGTGATGGTGGGCGGCTCGGCCAGGAAGGGGCGCAGCTCGAGCCACTCGTGGATCGGCTTGCCGCCCGCGCCGGGGGCGGCGGACAGCTCCCCGGTCAGCTCGACGGCGCGCTCGTAACTGTCGACGTCGATCACCATCCAGCCGGCGATGAGGTCCTTGGTCTCGGCGAACGGGCCGTCGGTGACGGGCGGGCGCCCCTCGCCGTCGTACCGTACCCACGTCCCTTCGGGGGCGAGGGCCTGGCCGTCGACGAACTCGCCGGTCTCTTCGAGCCGGGCCGCGAAGTCCTGCATGTACTTCACGTGGGCCGAGATCTCCTCCGGCGTCCACTGCTCCATCGGCACGTCGTTGGCCGGGGCGGGGGCTCCGCGGTAGTGCTTGAGAAGCAGGTACTTGGCCATGGTGTTCTCCTCGGTGCTGGTGCGGCCCATTGTGGTCGCTCGTGGTCGCTTGCACTGCTGGGACGGAGCAAGCCGCGGGTTCTCGACATCGCCGACGGAAGTTTCTCAGGGGATTTTTCCGGGGGACTTTTCGAGGGGGCGGCGTGACGCGTCGGGGGGCCGTGGTGCAAGGGGGTCGGGTCCTGAAGCGCGGCGCGGGTTCGAAGCGTATTCTGGTGGGGCGAGAACGCACGGTTCCGCCGCCGACCGCGGCGACAAGCTCCACCTTGCGGCCCGTCTCTCCTCTCAGGGCCCGTCTCTCTTCCGAGAGCCCATCAGGCCTGCCTTTCCACCTAGTTGGAGGTGGACGCAGTGACAACATCCCCCCGGTCCCCGTCCGGAATGCCGTCAGGAATGCCGTCCGGAGCCCCGTCGACGATGTCCGGAGCCCACGCCCCCATGTCCGGGGCGTCGTCCTCCATGGACACGCACCCCGACATCGTCGACATGCGCGCCCGTCACGAGAGTGCCGAGCGCGCGGCAAGCACGCCCAAGGCGCAGGCCATCGACGCGTTGGCCTTCCTCACGGGTATCTTCCTGGCCGCCTCTCCCTGGATCGTGGGCTTCAACCAGTTCCAGCGGCTGTCGATCATCAACCTGATCGTCGGCATCGCGTACGCGCTCCTGATGAGCGGCGGCTTCGGCCGGGCGTACGAGCGCACCCACGGCATGGCGTGGGCCGCTTGCGCGCTGGGCATCTGGACGATCGTCGCGCCATGGGCCATCGCGGGTGACGCCACCACCACGAGGACCGTGGTGAGCAACGTCATCACCGGTGCCGTGGCCGCTCTCCTCGCCCTGGCCGCCAGTGCGGCCGCCCGGGCGGGAGGCAAGTCGGAGGCGTCACACGGAAGGAACAGCGGAAAAGGCAGGAGGGACATGAGCCGCGCCGGTCATGACTGACCGGACGGTCCCCTCCGGGAACCGAGAACAGCGGCCCCGTGGCACGCGTGCCACGGGGCCGCTGTGGAGAAACCCCATCCGCAAACGCAACACCACCCCCTCGCAAGTCCCTTGGGTCGCAGGGCAGCCAAAAGT
>NZ_JBWKJS010000015.1:122923-174477 GCF_056432085.1 Streptomyces sp. NPDC045678
CCCCCGGCCCCACCCCCGGTCCCACCCCCCACCCCCCCCCCCCCCCCCCCCCCCCCCCCCACCCCCCAACCCCCCCCCCCCCCCCCCCCCCCCCCCTCCCCCCCGCTGCGGAGAACTCACGTCAGCAACCGCAACACCGCCTCCTCGACGGCCCCTTGGGTCGCAGGACGGCCGAACGTGGCGCCGTCGCCCAGCCGGTCGAGGGCGTCGGCGATCGTGCGGCCCTCTTCGAAGAGCTCGATGACGCGCGGGTTGATGTACGAGGCACGGCAGACGGCGGGTGTGTTGTGGAGGTACTCGCTGACCTCGCGGACCGCCCGGGCGACGGCACGCTTTCGTGCCGCCTTCGACTCGTCGGCGACCTGCGCCGACACCGCGAGGGCGACCGCCGCGAGGACGGTGCCGTGCCAGACGCGGAAGTCCTTCGCGGTGATGTCGGTTCCCGCGCGGTCCCGCAGGTAGTCGTTGAGGTCGGCGGCCTGCAGCTCGTGCCAGGCCCCGCCCTGCCAGTAGGTGAACAGCCGCGGGTCCGCGCTGTCGCGGCGCAGCAGGGCGCGCAGGACCTTGCAGGCGGGCGGGTCGACGAGCGCGCGCGTCAGCGTCTTGGAGAACTTCGCCGGATACGTCACGGAGACCTCGCCGCGCCGGCAGGTGACGTGCTCCTTCAGCAGGGTCGTCAGTCCGTAGGTGCCGTTGTCCCGCCGGTAGGACTCGTTGCCGATGCGGAAGAAGCCGAGGTCGAGCAGGCGGGCGGCGCAGGCCTGCACGCGTTCGCGGCTGAGGCCGCGGCCCGCGAGGTCCTCCGCCACGTGGGCGCGCACCTCGGGGAGTGCGGCGGCGACCTCCAGGACGTGCTCGTGCTTGGCCGCCTCCTGCCGCTCGCGGAACAGCGGGTGGTAGAGGTACTGGCGCCTGCCCGCGGCGTCGGTGCCGACGGCCTGCAGGTGTCCGTTGGGCCAGGGGCAGATCCAGACGTCCCGCCAGGCCGGTGGGATGACGAGCCCTCGCAGGCGCTCCTTCTCCGCGGGATCGGTGACGGGGCGTCCCGAGGCATCCGTATAGCGGAATCCGCGTCCTGAACGGACGCGGGTGATCCCGGGCCCGTCGATGTGGCTCGTGCGCAGTCGCCGCTTCTCACCCATGTCCCAGGAGTGCCCCCAAAGCGTGGTGGAAGACCTCGGAACAGCCCGTTCGGCCGAGTGCGCCGCGGGCACGCCGGTCCGTCTCGGGCGACGATCGGAGAGCGGAGCGGCGATCCGGGGTGCCAAGAGTGACAGGGGTGACGACTGGGCACCCGGAGCGGCGGACAGGACACGATCAGGCACGAGGCTGTCCCGGTGGACCGGGACGTCGGAACGGACGGCTATGAGCAGCGGTTTCATCGGATCCGAGGGATTCGGGCAGGACCCCTTCGGAGCGCTCTTCGCGCGGTTCCTCGGCAGCGGGCGACGGCAGGTCGACATCGGCAGGCTCATGAGTGGTACCGCACGGGAGCTGGTGGCCGCGGCGGCCTCGTACGCGGCGGAGCACGGCAAGAGCAACCTCGACACGGAGCATCTGCTGCGGGCGGCGCTGACCATCGAGCCGACCCGCGCTCTGGTCGCGCGTTCGGGGGCCGATCCCGAGCAGATCGCCGAGGAGATCGACCGGCACTCCGCCGAGACGGAGGGTGCCGTGCCCACCCAGGCGGTCGCGCTCACCCCGGCCGTCAAGCGGGCGCTGCTCGACGCGCACGAGGTGGCGAGGGCGGTCGGCGCCGGGTACATCGGACCCGAGCACATCGTCATGGCGCTGGCCGCCAACCCCGACTCGGCGGCGGGGCACATCCTCAACGCGGCCCGTTTCGACCCCGGCCCTGCCCCGCAGCAGCCGCAGGGCAGGATGGGACCCGCCGAACAGCGGCAGAACGGTGGTGGCGGCACGGCCACGCCGACCCTCGACCAGTTCGGGCGGGATCTGACCGCGCGGGCCGCGGAGGGCGGTGTGGACCCGGTCATCGGCCGTGAGGAGGAGATCGAGCAGACCATCGAGGTGCTCTCCCGGCGCGGCAAGAACAATCCGGTGCTCATCGGTGACGCGGGCGTCGGCAAGACCGCGGTCGTGGAGGGTCTGGCCCAGCGGATCGCCGACGGCGACGTACCGGAGACCCTCGCGGACCGCCGCGTCATCGCGCTGGACCTGTCGGGCGTGGTGGCGGGCACCCGCTACCGCGGAGACTTCGAGGAGCGGCTGAACGGCATCATCGAGGAGGTGCGCGCCCACTCGGACGAGGTGATCGTCTTCATCGACGAGCTGCACACCGTGGTCGGGGCAGGCGGCGGGGGTTCCGAGGGCGGGTCGATGGACGCGGGCAACATGCTCAAGCCCGCGCTCGCCCGGGGTGAACTGCACGTCATCGGGGCGACCACGCTGGAGGAGTACCGGCGGTACATCGAGAAGGACGCGGCGCTCGCCCGCCGCTTCCAGCCGATCCTGGTCGCCGAGCCGACGGCCGCGGACGCGGTGGAGATCCTGCGCGGCCTGCGCGACCGCTACGAGGCGCACCATCAGGTGCGCTACTCCGACGAGGCGCTGCTCGCCGCCGTGGAGTTGTCCGACCGCTATCTGACGGAGCGGTTCCTGCCGGACAAGGCGATCGACCTGATGGACCAGGCGGGGGCGCGGGTGCGGCTGCGGGCCAGCACGAAGGGCACGGACGTGCGGGCGCTGGAGCGCGAGATGGAGCAGCTCGCCCGGGACAAGGACCAGGCGGTGGCTGCGGAGCAGTACGAGCGCGCGACGGAGCTGCGGGACCGCGTCTCCGACCTGGCCCGCAGGATCGAGGAGGGGCGCAGCCGTGCGCCGGGTGACGGACGGATCGTCGAGGTGGACTCCGAGGACATCGCCGAGGTGGTGTCCCGGCAGACGGGAATTCCGGTCAGCACCCTCACGCAGGAGGAGCGGGACCGGCTGCTCGGCCTGGAGGAGCACCTGCACGAGCGGGTCGTCGGGCAGGAGGAGGCGGTCAGCGCCGTGGCGGAGGCGATTCTGCGCTCGCGCTCGGGTCTGTCGAGTCCCGACCGGCCCATCGGGAGTTTCCTCTTCCTCGGCCCCACGGGCGTCGGCAAGACGGAACTGGCGCGGGCGCTGGCCGAGGCGCTGTTCGGCAGTGAGGAGCGGATGGTCCGTCTCGACATGAGCGAGTTCCAGGAGCGGCACACCGTCAGCAGGCTCGTCGGGGCGCCGCCCGGGTACGTGGGGCACGAGGAGGCGGGACAGCTCACCGAGGCCGTACGCCGTCACCCGTACTCGCTGCTGCTGCTCGACGAGGTGGAGAAGGCACACCCCGACGTCTTCAACACCCTGCTCCAGGTCCTGGACGACGGGCGGCTGACCGATGCCCAGGGCCGGACGGTGAACTTCACCAACACCGTCATCGTGATGACGAGCAACCTGGGCTCGGAGGCGCTCACGGGGCGCGGCGCGACTCTCGGGTTCCGGGCCGACGGCTCGGAGGCCGACGAGGAGGCGCGGCGCGAGCAGGTGCTGCGGCCGCTGCGTGAGCACTTCAGGCCCGAGTTCCTCAATCGCATCGACGAGATCGTCATCTTCCGTCGGCTGACGGGCGAGCAGCTGAGGCAGGTCACGGATCTGCTCCTCGAGGAGACCCGGCGCAGGCTGCGCGCGCAGGACGTCGCCATCGAGTTCACGACGGAGGCGGTGGACTGGCTGGCCCGGAAGGGCCATCAGCCGGAGTACGGTGCCAGGCCGCTGCGTCGCACGATCCAGCGCGAGGTCGACAACCGGCTCTCCCGGCTGCTCCTGGACGGCGGGCTCACCGCGGGCGGCCGGGTCACGGTGGAGGTCGTGGACGACGCGCTGGACATGCGGGTCACGTCGGGTGCGGCGGCGGGGTGACGGCTGCGCGGACTCAGCCGAGTCCGCCGCTGCCGAAGCTGCCGCTGTTGCCCTTCCTGTGGTCGTCCGGATCCTGCGAGTCGGCGGGGTGCGTGCTGGACCTGCCGTATCCGTTGTGGAGCTCGTGCGGCAGGAGGCGGCGGCCGTCGTGCGGCATCTCGTCCGGCTCGCGGTACTCGCGTTCCTCCCTCGCCGGTCCGTCGTACGGCCGTTTCGGCTGCTCCTCGGGGCTCACCGTCCGCGTTTCGCGCGCTTGGGCGCGCCGGCCCCAGAAGAAGGCGGCCAGGAGCACGCCGGCCACGACGACGCCGGCGATCCACATCAGCAGGGCCGCGGTATGGCTGACAGCCAGTTCCATTGGTTCCATACAGGAGGTGTACCCGCCCAGCTCGAAACGTAGCTCGAATCGCCCCTTTAGCGGCTTTTACCCCACCGGTGCGGCCGTGCGCATGCGGTGCGCGAGGCGTGCCGTGCGGGTGGCGACGTCCACCGTGTACGCCTCGACGGTCATCGTCCGCTCGGACACCTTCAGGACCATGAAGCCGTGGTCGGAGAAGTTCTGCCAGGCGGAGGGGTGGCCGAAGTGCGCCTTGCCGTCGCCCGCCTTGCCCGCGGCCCCGCAGACGATCTGGCGGGTGCCGCCGGTGCGGGCGGTCGGCTCCAGGATCTGCAGCGTGTGGTCGTGCCCGGAGAGGATCAGGTCGGCGCGGCCGCACACCACCTCCTCGTACAGCTCCTTGAGGTGGATGCCGCTGGTGTAGTTGCCGATCACGAAGCCGTCGTACGATCCGGCGCTGCCGTGCTTGCCGTTGTTGAGGTACGGGTGGTGGCCGAGCACGATCTTCCAGCGGGCCCGCGACGCCTTGAGGGCGCCGTCCAGCCAGTCGCGCTGCTCCCGCATGTAGGGGCCGTTCCACCGGTAGTGCGGGTCCGTTTGCGCGACGTACGACGAGACGGGGTTGGTGTCGATGGCGAAGAACTCGACCACCGGGTCGCTCCCGTCGCCGGACCGCGCGGGCAGGGCGACGTTGTAGTAGCGGCCGGGCATGTACCAGCGGCGGGAGCCCTGGGCGTAGGCGACCTCTCGGTCGCCGCGGGACGGGTCGCCGCCGCTGCCGGGGATCAGTCCCGAGCAGTCGTGGTTGCCGAGGACCATCAGCCACGGCATGTCCAGACCGGAGTTGGGGTCCTCGAACTTGGTGCGGAACTCCGAGTCGTCGGCGGACTCGGGGCCGTTCTCGTAGATGTTGTCGCCGAGGCCGACCGCGAGGCCGATGCCCTCGGCGCGGCACACCTCGCGGGCCGCGGCGGCCACCGCGTGCTGGGCCTCCTCGCCCGTACCGGCGTCCCCGGTGAGGAGCACCGCGTACTCGCCGGCGCGGTTCGGTCCTGTCGGCAGGGGGAACTTGCCGGCGCGGGCGGCGGCCGCGGCGGGCCGCGCGCCGCCCTGGAGGGCGGTCAGCGCCGCCGCCCCCGCCATCACACCGCCCAGCACGGTCCGGCGCCGCGGCGCCCGCATCTCCCGGACCCGCTCCCCCACCGGCCCTTCGGCCAGGGCCGGTTCGGCCCGCAGCCACTGGTCCTCGGTCAGGTCCGCGCTCGGCGGTATCAGCTCGTCATCGCACATGGAGGGTTTCTCTCACGGGGAGGCGGGCTGATGGTGGGGAACCGATGAACTCCTGGTGGACGAATGGACACGGGTGATCGTTTACGGGGTGCCGGCCCCGTTGGCGCCTCAGGCCGCCTCCACCACGTCCGACGGGTCCACCGTCCCCGGGCCCTTGGCGAACTGCGTCCGGTACAGCTCCGCGTACCGCCCGTCCAGGGCGAGGAGTTCGTCGTGCGTCCCGCGTTCGACGATCTGTCCGGCCTCGACGACAAGGATCTGGTCGGCGGACCGCACCGTGGACAGCCGGTGGGCGATCACCACGGCGGTGCGTCCTTCGAGCGCCTCCGCCAGGGCTTCCTGGACCGCGGCCTCGGAGGTGTTGTCGAGGTGCGCCGTCGCCTCGTCGAGGATGACGACCCGCTGCCCCGCGAGGAGCAGCCGCGCGATGGTCATCCGCTGGCGCTCGCCGCCGGAGAGGCGGTACCCGCGCTCGCCGACGACCGTGTCCAGACCGTCGGGCAGGGAGCGTACGAGGTCTTCGAGGCGGGACCGGCGCAGTACGTCCCACAGCTCGTCCTCGCTCGCGCCGGGCCGGGCGAGGAGCAGGTTGTCGCGGACGGACTCGTGGAACAGGTGGCCGTCCTGCGTGACCATGCCCAGCGTGGCCCGCATGGACTCGGCGGACAGGTCCCGGACGTCGACGCCGCCGATCCGCACGACACCCTCGTCGGTGTCGTACAGGCGCGGCAGCAGCTGCGCGATGGTCGACTTGCCCGCTCCGGAGGAGCCGACGAGGGCGACGGTCTGTCCGGGCTCGGCGCGGAAGGAGAGGCCGTGCAGGACTTCGTCACCGCCGCGGGTGTCGAGCGAGGCGACCTCTTCGAGGGAGGCGAGGGAGACCTTGTCGGCGGCGGGGTAGCCGAACCGGACGTCGTCGAACTCGATGGCGACGGGTCCTTCGGGCACCGGCACCGCGTCCTTCTTCTCCTCGATGAGGGGCTTCAGGTCGAGCACCTCGAAGACCCGCTCGAAGCTGACGAGCGCGCTCATCACCTCGACCCGCGCGCCGGCCAATGAGGTCAGCGGCGCGTAGAGCCGGGTGAGCAGCAGCGCGAGCGAGACGACTGCGCCCGGCTTCAGCGACCCTTCCAGCGCGAAGTACCCGCCGAGGCCGTACACGAGCGCCAGCGCGAGCGCCGACACCAGGGTGAGGGCGGTGATGAACGCGGACTGCGCCATGGCGGTGCGTACGCCGATGTCCCGGACCCGGTGGGCCCGCGCGGCGAACTCCGCCGACTCGTCACCGGGCCGCCCGAACAGTTTGATGAGGGTGGCGCCGGGCGCCGAGAAGCGCTCCGTCATGCGGGTGCCCATGGCGGCGTTGTGGTGCGCGGCCTCGCGCTGGAGCCTGGCCATGCGCGTCCCCATGCGGCGTGCGGGGACGACGAAGATCGGCAGCAGCACCAGCGCGAGCAGGGTGATCTGCCAAGAGAGGGTCATCATGACGACGAGGGTCAGGAGCAGCGTCACCACGTTCCCGACGACGCCGGACAGCGTGTTGCTGAACGCCCGCTGCGCGCCGACCACGTCGTTGTTGAGGCGGCTGACCAGCGCACCCGTGCGGGTGCGGGTGAAGAACGCGACGGGCATGCGCTGGACGTGGTCGAAGACGGCGGTGCGCAGATCAAGGATGAGTCCCTCGCCGAGGTTCGCCGACAGCCATCGGCTCAGCAGTCCGAGACCGGCCTCGGCAAGCGCGATCCCGGCGATGAGCAAGGCGTAGCGCACCACGGTCGAGGAGTCGGAGCCCGATACGATGGCGGTCACAACGTTGCCCGCCAGTACGGGAGTTGCCACGGCGAGCAGTGCGGTGAGGATGCTCAACAGCACGAACTGCCAGATACGTCGGCGGTGGGGCCGCGCGAAGGTACCGATGCGGCGCAAGGTGGCCCGGGCGAACGGGCGGCGGTCCTGCTGGGCGTTCATGACGCTGTACATCTGCGTCCACGCGGTCGTTTCCATGCTCATACGGGAAGGTTAGAACCTCAACTAAACTTGAGGTCAACTCCCTGGAGCCCCGAAGCGGTGTTCGCACGCACCCGCACGCACGCACCCGCAGACCCACCGCCCCTCCCCCGCGTCGCGGCTAGCCGAGTTCCAGCGACGTGATGCCGAAGACCCGGTCCTCCGCGTACCCCCTGATCGGACCCGTGTACATGCGGGCCGTCTCGAAGGCGGGCTTCATGCCGCGCGCCTCGGCGAGCGCCACGGCCTCCGGGTTGGAGTCGGGCACGTCCAGCGCGATGGGGGCGCCGTCGGCCTCGGCGGCCAGCGCGTCCAGGAGCGCTTCGGCGTCGGCCCGGGTGTCCGCGAAGAGGGGCCCCACGCGGCGGGTGTCGCGGCCGTGGCGGAGCACTCCGTACCCGGTCAGGCGGCCGCCGACGATACGGGCGAGGGCGCGGTGGCCCGGAGCGGCGAGCCAGGACTCGAGGAAGCGGGGCCGGTCGGCGGGCAGGCACGCGCTGTCGTACGCCAGGAGGGCCCGCAGGCCCGCGGCCTCGACAGGGCGTACGTGCCGGTCGGGCACGTCGACCACGGGCAGCGGGCCGATGTGGCGCAGCGTTCCGTGCCGCGGCTCGAAGCCGGAGCGGCGGTAGTTGTCCTGCTGGTCCGGCACGCCGTCCAGACCCACGACCCTGCCCTCGGCGTGCGCGAGCCCCGCCCGCCAGGTGGCGAGGCCCAGGCCGCGGCCCCGCCGGTCGGGGCGGACCAGGTAGTGGCCGAGGAAGGCGTAGTCGTCCCCGTAGTTGACCACGGAGATCGCGGAGACGGGTTCGCCGTCCAAGCGGCCCAGGAAGAACCCTTCCGGGTCCTGCGCGTGGAAGGAGGGGGCGTCGGCGAGGCCGGGGTTCCAGCCCTCGTCCGCCGCCCACTCCGTCACCACGCGCCAGTCGTCGGGCGTCGCCCGTGAGATCACGAGCCGCCCGGGGGCCGAGTCCGTCATCGTTACACCCTTCTCGATCCGACACGGTGGGCCGTGGAGAACCGCACCGGGTGCATCCTGCCCGAGCGGACGTCAGCCGATGCCCGCCACATGACGGTCGCGCGCGGCGCCGAGTCCGGCCACGACCTGCGGGACCAGCAGGACGAGCAGCAGCACGAGCGGCACGGTCCAGCTGTGCGCGACGTCGTGGACGGCGCCGAGGAGGGTGGGTCCGGTGGCGGCGAGGATGTAGCCGAAGCACTGGGACATGCTGGAGAGCTGCGCCGCGTGCCGTGCGTCGGGCGCCCGCTGCACGATGAACAGCAGCGCCAGGCTGATGGCCGCGCCCTGGCCGAGGCCGAGCAGCGTCATCCAGAGGTAGGCGCCGCCGACCGGTGCGGTGAGCAGACCCGCGTAACCGAGCGCGCAGAGAACGGCGCCCAGTGCGGCGAGCGCGCCCGGGCGCAGCCTGCCGCCGACGACCACCGGCGCGAGGAAGGAGCCCGCGATGCCGAGCAGTGAGGAGAAGGAGAGCATCCAGCCCGCGTCGCCCGGGGCCATTCCGGCGTCCTGGAACACGGTCGGCAACCAGGCGGCGGCCGCGTAGTAGTTGAGGGACTGCAGGCCCATGTACGCGGTGACCTGCCAGGCGAGCGGGGAGCGCCACAGACCGCGCACGGGGTGGGCGGCCTGCCGTGCCGCCGCCGCGCCCACACGGGTGCGCGAGCGCAGCTGCGGCAGCCACACGAGCAGCGCCACGACCGCGAGCGCACCCCAACAGGCCAGGGTGGTGCGCCAGTTCATGCCGCTGGCCTGCTGTACGGGCAGCGTGACACCGGCCGCGAGCGCGGCGCCGCCGAACAGCGACATCGAGTACAGACCCGTCATCAGGCCCGCCTTCGCCGGGAAGTCGCGCTTGATGAGACCCGGCAGCAGGACGTTGGCCACGGCTATGCCGGCGCCGATGACGACGGTGCCGGCGAAGAGCGCGACGACCGAGTCGAGCAGACGCAGGGCCGTGCCCGCGCAGATCAGGACCATGGTGCCGAACAGCGAACGCTCCATGCCGAAGCGGCGGCCGAGGCGGGGCGCGACGGGCGCGAGCAGGCCGAAGCAGAGCAGCGGCAGCGCGGTGAGCAGGCTGGTCGCGGCGGCCGACATGCCGCTGTCGTCGCGGATGGTGTCGGCGAGCGGGGAGACGGCGACGAGGGCGGGGCGCAGGTTGAGGGCGAGCAGGATGACGCCGAGGGCGAGGTGGAGCGCGTGGCGTCCGGCCGCGGGGGGCGCGGCGGGAGCGGGGTCCTGCGACGCCCCGGTGGTGCCGGCGGGTGCGGCCTCGGCGGTCGCCGGTGCTGCCTCACTCATGATGTGCTGCTCCTGATTCGTTGCTGTGGGGGGCGTCGGCGGGGGCGTGCGCGTCGGTGTCGGGGCCGGTCTGCGGGTGTTCGCGCAGGGCGGCCATGCCCTCGTTGAGGTGGGCGAGCACCGCGGCCTCCGCGGCTTCGGCGTCCCGCGCCTCGATGGCGTCGACGATCGCCTCGTGGCCTTCGAGCTGGTGGCGTACGGAGTCCGGGACGGGGGCGCCGATGACGGACTGGACCGTGGAGCGCAGGGCGTCGCTGAGGTGCCCGTACAGCTCGGCGAGGACGCTGTTGTGGGCCGCGTCGGCGACCGTGCGGTGGAAGGCCATGTCCGCGTCGACGAACGCGTCGGTGTTTCCGCTCTCCCACGCCAGACTGCGCTCCGCGAGCGCGGCGCGCAGCGTGGCGAGGTCCTCCTCCGTACGGCGCTCGGCGGCGTACCGGGCGGCGTCGCGCTCCAGGGAGGCACGGACTTCGTACGCCTCCAGGACGCCGGCGCGGCGCAGCCTGCGCTGCACGGCCGCGCCGAAGTCGCTGTCCGCCCGCACATAGGTGCCGTCGCCCTGGCGGGGCTCCAGCATGCCGGTGTGCACGAGGGCGCGCACCGCTTCCCGCACGGTGTTGCGGCCCACGGCGAGCTGCTCGACGAGGAGCGGCTCGGCCGGGATCTTTTCGCCGACCTGCCACTCGCCGTCGCCGATGAGGCTCTCCATCTGGGCGATGACGAGGTCGACGAGGTTGGTCCGGGCGGCGCTGCGCAGCGGCATCGGTCGGCCTTCTCTCCTGGGCGGGGACACACATAGGAACATCCCATGTTTAGAGACATCGGAACACCCCATGTTTCGGGCTGTCAAACGCGTCACCCGCACGCCGGGCGACCCGCCGGTCGAATCTTTTACCCGTCGAGTTTGGTCTAGACCTTGACAGGTTCAGACCATTTTCGCTTGAGTCACGGCATCCCCATCGACGGCGCGGCCCCCGCAAACCGCGCCGCCACAAGGAGAGTTGGCATGATCAGACGCCTCACCAGCTTCGCCGCCGCGCTCGCCGCGCTCGGCGCGATGATCGTCCTGGGCCCGGCCGCGACCTCCGCGTCCGCCGCCGAGTGCGCCGCACCCTGGAGCTCCTCGTCCGTCTACACGGGCGGCAAGTCCGCCTCGTACAACGGGCACAACTGGACCGCCAAGTGGTGGACCCAGAACGAGGCCCCCGGCCGTTCCGACGTCTGGGCCGACCAGGGCACCTGCGGCGGCGGTACCGACCCGGGCAACCCCGACCCGTCGGGCTTCGTCGTCAGCGAGTCCCAGTTCAACCAGATGTTCCCGAGCCGGAACTCGTTCTACACGTACAAGGGCCTGACCGACGCCCTCAAGTCCTACCCGGCCTTCGCGAACACCGGCAGCGACACCGTGAAGCGCCAGGAGGCGGCGGCGTTCCTCGCCAACGTCAGCCATGAGACAGGCGGCCTGAAGTACGTCGTCGAGCAGAACCAGAGCAACTACCCGCACTACTGCGACAAGACCCAGCCCTACGGCTGCCCCGCGGGGCAGGCCGCCTACTACGGCCGCGGCCCGATCCAGCTCAGCTGGAACTTCAACTACAAGGCCGCGGGCGACGCACTCGGCATCGACCTGCTCAACAACCCCTACCTGGTCGAGCAGAACCCGGCCATCGCCTGGCAGACGGGCCTCTGGTACTGGAACACGCAGAGCGGCCCCGGCACCATGACCCCGCACAACGCCATGGTCAACGGCGCCGGGTTCGGCGAGACCATCCGCGCCATCAACGGCACCCTGGAGTGCAACGGCGGCAACCCCGCCCAGGTCCAGAGCCGCATCGACCGCTACAAGTCCTTCACCCAGATCCTGGGCACCACACCGGGCTCCAACCTGAGCTGCTGACGCCCTCCGTGTGCGGCACCCCCTCCGGTGCCGCACGCACCCCCGCCGCCGGGCGGGCGCAACCCTCCGCGCCCGCCCGGCACTTCACTCGGGGACCCGCGCCCTGGACGCGGCCAGCAACTGGGCCGCTCCGTAACGGGCCTGTCGGGCCGGTTCGGGCGAGCCGGAGATCGCGGCGGCCGTCATGGCCCCTTCCGCGAGCAGGACGAGGGGGCCGACGGCGGATTCCGGCACCCCCGCGGCCGCCGCCAGCCCGGCCACGTACTCCCGGAAGGCGGCCTTGTGCGCGCGGACGGCCTCGGCGACGCCGGGGTCCACGGCGCCGAGTTCGCCGAAGGAGTTGACGAAGGCACAGCCCCGGAAGTCGGGCTCGTCGAACCACGTGTACAGCCAGTCGTAGACCGCGAGGACGCGCCCCTCACCGCCGTCCGTCCCGTGCACCTCGTCGACGTGCGCCGCCAGCCGTCCGCGCCAGCGCCGGTCCCGGCGCTCCAGACAGGCCCGGACCAGCTCCGACTTGGACGGGAACAGGCGGTAGAGCCGCTTGAGCGAGACGCCCGACGCGGTGCGGACCTGGTCCATGCCGACCGCCTGGATGCCGCGCTCGTAGAAGAGCCGCTCGGCGGCGTCGAGCAGGCGGGCCTCCGCTTCCGCGTGTTCCATGGGACTCCCCGCCAGGTAGAGAACGTACGTTCTCCCACCGTACTACGGGCCTCGGCACTCCTGCACCGTTGCGCGAGAACGCACGTTCTCCTATCGTGACGCCCCTGCCCGGAGAACGCTCGTTCTCCCTATCGTCGCAAGGAGCGCGCCATGACCGCCGACGCCGTCCGACCGCCCGTACCGCCCTTCACGCGGGAGACCGCCATCGAGAAGGTCCGCCTCGCCGAGGACGGCTGGAACACCCGCGATCCCCGGAAGGTGGCCCTCGCCTACAGCGAGGACTCGCGCTGGCGCAACCGCGCGGAGTTCGTCACCGGACGCGAAGCCATCGTCGGCTTCCTGGCCCGCAAGTGGGACCGCGAGCTCGACTACCGGCTCATCAAGGAGCTGTGGGCGCACGACGGCCACCGCATCGCGGTGCGCTTCGCCTACGAGTGGCACGACGACTCCGGCCACTGGTACCGCTCGTACGGCAACGAGAACTGGGAGTTCGACGCGAACGGCCTGATGCACACCCGCCACGCCTGCATCAACGACGTGCCGATCCGGGAGAGCGACCGCCTCTGCCACTGGCCGCTCGGGCGCCGCCCCGACGACCACCCCGGCCTCACCGACCTCGGCCTCTGAGCCGGCGGGACCTTTCCCTCACGCGGTGGGCGGCCCGTGTGTTTCCCCCGCTCGCAGTGGGCACCCGGTCGGCGACAGCGGCTCGGCCCGGAGAACGGTCCCGAGGCCGGGCCGTCCACCCACCGGCAAGGAGGCCCACATGACCACCGCACGCGACATCATGACGCCCGGCGCGGAGTGCGCCGGTGCCGAGGAGACCATCTTGCAGGCGGCCGCCAAGCTGACCGAACTGAACGTCGGGGCGCTGCCTATCTGCGGGACCGACAACAGGCTCAAGGGCGTCCTCACCGACCGCGACATCGTCGTCAAGGTCCTCGGGCAGGGCAAGGACCCCTCGAAGGTCCTCGTGGGTGAGCTCGCGCAGGGCGAGGCCGTGACCATCGGCGCGGACGACAGCGTCGACGAGCTCTTCGCGACCCTGACCGCGCACAAGGTGCGGCGGCTGCCCGTGATCGACGGCCACGCCCTGGTGGGCATGGTCGCGCTCGCCGACGCCGCCCGCGCGCTGAGCGACCCCAAGACGGGGCAGCTCCTGGAAGCCCTCAGCACGGACTGACCGTCCGGCCGCTCCGGCATGCCCCCGTACTCATGTCGGCCTACGGTGGAGATCCCGGGGACGCGTGGCGCGGACCCGGGCCGCCGTAGGCCGCCCACAAGTCTCCCGCCCCCCGTGTTCCCGAGGAGGAGCCGCATGCCCATCGCCACGGTCGACCCGGCCACCGGCGAGACCCTCGAAACCTTCGAGGCTCTCCCCAGCGACGAGATCGAACGCCGTCTGGCGACCGCCGAATCCGCCTACGCCCGCCACCGCGTCAGCGACTTCGCCGAGCGCGCACGCCTGCTCAACCGCGCCGCCGACCTGCTGGAGCAGGACGCGGCGGACGTCGCCCGCACCATGACGACCGAGATGGGCAAACCGGTGAAAGCCGCCGAGGCCGAGGCCGCCAAGTGCGTGAAGGCCATGCGCTGGTACGCCGAGCACGCCGAGGGCCTGCTCGCGGACGAGCACCCCGCACAGCGGGACGTGAGCGACTCGGGTGCTTCACGGGCCATCGTGCGCTACCGCCCGCTCGGCGTCGTCCTGGCCGTGATGCCGTGGAACTTCCCGCTCTGGCAGGTCGTCCGCTTCGCCGCCCCGGCCCTCATGGCGGGCAACGTCGCCCTGCTCAAGCACGCCTCCAACGTGCCGAGGACCGCGCTCTACCTCCAGGACCTGTTCACGCGCGCCGGCTACCCGGAGGGCTGCTTCCAGACGCTGCTGATCGGCTCCGGCGCCGTCGAGGACATCCTGCGCGACCGGCGGGTGGCCGCGGCGACCCTCACCGGCAGCGAGCCCGCGGGGCGCTCGGTGGCGTCCGTCGCGGGCGACGAGATCAAGAAGACCGTTCTGGAGCTGGGCGGCAGCGACCCGTACCTCGTGCTGCCGAGCGCCGACGTCGAGCGCGCGGCGGCGACGGCGGTCACCGCCCGGGTGCAGAACAACGGGCAGTCCTGCATCGCCGCGAAACGCTTCATCGTGCACACCGACGTCTACGACGCCTTCCGGGAGCGGTTCGTCGCCGGGATGCGCGAGCTGACCGTCGGCGACCCGATGGACGAGGGCACCGATGTGGGTCCGCTCGCCACCGAGCAGGGCCGCGACGACCTGGAGGAGCTCGTCGAGGACGCGCTGGGCAAGGGCGCCACGGCGCTGTGCGGCGGGCAGCGGCCCAAGGAGCAGGAGCGGGGCTGGTACTACTCCCCCACGGTCCTCGCCGACGTCACCCCGCAGATGCGGATCCACCGCGAGGAGGCGTTCGGACCGGTGGCCACGCTGTACCGCGTCGCGGATCTGGACGAGGCCGTGCGGCTCGCCAACGACACGCCGTTCGGGCTGAGTTCCAATGTGTGGACCCGGGACGACGCCGATGTCGAGCGGTGCGTACGGGATCTGGAGGCGGGCGGCGTGTTCTTCAACGGCATGACCGCTTCCCACCCCGGGCTGCCCTTCGGTGGCGTCAAGCGTTCCGGTTACGGCCGTGAGCTGTCGGGCCACGGCATCCGCGAGTTCTGCAACGCGACGACGGTCTGGCACGGCGCGTAGAACGTACGCGTAGAGACGTATGCGCGTACGGGGTGATGAATCCGGGGCCCCCGTGGGGGCCCCGGATTCCTATGCCGACAGCAGCGAGTCGTCCATGGTCCTGGCGCCCGGCAGCCGGTGCCCCGCCGCGACGACCGCGGCGTCGATGTCGCTGGTGCCGGTGGCCAGGCACAGGCTGTAGGCGACGTCCTCGTACGCCTGGCGGCTCTCCGCACTGCCCTGGTCCGCACGGAGCAGGGCCAGAGTCTTGTAGCGCTCCAGCAGGTCTTCCAGGACGGCGGGGTGCGCCAGCAGCATGGAGAGCCTCCATCGGGTCGTGTACGAGTGCGTTCTGCGTCCCGTCTGCCCGCCCGCGGAAACTCAAATCACGACTCGAAGCACAAGAAGCACTTCCGTTTGTCGTCCCGGCGGTTCGTCGTCAGACTCAATGTTGTGGACACGTCGAACAGCAAGGCCACGCACAACGACCGCCGCGAGACCGAGAGCGAGCGTGCCGACCGCCGGTGGGCCGAGCTGATCCAGGAGGTGCGGGTCGCGCAGACCGGCGTGCAGATCCTCTTCGGCTTCCTCCTGACGGTCGTCTTCACCCCCAGGTTCGCCGAGCTCGGTGACACCGACCGGACGATCTACGTGGTGACCGTGATCCTCGGCTCGACGGCGACGGGCGCCCTCATCGGACCGGTGTCGTTCCACCGCATCGTCGCGGGGCGCAGGATCAAGCCGCACGCGGTGGTGTGGGCGTCCCGGCTGACGCTCGCCGGACTGATCCTCCTGCTCGGCACCCTGACGGCGGCGCTGCTCCTCGTGCTGCGCGTCGCGACCGACAACACCGTGGTGCCGTGGCTGGTGGCCGGCGTCGTCGCCTGGTACCTGCTGTGCTGGTTCGTGCTGCCCGCGTGGGCGCGGCACAAGCACACGTCCGTGGACTGAACCGGCTCCGGCACGGATGCGGCCCGGCGTGCGCCCCGGGCACGGATCAGGTGTGGATCACGGTGCCCGGGGCACTCAGGGTCAGAACCAGAGCAGGCAGCAAATTCGTCTCGTTCACGTCAAGTCACCATGAGTCATGCTTTGGCTCACTTTGAGTCATCTTTCGGGTGGTGGCCGAAGGTGAACGGGCGGAATGTGGGAGGAGGAACCCCTAGTGGAGTTCCCGCCGACGGGAGATGCCACATGACCACGCACACGCGGACACCCATGCCCACCTCGGCACGCACGAGACGCGCGGCCCGGCCGGCACGCCGGCCCCGTCTGATCACTCTGCCCGGCGTGTACGCACCGCAGTACGACACCGAACTGCTCGCCCGCAACCTGCGCCGCGAGCGCATCGACGAGGGCACGTCCGTACTGGACCTGGGCACCGGCTCCGGGGCGCTCGCCGTCGCGGCTGCGCGGCAGGGAGCTCGCGTGACCGCCCTCGACATCTCCCGGCGGGCGGTCCTGACCGCCCGCGTCAACGCCCGGCTCGCCCGGCAGTCGGTCACCGTCCGCCGCGGCGACATGACGCGCGGGGTGCCGGCGGGCCCGTACGACTTCGTGATCAGCAACCCGCCCTACGTGCCCTCTCCTTCCGCGCTGCTCCCCCGGCGCGGCGCGGCGCGCGCGTGGGACGCGGGGCCCGCGGGGCGCGCGGTCGTGGACCGTGTCTGCGACGCGGCGCCGGGTGCCCTGCGTCCCGGTGGTGTTCTCCTGATGGTGCACTCCGCGCTGAGCGGCGTGGACGCCACGCTCGAACGGCTGGCGGACCGGGGCATGAAAGCGGCGGTCGCCGACCGGGAGTTCGTCCCGTTCGGGCCCGTGATGCGCTCGCGCGAGTCGTGGCTGCGCCACCGCAACCTGATCGAGGACGGCGAGCGCTGCGAGGAGTTGGTGGTGATCCGTGCCGAACTCCCCTGAACGCCCCCGCCGCGTGACGGTCGATCGCGACGGGCCGCTCCTGGTGGAGGGCCCGGTGGAGGTGGTCGGCGACGACGGGACCGTCTCCGTCTCGTCGCGGTTCACCGTGGCGATCTGCACCTGCCGCCGCAGCCGTACGTACCCGTGGTGCGACACGAGCCACCGGCGGCGGGTGAAACAGCACGAGGACAGGGCGACACCATCGGACACCGAGAACCCGGAGGCATCTTCATGACGGCCCCCGCGCAGACGCGCACCACGGAGGCACACCCCGCCGCCCCCGAATCGCGCCACCGCAGCCCCGAGCTCCCCTCCCCGCGCGGCGACCTCTCCCGCGCGGTCATCGCCGCCCTCAGGGACGGTGCCCCCGCGCCCGGGCCGAGGGACGCGCAGGACACCGACGCCTACGGTGACGACCTCCAGCTCACCCTCTACGTCCTCTACGAACTCCACTACCAGGGGTTCGCCGAGGTCGCCGACGACAGGGAATGGGACCCGGCCCTGCTGGCCCTGCGGCACGTCCTGGAGCGGCGGTTCCTGGACGCCCTGCACACCGACGTGCCGCCGAGCGATGACGCCGAAGGGGCGCTGGCCGCACTGCTCGTGGAGCCGGTCGGGCACGACGGGACGAGCGTCAGCCACCATCTGCAGCGCGACGGCGAGACGTGGCAGCTCAGGGAGTACGCGGCGCTGCGCTCGCTGTACCACCTCAAGGAGGCCGACCCGCACGCCTGGGTCATCCCGCGGCTGCACGGCCGGGCGAAGGCCGCGATGGTGGCCATCGAGTACGACGAGTTCGGCGCGGGCCGTGCCGAGGACATCCACGCCCGGCTCTTCGCCGACCTCATGGCCGACCTCGGGCTCGACACGTCCTACGGCCACTACGTGGACGCCGCTCCGGCCGAGGTCCTCGCGACCGTGAACCTGATGTCCCTGTTCGGCCTGCACCGCGCCCACCGCGGTGCGCTGGTCGGGCACTTCGCCTGGGTCGAGGTGACGTCGTCGCCCGGCTCGCGGCGGCTGGCCGCGGCTCTGCGCAAGGTCGGCGCGGGCGCGGCGGCGCAGCGCTTCTACGACGAGCACGTGGAGGCGGACGCCGTGCACGAGCAGGTGGTCCGGCGGGACGTCGTCGGCGGTCTCCTCGCGGCCGAACCCGGCCTGAAGGCGGATGTCGCCTTCGGCGTCCGTGCCACGGGGTTCCTGGAGGACCGCCTCGGCGCGCGACTGCTGCGGGCGTGGCGACAGGGGCGGAGCGCCCTGCTCGTCCCGCTCCCCGACGCGCCCGGCGCAGCCGCCGGCCGAGAAGCCCGTGGCTGAGCGTCAGCCGCCCTCGACGCCGGTCGCGGTGTGCGGCGACCCGACCGGCTTCGACTCCGGAGATCCGCGCTGGCGCAGATAGACGGAGAAGACGGCCATGCAGCCCACGGCGAGGAGCTCGGACTGCCAGTTCTGCAGGGTGCGGCTCCAGAAGTCGGCGGCGCCGAGGTACTCGAACCAGCTGATGGGCGCCTGGAGTTCGCGCAGGTGCTGCTCGTTGTACGCGGCGGTGCCGGTGACGGACTGGGCCAGCCAGGAGAGCAGGAACAGCGTGCACATGAGGATGCCGAGCGACCGGGAGTACCAGGCCTGGCGTACGCCCCCGACCGCCGCCCAGCGCGGTGAGTCCGGCTTCGCGTGCGGCCCGGCCTTCTGGTCCTCGTCGGACTCCGTGCCCGCCTTGTGGAGCTCCTTGGACTCGGGGGAACCGCGCTGGAGGAGCCACACCGTGCCGAAGATGTAGAGGAAGAACTGCAAGTACTCGGACTGCCAGTTCTCCATCACGTCCACGGCGAAGTCGGAGGACAGCAGATAGCCGCCGAAGCTCATCGGGGCCAGCTCCTCCGCGACGAGCTGGTTGTTGAAGTCGGCATGCCCCGCGACCGCCTGCCCGGCCAGGGACAGGAGGAAGCCCACGCCGAAGACGAGGCTCAGACTGTTCTCGCGCAGAAAACGAAGGAACCTCTTCATCACTGGTTCAGCCCCTTCACCGCTGGATCAGCCCGAGCACCGTGCAGTAGGTCAGCCCCGCGGCGACCATCACCAGATACACCGTGAACATCGTCCGCACGGGTCAACTCCCCTTGATCTGACACTGATACGGCTTCTCGGGGCGTGGGGTGCAGCCCGCGGCCGTGATCTTCCAGCCGTCCGGGAAGGACGAGAGGAAGAGGGTGTCGCGGTCGGTGACGACGCGGGCCTGGCGCCCGTACACGTCGACGTGCCGCACCCCCGTCGACAGCGGGATCCGTGCTTCCGGCAGGGCCTTCGCGCAGGGCTGTTCGGCGGACTGCTCCAGTTCGTCGAGAGTGCCGGGGGCGAGCGCCGCGCATCCGCGCGCGGCGTCCGGGGCGCGCAGGCCGGCCTCGAAGCGGGCGGCGGCACGGGCCGCGGCGTCCTCGCGCGCGTCGACGCCACCGCCGCCGCAGCCGCCGAGGGCGCAGCCCAGCAGTGTCACGGCGACGCCCAGCCTTGTTGCGCGCACCAGTGCCGTACTCCTTCGCCGTCCCGTCGGAACACGGGTCCTTCGACCATGCCGCACCCCGTCACACCGTGCGGAAGGTCCGGATCCGACACGCGGACGTACACCCGATCGGGGCAACCGCTCAGTCGTTCCCGGGCGGCGCCCCCCGGTCGGGGCCGGTCAGGCGCAGTTGCACCTCGACCTCCTGGTCCCCGGAGACCGTGGCCACGTCCGTCACGACGAAGGCCGACGCGAGCGCCGCGCGGAGCCGGGACACCGCGACAGGACCGCCCTGCAGGTCCGCGGTGACCGAGCCCGCGAGCAGCACGCCCGGTACGGAACCCGGACTGTGGTCCGCGAGGAAACCGCCGGTCCAGACCTCGGGGGACGTCTCCCCGGTCCGGCCCGGCGCGTCGGACCCGCGGTCGGAGGAGAAGTGTTCACGCAGCACGTTGAACACGGTGTCGGCGTCGGCCGGGGAGCACTCGCCGAGAACCACCTGCACCAGGTCCGCGGACGGGGGGTGCAGGGACTCGGGGTGTTCGCCGACGGCCCGGCCCGTCACAGCTCCCGCAGCGCGGGCAGGAGCTTCTTCTCGGCCCACTCGATGAAGGGGCGCTGCTGGTCGCCGCCCACCTGGACGAGGGCGATCTCCGTGAAGCCCGCCTCGGCGAAGGGGCGTACGGCCTCGACGAAGTCATCGACATCGTCGCCGCACGGAATCTGCTTCGCCATGTCCTCCTGGGTGACGAACTGCGTGGCGCCCGCGAACCCCGACGGCCCCGGCAGCTCGGAGTTGACGGGCCAGCCGCCGACCGACCAGCGGAACTGGTCGTGGGCGCGGGCGATCGCCGAGTCCTTGTCGGTGTCGTAGCACACGGGCAGCTGCCCCACCCGGGGCTTGCCACGACCCCCGTGCTTGTCGAACGACTCGATGAGCCCGGCCTTGGGCTCGGTCGCGATGACGAGGTCGGCGTAGCGTCCGGCGAGCGCGCAGGACCGCTCGCCGGAGACGGCGATGCCGATGGGCGGCAGCTCGTCGGGCACGTCCCACAGCTTGGCGTTGGCCACGTCGAAGTGGGTGCCTTCGTGGTTCACGTTGTCGCCGGTGAAGAGCGCACGGATGATCTCGACGGCTTCTTCGAGCATCTCGATGCGGACGCGGGCGGAGGGCCACCCCGCGCCGACGACGTGCTCGTTGAGGTTCTCGCCCGAGCCGAGCCCCAGCCGGAAGCGGCCCTCGGAGAGCAGCTGCATCGTCGCGGCCTTCTGCGCCACGACGGCGGGGTGGTAGCGGACCGTCGGGCAGGTCACGTACGTCATGAGGGGGATGCGCGAGGTCGCCTGCGCGGCCGCGCCGAGCACGCTCCACGCGTACGGGGAGTGCCCCTGCGACTCCAGCCAGGGGAAATAGTGGTCGGAGGTGACGGAGAAGTCGAAGCCTGCCCGCTCCGCCGCGACGAGGTCGTCGACGAGCGCGCGCGGACCGGCCTGCTCGGTCATCATTGTGTAGCCGATTTGCACCATAAATGATCGGTTTGCCGAACGGCCCTCGATGAAACCTCCGGCGACCCGCAGCTCCACCGTACGGCTGCGGATCCGGTCCGGGGGTACAGGGGTCTCACTGCCCCGGACGGAGTGTCCACGGGGCTACGGAAGAAACGCGGCAAGAGGCCGCGATGCGACATGGAAGAGAGGCGGTCTCCTTTGCGCACCGTAGGAGTGGAGGAGGAACTCCTCCTGGTCGACCGAGAGAGCGGTGAGCCCCGCGCCCTGTCCTCGGCCGTCCTGGCCAGGGCGGCCAGGGACACGGGGGAGAACTCCGGCGCCGAGAAGCAGGCCGACGACTACCGCGAGCCCGAGGAGGAGACCTTCGAGAGGGAACTCCACGGGCAGCAGCTCGAATTCGCCACGCAGCCACGCTCCGACATGACCGACCTCGCGGAGGAAGTGGCCCGCTGGCGCGCGGACGCGGCACGGCACGCAGGTGACGTGGGCGCGGCGGTGGCCGCGCTCGCCACCTCGCCGCTGCCCGTGAGCCCGGCGGTGAACACGGGCCACCGCTTCCAGTGGATGGAGGAGCAGTTCGGCCTGACGACACAGGAGCAGCTGACGTGCGGCTGTCACGTCCATGTGTCGGTCGACTCGGACGAGGAGGGCGTGGCCGTCATCGACCGCATCAGGTCCTGGCTCCCGGTCCTGGTCGCGCTGAGCGCGAACTCGCCCTTCTGGCAGGGCAACGACAGCCAGTACAGCAGCTACCGCAGCAGGGTGTGGGGCCGCTGGCCGATGGCGGGTCCCACCGAGATCTTCGGCTCCGCCGCCCGGTACGAGGAACAGGTCGCGGAGATGACCGCCACGGGCGTCCTGCGCGACCGGGGCATGGTCTACTTCGACGCCCGGCTCTCCCACCGCTACCCCACGGTCGAGATCCGCGTGTCGGACGTCTGCCTCGAGGCCACGTCGACCGTCCTGATCGCGACGCTGGCGCGGGCCCTGGTCGAGACGGCGGCCCGCGACTGGCGCGCGGGCCGGCCGCCGCTCCCCCACGGCGTTGCCCCCCTGCGCCTCGCCACGTGGCGGGCCGCCCGCTCCGGCCTGGACGACACGCTGCTCCACCCGGTCACGATGCGCCCCGCCCCGAGCGGCGAGGTGGTCCACGACCTGCTCGACCACGTCCACGACGCCCTGGAGGACACGGGCGACCTCGACCTGGCCCGCGGAACCGCGGAGGACCTCCTGAAGCACGGGAACGGCGCGCGCGTGCAGCGGGATCTGCTGGAGCGGACGGGCAGTCTGCGGGAGGTGGTGAAGGAATGCGTGCGCCGCACGAGCCCGGTGTGACCGCGCGTACGACGACGACATCACGGAGCGGTGCGGCTGCACCCACGTGACGTATCCGGAGGCCCGGGCAGGCTGAGACCATCGATGGCATGCCCCATACACGTTTCCGCACGGACGTCTCCGCCTGCCGCGCCCACACCCCCGAGGCGCGGTGACCGCGCCCGCCGCCTTCCCCGGCGGCACCGAACTGTTCCGGCTCGGCGCCGAAGTGGCCCACCTCAACCACGGGTCCTTCGGCGCCGTGCCCGTCCCCGTCGCCCGGGTCCACCGGAGCATCGCGGAGGAGGCGGCGGCCGACCCGGACCGCTTCTTCCTCGGCGTCCCCGACCGGCTCGCCGACGCCCGCGGCCGCATCGCGGCCCGCCTCGGCGCCGACCCCGAGGGGGTCGCCCTCGTCACCAACGCCACCGAGGCCGCGGGGCTCGCCCTCGACGCCCTGCGGCTGGCGCCCGACGACGAGGTACTGGTCACCGACCACGGCTACGGCACGGTCGTCGCGGCCGCGGCCCGCCGGGCCAGCGTCGTCACCGTCCCCCTGGACCCGGCGCTCCCCGACGCGGACGCCGTGCGCAAGGCGGTGCTCGCCGGCCTCACCCCGCGTACCCGCGTCGCCCTCCTCGACCACATCAGCTCGCCCACCGCCCGGTTCATCGCCATGCCCGCGCTCCTCGCTGACCTGGCCGAGCGCGGGGTGACCACGGTGGTGGACGGCGCCCACGCCCCGGGCATGCTCGCCGATCCGCTCGCCGGGGCGCCCGACTTCTGGTTCGGGAACCTGCACAAGTGGGGGTACGCGCCGCCGGGCAGCGCGGTGCTCGCGGTGGCCCCCGCACACCGGGACCGGGTGCCCGCGCCCGTGCCGTCCTGGGAGGACGGCCGCGGCTTTCCCCGCTCCGTCGAGTACCGGGCCACCGCCGACTACACGGGCCTGCTCGCCGCGCCCGCGGGCCTCGACCTCATCGCCTCGCTCGGCCCCGACCGCGTCCGCGCCCACAACAGCACCCTCGCCGCGTACGGCGCCGAACTGCTCTCCGGGCTGCCGGGACTCACGCCGCTCCCCACCGACGAACGGCTGGCCATGCGGGCGCTGCGGCTGCCGCCCGGCCTGGCCCGCACCCCGGACGAGGCGGCGTCCCTGCGCGAGGAGATCGCCGCCCGCCTGGGCTTCCGTGTGTTGATCTGGCCCTGGCCGGACGGCGGCGGCATCCGTGTCTGCGGGCAGATCTACAACACACCGGCCGAATACGAGCGTCTCGTGACGGCGCTGCGTCCCCTGCTCGACGGCCGCTGATCCGCCGTCGTCAGCGGCGAGGGCCCCTCATCGCCGCCCGCCGAACTCCCAGTCGTGGACCTCGACGTCGGCGTACGGCTCCGGGGACAGCACGGCGCGCGCCGTCTCCGGGTCCGGGGCCCGCAGCAGCACCGCCGTGCCGAGCCAGGCGGTGCCGTCGTCGGACAGCAGGGGCCCGTACGCGATCAGCTCGTCCTGGTCGTCGGGTGGCGCGGGGAGGCCGGCGGGGCGGCCCGGGCCCAGGCCGAGGACGAGATAGCGGTGGCCTCCGGTACGGCCGCCGGGGAAGTCCCACATGGTGCGGCCCAGCATGTTGCGCCACCGGCGGAGCAGGACGTCGCGGTACACGCCGGCCCGGTGGTTGGGCTCGTCGTGGGCGAAGGCACGGGCGGCGGCGGGGTCCGGCAGGTCGACGATGTGCACGCTGCCGGACGGCGTCTCGCCGTCGTCGGCGAAGGTCGGGCCGCGTGCGATCAGCTGCGCGGCATACCGGTCCATGTACGACCAGTGCTCCTCCCCCAGCTTCTCGCGCAACGGCATCGAGCCGGGCCTGTCGCGGTGGTAGCAGAAGAACTCCATGGCCGGTACTCCTCAGCCCGCGTCGGGTGACTTGAGGAAGACACCGGTGAGCGGTGCCTCCACGGACCAGCCGAGCGACTCGTACAGGCCACGGCCCTCGACCGTCGCGCCGAGCACCCCGCTCCGGGCGCCCGTCCCGACCGCCGCGTTCGCCAGGGCGTTCATGACGGTGCGTCCGAGGCCCTTGCGACGGTGCGCCGCCGCGGTCTCTATGAGGTCGAAGACGACGGCCTCGGCGCCGGAGGACCCTGCGGCCTGGCCGTGGGCGGCGAAGGAGCCGTCCGCGGCCAGGACGAGGGCGCGGATCACGCCGCCCCGGTTCCATGTGCGCAGCCGGTAGCCGGTCGGCAGCTCCGTCGTGGACGTGCGCAGGGTCGTCGACATCAGGAAGCAGGGGTCGTCGAAAGCCCACTCCGGTGTGAGCCAGGGGGCGATGACCTCCGGGGCAGCGAAAACTTTGAGCCAGGTGCCGGGAGCCGTCGTCTTCTCCACGACCCTGCGGATGACGGCCTCGTCCGCGTCGGGCAGGACGTGCCGGGTCACGTGGTGGGGCAGGCCGACGTCGACCGTGTAGCCCCACGGCTCCTCCACCGCGGGTGCGGCCCCGCGCGAGACGACCCAGCCGTCGACCCAGGCCCGCACCGTCGCCGTATCCACTCGACCTCCACACGTAATAGGCGCTGCCCACAGCAGCGCATTACGCGCAGCCTACTCGCCCTCTTCGTGCTCCTCGTTCTCGAAGTGCAGTGCGATCGACCGCAGTACATCCGCGGACGTCACGTCCGTGCGCCCCTCGTCGTGGACTTCGGCGAGCTGTGCGAAGGAGAGGGCGAAGGCGGACGTGATCTGTTCGATCACGGGGCCCAGCTCCTGGCCCACGACCGCCGCCACCTCGATCGGTGTGGCGTCGGCGGGGATTTCGATGGGCGGCAGCATTTCCTCGAGCATGGCGCCCACCGCACCGCTGTTGTCGATCTCGCCGTCCGGGTTCTCGCGAGCCTGTCGGCGCATCTCGAGCGCTTCCGTCAGGATGCCGACGACTCGTTGCATGATCTCGCGCTGCTCCATGCCGGGAAGCCTAGACGCTGTGGATCACAGATGGCCGGTGCGCGACCACGAATGCTCCCGCGGGTCCTTGGTCATCTGGACCCCGAACGATGGACACGACAAGATATCGTTGCCAAGCGGAAGCCAACTGGCTGTTTTTAACAGTCAATTGGCTGAAAACGTATGCCATGGGAAGCACGCAGCAACCGAGGGAAGCCAGGAAGTAATTGATGAGTACGGTGATTCAGGTCGGGCTCCCGATCCGGCCTCGGTCTCGTCGCGCCCACCGGCTCGGCTCCCCGGTGCCGCCCCCTGCCCGGCGGACCCCGAGGGCCGCCCGTCAACCAGCGCGGCCCCTTCCGTAGTTGCCGCGAGCCCTGCCCCCCACCCCACCCGGCTACTCTCCGGCGCGGGACAGTCGGCGTGTCCGCGTGGCGTCGGGCGGTCGAGCGCGCCCCGGCCCGTCGAGCGCGCCGGGTGGTGTCCCGGCCCGGCGGCCCAAGGCCGCCCCACCCCCATTCACACCTTGAGGACGTGATGACAGACCTCATACAGGCCACCTCCGTGGTGCCTTCGGTGCTGGCCCTGGCCGCCGGCGGCGCGGCCTGGCGGTTCTGGGACCAGTACCGAGGCGAACGCGCCGAGAACGGCCGCCTCCGTGCACAGGCCGAGGAGATCGCCAGACGTCAGCACGCCACCGAGCACGTCCTGGCGCAGCTCGCCGGGGGCGTCATCCCCAAGCTGGGCGCCGAGGCGGAACGTCTTGGCACCGGTCACGGTGTCGACATAGAACTGCCCGAGGCGCTGGTGAACACCGCGCTGGCGCAGCGGCTCACCGAACTGGCCGACTCGGCGGCGCACACGGTGCGCAAGGTGCAGTACGACGCGCAGACCAGCACGAGCTCCCAGATCGCCGAGGCGCAGGAGAGCGCGCGGAGCGAGGCCGCCCGTGCCCGCCAGAGCGCCGAGGAGTCCAGCCGCGCGGCCGTGCGTGCCGTCTCGTCCGCGATGGTGGGCATGGCCTCGAAGCTCAGCCAACGCGTGAGCCAGGGCGTACGGCGGCACGAGGGCGACGAGGCGTACGAGACGCTCGTCGGCATCGACCACCCCACGCAGCAGATGCTGCTCGTCGCCCAGAACTACGTGGTGCTGTCCGGCGGCAAGCTGTCGCGCCGCTGGCCGGCCACCCCCATGACCGACGTGGTGCGGGCCGCGATGGGCAGCATCGAGGAGTACGAGCGGGTCGAGCACCAGGAGCTCGGCGTGACGGTGACCAGCCGCGCGGTCGGGCCCGTCGTGCACGCGCTGGCGGTGCTCCTGGACAACGCGGTGCGCTACTCCCCTTCGTCGGCGAAGGTGCACGTCGCCTTCCAGGAGGGGCACCACGGAGTGTCGGTCATCGTCGACGACGCCGGTCTGCGCATGAACGAGGAGCAGCTGACGTGGGCCAGGGAGATCCTGACGGGTGTCCGGCGCGACGACATCAACCAGCTCGGCGCGCACCCGCAGACCGGTCTGCGGGCGGCCGCCGCCCTCGCCGGTGACTACGGGTTCCGCATCGACCTGGAGGCACCGAACCCCTTCGGCGGCACGCGTGTGTACATGTTCATCCCCAAGAGCCTGCTGACCACGTCCGCCCCGGCCGCGGCCGCCCCCGCGCCCGCCGCCCGACCGGCCCCCGCGACCGCGCCCCCGGCCGCCCCCGAGCAGGCGACCGCGAAGCGCACCACCGCCAGTGGCCTGGCCGTCCGGTCGCGCAGGACTCCTGCCGCGAGTCCGCGTCCCACGTCGTCCGACGGCGGGGCGACGGCGCCGGGGCGCCCCTCCGTCGCCGCGGCCTGGGCGAAGGGGACACGCAGCGCGCGCACCGAAGACCCGACCACCTCGCACGAAGGAGCATGACCGTGACCACCGGCAACGAACTTGGCTGGCTGCTGGACCGCGCCCTGGGGTCCATCGAAGGCGTCCGGCACGCGGTGCTGATGAGCTCCGACGGTCTGCTGCACTCCCGGACGGCCGGGATCGGGCAGGACGAGGCGGAGAAGTTCGCCGCGATCACCGCGGCCGTCCGTGCCGCCGCGCTCGCCTACGACGAGGAGACCGGCGGCGGGGGCACCCGGCAGGCGCTGATCGAGCTCACCAACCACGTGGGGCTGATCACCCAGGCGGGCGGCAACACGATGCTGTCGGTGCAGACCAGCGGCCCCGACGCCGACATCGGCCTGATCACCCATCACATGCTGGAGCTGGCCCAGCGGGTGGGCCATGAGATGAAGGTCGCGCCGCGGCAGCCTTCCGAGCTCGGCCTGCCGACGACGTGAGCGGCCCGCGGCGGGACCCGGACCTGGTCAGACCCTATGTCCGTACGGACGGACGGGTCCGCGCCGATCCGGAGGTGCGCCTGGAGACCGTGGTGATCGCCGCGAGCGGCTCGTCCGAGGGCCTGGGCGCTGACGCCCGGCGGGTGATGGGCCTCTTCGACCGGTCCATGGGCGGGGGCCTCGCGGTCGCGGACATCGCGGCCGCCCTGGAGTTCCCTCCTTCCACGGTCCGCATCCTCGTCTCCTCCCTCATCGACGAGGGCCTGTTGACCCGCCCCGTCGCCGCGGGTGAAGACCAACCACAAACCGATCTGCTCCAGGAGGTACTGCGTGGTCTCCGCGCCCTCGTCTGACGGCCTCATCTATGTGCCACCCGGCGTGACCCGGTCCGCGAAGATCGTGATCTCCGGGAGCTTCGCCGTCGGCAAGACGACGTTCGTGGGCAGCGTCTCCCAGATCCCGCCGCTGCGCATGGAGGAGCGGATCACCCAGGCCAGTGCCGGGGTGGACGACCTGGCACGTACCCCGCGGAAGACGACCACGACGGTCGGCATGGACTTCGGGCGCCTGCACCTCAGCGACGCCCTGGTCCTCTACCTGTTCGGCACGCCAGGACAGGGCCGTTTCCGTCCCATGTGGGCGGGGCTGACCGAGGGCGCGCTGGGCGCACTTGTCCTGGTCGACACCCGCAATCTGGAGGCCTCCTTCGAGATCCTCGCCCTGCACGAGGAGCAGGGCACCCCGTACGCGGTGGCGATCAACCTGTTCGAGGGGGCGCCGCGCTACGACCTGGACGAGATCCGGCAGGCCCTCGACCTGGACCCGTACACGCCGCTGACGACGTGTGACGCACGGGACAGCACGTCCAGCGTCATGGCCCTGATCACCCTCTGCGAGTACCTGACCGAGTTGCACGCACCCGTTTTGGAGCCCCGCCCGTGACCACCCCGACCACGATCGATGTGGCGCCCGAGCGCCGGATCGCCCTGCACGAGGCCGAGTTCGCGGCCGACCCGCACGCCGCGTACGCGCGGATGCGGGACGAGTTCGGGCCGTTCGTGCCGGTGGACCTCGTCCCCGGCGTCCCCGCGACCCTCGTCATCGGCTACGCGCAGGCCCGGCGGATCCTCAACGATCCCCTGCGGTTCCCCGCCGATCCGCGGGTGTGGGAGCAGTCCGTCCCCGAGACCTGCCCGGTCCGTCCGATGATGGAGCACCGGCCCAACGCGCTGCGCTCGGCGGGTCCCGCGCACACCCGCTACCGGTCGGCGAACAGTGCCGCGATCAACGCCGTCGACCAGCACGAGCTGCGCACCGTGGTCGAGCAGGTCGCCGACGCGACGATCGCCGAGTTCCGGGACGCGGAGGGCGCCGACCTGCTGACCCAGTACGCCTGGCCCATCGCCTTCCGGGTCCTGAGCGCCCTGCTCGGCTGCCCGGACGAGATGGGCCGCCGCATCGCCGACGGCATGGCGAAGATCTTCGAGGGCGTGGACGCCGCGAGCGGCAACCAGATCCTCTCGCAGGCGGTCGCCGACCTGGTGGCCCTGCGCCACCGGCAGCCCGGTGACGACATCACCTCCCGGCTCCTCGCGCACGAGGCCGCGCTCGACGACATCGAGATGGCCCACCAGCTCGTCACGTTGTACGGCGCCGGGATCGAGCCCCTGACCAACCTGATCGCCAACACCGTCCTGAAGGTCCTCACGGACGACCAGTTCTCCGGAGACCTGCACGCGGGCGGCTCCTCCGTCCGCGAGGCGCTCGACACGGTGCTCTACACCGACCCGCCGCTGGCGAACTACTGCATCAGCTACCCGCCGCACCCCGTCGACGTCGACGGGTTCCTGCTGCCCGCGCACCAGCCGGTCGTCATCTCGATGGCCGCCTGCAACAACGATCCTGCCCTCGGGGACCAGCGCACCGCCAGCAACCGCGCGCACCTGTCCTGGAGCACCGGACCGCACGCCTGCCCGGCGCGGCCGCACGCCTACCTCATCGCCGAGACGGCCATCACCCACCTGCTCGACGCGCTGCCCGAGATGGACCTCGCCACCGCCCCGGAGAACCTGGTCCGGCGCCCCGGGCCCTTCCACCGGGCGCTGGCCGCACTGCCCGTCACGTTCCCCACCGCCTCATCCGTCTGAAGGGACCACCACCATGGCCGTGCCCACGCAGCCGATCGTCCTCGACCCCACCGGAGCCCGCGCCCACGACGAGCACCGCGCGCTGCGGGCACACGGCCAGGCGGTCCGTGTCGACATCCTGGGCGTGACCGCCTGGTCCGTCGCCGACCCCACGCTCCTCAAGGAGCTCCTGACCAGTCCGAGCGTCTCCAAGGACGCCCGCGCCCACTGGCCCGAGTACAGCGACACGATCCAACGGTGGCCGCTCGCCCTGTGGGTGGCGGTGGAGAACATGTTCACCGCCTACGGAGCCGATCACCGTCGACTGCGGCGCATGGTCGCGCCCGCCTTCAGCCACCGCCGCATCACCGCGCTGAAGGAGAACATAGACACGGTCGTCACCGGCATCCTCGACCGTCTCGACGCGCTGCCGCCCGGTGAGACCGTCGACCTGCGCGAGCAGCTCGCGTACCCGCTGCCCATAGCGGTCATCAGCCGGCTCATGGGCGTACCGGCGGAGCAGCAGGACGCCTTCCGCCGGGTCGTCGACGGCGTCTTCGACACCACCCTGACCGCCGAGCAGTCCGAGGCCAACACCAAGGCGCTGTACGAGGCCCTGCACCTGCTCATCGCCGCCAAGCGCGCCGAGCCCGGCGACGACATGACCTCCCTGCTGATCACATCTCGCGACGAGGACGAGGAGGGCGGGCTGTCGGAGGACGAGCTGCGCGACACCCTGCTGCTGATGATCAGCGCCGGGTACGAGACCACGGTCAACGTCATAGACCAGGCGATCACGCAGCTGCTCACCCACCCCGACCAGCTCGCGCTGCTCCGGTCGGGCGAGGTCGACTGGAGCGACGCCGTCGAGGAGACCCTGCGCTTCGAACCGGCGGTCAGGCACCTGCCCCTGCGGTTCGCGGTGACCGACATATCCCTGTCCGACGGGCAGACCATCGCCAAGGGCGAGGCGATACTCGCGTCCTACGCGGCCGCCAACCGTCACCCCGACTGGCACGGTGGGAGCGCCGACGACTTCGATGTCACGCGGGCGGTCAAGGAGCACCTCGCCTTCGGCCACGGCGTGCACTTCTGCCTGGGGGCACCGCTCGCCCGGCTCGAGGTCAGCACGGCCCTGAGCCTGCTCTTCGAGCGCTTCCCGCAGCTCGAACTCGCGGTGCCCGTCGGCGCGTTGCAGCCGCTCGGTTCCCTGCTCAGCAACGGCCACCAGTCGCTGCCGGTCCGGCTCAAGCCCGCGAGCGGTCGGTGAGCCGGGCGGCGAGGGCCACCAGCACGACCGTTCCGGCCGCGTATAGGGGCAGCCACAGGGTCGTCGTGGCGGACAGGCGGTCGGCGACGGCCTCGTGGCTCCGGACCGTCGGCGAGGGCGGCGGCGGCGCGGCCCGCCAGGTCCGCGAGGTCCGCCTCCGCCCGGATGCGTTCGTACGTTCCGAGCGCCCCGCACCGGTCGCGGGTGCCCGGCATCGGGAACAGCCACGCCCACCGCTGCAGCATGGGGGCGAGCGCGATGGACAGGCACAGGCCGACGACCATCGCGTACGCCGTCAGGTTCCGTGCGTACGCGGCCCGCAGGCCGGGCCGGTACGTCGGCAGCCGGTAGAAGCAGAAGACCACCGCGAGCGCGATGCCGATGACACCGGCTGGTCCGATGCGTCCTGACTCCTGGCGCTGTGTCCGTCCACGGCGCTCGGCATCCACGACCGCGACCACACGGGACGGGAGTGACACGTGGTGCGCGGGGGTAGTGCGTGGTGGACCGGTGCGGGCACGGAAGGACCGGTGCGGCCTAGGAAAGGGCGACGACGCATGAACAGTTCCGTCTCCAAGGGCTCGGCGTGGGCGATCCTCGCGCTGAGCGCTGCCTTGGTCTCGACCGCACTCGGCCCCACGGCGAGCGCGGCGGCACCCCGAGACGCGGGCGACGGCGCGGCCACGGCGATCACCGCACGCCAACGGGCCTGCCCCGTCGTCTACTTCGACCTGGGCGAGACGCTCGTCCACACCGCCGACGACGGCAGCACCGGCTATCAGCCCGGCGCCGCCGCCTATCTGCGTGCCCTGCGCGCACGCGGCATCCCGGTCGGCCTGATCACCAACGTGCCGTCCTCGTGGGGCTCGACCGACGCCGAGCGGGCCGCCCGGCTGCGGCAGGAGGTCGACTCCACGTGGCGCGGGTCCGCGCCCTTCGCGTGGCAGGACTTCGGCGACCGCATCCTCACCCCGCGCACCGAGGCGGAACGCAAGCCGGCCCCCGCCCTCTGGCAACGGGCGAAGGCCGGCTCCGGCCACTGCCGGGTCGTCTATCAGGCGGAGACCGCCGAGGAGGTCACCGTGGCCTCCTCGCTCGGATTCGTTCCGTACCAGGTCGGCCGCCCGCACCGACCGGCGTTCCTGCCGGTGGGTCTGGTCGAGCTGCTGGGCCGCCGGGCTCCCGCCTGACCACCCCGCTGCGCAGCAGCAGCTGGAAGACGCCGAGGAGTACCGCCGTGGCGATGGCGCTGTGCCACAGCAGGGCGTCCAGGCGCCCGGCGGCGAGGTAGGCGCCCGCGGCGATCGCGGCCAGTGCGCACACCGCGCGGTCCACGATGCTCTCGACGGAGAGCAGCGTGGCGCGCGGGGCGTCCGCGGGCACCGCGTCGTTCACCAGCTTGCGCTGGACGGGGTACGCGAAACCGGTCGCGGCGGCGAACACGCAGAGCAGCACGACGACGGCCCACGGCCCGCCGAGGGTCATGGCCGCCAGGCTGCCCGCGAGCGCGAGGCTGAGGATCGAGACCCAGGCGACCGGTGGCAGCCGGCGGCTCAGCCACTGCGGTCGGGCCGAGGCCACCGCCTCCGCCACGGTCATCGCCGCCATCACACCGCCGTGGGAGGCTTCCGCGATGCCGTGGTCGAGCAGGATCGGCTGGAAGAGGTTGACCTGGCAGATCCGCGAGAGCGTGAAGATCGCCACGCCCTGCACCATCACCAGGGCCAGCCACCGGGAGGAGGCGACACAGCGCAGCGCGGTGCCCGCGTCCCGCAGGAACGCACCGCCCCTGCGCCCTCCCTCCCCCGTTCCCGTACGGCCGTCCGCGACGGCGATACGGGGCAGCGCGACGGCGCAGACGACGGAGCCCGCCGCGCTGGCGGCGCTGAGCACGTAGGGCGTGGGGTGCGCCACGGCCATCAAGGGCCCGACCAGCGGCCAGCACACGACCTTCGCCACGAGGCCGAGCGCACGGGCGGTGCCCTCCGCCTTCAGGTAGTGGTCGTCGCACTTCTCGGCGCGCAGCCCGTCGTACAGGTAGGCGCTGGCCGCTCCCGAGGTGAGGGACCGGCCGGCGGCGATGGCCAGGAAGTGGACGAGGAAGCCGGTGTACGAGGCGCTGACCACCGGTGCCAGGTTCGCCGCCGTCATGACCACGGCTCCGGCGCGCAGGCAGTTGCGGGTGCCGATCCGGTCGGCGATGAGCCCGGTGGGGATCTCGAACAGGCAGAAGGCGACGTAGTAGATGCTCTGGATGCCGAAGATCTGCCCGTCGGAGAGCCCTGCCGCCTTCTGGTAGGCGTAGAACACCGGCATCCACCACAGCAGGTTGAACAGGAGCTGGAAGCCGTAGTTGAGCCGGATGATGCGGCGGGCGGTATCCGTCAGGCCGGTGGCCGCCGACTTTCGCGACGGCGCCCTCACAGCGCGTACGGGCGGATCTGGACCAGCCGGAAGTCGCCTCGGTCGGTCATCAGCCACTCGATGTCCAGCGGCCTGTCCACGTCGTCCGCGCTGAAGTGGGACTGCAGGAGCCGCCCGGTCAGGGACAGGTCGGCGAGCCGGGCGCGGGTGGCGGCGGAGAGCCCGTCGCCCCAGGAGCCGAGGGCAACGGTGCGGCCGCCGCCCTCGACGGTGTTGTACAGGTACTGCTGCGGCAGGACCGAGCCCTCGACGACCTGCTCCGGGGAGCCGGGGGAACAGTTGAGGTAGACGTTGCGGAAGTCCTCGCGGCGGGTCGGGTTGCAGGTCACAAGGACGCCGCCGAGCGAGGCGGGAACGTACTCCTGGATGATGACGCCCATGTACGTGTCGTCCAGCGAGATGCCGACCTCGTGACGCAGGCGCACGCTGCGGGGTGAGAGCAGCGAGGCCCACACCTGGCGTACGGCGTCGAGGAGTTCGCCGGTGCCGTGGACGGTCGTGACGGAGTCGTAGACGCCGGCCGCGGAGAAGCCCGGCAGGTCCTCGGCGTTGGAGGAGGAGCGCACCACCAGACGGCCGCCGGGGCCCGCGGGGAAGGCCTGGCTGATCTGCCGGGTGACCGACTCGGGGACGGGCGTCTGCCGGATCAGGTGCTGGAGTTGCAGGCAGAGCGGGTCCAGGACATCGGTGGCGTCGAGTTCGAGTGCCATCTTGAGCTTGCCGATGCCCTGTTGCAGGACGGTGGACGAGGCGAGGAAGTGCTGCTGGAGCGCGAAGGGCAGCGCGACACCGTTCGGGGCGGTGACCGAGGCGGCCACGAACTCGGCCGCCGCGGCGCGCAGTTCACTGTCGGTGGGAGCGTCCGCGTGGAAGGCGCTCACTCCGAGGCGGGCCGCGAGGTGGCCGTAGAGATTCTCGCGCGGGGGGCGCGGCCGGCCGTAGAACGCGGTCAGGTCGGCGGTGCGGCTGTCGAGTACGTGATGCAGCTCGCCGAGGTTGGCGGCCTTGGTGCCGTAGCGGTCGCGGTCGGTGCTGCGCAGCCGGTGCAGGGCGAGTACGGGGGTGTCCTCGAGGAGCGGCGGTTCGAGGCGGATGCGCTGCTGGTGCCAGGCGGGGGCCTGCACGTCGGGTGCCTGGTCGAGGCGTTGGAGGGTTATCTCGTCTTCGCGGACCCGGTAGCGGACCCACGCGCCGTCCAGGCCGTCCTTCTCGACGAGTTGTTCCAGGTCGCGCACGATCGCGTTGGGTATGCCCCACCCGGACGCGAGGACGTTGGTGTGGGAGAGCGGGGTGATCGGCGCGGTGTTGAGGAATCCCGCCACGCGGGGCACGTCGTCCGGCAGGCACGGCATGGCCACGATGTCGGCCCAGCCGAGTCCGGTCTCCGCCGCCGCGTACTCGTCGTGCGTGCGGAAGAACCGCAGCCGGCCGGTGGCCTCGCCGGGGTTGAGCGGGGTGCGGGCGCGGGAGCCGAAGAGCTCGTGGCTGAGGATGCGCGGCACGCTCTGCTCGCTGATCGCCGCGAGTGCCTCCTCCTGCCCGTGGTTGGCGGGTTTCAGGAGCAGCGGCAGCCTGCCGTCGACGCGGGCGCGCACGAACTCGTAGAAGAAGGTGAGGAGTTCGCCGTGCATGGTGTCGGCTTCGGTCGTCTCCAGGACGAGGAAGGTGCGTTCGCGGCCCTCGGTGTCCTCGTCGGTGTGCAGGGAGAGCACGCCGAGCAGGAAGCGGCGTTCCGGGTCCATGTAGACGGAGGCGTTGAACGCGTCGAGGTCCGCGTCCAGCGCGGTGAGGTCCATGCCGAGGACGCGGGTGGCGATGTAGTCGACGTGGAAGGGGTGCGCGGCGGTGTCGAGGAGGTGCCAGGTGTTCTCGGCACGGTCGACGACGACTTTGAGGTACGGGTGTCCTGCCAGGACCCCGGAGAGGGTGCGGAAGAGCGGCAGGGAGAGGTTCTCGCCGACGACCGTGCGGTCCGTGGCCGGTTCGGCGGCGGCGGTGAGCAGTTGGGCGGTCATGCCGGGACCTCCTCGGGACGGGCGGCGGGCAGCACCTGGGGCAGGGCGTCGACCAGGGCCTCGAAGTCGCGGAGCACGGTCCGCGGGGTGGTGGCGGAGAGCAGGCACAGGGCGGCCATGGTGTTGGCGCCCGCGGCGGGGTCGTACACCGGCACGACGCTGCCGTCGGCGAGGGAGCTCTCCGGGACCACCGACAGTTCGCTGCCGCGGCTCAGGGACACGTCCGCGGTCACGGAAGGGAAGTCCCAGACCTTGCGGCCGCGCCAGGCCTCGCCCTCTCCGTCGACGGCGAGGACGACGAGGGAGCCCGCCGCGCCGCGCGCCCGCTCCGGAGTGAGGGCCTGCTCGGGCCAGTCGACGGGGCGTCCGACGAGGTGATCGACGAGCATGCCGACGAGGTCGAGGCCGAAGACCTCCTCGATCTGCGGGACGGTCATCGCGCCGCCGAACCGTGCGGCCGTCTCGATCAGCCACATGCGGCCGTCGGTGCCGAGCTTGATCTCCGTGTGCGTCCCGCAGTCGCGCAGGCCGAGCGCGTCGACGGCACGCCGGGCCAGGCCCACGATCCGGTCCTGGGCGTCCTGGGCGAGGAGGGCGGGGGTGATGCTGGCGCGTTCGGTGAACGGCTCGACGGTCGGCATGCGGCCGCTGATGCAGACCGGGTGGAACGTGCCGTCCGCGACGACGCCCTCGACGCTCACGTAGTCGCCCCAGCCCGGCTCGTCGAACCAGTCCGACGCGGTGCCGGTGACGATCTGCTCGACGACGAAGTCCGCGTCGGCTTCGGCGACATGCAGCTCGGCGAAGCCCAACTGGGCGGACTCGGCCATCACTTGGCGGGAGCGGGCCCAGGCGGCCGGTACCTCGCGCGGGTCGCGGATGATCTGGTGCGCGGTGGACCCGGCGCTCCACGCCGCCTTGAGGAGCAGCGGCCCCGCCAGCTCGGCGGCCGCCGCGTGCAGGTCCGCCTCGGTGCCGACGGGCCGGAACTCGGGCTGCGGAAGGCCGTGTTGCTGCCAGGTGCGCCGCATGAGCCGCTTGTCGCGGGCGAGCGCGGCGGCTCCGCCGGCCCCCGCGAGACCGAGCGTCTCACAGGCCTCGGCGACGGCCACGACCGCGTACTCGGAGAAGGTGAGCACCGCGTCCGCGCCGATGGCCTCGGCCCGCTCGACGATCAGGGACACCAGGTCGGAGCGGTGCATGTCGTCGGGCGTGACGACCGACGCGCACAGTCTCCGGGCGGGCCCCGCCACGGCGGGAGGCAGAGCGCTGAGCGCCAGCAGGTGCACTTCCGCCCTCGCGGCCGTCCGGGACAGGACGTGACCGAGCGGCGGACCACCCTTGGCATGCACTAACAGCACCTTGCTCACGGAAGTTCGTCTCCATTCGTCGCGTTGCTACGAGTCGACCGGAACGGTCGACGTGGGCGGAATGCCCCGGCCCGCATGGCGGGGCGTGTTCACCCGCTCACTCAAGGGGACCAAACCCGGGATGTCCGCGACGCCCCAGCGGGCACCGGGGACTCAGGCAAATGCCTGAGTCTCGTCTGAGACAGTTCGGCCGAGAAAGGGGCATGTGCTAGCTGGGGGCGGGATATCCAACGCCGTGTGACTGAGCGTCAGCCAGTCGTATACGGACGGAGACCGCTGTGGACGATTCCACCCTCGAGGCACTGAGCAGGACCGGGACCCCCGGCAGATACGCGGCCTTCGCAGACCTCGTGGACCTCGCCCCCGCCGCCGCGTTCATACGGGACAGCGACGGCCGCTATCTGTGGGCCAACCACGCCTACGCGCACCTCTACGGCACGGTCCCGGAGCAGGTGATCGGCAAGTACATCGAAGACCTCGACGAGCCCGCGGAGGCCGCGCGGTTCCGCGCACTCGACCAGGAGATCCTCAGCCGGGGCACGCCGGTGCGCCACACCCTCGGCTACCGGCGCCGGGACGGCAGCGCGGGTCGGGCGGTGGGCCATCGTTTCCCCGTACGGGAGAACGTGCGGACCTGCGTCGCCGGGATCTACGTGGACGTCACGGACCATCTGCGCGCCACGGTCCAGTGGCAGGAGGCGGAGGAGAGCCTGCAGGCCCTGCGCGACCACAGCGGCCTGCCCTGCGCGCTGCTCTCGGCGAACGGGCGGGTGCTCGAGGCGAGCGCGGCGGCGGCAGAGCTGTTCCAGGTCAGCCCGCACGACCTGGTGGGCCGCCGCGCGCACACGCTCCTCGCGCCCGAGCCCGACCTCGACCGGCTGCGCCGCCGCTGGGACGGCCTGATATCCCGCCGCACAAGACGGGTGGAGACCTCCGCGGTGCTCGTGGACGCGCACGGTCTGCAGCGGCGCGCACAGCTCCACCTCACGTCGACCGGCCACTCGGCGACGCGGGCGCGGCACGTGTGGGCCGTGGTCACGCATCAGAGCCTCGCCCACGAGGCGCACCCGGCGCTGACCGCCGCGCAGGTCCGCATCCTTTCGCTGCTCGCGGAGGGCAGCAGCAACGGCGACATCGCCACGTCGCTGCACCTTTCACGGCAGACGGTCGACTACCACCTGAGCCGTCTGCGGCACCTCTTGGGCGCGGCGACCCGCCCGGCCCTGGTCGCCCGCGCCTACGTCCTCGGCATCCTGGCGCCCCGCGCCTGGCCACCGCGCTCGGCCACGGCGGCGCACCCGCTCAGCACGGCCTGACCTACGGGGTCCTCAGCGGATGTTGACGTCGATGCACGCGTAGAAGGCGTTGGACGTGTCCCCGATGTTCCACACGGCGAGGACCTTGTGCCTGCCGGTGGAGCTGCCGAGGTTGACCTGGTGCGAGACGGTCGCCGGGGGCTGCTGGTTGTGGCCGTCGATGGTCGCGACCTTCGTGCCGTCGACGAAGTACTCGTAGTTCGCGGTGCGGTGCCGCGCGGTGAACGTCCAGGTGAAGGTCTGCGTCCTGCTGACGTCGCTGACCTTCCAGCCCTTGCCGTCGTTGTCCAGCTCGGCGAACCGCGCGTTGCCGCCGCTACAGCTGCGCAGGCCCTTGGGACCCTCGACGCTCTGCGGTTCGTACTTGATGTCGCCGCACGCCACGGTCCGCGCGGCACACTGCGCCTGTCGGCTCGCCGGCGCGTTCACGTATCCGTGCGCGCTGGCCGAGCCGGTCGGCAACGTCAGTGCGAGCACGGGCGCCATCCCGGCGCCTATAGCCGCGGCGATCTTCCGCTTCTTGTCCATGCGTACTCCTTCACGGGCAGTGCTTCATGGGGGTGTGCGTCGTGAAGTGCTGGGTGGGGCGAGGGGGTTCAGGGCCACCGATTAGTCCAGACCATAGACTTCGGCAGGACACGGTCAAGGTTGTAATCCGGCCACACCGTCGAGTGCGGGCGCGAGACCGCGTCACCAGCCGACCGCAGCCGCCACCGGCAGGTGGTCGCTGCCCGTCTCCGGCAGGAGCCACGCGCTCTTCGCCTCGACCCCGCGGACCAGGATCTGGTCGATCCGCGCCACGGGGAAGGACGCCGGCCAGCTGAAACCGAACCCGCTTCCCGCCTCGTCATGGGCCGAGTGCAGCTGTGCGGTGAGGCCGTCGAGGGCCCGGTCGTCCACGGTTCCGTTCAGGTCGCCGAGCAGTATCACCCGCTCGTTCCGCTCGGCGGCCAGGGCGTGGGTGAGCGCCTGGGCGTTCCTGTTCCGCGTGGCCGTACCGAAGCCTCCGTCCGAGGTCACGCGTACGGAGCCGAGATGGGCCACGTACACGGCGAGGGGGCCCTTGTCCGTCGCCACCGTCGTGCGCAGCGCCCTGTTGTCGACCAGCTTGACCGCGGCCGGCTTGGCATCCCCCAGCGGCCCGACGTCCTGCTCGGTGTCGACCGGCCGAGTGTGGGAGAGCGGCAGCCTGCTCCACAGTCCGACCGTGCCCTGCACGGTGTGGTGCGGGTACGCCTTCGCCAGCTCTCTCTCGTACGTTCCCCTGGCATCCTCGCTGAGCTCCTCCAGCGCGAGCACGTCCGCCCCGGAGTCGGCCAGGGCGCGGGCGGTTCCGGCCGGGTCACGGTTCTCGGCCGCGACGTTGTGGCTGACCACGGTGAGGTCACCGCCCGGCCGGGACCTGTCGCCGAGCAGCCCGCCGAAGAGGCTCAGCCATGCCGTGACCGGCAGGATCAGCGCGAGGGTCGCGGTGGCCGAGCGGCGCCACAGCGCGATGGCGAGCAGCACGGGAACGCCGAGGCCGAACCACGGCAGGAACGTCTCCGCCAGGCTGCCGACGCCGCCCCGGTCGGTGATCCGCTCGTGCAGCAGCAGGAGCAGGCCGAGCACGAGCGCGAGCGCCGCGGTCACCAGGCCGCGCTTCCACGGTCCCGGGCGGCGCAGGGAACGTATCGACCGGTGGGTGCGTGGGCGCCGCGCCCCGCGCGTGTCCGGCGCGGGGCCGCCCCGCACGCTCTCCGCCGTGTCCACCCGCGTCATCGTCTGTCCTCGTTCGTTGCTCACTGCTGCCGCATCCTCGGGTCCTGCGTGGGGTCGGCGTACATGCGCGGGCAGCCGCGGGCCGCCGCGTCGGTGCGCAGCTCGTAGTGCCAGGGTTCGTTGCGGTAGATCTGGCACAGGCCGTACTCGGCGCCGTGCCCGGACAGCCACGTCGTCGCGTCGGAGCCCCCGATGTCGACCGCGTCCCCCGCCACGTGGGGGGACGTATCCGCGGTGGCCACCCACCGGGCGGCCTCGCTTTCGGACCCGTATTTCGAGACCGCTTCGCGGAGAAGCCGATTCTGGTATTCCGTGGAACGCCACCCGCTGTTGACGCGGAATTCGACGCCGCTGTCCGTGGCGGCCGCCGTGGCCGCCTCGCGGATCGCCTTGCGCAGTTCCGGATCGAGTTTGGCCACCGCCGGAATCGTGTCGTCAAAAACCGTCACGTCATCCGGTACGACGCCGTCCGCCTCCCCCGCCGCTTCACGCCGCTCGCCTTCCGGCGCTGCCGAAGGTGTCCGTGACGCAGCGGGCGGATGAGGCGGAGAGGACGGGGAGAGGGACGACCGGGACGACGTAGTCGGCGCCTGACGGGCGAGGGCTGCCACGGCGATCACCGCGATGACGCCGGCTATCAGCCCGACGACGATCAGCCCTCGAACCCCGCGGCGCGTTGTCCGTGCCGATGCTGGAATTCGAGTCATGCCGCAAGTGAAGGCAGTGCGCTGTTGCCGGCACGTATGCGGTTTTCGATACGTCGACGATATGTGTCGACTCGTACTCTGAGCACATGCGTGTCCTGATCGTCGAAGACGAGCCCTATATGGCGGAGGCCATCCGCGACGGCCTCCGCCTGGAAGCGATCGCGGCCGACATCGCGGGCGACGGCGACACCGCTCTGGAACTCCTCGGCTGCAACGGCTACGACATCGCGGTCCTCGACCGGGACGTCCCCGGGCCGACCGGCGACGAGATCGCCCGGCGCATCGTCGCCTCCGGCAGCGGCATGCCGATCCTCATGCTCACCGCGGCCGACCGTCTCGACGACAAGGCCTCCGGGTTCGAACTCGGAGCCGACGACTACCTCACGAAACCCTTCGAGCTCCGTGAACTCGCGCTCAGGCTCAGGGCCCTCGACCGCAGACGCGCCCACAGCAGGCCTCCCGTGCGCGAGATCGCCGGCCTGCGCCTCGACCCGTTCCGCAGGGAGGTGTACAGGGACGACCGCTTCGTCGCCCTGACCAGGAAGCAATTCGCCGTACTGGAAGTGCTCGTCGCCGCGGAAGGCGGTGTCGTCAGCGCCGAGGAGCTGCTGGAACGCGCGTGGGACGAGAACGCGGACCCGTTCACCAACGCCGTACGCATCACCGTCTCGGCCCTGCGCAAACGGCTGGGCGAACCGTGGGTCATCGCGACCGTGCCGGGCGTCGGCTACCGCATCGACACACCGCCCGGCACCGGAGGCGAGGGAGCGAGCCGTGGATAGGCGGCGCGGGCTGAGCGTCCGGCTCAAACTCGCCCTCAGCTACACCGGATTCCTCTTGCTGGCCGGCACCCTGATGCTCCTGGCCGGATGGTGGTTCCTGACGCGTGTGAAACACATCGGGATAGTCTTCGACCCCGGGTACGAGATCCCCGTCGCCCGCGAGTTCGCTCCGGTGGCGGCCGCCACGATGATGTTCTTCCTGGTGTTCGGGCTCGGCGGCGGATGGATCCTCGCCGGCCGCATGCTCGCCCCCTTGAACCGCATCACGCACGCCACCCGCACGGCCGCGAACGGGTCGCTCTCCCACCGCATCCACCTGCCGGGCCGCGAGGACGAGTTCCGCGAACTCGCCGACGCCTTCGACACGATGCTCGAACGGCTCGAAGCACACGTCGCCGAACAGCGGCGCTTCGCGGCCAACGCCTCGCACGAACTGCGCACGCCCCTGGCGATCTCGAAGTCGCTCCTCGACGTGGCCCGCTCGGACCCGGACCACGACACCGCCGAACTCGTCGACCGCCTGCACACTGTCAACGCCCGGGCCATCGACCTCACCGAGGCACTGCTCCTCCTCAGCCGCGCCCAACGGCGGTCCTTCGCCCGGGAACACGTGGACCTGTCCCTCATGGCGGAAGAGGCCACCGAGACGCTTCTCCCCCTCGCGGAAAGCCGTGGCGTCACCCTCGAAACCGGCGGCGACATCGCCCCCACCATCGGCTCACCGGCGCTCCTGCTCCAGCTGACCACCAACCTCGTGCAGAACGCGATCGTCCACAACCTGCCCGCACACGGCGGCGTCCGGGTTCACACCAGCGTCCGCCACCCCGCCGGCACCGTGGTGCTCACGGTGGAGAACACCGGCGAGCAGCTCACCCCTGAGCAGGTCTCCACCCTGACCGAACCCTTCCAGCGCGGCACCCAGCGCCTGCACACCGACCACGCGGGCGTCGGCCTGGGCCTGGCCATCGTCGACACCATCACCCGGGCGCACGACGGAACACTCACCCTCACGCCCCGCCCGGCCGGCGGACTCCGCGTCACGGTGGAGCTCCCCGTCCCGCCCTCCGCCTAGCCCTACCGCCCGGCTGCCCTCAGTCCAGGCGGCCGAAGAGGTGGTTGGCCGGTGCGTCCGGATCCTCTCCGTAGAAGAACTCGGACGCTGCCCTGTGGTACTCGGCCCGCGACAGGGCCCCGGAGGCGTCAAGGTCGAGCGCGTCGAACACCGCCGCGCACTCGTCGTCACCGGCCCGTCCCGTGCTTCCGAAGATGTGCGTGAACTCGGTGCGGCTGATCGAGCCGTCGCCGTCGGCGTCCGCCAGGTCGAAGAAGTGGTCGGCCACCGGCTCCAGCTCTTCGGGGTAGTGGGCGCGATCGGTGAACATGGCGCCGAACGCCTGTGTCAGCTCCGCCGAGGTCACCCGGTCGTCCTTGTCGGCGTCGACAGGAGCGATCACCGTCTCCCAGAACCGGTGCATGGTCTCCTCCATGTGCTGTGCCTGAGGAGAGCCGTGGGAAATGCCCCGGGCCCGGACGTAGCGTTCGCTCATGAGGACGACGTCCTGACGCGTGATCACGCCGTCACCGTCGATGTCCGCGGCGCGGAACCACCGCTCGTACTTCCGCCTGCGCAGCTCATTCATGGGCGCAAGGTAAATCCCCGGCCGTGGCTCGGCCAGGCCTATTCCCGGTCAGACCCGAGAGCGCCGACCCCGGTTCCCTACGCTCCCGACGCCCGCCATTCCTCCGCGTAGCCGTCGAAGATCCACCGCAGGTGGTGGCCGATCTTCAGGTAGTCCAGATCGTCGAGGTTGGCCAGCGAGACGCGCACCGACCACTCGGGGCCCTCGAAACCGCCACCGTTCAGTAGTACGACGCCGGTCTGTCGGGCCAGTCGGAACAACGGGTCGATCGGCTCGTAGGTCTGCTGCAGAAACGCCGCGAACTCCTCGCCGTGCTCCAGTTGTGCCTGTGCGACGAGGTCCAGCTCGATGTAGTACCCGGCCCGCTGCGGATCGTCGGCGATCTTCATCCGCGAGCCCTCCAGGAGGAGTTCGAGGCGCTGCCGCACGATGCCACGGATCCGCGACTTGTACGCCTGCCCCTCCTCCAGCATGTCGAAGAGCGAGAACAGCGCGAGCATCACCTGCTGGGGGAGCGAGAGGCCCGCCGTGTGGTTCAGGGCCACCTGGCGGGAGTCGGCGACCAGCCGGTCGATGAACCTGATCTTCTCCGGCTCCAGCGTCAGCGTCCCGTAGCGCTTGTTCAGGCGCTCCTTCTGCGCCGGCGGCAACTCGGCGAGCATGTCGTCGATGACGTTGTCGTCGTGCAGGCCGATGACACCGAGCCGCCAGCCGGTGCAGCCGTAGTGCTTCGAGTACGAGTACACGAGCAGGGTGTTGCGCGGCAGATCGGCGGCGATGGAGCGGAAGCCCTCGACGAACGTGCCGTACACGTCGTCCGTGACGATGATCAGGTTCGGGTTCTTCGTCGCGACGATGTCCTTGATCTGGTTGGTGACGCGCTGCGACAGGGCCAGGGACGGCGGGTTGGAGGGGTTGACCAGGCAGACCAGTTTGATCTCCGGGTCCGCCAGCTTCGCGACCTCCTCCTCCGGATAGCGCCACTCGCGCACACCGGTCTCGGCGAACATGCTGGCTTGTACGTACGTCACGTCGAATTCGTAGGTGTCGAGTTCGGGGATCTCGATGTACGGCGTGAAGACCGGGGTCATGAGCGCGATCCTGTCGCCCTTGTGCAGGATCCCGTTCTTCATGAGCGAGTCGAAGATGTAGCACATGGCGGCGGTGCCGCCCTCGGTCGCGAAGTACGAGATGTCACCGGCGGGCGGCTTCTTGGCGAACATCTCGTCCGCGATGTAGCCGCGGACGATCTCCTGGACGCTCTTCAGGATCCGGTCCGGCACGGGGTAGTTGTCGCCGATGGAGCTGTCGGTCAGCTCGTGCACGAAGGTGTCCCCGTCGAACCCGAAGCGCTGGATGCCGAGTTGGACGCACTGGGCGAGCAGCTCGATGCCGGGCAGGTCGGGGTGGGTGCGGACGAACGTGTCGAAGCGTTCGTAGGAGCCTTCCTGCTCCGGCATGCCGCCCAGGTTGTCGGCGGTCCACACCCGCCGCGACTCGGCGAGCGCGAAGTGGCCGAGGGCGTGGAACGCCTCGCGGGGTCCCGTGGCGACCCAGTTGGGGTTGCCGCGGCCCGCGTTGAGCATCTGGACGCTCGACGTGCCCTTCTGGCCCGGCTTGTCGGCCTGTGCCTCCTTGGCGAGGTCGATGAAGACGTTCTTCAGCTCGAAGGGCGAGAGCTGGGCGTACTGCTTGATCTCTTCGCGGGTGAAGGGGACCTTGGGCATGGTTCTTCCTTACGTTGGGGCGGCTGGCGTACCGGCGGAGCGACTCAGTGGTGGAGGAGGACGATCACGGCGCCCCAGATGGTCAGCAGCACGTTTCCGACGGCGTACGGGATGGTGTAACCGAGGGTCGGGACCTGGGACCTGGACTGCTCGTTGATCGCGCCGATGGCGGCCGTCGTGGTCTGGCCGCCCGCCAGGACCCCCATCAGGATCGGGAAGCGGATCTTCTGGACGTAGTGGCCGAACACGAAGCCGACGATCAGCGGGATCACGGTGGCCACCGCGCCGAAGACCAGCAGGCCCCAGCCCGCCGTCGACAGGCCGGAGGTGAAGCTCGGGCCCGCGTTGATGCCGACGACGGCCACGAACAGACACAGGCCGAGGGTGTCCATGAACCACTGGGCGCCGGGCGGCACGTTGCCGAACGTCGGGTACTTGCCGCGGATCCAGCCGAAGACCAGGCCCATGATGAGCGCGCCGCCGGACGTGGACAGCGAGATCGGCACTCCGCCCGCGGTGAGCGCCGGGATGCCGATGCAGCCGCCGAGGAAGATGCCGAGCCCGACCCAGATCATGTCGGTCGCGAACGATGTCGGCACCGGCTTGCCGATCGCCGCGCCCGCCGGGTCGACCAGCCGCTTGGGTCCGGTCAGGATGAGGGTGTCGCCGCGCTCGATCTTGGTGGAGAGCCGGTACGGGAACTCCGCGCCGGAGCGGTACAGCTTGTCGATGTAGACGCCGACCATGAACGGTTCCTTGCGCAGTTCCCCGACGGTACGTCCGAGCTGCGCCTTCTCCGAGGCCACCACGTGCAGGGTCTCCGTTTGGTAGCCGAGCAGCTCCACGTCGTCGGTCTCGCCGCCGATGTGGGTGCGGGCGTCGTAGTCGACCAGGGAGCCGCGCAGCGCGCTCAGCGCGACGACGTCGCCCTCGCGCAGCACGGTGCGCTGGTCGTGGTCGAGGATCTGCCCGTCGCGGCGTACGCGCGTGATGTAGATCCGGTGGCCGAGCTGCTGTTGCTGCTGCTCGAAGTCGTCGATGGTGCGGCCGACGATGTCCGGGCGCCGGATGACGTAGGCACGCAGCACGACCTCGTAGTAGCCCTCGTGCAGATCGGGGTCGTCCGCCGGCGCGTCCAGCTCCGCGGCCAGAGCGACCGACTCGGTGGCGAGGTCCTTGCCGTACAGCTTCGGCAGGACGTTGGCGAGCAGCATCGCGCACAGGATCGTGCCGAGCGGATACGTCACTGCGTAGCCGATCGCGACGAGGTTCCCCTCGGCCCTGGCCTGTCCGGCGGACAGGCCCGGCAGATTGCCGATGGCGTCCTGCGCGACACCGATCACCGCGGACTGGGTGAGGGCCCCGCCCAGCAGTCCGGCGCTGAGCCCGGGGCCGTAACCGAGCATGGCCGCGAAGCCCCAGCACACCAGCAGGCCGGTGACGCAGACGACGACGGCGTTGATCACCTGTGGCAGGCCGTCCTTCTTCAGGCCGCGGAAGAACTGCGGGCCGACCTTGTATCCGAGGGCGAACAGGAACATCGTGAAGAACAGGTTCTTCACGGTCCCGTCGACGGTGACCTTGAACTGCGCACCGAGCACCAGGCCGGCCACCAGGCAGCCGGTGACCGCGCCCAGCGCGATGGCCCGGTAGCGCAACTTCCCGACGAGGAAGCCGAGCGCCACGGTCAGGAACACCAGCAGTTCCGGGTGCGGCTGGAAGATGTTCCGGTTCAGGAAGTCGATCATGAGCGCCCTCTCAGTGGCCCAGGACGCCCACGAGCACCGGGCCGGTCAGCGGGAGAAGGAAGTTCGACAGGGCGTAGGTGATCGTGTAGCCGAGCATCGGCACCGACGACTGCGCCACCTGGGTGACGGCGGTGATCGCCGGGGTCGAGCACTGCTGTCCCGCGATGGCACCGATCAGCAGCGGCGGCTCGATCTTCAGCAGCTTGCGGCCCACGATCAGCGAGATCGTCGCGGGGACCAGCACCATGGCGATGCCGGCGAACGGCAGCAGGGCCCCGTACTCCTTGAGCAGCGGCCACGCCTGCGGCCCCGAGACCAGACCCGTGCACGCGATGAAGACCGCCAGGCCCATGTCCTTGATGGTGGCTGCGGCCTGTGGCGGGAAAGCGCCGAACGTCTGGCTGCGCGAGCGGAACCAGCCGAACAGCAGCCCCGAGATCAGACAGCCGCCACCGGTGCCGAGCGACAGCGGAACGTCGCCGAACTCCACCACGACCTGCCCGAGCAGCGATCCGGCCGCGATGCCGAGCCCGAGGTAGATGAAGTCGGTCGTGTCGTTCTTGACGACCGATCCCAGCTTCGCCACCAGTTTGCTCAGGCCCGAGCGGGCGCCCACCAGGGTGAGGACGTCCCCGCGGTGCACGACCGTGTCGCCGCTGGCGGGGAGGTCCGTGTCGGCGCGCGTGAGATCGGTGACGTAGACGCCGTCCTTGAGGAACTCGGGGTTCTCGCGCTGGATCTGGTCGATCGTCTTGCCGTCGTCGGCCTTCCGGGTGATCGACACCTGTTTGGTGGCGAGCGGTGAGTCCAGACCGGGCACGCCCGGCGTCTCCGGCCCGATGAGCCGCCCGGCCTCGATCGTGTTCGCCCGCCGTCCGACCACGAGCACCAGGTCGGAGAGGAGGAGCTTCAGACCGGGGGACGGCGTGAGCACTTTGCTGCCGCGCTTGACGGACTCGAGGGTGACCCTGTCGCCGAACTGCGACTCAAGGTCCGCGACGGTCCGCCCGTCGGCCTCCGTCACCAGGTACGTACGGCCCACCATGCCGGGCAGGGCGGGCCGTTCGTCCTCCTCCAGGCTGCCGCTGCTGCGGGTGCGCTCCCACAGCTCGCGGGCCGCGTCCCGGAGGTTGACGCGCATCAGCATCGGCATGATCTGGCTCGTGTAGAGCACGATCGTGATCAGGCCGAACAGGTAGCAGACCGTGTACGCGGTGGCGACGTTGCCCTGGTAGTCGGAGATCTGCTCGGCGGACAGGCCGGTCAGTTTGCCGATCGACTCGGTGGCCGTGCCGACCACGGCCGACTCGGTCGCGGCGCCGGCCAGGATGCCGGAGGCGGTGCCGACGTCCAGGTCGAACCACTTGGCGATGCCGTAGGCGAGGCCGAGAACGCTGACCAGCTCGATGCCGCACAGCACGAAGAAGCGCAGGCTCTTCCTGTTGAGGTTGCGGAAGAACTGCGGCCCGGCCATGTAGCCGAGGGCGAAGATGAACAGCGCGAAGAAGACCGTCTTCACGTCGTCGGAGACCTGGGTCCTGGTCCAGGCGCCGAGGAGCAGCGAGACGATCAGCGTTCCGCAGATGCCGCCGAGCGTCAGCGGCCCCACACGCAGTTTCCCGAGAAGGTAGCCGAGCGCGAGGCTCGCGAACAGGACGAGTTCGGGGTGGTCCTTGAGTACGCCCATGGCGGCTCAGCGAATCCCGACAGCGGAAATATCTACCATATGGGGAAAAGTAAGGCCCCCCACTGTGGCCCGCATGTCCGCGGGAGCGTCCCTGCGTCGATTTCGGGAGAGCTCGCCGCACAGTTCGCTCGCACGGTCCGCCCCCGCATGCGATACGCCTCCGTCGCCCCGAGGCTCGGACCATGCGTACTCGCACCCGTGCACGACTCGCCGCCGCCCTTGCCGCCACCACCCTGCTGCTGGCCACCGCTTGCGGCGAGGACAGCGAATCCGACCCGATGCGGGACAAGCAGTGGGCGCTCGACGCGCTGAAGCTGCCCGACGCGTGGGACGAGGCCGAGGGCGACGACACGGTCATCGCGGTGGTCGACACCGGCGTCGATCTCGGCCACCCCGACCTCGAGGGCCGCCTGGTCGCCGGCCGCGACTTCGTGGACGGCGACGACGAGCCCAAGGACATGAACGGCCACGGCACACATGTCACGGGCATCGCCGCCGCCCACACGGACAACGGGACCGGCGTCGCGGGCGGCGCCCCCGGTGCCAAGGTCATGCCGGTGCGGGTGCTGGGCGCGAGCGGCAGTGGAGACAACGCCGACATCACCAAAGGCATCGTCTGGGCCGCCGACCACGGCGCCGACGTCATCAACCTCTCCCTCGGCGAGAGCGGCCTGATGGCCCGGCTCCTCAAGGGCGGCACCCTCAACGACGCCATCACGCATGCCCACGGCAAGGGAGCGGTCGTGGTGGCCGCGGCGGGCAACGAAGGCACCGCGCTCCAGCCCTACAAGCTCGACACGCCCGTCCTGGTCGTCGGCGCAAGCGACCAGGACGACAAGCCCGCCGACTTCTCCAACTTCGGTGCGCAGCAGGCGGTCTCCGCGCCCGGCGTCGGCATCCTGTCCACCCTTCCGACGTACAGAACGAAGGAGACGCTGAAGAACGACAGCGGTTACGGCGAGCTGGACGGCACCTCCATGGCCGCCCCCTACGTCTCCGCCGTCGCGGCCCTCCTCCACCAGCAGGACCGCACCCCTGACCAGATCATGACGGCCGTCCGGGGCACGGCGAAGAACCCGGACAAGCTCGCCAAGCTGGGCCTCGGCGTCGTCGACGCCAAGGCCGCGGTCGCCTCTGCCAAGGACTGACCGGCCGTGTCCGGCGGCGGTTCACGGCCCGGGGCACGAGCGCAGGTACCGGTATCGGTACGGGCGGCGGTATGACGCATCCGGGAACACTCATTCTGATCGCGGCCGTCGCCGTGCTGGCGCCTCTGCTCGCCTACGGCGCCGGCCGCTGGGTGCGCATCCCGCTGGTCATCTTCGAGATCGTGCTCGGGATCCTCGTCGGCCCCGACGTACTGGGCTGGGCGCACCACGACGAGGTCATCGACACGCTCTCGCAGCTCGGCCTGTCCATGCTCATCTTCCTCGCCGGTTACGAGATCGAGTTCGCGGCCATCCGCGGCGACACCCTGCGCCGCTCCGTCCGGGCCTGGGGAGTCTCCCTCGTCCTGGGCCTCGGCCTGGCACTGGCGCTGACCGGTATGGACCTCTCCCGGAGCGTGGTCATCGGCACCGCGCTCACCAGCACCGCGCTCGGCACCGTCCTGCCGATCCTGCGCGACAGCGGCGATCTGCGCGGCCGCTTCGGAACCGTGATGATGGCTTTCGGCGCGGTCGGCGAGTTCGGACCCATCATCGCCATGGCGGTACTGCTCGGCGGCCGTGAGCCGGGCGTGTCCACCCTGGTCCTCGTCGCCTTCGCGGTCATCACGGCGGCGGCGATCTACTGGGCGCTGCGCCCCCACCCGCCCTGGTTCGCGCGGATCATCCGCACGACGTTGCACACCAGCGGCCAGTTCGCCGTCCGTTTCGTGATGCTGCTGCTCGTCGCGATGCTCGCCCTGTCCGCCGCGCTCGGCCTCGACGTGCTCCTCGGAGCCTTCGCCGCGGGGCTGCTGTCCCGGCTCGTGTTCCACGGGGCCGCTCCCGACAGCAGCGAGGAAGTCCTGGGCAAGGTGGAGGCGATGGGCTTCGGGTTCCTCGTCCCGCTGTTCTTCATCGTCACGGGCATCGACTTCGATCTGTCCTCGCTGCTCGACGGCGGCCGGGCCCTCCTGCTGCTGCCGGTCTTCCTCCTCCTGTTCCTCGTCGTGCGGGGCATCCCGGCCTACGCGCTCGCACCGCGAGACCTCACCTCCTCCGACCGCAGGGCCCTGATGCTGTACTCCTCGACGTGTCTGCCGCTCGTCGTCGCCATCACCACGATCGGTCTGGACGAAGGGGCCGTGCAGAAGGGCGAGGCGGCGGCTCTGGTGGGCGCCGCCATGCTCTCCGTCCTCGTCTTCCCGCTGCTGGCGCTGCGGGTACGGGCCAAATCGGGCGGACCCGAACCACCGGGCGGCCCCACTTCGGAGTCGGAGGCATGGTGACGCGTGGTCACTCGGTCCGGCGGGTGCGTGTCACCGGGTGATCCGGCCGCAGTTGGTGCCGTGCCTCTCGGCAGACTCACCGGCGATCACACCGCCCCAGGACACACAGTGCCCTCTGGCAGCGAGGTAGACCGGGCCCGCGTACGACCGGTAGTAGCCGTCGTCATCGGCGTACTCTCTGGTGTCGTCCCGCTGGACCCAGGTGTACATGTGGACGGCAGGACCGGAGCGGCTGCGGACGGTCACGGCGCAGTTCTTTCCCGTCGCGGAGTTGTAGGTCAGGTAGGACGTTCCGGCCCTCCCGATGTCGATCTGGTTGACGACTTTGTAGCCGGTGCCGCATGCCTTGTTGTACGCGGCAGCGGGTGCGGGTGCGGCCGCTGCCGCCCCGGTGGCCGTGACCATGACGCCCCCCGCCGCCAGCGCCACGACGACCCCCGCCATTCCGATGCGTCCCTTGCGTTCCATACGCCCGTCTCCCCCAAGGTCGTTGCCTCTCGCGCCGCCTGTTGAACCGTCACTTCCTGTCGACGACACCTCATCCGGCGCTCTTACCTGCAAGGACACAATCGAAGACCGCGCCAGTTGCACCCCGGCTCTTGTCATCTCCGCCCATCTCCGACATCGGTACACTCCGGCACCGCGACGCACAGCGGTCCCTCTCGTCACGTCGGAGGTGGGTCAAGCGCTGCCTTCCGCCGGTGCCCGGTCCTCAGATCGACGTACTCCCTTCGACCGCGACGCGCGGGCGCGGGCGCGGGCGCGGGCGCGGGTACCGAACGACCGGATCAGCCTCGGGCTTCCTTCAACAGATCTGCCGCATGTGCGGTCCGCCGGTACAACACGTAGCGGTCGGGTCGCCCGGGGGAATCTCACCCCCGGGCTCCCACAGAACCGTGCGTAACAATCTCTCGTTACACGGCTCTTGCCATCCTGATCACCAAA
>NZ_JBWKJS010000016.1:0-116783 GCF_056432085.1 Streptomyces sp. NPDC045678
ACGAACTCGCCAAGACGCCGCGCCTGCTCACGCAACGCATCAGGCGTCCGACCGGACACCACCCACGGCACCACCACACCATCCGGCACCGACGACACAGGCGTCGCCGAGCCGTCCTCCGGCGCCTCCTCCAGAATCAGATGCGCATTCGTCCCGGAGAAGCCGAACGAGGACACCCCCGCCCGGCGCGCGCGTTCGCCGCGGGGCCACTTCACCGGCTCGGTGAGCAGCCGCAGCCCGCTGCCGTCCCACTCCACGTGGGGTGAGGGGGCGTCGACGTGGAGGATGGCGGGCAGCAGGTCGTTCTGGAGGGCCATGACCATCTTGATGACGCCCGCCACGCCCGCGGCGATCTGGGTGTGCCCGATGTTGGACTTCACGGCGCCGACCCACAGCGGCCGGTCCTCGGGGCGTTCCTGCCCGTACGCGGAGATGAGGGCACCGGCCTCGATGGGGTCGCCGAGCGTGGTGCCCGTGCCGTGGGCCTCCACGGCGTCGATGTCCTCGGCGGTGAGGCGGGCGTTGGCGAGGGCGGCGCGGATGACGCGTTCCTGCGAGGGGCCGTTCGGTGCGGTCAAGCCGTTGCTCGCGCCGTCCTGGTTCACCGCCGAACCGCGTATCACCGCGAGGACCTTGTGGCCGTTGCGGCGCGCGTCGGAGAGGCGCTCCAGGAGCACCACCCCGGTGCCCTCCGCCATGCCCATGCCGTCGCTGCCGGCCGAGAAGGGCTTGCACCGTCCGTCGGGGGCCAGGCCGCGCAGCTCGCTGAAGCCGATCAGCGGGGCGGGCGACGACATCACGTACGTACCACCGGCGAGGGCCAGTGAGCACTCCTGCGTGCGCAGGGCCTGCGCGGCGAGGTGGAGGGAGACCAGCGACGAGGAGCACGCGGTGTCGACCGTCACCGCCGGGCCCTCGAGGCCCAGGGTGTAGGCGACGCGGCCCGAGGTGACGCTGCCTGAGTTTCCGATGGTGAAGTATCCCGCTGTGCCCTCGGGCACCTCGGAGGCGCCGAGGGCGTAGTCGAGGCCGTCGCAGCCGATGAAGGTGCTGGTGGCGCTGGCGCGCAGGCTCAGCGGGTCGATGCCGGCGCGCTCGACGGCCTCCCAGGCCGTCTCCAGGGCGAGTCGCTGCTGCGGCGCCATGGCCAGGGCCTCGCTGGGGCCGATGCCGAAGAAGGTCGGGTCGAAGTCGCCCGCGTCGTAGACGAAGCCGCCCTCGCGGACGTAACTGGTGCCGGTGCTCTCCGGATCCGGGTCGTAGAGGGCGTCGAGGTCCCAGTTGCGGTTGCCGGGCAGCGGGGCGACGGCGTCCCCGCCCGTGGAGATCAGCTCCCAGAACTCTTCGGGAGACCGGACCCCGCCCGGCAGCCTGCACGCCATGCCGATGACGGCGATCGGCTCGTGGCCCGCCGACTCGACGTCCTGCAACCGGCGTTCGGTCTGACGCAGGTCAGCAGTGACACGCTTGAGGTATTCAAGAAGCTTCTCTTCGGTGTGCGCCATCCCGGTGACAACCGCCCCTCTCCGCGAGAACGGCAGGGCCCCTGACTCGATGACCGGTCAGCCGGGCGACCGGCATGAGCATCGGGCAGGCGGGCCCCCGCCGGACCGCAGACTCGTCGACGACGCTAAAGCCCTCCTAATACTCTGCTTTTCCGCACGGCCGGTACCAGGACGTGCGCTCGCCGAGGCCGGAGTGGAGAGCGTGGTTCTTAGGAACGCTTAAGACCCCCCTGCCAAGGTGCCGGTGTCGGTCCGGACAACGCGAAGCGAGGCATCGTGCCCATCACGGATAACAAGCCGGCCGCCACCTTCCCCGACCTGGTCGACCCGTCGTTCTGGGCGCGGCCGTACGAGGAACGCGTGGCGCTGTTCGAGGAGATGCGCGGGCTGCCGCACCCGGCGTTCATCCAGCAGAGCATGCCCGGAGTGCCCTTCGCCTTCGGGTATCACGCGCTGGTGAAGTACGCGGACATCGCGGAGGTGAGCCGCAGGCCGCAGGACTTCTCCTCCAACGGCGCGACCACGATCATCGGTCTGCCGCCCGAGCTGGACGAGTACTACGGCTCGATGATCAACATGGACAACCCGGAGCACTCCCGGCTGCGCCGCATCGTGTCACGCTCGTTCGGCCGCAACATGATCCCCGAGTTCGAGGCCGTCGCGACGCGCACCGCGCGGCGCATCATCGCCGGCCTCGTCGCGCGCGGTCCCGGTGACTTCATCAGGCCCGTCGCCGCGGAGATGCCCATCGCCGTGCTGAGCGAAATGATGGGGATCCCGGAGTCGGACCACGACTTCCTCTTCGACCGGTCCAACACGATCGTGGGTCCGCTCGACCCGGACTACGTGCCCGACCGCGCCGACTCCGAGCGCGCGGTGATCGAGGCATCCCGCGAACTCGGCGACTACATCGCGGGACTCCGCGAGGAGCGGCTCGCCGCGCCCGGCGACGACCTGATCACCAAGCTCGTCCAAGTGCGGGCGGACGGCGAGCAGTTGACGCGCCAGGAACTCGTGTCGTTCTTCATCCTGCTCGTCATCGCCGGGATGGAGACCACCCGCAACGCCATCTCGCACGCCCTGGTGCTGCTGACCGAGCACCCCGAGCAGAAGCAGCTGCTGGTCTCGGACTTCGACACGTACGCGAAGGACGCCGTCGAGGAGATCCTCCGGGTCTCCACGCCCATCAACTGGATGCGCCGCGTCGCCACCCGCGACTGCGACATGAACGGCCACCGCTTCCGCAGGGGCGACCGCGTCTTCCTGTTCTACTGGTCGGGCAACCGGGACGAGGGCACCTTCCCGGACCCGTACCGCTTCGACATCACGCGCGGCACGAACAACCACGTCACCTTCGGCGCGGTCGGCCCGCACGTCTGCCTCGGCGCCCACCTCGCCCGGATGGAGATCACCGTCCTGTACCGGGAGTTGCTCGCGGCGCTGCCCCACATACGTGCCGTGGGGCAGCCCCGCAGGCTGGACTCCAGCTTCATCGAGGGCATCAAGCACCTTCAATGCGCCTTCTGAGTCCCGTACCGAGTTCCATGGGCCTTCTGGGGCATTGAAGGGTGCGCCCTCCGAACACGTACGTCTCCTCCGCATACGTACGACTCGCCGGGCGCCCCCACCCGTCAGTGGCCGGACATCGCGAGCGGTGGACTCATCAGGTGCATGTCACCCGAGAGGATGGCCCGCTGCAGATCCTGGAGCGGGCGCCCGGGCTCAAGACCCAGCTCGTCGTTGAGCGTCTTGCGCACCGACTGGTACACCTTCAGCGCGTCCGCCTGCCGCTCGGAGCGGTAGAGAGCCAGCATGAGCTGGCGGTAGAACGCCTCGCACATCGGATTCTCCGCGGTGAGGGCGTACAGCATGCCCACGGCCTCCCGGTGCCGGCCGAGCTGGAGCTGGCACTCGACCAGCATCTCCTGGCACTCCAGCCGGATCTCGGTCAGCCAGGTCGAGAACCCGTCGACGATGGGGCCGTTGGCGGCCGGGCCGTTCCCGCCCTGCCCGAGGATCGGTCCGCGCCACAGAGTGAGCGCCTGCCCGAAACAGGAGGCCGCTTCGGCGTAGCGCTTTTCCCTGAGCAACGACCGCCCCGTGTCCACCAGTTCGGGGAAGTCCTGGGCGTCTATCCGGTCCTCGGGGCTCTTGTGCAGCACATAGCCCGGCGCGCGCGTCTCGACCGGGTTGCCGGCCACGCCCGGCACCTTCAGGAACTTGCGCAGCTGGGATATGTACACGTGTAGCCCCGCGGTCGCGCGCCGGGGCAGGTCCTCGCCCCAGATCTCCCGCATCAGCTGCTCCAGGGAGACCAGTCGGTCGGCGCGGATGAGGAGGACCGTGAGGACGATCTCCACTTTCTGCGCGTTGATGGTGGCGTAGTCGGCGCCGTCCTTGATCCGGAGCGGGCCCAGCATCTCGTACCTCACCGAGCGTCCCCCCTTGCCGCCGCGGACCGTCGCGCACTGTCGGCGAGGGCCTTGGAGATGACGTCCGCGACGCCTCGCTGATGCGTGTTGAGGTAGAAGTGCCCGCCGGAGAAGACCTGGAGATCGAACGGTCCCTCGGTGTGCTGCCGCCAGGCCTCCATGTCGTCGAGCGGGGCCTTCGGGTCGCGGTCGCCCACCAGGGCGGTGATCGGACAGGTCAGCGGGGGCGTCGGTGTCCATCGGTACAGCTCGACCGCGCGGTAGTCGCTGCGGACGACCGGGATGATCTCCGCGAGCAGCTCCTCGTCGTCGAGGAACCGCGGGTCCGTGCCGCCGGCCCTGCGCAGCTCACCGACCAAGTCGGCGTCGTTCAGGAGGTGGACGGTGTCGCGGCGGTAGAGGGACGGAGCCCGGCGGCCCGAGACGAGCAGCGCGCGGGGCTCGCCGAGCGCACCCTCCCGCAGCCGCTGCGCGACCTCGAAGGCGAGCACCGCGCCCATGCTGTGCCCGAAGAACGCCAGCGGGCGGTCGTCGAACGGGGTGAGCGCCTCGGTGATCCGATCGGCCATCTCGGTGATGCCGTCCAGGAGTCGCTCTCTGCGCCGGTCCTGCCGTCCGGGGTACTGCACCGCGAGGATCTCGGTGTCGGGCAACAGGGTGGGGGATTGCGCGAGGGGGTGGAAGTAGGAGGCGGAGCCGCCCGCGTGGGGGAAGCAGACCAGGCGTACGTCGGCTTCAGGCCGGGGCCGGAAACGACGTATCCATGGGTCCGACGGATGGGGTGGGGGGGAGGCTGACAAGATCAATCCCTTCTCCAGGAGCGCTGACAACGGTGTCGCCGCATAGCGCAGCCGCTCCTGATCATGCGCAGCTCAAAGTTTAAAGGGCAACGTCGAGATATCGGCACCAGGGCGGAATGAGACATTCCCCATGCTTTATGCAGGGATTCTTGTGTGATCAAATATCGGGCGCAAGTTTAGGGTAAATTTCAATATGAATGCTTAACAACGTACCGGCCGAAGTCCGTCCGCGATCGGCCTCGGACCTCGACGTGGGCGGGCGTTGCCGCAACGGTCCGGATGCATGAGCAGGTCAGGGCGGTGCGGTGACGGAAGGCGCCGACGGCGCCGGTGCTCCGGATCCGGTCAAGCTTCGCTGGAAACGGGCTCGACCGCCGCGGCGTCAACTTTTGCGGGATCCTTACGCTCCATTGGTTTGACCCCTCCGCCCCTCGCTGGCCTGCGCTAATTCTTCCCCTTATCGCAATGAACTGGAAACGGTCGGTTTCCCCTGCCGGACGGTCGTGTCCAATGATCGGTGCCCCGATTCTGGCTTGTTGTTTTCTTGCCGCCTCGACCCGACGGGATCGGTCTTGATTTGGTCTCCGAAGCGCCTGCGTCCCACGTGGGGGCATCGGTGCGGGGGTGATCGGGGGCCTGTGGGCGGGCGTCGAGTGGCCGGAACCAGCCCCGTGTGAACCGGCGGCAGTTGGCCACCCGATCAGTACGGACGTGCTTGCGGGCTGCCGCGGGTTCGGGGCCGCCATCGCGCCATCGCGGGCCCCGCGGGACAGGGTTGTCACCTTTTGGGGTGACTATGCCTTGTTCAAGGTGTGCTGTTCCGCGGCCCATCCGCGAAGGTCGAGGCATGGGTGCCCGCTGCCCCCGGCAAGCCGGCCGCGGGCCGGAGCTGCCACCGAAGGAGCACAGGACGATGAGCGAGAGCACGGCGTGGCTGACGCGGGACATCCGCAAGGCCCGCAAGCAGGGACCGGCCGAGGTCGCGCGGCGCCGAGGCGACCGGCTGGCGGACCTGGTGGCCTGCGCCCGCTCCGCGTCGCCGTACTACCGAGAGCTCTACCGCGGTCTGCCCGAGCGGGTCGACGATCCGACGCTGTTGCCGGTCACGGACAAGAAGAAGCTGATGGACCGCTTCGACGACTGGGCGACGGACCGGGACATCACCTTTGAGAAGGTCCGCGCGTTCACGGACGACCCCGACCTGATCGGCCGCCGTTTCCTCGGCCGGTATCTCGTCGCCACCACCTCGGGGACCAGTGGCAGGCGCGGCCTGTTCGTGCTCGACGACCGGTACATGAACGTGTCCTCCGCCGTCTCCTCCCGGGTGCTCGCCTCCTGGCTCGGTCCGCTCGGCATCGCCCGCGCCGTGGTCCACGGCGGCCGCTTCGCCCAACTCGTCGCCACCGAGGGGCACTACGTGGGCTTCGCCGGATACTCCCGCATGTCCCAGGAGGGCGGCGGCCGCAGCAAGCTGCTCCGGGCGTTCTCCGTGCACGAACCGCTGCCGCACCTCGTCGACCGGCTCAACGAGTACCGCCCGGCCTTCGTCATCGGCTACGCGAGCACGATCATGCTGCTCACCGCCGAGCAGGAGGCCGGCCGCCTGCACATCGACCCGGTGCTGGTGGAACCCGCGGGCGAGACGATGACCGACAGTGACACCGACCGGATCGCGCGGGCCTTCGGCGCCAAGGTGCGCACGATGTACAGCGCGACGGAGTGCACCTATCTCAGCCACGGCTGCGCAGAGGGCTGGTACCACGTCAACGACGACTGGGCCGTGCTCGAACCCGTCGACGAGGACCACCGGCCCACCCCGCCGGGCGAGTTCTCGCACACGGTCCTGATCTCGAACCTCGCCAACCGCGTACAGCCGTTCCTCCGCTACGACCTCGGCGACAGCGTCATGCTCCGCCCCGACCCCTGCCCCTGCGGCACGTCGTCCCCCGCGATCCGCGTCCAGGGCCGCGCCGGTGACATCCTCACGTTCCCGTCCGGCCGCGGCGACGACGTCCGCCTCACTCCGCTCGCGTTCAGCAGCCTGTTCGACCGCATGCCGGGCGTGGAGCTCTTCCAGATCGAGCAGACCGCTCCGGCGACGCTGCGGGTCCGCATGGTCAAGGCGCCCGGCGCCGACGCGGACCACGTGTGGCGCAAGGCCCATGACGGCCTGACGCACCTGCTCGCCGACAACAAGCTCGACAACGTCACCGTGGAGCGGGCGGAGGAGCCGCCGAAGCAGGCCTCGGGCGGAAAGTACCGGACGATCATCCCGCTGCCGGCCTGAGGGGCCAGGAACCCCTAGCGCGCGTACTCACGAAGGGCGGGCTCTTCCTTCACCCACGGCTGACTGTGGATCAGCAGCTCGATCGGGTAGTTCAGCAGACCGGGCAGCGCGTTGACGGCTTCCTCGCTGTTGAGCGGCATGATCGGCTTGGCGCAGTGCGCGCGGTCGACGCGGCCGGCGTCGGCGGGGCCGGGGTGTTCGACCGCGTCGGCGACGAGGTCGTAGCTGACCTGGTCCACGACCATGGTGATGTGCTCCGGCCACGGCCGCCCGGGGCAGATGTCCTGGACACCGACGCGGTGCGCGCCCGGCAGCGACGGGGGCTGCCCGTCGGCGATCACGGACTCGTCGGCGTACGAGAAGACCGTGGTGTACGAGGGGCCTGCCGGCATGGGCGTGCCGTCGGCGCCGAGGGCCTTCGACCAGTTCGAGTCACGGGCGAACTGCAACACCGACGCGGGGCAGCCCGCGACCTCGGCGATCGGCCGGCAGGGGCTGGCGAGCCGGGTCCCCTGGAACGGGGAGCCCAACGTCACCATGTCGTCCACCCGCCCCGGCAGATCCGGCCAGAACCGCAGGGCCCAGGCCGTCAGGAGCCCGCCCTGGCTGTGTCCGACGAGGTCGACCTTTCGGCCGGTGGCCTCGTGGATGACGCGCGTGGCGTACACCACGTACTCGACGGACTCCTGCATGTCTCTGAGCCCGCGCCCGGGGGAGTCCACCCAACAGGACTGGAAGCCCTCCTTCTTGAGCTCGGCCATGTAGTTCCAGGCGTAGTTCTCCTCGCCCTTGAGGCCGGTGCCAGGAACGAAGAGGACGGTCGGCTTGTCACTGGCATCGCGCAGGTCGCCCAGGTCCGTCCCGCAGTGCAGGGCCTCCGCGAGCCGGGCGACGGGGATCTCCAGGGGCGGCGAGGGATCGGCGGCGTCCGCGCGGGCGGCGGAGACGGGAAGGACGGTGAGGGCGAGCGCGGTGGCCGCGAGGCCGCCGAGCCATGAGGACAAGCGCACTGAGGTCTCCGCGGGGTGTGGGGGCTCCCTGACTCCCTGGGAAGGGAGCCCTCCATCCTGAAGCGCGGTCACGCACACGTCAACAGGCGCGGGGACCTCAACAACCCCAGAGATAACAGGAGTTGGCGTGAACGGATCTCATTCGGCACCAGCCCCCAGCAGTACCTCCAACCGCCCCAGAACAGCTTCCACCTCCGCCTCACTGAGCGGAACGAGTTCGAGAACCAGGTCGAGAACGGGCCCGCCCGCCGCATCCGTCCGCTCCTCGGTCATGACCCAGATCTGCGGGGACCCGGCTTGCAGGGCCCGGGCGAGAGCGGCGCCGTCGTGACCCGCGGGCGAGGGGCCGACGCAGAGCCGCACGCGGGAGAAGGGAAGGCCGGTCGGATCGGGAACGAGCGTCGCTCGGACTCCCGGCAGGCCGCGCGCTGCCTCCGCGAACCGCAGGGCTTTGTCGTTCTGGGCGCGCCGCCAGGCAGCCAAGTCCACCCCCTTTCTCCGCTCCAGGGCGGCGAGGACACCGAGGACGCCCTCCTTGGTGGCCTTCATCGCGCGCCCGATGCCCTTCTCCTGAGCCCGCACGGCACGCACCAGCGCGGCGCGCCCCATCACGAGCCCGGCCGTGGGGGACCCGAGGTACTTCTGCCCGCTCACCAGCACGAGATCGGCACCCGTGGCGAGGAGTGCCCCGACCCGCAGATCCTGCGCGGCACCGTCGATGACGGCGGGCACGCTGCGGCGGTGCGCGGCGGCGACGGCTTCGGCGAGCGGGACCTCCGCGCCCCGGACGAGCCGGGACGACACGAGAAGGAGACAGGCGGTGTCCGGGTGGGCGAGGGCCGCCTCCAGATCCGCGACGGAGCACGCGTCGACGGTCCCCGCCGGCACGGGAGTGGCACCGGCCAGCCGGATGCCCTGCGTCAGGGGGTGGCCGTAGTCGACGGCGTGCCCGGCGGGAAGCACGACGCGCGAGGGCATCCCACTGCTGTCCGGCAGCGCCGCGACGCGCTCGGGGGAGTCCCCCGTCATCGACGCCGCGACGGCCAAGGTGATGCCGGAGGAGGTGCAGTGCACGACGGCCGCGGCCTCGGCCCCCGTCGCCTCGGCGACGACCCGGCCAGCGAGGTCCTGCAGCTCCGCCATGACGAAGTACTCACCGAGCGCCTCGGCGACGACACCCGCAACCTCGCTGTCGCTGCGCGAGACGCCGAGCGGGGTGTACGTCCCCCTGGCGTTGATGACCCGCGTCAGCCCGTACCGCTCATGTAGTCCCATGCGCAAAGGGTGCCAGCCCGAGGACCAGGCACCCTTGCCGTCGTCGTACGTTCAGGACGGCCGCTCCCACACCGCGTCGGACCGCCCGACGACTCGCCGCGACTCACGGGCGCTGCGAGGTGACAGGGCCTGCGTCAGGACGCCGGGCGCAGCGCGCCATCGTCCTGGGGCCGCACCGTCACGTGCACCACCGGTGAGACCGCCTCGCCGCCCGTCACGCGCAGTGCGTTGCGCCCTTCGAGGCCCAGCACGACCCGCATCTTGTACGTCCCTCGCGAAGTGGTGTTCACCGAGGCGGGGAGCGGCACCCACTGCGCGCCCTGCCTCTGCTGGAGGGTGACGGGTGTGCCGGCCGGGAGGTCGTGGCTCTCGCCGGAGACGCGGAACTCCTCCGAGATCCGCACGCTGCTCGCCGAGGCCTGCGCGGTGAGCGTCGGGCGCGGGACGTACGGCGTGGATGCCGGGGCCGCGGTGGCCGGGACGGTCGTCAGGAGCAGGAGGGCGGCGGCGGCTCCGGTGAGGGCCGAGGCGTGCTTGAGGTGCTTCGACGTCGACTTCAATGTGGCTTCCATGTCCAGGTGTCGCCTGTTCGTTCTGTTGCGGATCAACATAGGAAACGGGCCTCGGACATACGCGAATCGACGCGCTGGAAGCAGGGAATCCGCAGGCCGGTGGGTGGGTCGGCGCCAGTCGTCGACGTGCGGGTGCGTGTGCACGCCGGGAGGGCGTGGGGCGGTACGGGACGGACCTCACGTGTGCAGCGCCGAGCCCTCCTCGACATGCCCTTCCGGCTCCAGTTGCAGCGTCGAGTGCGCCACGTCGAAGTGGCTCCCGACGCAGCGTTGCAACCGGCTCAGCAGCTCCCCGTACCCGTCCGCCAGTGCCGCGTCCGTGACCACGACGTGCGCGGTGAGCACCGGCATCCCGGACGTGACGGTCCAGCCGTGCAGGTCGTGCACGGCGACCACGCCCCGCTCCGCCAGCAGATGCCGCCGCACCTCGTCGAGGTCGACGTCCTGCGGGGTCGCCTCCAGCAGGACGTGCACGGAGTCCCGCAGCAGCCCGTACGCGCGCGGCACGATCAGCAGGCCGATGACGATGGAAGCGACGGGGTCGGCGGCCTGCCACCCGGTCAGCAGGATGATCAGGCCGCCCACGATCACCGCGACCGAGCCGAGCGCGTCCCCGAGGACCTCCAGATACGCGCCGCGCAGGTTGAGGCTCTTGTCCTTGGCGTCCCGCAGCAGCCACAGGCCCACCAGGTTCGCGAGGAGCCCGCCCACCGCGACCACGAACATCAGGCCGCCCTTGACCTCCACCGGCTCGCTGAACCGGCCGATCGCCGACCACAGCACCCAGACGAAGATGGCGACGAGGAGGAGCGCGTTCAGGACCGCGGAGAAGATCTCCACCCGGTAGAAGCCGAAGGTGCGGCGCGGTGTCGGCGCGCGCTGGGCGAGGGTGACCGCGCCGAGCGCGAGCGACACGCCGACCGCGTCGGTCAGGCTGTGCGCGGCGTCCGCGAGCAGCGCGAGGCTGCCGGACAGCAGGGCGCCGACCACCTGGATGACGGTGATCGACGCGCTGATGCCGATGGTCCACAGCAGACGGCTGCGGTACGTGCCGCTGAGCGTGCCGCCCGCCGTCACCGCGGACGGACCGTGGTCGTGCCCCATGCCCGCGAGTGGAACACGGGTGCCGGACACCCGCCACCGAGCGGTCGGCCACTCGGCCGACCCGGAGCCGGCGGCGGATGCGTACGACCTCTCAGTGCAGCGCCGAGATCGACGCGTCCCGCTGGTGCGGAATCCCCAGCGGTGGCGGCAGCTCTCCCTGCTGGACCGTCACCGTGCGCGCCGGAGCGGGCACCCGGATGCCCTCCGCGCGGTAGCGCTGATGCAGGCGCTTGATGAACTCGTGCTTGATGCGGTACTGGTCGCTGAACTCCCCGACGCCGAGGATCACCGTGAAGCTGATCCGCGAGTCGCCGAAGGTGTGGAAGCGGATGGCCGCCTCGTGGTCGGGCACCGCGCCCGTGATGTCGGTCATCACCTCGTCCACGACCTCGGTCGTGACCTTCTCGACCTGCTCCAGGTCACTGTCGTAACTCACTCCGACCTGCACCGTGATCGACAGCTCCTGCTCGGGGCGGCTGTAGTTCGTCATGTTGGTGCTCGCCAGCTTGGCGTTGGGGATGATGACGAGGTTGTTGGAGAGCTGACGCACCGTCGTGTTGCGCCAGTTGATGTCGACGACGTAGCCCTCCTCGCCGCTGCTCAGCTGGATGTAGTCGCCCGGCTGCACGGTCTTGGCGGCGAGGATGTGCACACCCGCGAAGAGGTTGGCGAGCGTGTCCTGAAGGGCGAGGGCGACCGCGAGGCCGCCGACGCCGAGCGCGGTGAGCAGCGGGGCTATGGAGATGCCGAGGGTCTGCAGGACGACGAGGAAGCCGATCGCGAGCACGACGACCCGCGTGATGTTCACGAAGATGGTGGCCGAGCCCGCCACGCCGGAGCGGGACTGCGCCACGCTCCTGACCAGGCCGGTGACGATCCGGGCCGCCGTCAGCGTGGCCGCCACGATGAGCAGTGCGGTGAGCGCCGTGGTCACGTTGCGTCCGGTGCGCGGCGTGAGGGGCAGCGCACCCGCCGCGGCGGCGAGCCCGGCGGTGATGGCCGCGCAGGGGACGAGGGTGCGCAGGGCGTCGACGATGACGTCGTCGCCGTTCCACCGGGTCCTGCTGGCCCGCTCGCCCAGCCACCGCAGCAGGGCGCGGAGCAGAAGTGCGGCGGCGACGCCCGCGGCCACCGCGATGCCGGCCGCGATCCAGTCGTGCAGTGTGAGCGCACGGTTCATCGGTTCGCTCCCGTCGTACGGGGGGAGTGCGCCTGCATACGCGCCTGGGTGCGGCGTATGTGATGTGTCGTCACGTGGGTACCTGCTCGATTCGGGGAGTGCGGTCACACCGGGGGCGGGAGCCACGACAGCTGACTCCAGGAGCTCGACCCGGCGCGCACGTCATCCTGCCCCATCCGGGCACAACAGGCGCGCGTACCCCTGCCTGGATCTTCACAGATCGGCCACGTCTGTCGAGTCGGACGCGGAACGCGTGGTAGAGCATGAACCATGGCCCAAGTGCACAAAACGCCCGTATCGCCCGTCAGTTCGCACAATGAGTGGGATCCGCTGGAAGAAGTCGTCGTCGGTCGCCTCGACGGCGCGACGATCCCGTCCAGCCATCCGGTCGTGGCCTGCAACATCCCGCCCTGGGCGGCCCGCCTGCAAGGTCTCGCCGCGGGCCACACGTACCCGAAGCGCCTGATCGAACCGGCGCAGGCCGAACTCGACGGATTCGTCGAACTCCTGGAGTCCCTCGGCGTCACCGTCACCCGCCCGGCCGCCGTCGAGCACAAGCGCGCCTTCGCCACCCCTGACTGGGAGTCACGCGGCTTCTGCAACGCCTGTCCCCGGGACGGCATGCTCGTCGTCGGCGACGAGATCATCGAGACGCCGATGGCCTGGCCGTGCCGGTACTTCGAGACGTACTCCTACCGCGAACTCCTCAAGGACTACTTCCGGCGCGGCGCGCGCTGGACGTCCGCGCCGAAGCCGCAGCTGACCGACGCCCTCTTCGAGGAAGGCTTCCGTCCGCCGGGGGACGGCGAGCCCATGCGGTACGTCCTCACCGAGTTCGAGCCGGTCTTCGACGCCGCGGACTTCATGCGCGCGGGCCGCGACCTGTTCGTGACGCGCAGCAACGTCACCAACCTGATGGGCATCGAATGGCTGCGCCGCCATCTCGGGCCCGAGTACCGCGTCCACCAGGTCGAGAGCCGCTGCCGTACACCCATGCACATCGACACCACGTTCGTCCTGCTCGCGCCCGGGAAGGTACTCATCAATCCCGAGTACGTCGATGTCGACCGCCTGCCCGACGTGCTGAGCTCGTGGGACGTCCTGGTCGCCCCGGAGCCCGAGCCGATCGACGAGCGCCTGCTGAAGACGACCTCGATGTGCGGCAAGTGGCTCAGCATGAACGTGCTGATGATCGACGAGAAGCGGGTGATCGCGGAGCGCCACCACACGGGCATGCTGCGCGCGCTCGAAGCGTGGGGGTTCGAGCCGATCCCGTGCGACCTGCTCCACTACGCGCCGTTCGGCGGCTCGTTCCACTGCGCGACCCTCGACGTACGGCGACGGGGCACGCTCGAAACGTACTTCGACTGAGTTCGACCGACCGCTGCCGGAGGGGTTCCCCGGACGCGACGGTTATGCAAGTCTCCTCACTAATCCCCTTGCGGCGTCGGACGTCGTGGCCCGTCAGCCGGGCTGCCGCCGCACGGTACCGAGGGTGAGGACTGATGCGAAACGGGGCACGAGGGCACGATCTGATCGCCCTCCGGCGGCTGAACACCACCGTCGTGCTGCGCGCCCTGCACCACCGCAGTCCGCGCACCCTCGCCGAACTCGCCACGAGCACCGGACTCTCCCGGCCCACCGTGGAAGCGGCCGTCGAGGAGCTGACCGAACGGGGGCTCGTCGGCGAGTCCGCGGAGGAAGCGGGGGAGCGCGCGCCGGGCAGGCCCGCACGCCGCTTCCGCTTCCGCACCGAAGCCGGACACGTCCTCGGCGTCGACATAGGGCTGCACAAAATGGTGCTGCTCCTCGCCGACCTGGGCGGCACCGTCCTGGCCGCCCACCGCAGCGACATCGACCCGGAGCTCGGCGGCAGCGCCCGCCTCGACCTGCTGCGCCACGGCACGGAGACGTTCCTCGACACCCACGTCCCGGGCCGCGCCGCCGTCCTCGCCCGCTGCGTGGGCGTGCCGGGCGTCGTCGACAAGGGCGGCGTCGTCACCTCCGTGGTGGTGCCCGAGTGGTCCGGCGTCGACCTCGGACGGCTGCTCCGGGACGGCGAACCGGGCCACACCCTCGTCGAGAACGACGTGAACCTCGCGGTGCTCGCCGAGCGCTGGCAGGGCGCCGCCACCCTCGCGGACGACGTCGTCTGTGTCCTGACCGGGCACCGCGTCTCGTGCAGCCTCACCATCGGCGGGCGGCTGCACCGGGGCAGGCGCGGCGGCGCCGGCGAACTCGGCATGCTGCCCCTGCTCGGCATGAACACCGCGCAGGAGGCCCTGAAGTGGCACGAGGGCCCCGATGGGCGGCGCCCCGGCGAGTCCGAGGTCGCCGCGCTGGCCCGCGCGGCCGACGGCGCGGACCCGCGGGCGCTGGCCGCCGTCGCGGACTTCGCCGACCGCCTCGCCCCGGGCGTCGCGGCGCTCGCCCTCGCCGTCGACCCGGAACTGATCGTGCTGACCGGCGGGGCGACCCCCGTCGGCCACCACCTGGTGCCGCTGCTCGAGGAGCGGCTGCACCCCATGACCCTGCACGTCCCGCGCATCGCCCTGAGCACGCTCGGCGAGCGGGGCGTGGCCATCGGCGCCGTGCGCAAGGCGCTCGACCGGGTGGAGGAGGACCTGCTCGCGGACAAGGCGCCGTAGCGGCAGACAGCCCTGTGCGGGCGGGCCGTGGGGCGTCCGGCGACTCATCGGGAGGCGAAGGCGCACATGCGCAGAAGGACTCTGCTCGGCGGGGCGGTGGCGGCCCCCTTGCTCGCCGCCTGCTCCGGAGGGGGCGGCGGCACGGACAGCGGTGGCAGGACCACGCTCTCGTACGGGATGTGGGACCCGGCGCAGGTGCCGGGCATGGAGAAGATCATCGCCGCGTTCCAGAAACGGAATCCGCAGATATCCGTGCGGATCCAGCTGACGCCCTGGGCGAGCTACTGGACGACCCTGAAGACGTCCATGCGCGGCGGCACCGCACCCGACGTGTTCTGGATGAACGCCGTCAACTTCCAGCTGTACGCGGCCAACGGCGTCCTCGAACCGCTCTCCGGGCACATCAAGGCGGATGCCACCCCCGTGGACCGCCACCCGAAAGCCCTCGTGAAGCTCTACGCCTACCGCGGCACGCAGTACGCCCTGCCGAAGGACTTCGACACCATCGGCCTCTGGTACAACAAGCAACTCTTCGACAAGGCGGGCATCAGGTACCCGGACGCGAGCTGGACCTGGGACGACGTGCGCGACGCGGCCGCCGAACTCACCGATCCGCGCCGGCGCGTGCACGGCTTCGCCGCCGAGATGGACCGGCAGATCAAGATCTACCCGGCCATCTGCGCGGCCGACGGCTACGTACTGGAGAACGGCCGCTCGGGCTTCGGCGACGAACGGTCCATCGAGGGGATGCGCTTCCTGACCGACATGATCGACCGGGGCTGGTCACCCCCGCAGAGCGCGATGGTCGAGTCCGTCGGGCGCGTGCGCTACTGGTCGGAGAAGGTCGCCATGAACTACGACCTCTCCGCGATGGCCGGCCAGATGTACGCCGTGCCCGCGCTCAAGGACCACGGCGGCATCGCCGTCCTGCCCAAGGGGAAGCGCAGGGCCACCGTCATCCACGGCCTCGCCAACGCCATCTCCGCCAAGAGCGACAAGAAGGCGGCCGCCTGGAAGCTCGTGCACTTCATGGCGGGCCGTGAAGCCGCCGAGATCCAGGCCAAGGCGGGCGTCACCATCTCCTCGTACGAAGGGACGCAGGACGCCTGGCTCAAGTCGATGCCCGAATTCGATCTCGAGCACTTCCTCGAGATGCAGGAGTACGCGGTTCCCTACCCGAGCTCCAAGAACACCGCCGTCTGGGAGAACCTCCAATACCCGCTGCTCGGCGCCGCGTTCAGTGGCAAGGGCGGCATCGAGAGCGCCGCCCGCACGCTGGGCGAACAGATGGACCGGGCCCTGAAGGAGGAACGCGACTCATGAGTGTCTTTCCCGCGACGGCCGCCGCGGAGGCGGCCGGGCGCGGCCGGACATCGACGTCCGGCGCGCGCCCCGGATCCCGCAACCAGCGGTCCGCCTACTGGTTCATCGCACCCCTCGGCCTCGGCTTCGCCGTCTTCTACTTCTGGCCGCTCCTGCAGACCCTGTACTTCAGCTTCACCGAATTCGGGGCGTTCGGCGGCCACACCTTCACAGGCACCGACAACTACCTACGCGTCGTCAAGGACGTCACCGTCTGGCAGGCCCTCGGAAACACGCTCATCTACTGCGTCATCGGGCTGACGGCGCTGCCGATCGCCATCGTCGTCGCATCGCTCCTGAACCGGCGCGGGCTGCGCGGCGTATCGGTCTACCGCGCCCTGTACTTCATCCCGTTCGTGACGCTGCCCGTCGCCGTGGGTCTCGTCTGGAACTGGCTCTACAACGGCGACTTCGGGCTCGTCAACGAAATCCTGAGCTGGTTCGGCGTCGACCGGAACTACTGGGTCTCCGACCCGTCCACCGCCGTCTACGCGATCGGCACGGTGATGGTCTGGTCCACCACCGGCTACTACCTCGTCATCTTCATGGCGGGCGTCAAAGGAATACCGCAGGACTACTACGAAGCCGCGGAACTCGACGGAGCGGGACCGATACGCCGGTTCTTCACCATCACGCTCCCGCTGCTCAGCCCGACCATCTTCTTCGCCTCCGTCATCTGCATGATCAATTCACTGCAGACCTTCGACCTGATCTACATCATGATGGCCGAGAAGAACCCCGCGATCGGCGATACGCAGTCCGTCGTCGGCCTCTTCTACAAATGGGCGTTCATCGAGAACGCGCAGGGCGCCGCCGCCGCGCTCGCCTTCCTGCTGATGCTGGTCATCGCCGCCCTGACGTATCTCCAGTTCCGGATCCAGAAGAGGTGGGTGCACTATGCCTGACACGTCCGGCACACCTGCCGCCCCCACCACCCGAAAGCGCTTCAACTCCGGATCCGTCGCCACCCACGCCGTGCTCTCCCTCGGCGCCCTCGTGATGGTCTTCCCGTTCCTGTGGCAGCTGCTCACCGCCCTCAAGACCCTCGCGGAAACCTCGCAGGTGCCGCCCACGTTCCTGCCCAAGGACTGGAATTGGGCGAGTTTCGAAGAGGTCTTCACCGCGCTGCCGTTCCGCGAGATGCTCACCAACAGCCTGATCAACACCGTCGGGCGCACCCTCGGCCAGCTCGTGTTCTGCTCGCTCGCCGCCTACGCGTTCGCGCGCATGCAATTCCGCGGCCGCAACGTCCTGTTCGCGCTCTTCCTGTCCGTCCTGATGGTGCCGAGCTCCCTGCTCGTCCTGCCGCAGTACGACATCATCCAGTCCCTCGGACTGCTCAACTCCGCGCCCGCGCTCTTCCTGCCCGGCATGTTCAGCGCCTTCGGCACGTTCATGCTCCGCCAGTTCTTCCTCACGCTCCCCAGGGAACTGGAGGAGGCCGCGCGCATCGACGGCGCCGGGTCCTTCCGCATCTTCTGGTCGATCATGCTGCCGCTGATCCGGCCCGCGCTGGCCGCGCTCGCCGTCATCACCGCCATGTGGTCCTGGAACGACCTGCTGTGGCCGCTGATCGTCAACACCGACCCGGAGAAGATGCCGATCAGCGCGGGGCTGACCTCGCTCGAGGGGCAGTACGAGACCAACTACCCGGTGATGATGGCCGGTTCGCTGATCGCCAGCCTGCCGATGCTCGTCGTCTACCTCCTCCTCCAACGGCACTTCGTCCAGAGCGTCGCCCTCTCCGGCTCCAAGAGCTGACCCCGACGGAAAGGCAGCATCCCCCCATGCGAGGCCCCATGCGATCGCTCCACATCGGCCTGCTCGGCGCCGGCGGCATCGCCCGCGCACATCTGCCCGGCTGGCTGGCCCTTGGCGCCCGGGTGAGCGTGTACACCATCGACGGCTCCGCGGAGAAGCTCGCGTCCGAGTACGCCGAGCGCGGGCACGACGTCCGGGCCGTCGACCACCTCGACACCCTCCTCACCGAAGCGAGCGCCGTCGACGTCTGCACCCCCACCCCCACTCACAAGGAGCTCGCCCTCGCCGCCGTCGCCGCGGGCCGCCACGTCGTCTGCGAGAAGCCCCTCGCCCTCACCGCCCGCGACGCCGAGGAGATCGGGGCCGCCGCCGACGCGGCGGGCGTACGGCTGCACCCCGCCCACGTGGTGCGCTACTTCCCCGCGTACGCGGCCCTGCACAAGGCCGTGACCCGCGGCGATCTCGGCGAACTCGCCGTGCTGCGCTTCACGCGCGGCGGCGCGAGGCCCCAGTGGGCACCTTGGTTCGGCGACCCCGGCAAGTCCGGCGGCGTCATCATGGACCTGATGGTGCACGACATCGACATCGCCCGGTGGCTCGCGGGCGACGTGGTCCGTGTGCACGCGCGGACCCGCGGCGTCGAGCACGCCACCGGCACGCCGCCCGAGGTCGTCACCGCGTCGGCCGTGCTCACCCACGCCTCGGGCGCCGTCAGCCACATCAACGGCCTGTGGGGCCTGCCCGACCAGCAGTTCCGCACGACGTTCCGCGTCGCGGGAGCCGACGGCCTCCTGCACCACGACTCCACCGCCGTACCCGGTTTCCGCATCACCGCCCAAGGCGTGCGCGCCGCCAACGAAGGCATCCCCACCAGCCCCATGACCGAGAGCCCCTTCCTCACCGAACTCCGCGAGTTCGCCGCGTCCTGGCAGGACGGCGGGCCCGAACCGAGGGTGAGCACCCGCGACGGCATCGAGGCCGTACGGATCGCCGAGGCCGCCGTGGAATCCAGCCGCACCGGCCGCGTCATCGAAATATCCGAGCCCACCGAGAACACCAAGCCCACCGAGCCCACCAAGCCCACCGAGACCACCAAGAACACCGCGGTCAACGCGGCCACCGGCGCCGAGGAGGCCACGCGATGAAGGTCGCCGTCCTGTCGTTCGCCCACGTCCACGCGGCGTCCTACCTGCGTCTGCTCTCCCGCATGCCGGGCGTCGACGTCCTCGGCAGCGACCCCGACACGGACCTCGCGGCGCCCGGTGAGGTGCGGGGCCGCGCGGTCGCCGACGCGGCGCACGTCGCGTACGCGGACACGTACGACGAAGCCTTCGCCTGGGGCCCCGACGCCGTGATCGTCTGCTCCGAGAACGCACGGCACCGGCCCCTGGTCGAACGTGCCGCGGCACACGGCGTGCCCGTCCTGTGCGAGAAACCCCTCGCCGCCACGGTCGAGGACGGGGAGGCGATGGTCGCCGCCTGCCGGGCCGCGGGAGTGCGGCTCGCGGTCGCCTACCCGGTGCGGTTCAGCCCGGCCTACGCGGCCGTGAAAGCGGCCGTCGCGGCGGGCGACGCGGGCCGGGTCCTCGCCGTGTCCGGCGCGAACAACGGCGCCATGCCGACCCGCGCCCGCCGCTGGTTCGCCGAGCCCGCGCTCTCCGGCGGCGGCGCCCTCATGGACCACACCGTGCACATCGCCGACCTGCTGGACGACCTCTTCGCAGAGGCCAGGCCCGTCGAGGTGTACGCACAGACCAACAACCTCCTGTACGCCGACGAGGTCGCCGCCGAGACCGGCGGCCTGGTCAGCGTCACCTACTCCAACGGCGCCGTGGCCACCATCGACTGCAGCTGGTCGCACCCCCGCTCCCACCACTCGTGGGGCGGCCTGGAACTCACCGTCGTCGGCGAACGGGCCACCCTGGAGATGGACGCCTTCGACCAGAAGGTGCACGGCTTCAGCGAGCGCAGGGGCAGCGGCACCGAGGTGCCCTTCGGCGCCGACCTGGACGAGCTGATGCTGAGGGCGTTCCTGTACGGGGCTGAGGAGGGCGCCATGACGGTCGCGGACGGCGAGGGCGGCCTGCGCACTCTGCGCGTGGTGGAGGCCGGCTACGCGTCGGCCCGCAGCGGCGTCCCTGTCATGCTCGACGGGGACTGAGGGAGCCCCGGACCTCGCAGGATAGACCTGCGGTGGAGACGCACTGAGACCGGAGTCGGATCCGGAACGGATCGGGCGGGTATTAGCGTGGACGGGACAGATCGACCGAACAGGATCCGAGGTGCCCGGCCCATGCCAAGCCGCAGCGAGAGCCGTACCCAGCTCATCGAGTCACTCATGGAGCGGTTCCCGCACGTGCCGCGGGAAGCCGTGATCAAGGAGGATCTGCTGCGCGGCGGCATCGCCTTCGACGAGTCGGCGCTCAGCGACAACGAGAACGGCGAGGTCAAGCCGAAGTCGTACTTCATCTTCTCCTTCGACCACGGCACGCTGCCCGAGCTGGGCGCCGCCGCCCTGCGCCGCCCGCCGGAGGAGATCGTCCTCACCGGCGGCCCGTACGGGCTGCGCCGCACCGTCGTCTCGGTGCGCGTCAACCCGTCCTCGCCCTACCGGGTCGCCGCCGACGACCACGGCGTGCTCGGCCTGTACCTGGACGGGGCGCGGATCTCCGACGTCGGCCTGCCCCCGATGCCGGACTACTACCGGCACACGCTGGAGAACGGCAAGTCGGTGATGGAGGTGGCGCCCACCATTCAATGGGGCTACCTCATCTACCTGACGGTCTTCCGGGTCTGCCAGTACTTCGGCGCCAAGGAGGAGTGCCAGTACTGCGACATCAACCACAACTGGCGCCAGCAGAAGGCGGCGGGCCGCCCCTACACCGGCGTGAAGCCGATGGACGAGGTCCTCGAAGCCCTCGCCATCATCGACAAGTACGACACGAACAAGTCCTCCACCGCGTACACGCTCACCGGCGGCGCCATCACCACGCGGCTCCAGGGCAAGGACGAGGCCGACTTCTACGGGCAGTACGCGAAGGCCATCGAGGAGCGCTTCCCGGGCCGTTGGATCGGCAAGGTCGTCGCCCAGGCGCTGCCCAAGGAGGACGTGCAGCGCTTCCACGACTACGGAGTGCGGATCTACCATCCGAACTACGAGGTCTGGGACCCGTACCTGTTCGAGCGGTACTGCCCCGGCAAGGAGCGGTACGTCGGCCGTGACGAGTGGCACCGCCGCATCCTGGACTCCGCGGAGGTGTTCGGACCGCGCAACGTGATCCCGAACTTCGTCGCGGGCGTCGAGATGGCCGAGCCGTTCGGCTTCAAGACGGTCGACGAGGCCATCGACTCCACCGTCGAGGGCCTGCAGTACTTCATGTCGCGCGGCATCACGCCCCGCTTCACGACCTGGTGCCCGGAGCCCACGACGCCGCTCGGCAAGGCGAACCCGCAGGGCGCGCCGCTGGAGTACCACGTGCGGCTCCTGGAGGCGTACCGCGCGACGATGGAGGCCAACGGCCTCTCCTCGCCGCCCGGCTACGGCCCCGCGGGCCCCGGCAACGCGGTCTTCTCGGTCAGCTCCTTCATGGACAGCCTGCCCGCGGAAGCGGCCGCACCGGAGGACGCGATTACTCCCGCGACGTCCCGCTAGGCGAAGTGTTACGGTCGGGGCGGGTCACGAGTTCCAGTGTCAAGCCCCGGCTCGCTGGACGGCACCCCGCTCCGTCGCGGGTGCCCCGGGTGACGACCCGCCCCGTGCGACGCGCACGGGGAACGGCGGATCACCGGGTCGGCGAAACCCGGGGTCCACGACCTCGGAGGCACCCCATGACGCATTCCCCCGCGCACGACACCCGTGACACCTCGGTCGACGTGCTCCTGTCCTCGTACGACGTCGCGGACGACGGCCGCATCGCTCTCCACGTGCTCGGCCCGACCAGGGGCGTCCCCGCGGCCCTGTGGACGCGCGACCCGCAGCACCTGCGCCGCCTGCTGCGCGAGCACAAGGGCCTCGCCCAGTGGCAGCCCCACCGGAACGTGCTGAAGCTGCGGTGCGACAGGGCCGGCGCGACGCTGGTCGGCGTGGCCGGCGGGACCGGCCACGAGGCCCCTCGCGGCTGACCAAGATCACCGGTTCGTAGGATGACGGCGTGATCCGGGTGCGGGCGATCCCCGCGCCCGGGCGGCGCGACAGTCAGCCACCCAGAGCCGGAGGTCCCCGTGCAGCACCCCGTCACCGTCGTCACCGGCGGAAGCCGCGGTATCGGCGCCGCTGTCAGCGCCCGTCTCGCCGAGGACGGCCACGACGTCGTCATCGGCTACCGCTCCAACGCGGCCGCCGCCGAGAAGGCCGCCGACGCGGTCCGCGCCGCAGGCCGCCGCAGCGTCACCGTCGAGGTCGACACCGCCGACGAGACCGACGTCGACCGCCTCTTCGACGCCGCCGCAGGGCTCGGCCCTGTCACAGGACTGGTCAACAACGCCGGGGTCAGCGGCCCCGTCGGGCTCCTCGCCGACGCCGACGCCGAGGACATGCGCCGGGCGCTCGAAGTGAACGTACTCGGCTATCTGCTCTGCGCCCGGCGCGCGGTACGGGACATGAAGGCCAACGGCGGCGGCGCCATCGTGAACGTCTCGTCGGCCGCCGCCACCCTGGGTGCCCCCGGCGAGTACGTCCACTACGCCGCCGCCAAGGGCGCCGTCGACACCATGACGGTCGGCCTGTCCAAGGAGGTCGCCGGGGACGGCATCCGGGTCAACGCCGTCGCCCCCGGCGTCATCTGGACCGAGTTCCACGCCGACCCCGAGCGTCCCGCCAAGCTCGCCGCGGGCATCCCCCTCGGGCGCTCCGGTCAGCCCTCCGAGATCGCGGCGGCCGTCGCCTGGCTGCTCTCGGACGAAGCCTCGTACGCCACCGGCACCGTGCTGCGGGTCGCGGGCGGACGCTGACGCGTCCCGGTCGGCCGCTCGTACGATGAGCGCATGATCAGTGGAGCGGTCGACCTCGTGCAAGGCGTCCTCATCCGGCCCCTCGCCCTCGACGACGCGGCGGCCCTGGCCCGCGCCTACCGGCGCAACCGCGACCACCTCGGCCCCTGGGAACCGGACCGTCCCGCCGCCTTCTACACCCCGGAGGGGCAGGCCGAGCGGGTCCGTGTGCAGCTCGCGGACGGCCGTGCGGGCCGGTCCGCGCACTGGGTGCTGGTCAGCGGCGCCGAGATCGTCGGCCACGCGGCCGTCTCGAACATCGTGCTCGGCCCGGCCCGCAGCGGAAACCTCGGCTACTGGATCGACGCCGAACACGTGGGCCGCGGTCTCGCCTCCGCCGCCGCGCGGCACGCCTGCGCGGCGGCCGACACCCAACTAGGCCTGCACCGCGTCGAGGCGGGCACCCTGATGCACAACACCGCGTCGCAGCGCGTGCTCAGGAAGTGCGGCTTCGAGGAGTACGGGGTCGCGCCCTCCTTCCTCTACATCAACGGCGCCTGGCGCGACCACCGGCTCTTCCAGAAGATCCTCAACGACCGCCCGCTGTGAGCGAAGGCCGTTCTGTGCTCGCCGGTGCGAGACTGGTCCGGTGACACAGAGCGAGCGGAAGACCGAGCGGCGCCTGGAAGAGACCATCCTGGAGCTGCTGGACCGCCGGGCCCCGGACGCCACGATCTGTCCCTCGGACGCCGCGCGGGCGGCCCACGACGGGGACGACGACGGGTGGCGCGCACTGATGGAGCCCGCCCGGCGCGCGGCCCGGAGCCTGGTCGAGGCCGGCAAGGTGGAGATCACGCAGAGCGGCGAGCGGGTCGACCCGGCGGAAGCCCGCGGCCCCATCCGCATCCGCCGGATCCGGTAGGACTCCGTTCACCCGCTGTGCCGCGCACAACCATCGGCTGTTTCCGCGTGTCTCCGAGGTGAGTCACGTCCGCGTGCACGCCTTTCGACCACGTGCGCGCCCAAGGAGGAACCGTGGGCATCCGCCGACCCGCCCTGTCGACCGCCACCTCGACCGCCGTGGCCGCGGCCCTGATCGGTTCGCTCGGCGTGCCGGTCCTGGCGGGCACCGCGTCCGCGAGGACCGCGTCCGAGAAGGGCGCCGCCGCCACCGTACGAGAGGACTTCGACGGCGACGGCTACCAGGACGTCGCCGTGGCCGCGCCCGGCGCCACCGTCGGCGGGCACGCCTGGGCCGGCTACATCACCCTCAGGTACGGCTCCGCGCACGGCCCCGACCCCGCCCGCACCACGGTCATCGACCAGAACAGCCCCGGCGTGCCCGGCGCCCCCGGCGACAACCAGGGCTTCGGCTACGCGTTGGTCTCCCGCGACCTGGACGGCGACGGCCTGACCGACCTGGCGGTGGTGAGCCGCGAGTACCGGCCCGAGAACAACGTCGGCGGATCGGTGACCGTCCTGTGGGGCCGGAAAACCGGAATCTCCGGCCAGGACGCCGTGCGCCTTCCCGCCCCGGCGAACGCCCAGGTCGGCGAGGACATCACCGCGGGTGACTTCGACGGTGACGGGCACGCGGACCTGTTCATGGGCAACGGCGAGGACCGTGACTACCACGACGTGCTCTACGGCCCCTTCCGGCGTGACGGAGCCCCTGCACGCGGGCAGTCGGTGAAGGTGTACAGCACGGACAACTTCATCAACGCGACCGCCGCGGGCGACTTCAACGGCGACGGCATCGAGGACCTGGCGACGTTCTACGTCTACGAGAACCACGCCGAGGGCGGCAAGCTGTGGCTCGGCACCAGGACGGGCCTGTCCACCGCCCCGCAGCCCCTCGGCTCGTCGGCCGGAACCGCGGTCGCCGACTTCGACCAGGACGGCGACGCCGACCTCGCCACCCGGATCTTCCCGAACGGCGACACCGAGGGCACCGAGGAGGACCCCGGCACCGTCAAGATCTACTACGGCTCGTCGTCCGGTCCCGGCCGGACCCGTACGCAGACGATCACCCAGGACACCGCGGGCGTGCCCGGGGCGAGCGAGAAGGGTGACCAGTTCGGCGGCCGCCTGGGCGCCGGCGACGCGAACGGCGACGGATACCCCGACCTGGCCGTCGGCGTCCCCGGTGAGGCGATCGGCTCGAAGGCGAAGGCCGGCGCCGTGGTGCTGCTCAAGGGTGGCGGGGACGGGCTCACCGGCAAGGGCGCGCAGGCGTTCCACCAGGACACGACGGGCGTCCCGGGCACCGCGGAGTCCGGCGACGTCTTCGGCGGGTCGGTCCGGCTCCTCGACGTGATCGGTGACGGCAGGGCGGACCTGGTCGCGGGTGCGCCGGGCGAGGACCTGGGTGCCGTCAAGAACGGCGGCGCGGTGTGGCTGCTGCGCGGCGCCGCCGCCGGCCTGACGGCCTCGCAGTCGTCCGCGCAGAACCCGACGGACATCGGTGCACCGGCGGCGAAGGCGCTGTTCGGCTTGAACCTGAGCGGGGACAACGGCCCCGGAACGGTGATCCCCTGAGGGGACTCCGGTTCCGGCCGCCGTGGCGTCGGTCAGGAGCGTGCGCGCCCCGGGCGGCGCGCGGCGCGGTCCGGGTCCGGGTCCACCCGCTGGATCCGGGCGCGCCGCACGACCTCCGGCCCTGTCTCGGCGGCCTGGCGGACCAGCGCACGCCCGTCCCAGTCGGTGGGCCAGCCGTGCCACAGGCGCAGTCTGCCGTCCACGAAGACCGCGCTGATCTGGTCGCGGTCGGCCATCCGTACCAGCTCCCACGACAGGTCGTACGACGGTGTGAGCTCGGGCACTTGGAGGTCGACGAGCAGGAAGTCGGCCGCCTTGCCGACCGCGATCTCGCCCGTCACCCTGCCGAGCCCGACGGCGTCGGCGCTCAGTGAGGTGGCGTGGGTGAGCCACACGCGGCCCGCGCCGCACGAGGAGTCGCCGGACATCAGGCCGTAGGACAGCCGCTGGGCGCTCTCCGCGGCGTCCACCAGGCGGAACCCGTTGCCGCGCGTGCCGTCGGTGCCGGTGCCGAAGCGGATGCCCATGGTGTGCCACATGAGCGCGTGCGCGACGGCGTTGCCCTTCCAGGCGCTGGCCACCGGGTTGTAGCTGACCGCGGCGCCCGTGTCGGCGAGCATGCGCATCTCGTCGGGGGTGAGCAGGGTGGCGTGGGATCCGAGGGTGTGCGCGTTGAGGGCTCCGATGTGGTGCAGGTACGACAACGGGCGTCGGCCCACGCTCTTGAGGGAGCGTTCGACGGAGGCCAGGTGCTCGTTGACGTGGACCTGGAAAACTACGTCGGCGTCCGCGCACAGGTCGGCGGTCTTCTTCAGCACCTCCGCGGTGGCGTCCTCGGGGACGGGTATCGCCAGTGAGGGATGGATCAGCCGGGAGTCCTGGAAGCGCTCCACATGTTCCTTGCCGCCCTTGCCGTTGGAGACGACCTTCGACAGCACGCAGCGCAGCCCGGCCTCCTCGGCGGCCTTGGCGATGACGCCCACGTCGACGGGCGCGCGGGTGCCGGCGTCGGCGGCGGTGGTGAACCCGCCGCGCAGCGCCTCCAGCGCGGCGAGCTTCGCGGAGAGGTACGCGGTCTCCTCGTCCAGCGCGTGTTCCAGGGGTTCCCAGACGGTCTTGAAGATCTCCGACGGCTGACCGAACGCCTGGGCCTTGCCGAAGCTCTGCGTCAGGTGGTGGTGCGCGTCCACGAACCCCGGCATCAGCAAGTGGCCCTTGAGGCGCACGAGTTCGGCGTTCCGGTGCGCCTGGGTGAGCCTGCGGACCGGCCCGACGGCCCGAAAGGTGCCGTCCTGGACGAGCACCGCGCGGTCCTTGACGGGGCCCTCGGGGAGCAGGACGACATCGGGTACGAGCAGCAGGTGCCTGGCGCGGAAGTCGTCGGGGCCGAAGGTGCCGCGGTCGCCGTGCCCGTCGCGGCTCCCGTGACCGGAGCCGTGTCCGTCGTGTTCGGCGGCGGCCGCGGGTGCCGCGCCGGTGGGGCCGAGGAGGCCGCCGGTGCCGGCCAGCCCGGCGCCGACGACGAAACTGCGACGTCCTACGCCGTACGCCCCGTCGCTGCTGCCACTGCCGCGCCCGCTGCCGCTGTCACCGACGCCGATGTCGCGGCCCTCGTCCGCGTACTCGTTCTCCACCGCACGCTCCTTTGGCGTTTCGCACAGGGAAAGCCCGGCCGCACGGGGCGGCCGGGCCGTGGCGGCTGACCTTAGGCGAGTCCGTCAGGCGGAACAAGGGTTTCGGCAAACGGAAAGGGAAGGAGGGGTTCGGGGCGGCGGCCGAGGTGGCGTAACTGGTCCGTACACCCCGCCCCGCCGCAGGCCACGACCGTCGTCGCAGGTCAGAGTAGGTGGCGTAACGTCCAGGAAATGTTGGCGCCCTAGTTTCGACGGGTGCCGCACGGGGGCTCCTGTCCGGCCGACCGCGCAAAGACGTACACGTGCAGCGGAGGTTCCATGAACGTCGTCCCGCCCACCGAGCGGCCACCGCGAAGCCGGCAGCGGACCCGGGCGGACCGGGCCCGGCAGGTCGCCGAGGTGCTGCGCCGTCAGATCGCTTCGGGCGCGTTCGCGTCGGGCATGCTGCCGGACGAGCGGACGCTGATCGCCGACTTCGCGGTCTCGCGCAACACCGTTCGCGAGGCGCTGGGCGTACTGCGCGGCGAAGGCGTGGTCGAGCGGCGCCAGGGCGTCGGCACCGTGATCGTACGGCGGCCCTACGAACACACCCTGGAGCAACTGACCGGCCTCGCGGAAACGCTGGGCACGCACGGCGAGGTGGTCAATCAGGTGCGGGTCGCGGGCCTGGTGCGCCCGCCCGGCGAGGTGGCGCGCAAGCTGAACGTCCCCGACGGCGGCCGGGTGGTCCACATCGAACGGCTGCGACTGCTGGACGGCGTGCCGCTCTCCCTCGACCTGACCTACCTGGCCGCGGACGTCGGGGAGCCGCTGCTCACCGCCGATCTGGCGGGCCGGGACCTGTTCGGACTCATCGAGCAGTCCATCGGCGGCCGGCTCGGCTCCGCGAGCGTCACCATGCACGCGGTGGGCGGCGACCCGCACACGTGCGCGCTCCTCGACATCCCCGCCGGTTCGGCGCTGTTCACCGTCGAACGCTTGACGAGGATGCCGGACGGTCGGCCGGTGGACCTGGAGTTCCTGCGCATCCGCGGCGACCGGCTGGCCTTCAGGGCCGAACTGGTCCGCGCGGGAGGAGGCGCACGATGAGGCTCCCTCACAGGACCCGAACCTCCGAAACCCCGGCGATCGAGCCCCAAGACCGTGAGCCCCAAGACCGAGAGCCCCGAGACCGTGAGCCCCGAGACCGTGAGCCCCGAGACCGTGAGCCCCAAGGCCGGGAGCCCCAAGACCGGGAGTCTGAAGGGCTCGAGTCCGAAAGCCCCGGTCCGCTGACCGTCGCGGTGATGTGCCTGTGCGTGACCTTGGTGGTCGGCATGGTCTCCGCCGTGAATCTCGCCGTCCCCGCGCTGTCGCGCAGCGCCCTGCGCCCGTCGGCGGAGTCCGTGATGTGGATGGTCGACGGCTACGTCGTGGTCTTCGCCTGTCTGCTCATTCCGGGCGGCGCGCTCGCCGACCGGCTGGGCCGCAAAGGGGTGTTGTCGGCCGGCATGGGGCTGTTCACTGCCGGATGCGTGCTGTGCGCCGTGGCGCCGGGCGTCGGCACGGTGATCGCGGGCCGGGTGGTGAGCGGCGCGGGAGCCGCCGCGGTGCTGCCGACGACGCTCGCCCTGATGGTGGGCGGTGCGCCGACGCACCGTCGGCCGCGGCTGGTGGCGGTGTGGGCCTCGATGACGGGCCTGGCGGCCGTCCTGGGCAACGTGGGCGGCGGCGCGGCGCTGCAACTCGGGTCGTGGCGCGCGCTGTTCTGGTGCGTGGTGCCGCTGTCCGTGGTGGCGCTCGTCCTGGTGCTGGCGTTCTCCCCGGCGCCTCCGCGGTACGACCGTCCGCTGTCCGTGGTGTCGGCCGGCCTCCTGACGGCCGGATTCCTGGCCCTCCTGTCGGGCATCGTCTCCGGCCCGGAGGCGGGGTGGGGCAGCGCGCGGGTGCTGGCCGGGTTCGCGGCGGCGGTGGTTCTGCTGGCGGTATGGGCGGTCCGGGAGCTGCGGCGCGAGCACCCGATGCTGGACCCCAGGCTGTTCGCCGTGCCCGTGGTGCGGGCGGGCGCGGTCGGCATGGCGCTGGTGTTCCTGGGGATGTTCGGTCTGTTCTACGTCAACGGGCAGTACCTGCAGTACGCCAAGGGTTACTCGCCGCTGGGGGCCGGGGTGCGACTGCTGCCGATGGCGGGGGCGCTGCTGCTCGCGCCGCGCTGCGCGGTGGCGCTGGAGCGGCGTGTCGGCCCGCGGCTGACGCTCGGGTCGGGGCTCGCGGTGCTTGCGGCCGGTCTCGGTGCGGTGTCGCTGGTCGGCCCGAACACTCCGTACCCCTTCTACGCGCTCGGGGCGACCCTCACCGCGACCGGCTGCGGCCTGGCGACGCCGCTGCTGTCGCACGGCATGATGTCCGCGCTGCCCGCGCACAGGGCCGGGGTCGGCTCGGGGCTGCAGAGTCTGGCGCGGGAGCTGGGCAGCGCGCTGGGCGTGGCCGTCGGCGGCAGCGTGGTGACCCAGGTGTTCACCGCGGGCCTCCCGGTCCCGCTGCGGGGCCCCGACGCGCCGACAACCGTCCCCGCCGCGGAACGGGCCCTGGCGGTAAAGGAGTTGGCATCGCCCGGCCTGCGAGCCTCAGTCGTCGCCGACTTCACCACCGCCCTCGACACCGCGATGCGGGTGCTTGCCGTGCTGGTGGTGGCGGTCGGCGCGCTGGTCGTCGCGTGGTATCCGGTCAGGCGCGGTCGTGGAGGGTGACGTGGTAGCCGTCGGGGTCGGCGAAGGTGAACGTCCGGCCGAAGGGGCCGTCGATCGGCGCGGACACGATGGTGTGGCCGTCGGCGACGAGAGCGTCGTGGATGGCCTGCACACCGGTGGCGTGGAGCCAGATGGCGGCACCGATGCCGGGCTGGGCGACGGAGGAGAGATCGGTGCCGGGAACGATGTCGCGGAGGGCGAACGCGATCGGCTCTGTCTCGAAGACGACGGCGTGCGGAGGCCCGGCCTGCGAGCGGACGAGACCGAGGTACTGCTCGTAGAACGCCTGCGACGCGGCGAGGTCGCGCGCCTGGAGGGAGATGAAGTCGGGACCGGTGACGGGCATGGCGATGCTCCTTCTCTTCGTGCCAGATCTCTGCGTGTCAGATTACTGACACGGGCAAGCTATGTCAGAATCCTGACATGAGTCAAAGGGGTACCGGCATCGACCTGGCCACATCACTGGGTTACCTGCTGAAAGAGGCTTCGAGCGCGCTGCGCGCAGCCATGGAGGAGGTGCTGCGGCCGCTCGGGATGAGCGTGACGCACTACTCCTGCCTCGAACTGCTGGCCCAACGGCCGGGGCTGTCGAACTCCGAGCTCGCGCGCGGCGCGTTCGTGACACGGCAGACGATGAACGTGCTGCTCCAGACCCTGGAACGAGACGGCTACGTGACCAGGCCCGCGGAGGCGCCCGTCGGGAAGGCGCTGCCCGCGCGGCTCACGCCGAGCGGCCGGCAGAGCCTGGAGAAGGCGACCGCGGCGGTCCGGTCCGTCGAGGTCAGGATGCTGGCGGGCATGACCGGGGCCGAGCAGGAGGCCGCGTTCCGGAGCCTGCGGAGCATGGTGCGTTCTCTGCGCGACGGCGACGGCGACGGCGCCGGCCAGGGCCACGGTGATGACGGTGGCGGCGCATAGCTCGTCCCGGTCCGGTGCCCTCCTGGCGCACCGCCCTTGTCGTTTCGGTCCCTTGACGCCCTCCTGGCCGCTGTAGCACGCTGCCGCGGTGATCACTCATGAGCGGCATCCGGCGCGACGGCCCGTGCTCGCCGTGGACCAGGGCACGTCCGGGACCAAGGCGCTTGTGGTCTGTCCGGAACGTGGTGTGATCGGGACGGGCGCCGCGCCCGTGCGGCCCAGGTTCCTCCCCGGTGGGCTCGTCGAGGTCGACCCCGCCGAGCTGTTGTCGTCCGTCATCGCGGCAGGGCGTGCGGCGCTCGCGGACGCGGGGGAGCCGGTTGCCGCCGTCGGCCTCGCCAATCAGGGCGAAACCGTTCTCGCCTGGGACCCGGAGACCGGCGAGCCCCTGACCGACGCCCTCGTGTGGCAGGACCGCAGGGCCGAGTCGGTCTGTGCGGAACTCGTCGACCACAAGGACGAGTTGAGGGAACTCACCGGGCTGCCGCTCGACCCTTACTTCGCCGCCCCGAAGATGGCGTGGCTACGTCGCCACCGCACCCGGCAGGGTGCCGTCACGACCAGCGACGTCTGGCTCGTCCACCGGCTCACCGGTGCCTTCGTCACCGACGCCGCGACCGCCGGCCGCACCCAGCTCCTCGACCTCGACACCGTCGAGTGGTCCCCACGGGCCCTCGAACTCTACGGGCTCGGCGACGAGCACCTGCCCCGCGTCGTCGACGCGGCGGGGGAGTTCGGCACCACCATCGCCTTCGGCCCCGAGATCCCCCTCACCGGCCTCCTCGTCGACCAGCAGGCCGCCCTCCTCGCCCAGGACGTGACCGCACCGGGCAGCGCCAAGTGTACCTACGGAACAGGGGCGTTCCTGCTCGCCCAGACCGGCGCGCGCCTGCGCCGAGGCGACTCCGGACTCGTCAGCTGCGTCGCCTGGCGCCTCGCGGGCCGGAGCAGCTACTGCCTCGACGGCCAGGTGTACACCGCCGCGTCCGCCGTCCGCTGGCTCACCGACCTCGGCGTGATCGCGGGCGCCGAGGACATCGACCCCGTCGGGTCGGCCGTCCCCGACGCGGGCGGCGTCACCTTCGTGCCGGCGCTCGCCGGGCTCGCGGCGCCCTGGTGGCGCGGCGACCTGCGCGGGTCGATGAGCGGTCTTGGCCTCGACACCACCGCGGGACACCTGGTGCGTGCCCTGTGCGAAGGCATCGCCGCGCAGGTCGTCGCGCTCGCCGACGCCGTGGCCGCGGACATGGGGGAGCCGTTGACAAGCCTCCGCGTCGACGGCGGTCTGACCCGGTCGGCCCTTCTCATGCAGACCCAGGCGGACCTGCTTCAACTCCCCGTAGAGGTGGCGGAGTTGGCCGACGTCACCGCGCTCGGTGCCGCCGCCGTCGCCCGCATCGGCGTCGATCCCACCCTCACGGTCGCCGAGGCCGTGCCGGAGTGGCGGCCCGCCGCCGTCTACGAACCGCGCATCGACGCGGGCCTCGCCGCCGAACGTCTCGCCGGGTTCCGCTCGGCGGTGTCGGCGCTCGTGGAACGTACGCCCTGATGGCGGTGACCAGGCGCGGCGCGCCGCCGGACGTGACGTACGACGTGACCGTCATCGGCGCCGGAGTCGTCGGCGCGGCCATCGCGCGCGAGCTGGCCCGCCACCCCGGGCTGCGCATCGCCCTCGTCGAGGCCGCCGACGACGTCGGCGACGGCACGTCGAAGGCGAACACGGCGATCCTGCACACCGGCTTCGACACGGTGCCCGGGTCCCTGGAGTCCCGGCTGGTCCGTGAGGGGCACGGGATGCTCGCCGCGTACGCCGCCGAGTCCGGGATCCCCGTCGAGCCGGTCGGCGCACTCCTGATCGCCTGGAACACCGAACAACTCGCCGCGCTGCCAGAGCTGTTGACGAAAGCGGAACGCAACGGCTACCACGCGGCACGCCTCCTCGGGCCCGCCGACGTCCGGGCCCGCGAGCCGCACCTCGGTCCCGGCGCCCTCGGCGCGCTCGACGTCCCGGGCGAAAGCATCATCTGCCCCTGGACCACCACCCTCGCCTACGCCACGCAGGCCGTGCGCGCGGGCGTGGACCTCCTCCTCAACTGCCCTGTGGGCGGTGTCGGTTCCGCGGGGGAGTCGCACCTGATGACCACGGGCCGCGGCACCGTGCGCACCCGGTACCTCGTCAACGCCGCCGGCCTGCACGCCGACACCGTCGACCGGCTGCTCGGCCACGACACCTTCACCGTCACCCCGCGCCGGGGCCAGCTCATCGTCTACGACAAGCTCGCCCGCGACCTCGTGCGGCACATCCTGCTGCCCGTCCCCACCGCGCTCGGCAAGGGCGTCCTCGTGGCACCGACCGTGTACGGAAACGTTCTTCTCGGGCCCACCACCGATGAGTTGGACGACAAGAACGCCACCGGCACGACGGCCGAGGGCATCGCCGCACTGCGCGAAAAGGGCCACCGGATCCTCCCCGAGCTGCTCGACGAGGAGGTGACCGCGGTCTACGCGGGACTGCGCGCCGCCACCGATCAGGACGACTACCGCATCAGCGCCCACAAGGAACAGCGCTACGTCACCGTCGGCGGCATCCGCTCCACCGGCCTCACCGCCTCCATGGCCATCGCCGCCCACGTCACGGAACTCCTCGCAGGCACGGGCCTGGGCCTCTCCGAACCCCGCGATCTGGAACCGGTCCGCATGCCCAACCTCGGCGAGGCCTTCCCGCGCCCCTACCAGTGCGCCGACCTCGTCGCGGCCGACCCGGCGTACGGCGAGATCGTCTGCCACTGCGAGCGCGTGACGCGCGGCGAGATCCGGGACGCCCTCGCGGCCACGGTCCCGCCGGGATCGCAGGACGGCCTGCGGCGCCGCACGCGGGCGCGGAGCGGACGCTGCCAGGGCTTCTACTGCGGTGCCAAGGTGCGGGAACTCTACGAACGGGGTGCGGAAATGGGTACCGGATGAGGCGCGAGCGCATCGTCGACGTCCTGGTCGTCGGCGCGGGGCCCGCGGGTCTCGCCACGGCGGCCGGGCTCGCCGCGTCGGGCGTCGGCGAGGTCGAGGTGGTGGACCGGGAGCGGCAGGCCGGCGGCATCCCGCGGCACTGCCTGCACGGCGGCTTCGGACGGCTCGGGATGACGGGGCCGCAGTACGCGGAGCGCTGCGTGGCGGCGGCCGTGGGCACCGGCGCCGTCCTGCGGACCGGCGTCAGCGTGACGGCGTGGGCGGCGCCGCTCACCGTCGACACCACGAGCCCCCGCGGCCTGGAGCGCATCACCGCCCGCGCGGTCGTCCTCGCCACCGGCGCCCGCGAACGGCCCCGCGCCGCCCGCCTGGTCCCCGGCACCCGGCCCGCCGGGGTGTACACCACGGGCGAGCTCCAGCAGGCCGCCGACCTCCACCGGCAGCGGATCGGGACGCGCGCCGTCGTGGTCGGCGCGGAACCGGTGAGCTTCACCGCCCTGGACACCCTGCGACGGGCAGGCGTCGCCGTCGCCGCGCTCGTCACCGAGCACCCGCGCCACCAGGCACGACCGGCCCGCGCCCTCGACGCGCGGCTGCGGCACGGCGTGCCCCTGCTGACCGACGCCACCGTGGTCGAACTGGTCGGCCGCGGCCGGCTCTCCGGGGTCGGACTCCGCCACCGGGACGGCAGGACGGCGCACGTCTCCTGCGACACCGTCGTCTTCACCGGCGACTTCGTCCCTGACCACGAACTGGCGCGCCGTGCGGGCCTGTTGCTGGACCCCGGCACGCGCGGCCCGGCGGTCGACGGGGCCTTCCGTACGGACGGACGCGGGGTCTTCGCGGTCGGCAACGTGCTGCACGCCGCCGAACCGGCACGCGCGGTGGCGCGCGAGGGAACGCTGGCGGCGGAGGCCGTGCGGCGCTACCTCTCCGACGGCGACTGGCCCTCCGCATCGGTACGGCTGCGGGTCGCGGCGCCGCTCGCCTGGATCGCCCCGAACCGCCTCACGCCGGACGACCCGACCGGCGCGTTCACCCTTCGCACGACCGAGTTCGTCGCGCGTCCGAAGCTGGTGATCACCCAGGACGGCAGAACCCTGCACCGCGCGCGTTCGCGCCGCCCGGCCGTCCCGAACCGGCCCTTCCAGGTCGCGGGGGACTGGACGGGACGGGTGGACGCCAGGGGTGGCGCGGTCCGGATCGCGCTCGCCTGACACGCTTACGACGTCCGGCACGGAAGCGATGTCGCGGGTTGCCGGGCGGAGCCAGGGCCGGAGCCAGCCCGAGCCGGGGCCGAGGAGGGCGAGGCGCAGGGGCCTCTTCCCCTGAGCCCCGCCTCCCGCATAGACTCCAAAACTAGCAGCGCTAATTTACGTACGTATGAGCGTTGAGCTACACAGCGTGACCCGCACAACCGAAGCAGCGTGACCCGCAGAACGATCCGGAGCCGTATCGTGCGCACCGTCCACTTCGCCGCCGCCCGCCGCACCCCCATCGGCAAACTCCGCGGCGCCCTCTCCTCCGTACGCCCCGACGACCTCGCGGCGGCCGTCGTGAGGGGACTCCTCGCCGACATCCCCCAGCTCGATCCCGCCCGGATCGACGACATCTACTGGGGCGCCGCCAACCAGGCGGGGGAGGACAACCGCAACGTCGCGAGGATGGCCGCCCTCCTCGCGGGGCTCCCCGAATCCGTGCCCGGCGCCACCGTCAACCGGCTCTGCGCCTCCGGCCTCGAAGCCGTCACGACCGCCGCGCGCACCGTCGCCGCGGGCGACGCGGACATCGTCCTCGCGGGCGGCTCCGAATCGATGAGCCGCGCCCCCTTCGTGCTGCCCCGCCCCGACGAGGCGCTGCCGCACCGCATGGAGACCGCCGACACCCGCCTCGGCTGGCGCCTCACGAACCCGAAGATGAAGGACCTGCACGGTGTCCTCGCGATGGGCGAGACCGCCGAGGAAGTCGCGGGGCGGTACGGCGTCTCGCGCGAACGCCAGGACGCCTTCGCGCTCCGCAGCCACCAGTACGCGGCCGCCGCCCGCAAGAACGGCCACTTCGACGACGAACTCCTCCCCGTCGCACGACCGGACGGCACCGTCGTCGACACGGACGAATGCGTGCGCGAGGACACCTCGTACGAGAAACTCAGCGGCCTGCGCCCCGTCTTCCGCAAGGACGGCACCGTCACCGCGGGCAACGCGTCGCCGATGAACGACGGCGCGGCCGGACTCCTGATCGTCAGCGAGGAGGCCCTGAACGACCTCGGCCTCGAATCCCTCGGACGGTACGCGGCCGGTGCCTCGGCGGGCGTCCACCCCGACGTCATGGGCATCGGGCCCGTCCCCGCCACACAGAAGGTGCTCGCCCGCGTGGGCTGGAACGTCGACGACCTTCAGGAGGCCGAGTTCAACGAGGCGTTCGCCGCTCAGGCGCTCGCCTGCGTCGACGCCCTCGGCATCGACCCGGAGCTCGTCAACCCGTCCGGCGGAGCCATCGCCCTCGGCCACCCGCTCGGCTGCTCCGGCGCCCGCATCCTCACCACCCTGCTGCACCGGATGCGCCGCACGGGTGCCACGCGCGGCCTCGCCACCATGTGCGTCGGTGTCGGGCAGGGCAGCGCGCTCCTGGTCGAGCGCGATTGAGGACCCCGCCTGACGGCGGCCGATCCGGCGCGAGCCCCCGCCCTCTGCGAGCTGTCTCAACGCGGAAGGCGGGTGCCGTGCACCGCCGTCGACAACAGCCCCACGGCCGCAAGTCGGAAACGGCACGCCGCAAGCCGCAAGCCGCACGCCGCAAGTCCCTCGGAAACGGAGCCTCCACCCTCATGGCCACGCTCTCCCTCGCCGCGATTCTCGCCGAGCCCGCCCGCCGCCACCCGGACCGCACCGCACTCGTCGAGGGCGAACTGCGCCTCACCTTCAAGGAGTTGTGGCAGGAGGCCCGTGCCCAGGGCGCAGCCCTCGCGAAGCTCGGTGTGCGACCGGGGGACCGCGTGGCCCTCATGGCGCCCAACACCGCCGAGTTCCCCAAGGCGTACTACGCCATCCTCGCCGCGGGCGGAGTCGTCGTCCCCGTACACCTGCTGCTCTCCGCCGAAGAGGTCGAGCACGTCCTCCGGGACAGCGGCGCGACCCTGCTCCTCTGCCACCCCGCCCAGGCGGCGACCGGCGGGGCGGCCGCCGAAGCCACCGACGTACGCATGGTGCGGCTCGGCTGCGACGGCGAACTGGAGGCCCTGGCGGGCGCCACCGAACCCCTCACCACCTACGCCACGCGCGACGCCGACGACCCCGCCGTCGTCTTCTACACCAGCGGCACCACGGGCGTCCCCAAGGGCGCCGTGCTCAGCCACTTCAACCTGGTGATGAACGCGACCGTCAACGCCTTCGACGCCAACGACATACGCCCCGACGACACCGCACTCGGCGCGCTCCCCCTCTTCCACGCCTTCGGGCAGACCGTCTCCATGAACTCGACGTGGCGGGCGGGCGCCACCCTCGTCCTGCTGCCGCGCTTCGACGCCGCGCGGGCCATCGAGCTGATGGTCGCGGAGAACGTCAACACCTTCCACGGCGTCCCCACCATGTATGTGGGCCTGGTGGCCGCCGCCGAGGCCGCGGAGAAACTGCCCGAGCTCCGGATCTGCATCTCCGGGGGCGCCTCGCTCCCCGTCGCCGTGCTCGAACGCTTCGAGAAGGCCTTCGGCACGCCCGTGTACGAGGGCTACGGGCTCTCCGAGACCTCGCCCACGGCATCCGTCAACCAGCCCGACTTCGGCACCAGGCCCGGCACCATCGGGCACCCCCTCTGGGGCGTCGACGTCGAGATCGCCCGCGCCGACATCGACGACCGCGTCGAACTGCTGCCCGCCGGTGAACTCGGCGAGGTCGTCATCCGCGGCCACAACGTCTTCTCCGGCTACCTCGGACGCCCCGAGGCGACCGCCGAAGCCCTGGTCGACGGCTGGTTCCGCAGCGGAGACCTCGGCACCAAGGACGCCGACGGCTTCCTCTCCATCGTCGACCGCAAGAAGGACGTCATCATCCGCGGCGGATTCAACGTCTACCCGCGCGAGGTCGAAGAGGTCCTGATGCGTCACCCGGCCGTCGGCCAGGCCGCCGTGATCGGACTGCCCGACCCGGTGCACGGCGAGGAGATCTGCGCGGTCGTCGTCGCGGCCGCCGACGCCACACCCGGGCTGGCCGAGACGATCATCGAGTGGTCCAAGGAGCACCTGGGCCGCCACAAGTACCCGCGCCTGGTGGAATTCACCGACGAACTCCCGCTCGGCCCGAGCATGAAGGTACTCAAGCGGGAGCTGCGGGCCCACTACAGCGCGTAGGAACGCGCCTCTGTCCTGATCGCGGGCGGCGTCATCCGGCTCATCCGGCTCATGGCGGGTGTGCGGCGTACTCGGCGGCTACCGTTCCCCTACGAGGCGCCGTCGAGGACCTGCCGCAGCCGAAGCGCGAACTCGTCCGGCTTCCCCGGATAGCCGAACTCCCCGCCGCAGAACCCGCCGTGATGGCTCGGGAACACGCTCACCCGCTGCCCGAGCAGTTCCGCGGTCGCGACAGCGGTGCGTCCGGTCAGCAGGTTCTCGGACTCCTCGCCCACGGCGATCACGACGCGGGTCGGCGCGGCGGCGATCGCCTCGACCTCGGGCCGGTAGCCGCTGACCGCCCACGACCGGTCGGACAGCAGCGGATCGTCACGTGAGCCGTCGTCCTCCGTGGGCATCCCGAACGCGGCGGGATCGGCCTCCGGCTGGGCGAAGTACGCGTCGGTGAACTCACCCTCCCACGAGGTCATGGCCACGAACGCGGCCATCCCGGCCCCCCACCCGCGCTTCTCGTACGCATCCCGGACCCCGGCCCGCGCCCGCACGGCCGCCGGGCCGTCCGGCGTGAGGGTGACGAGCGGCGGCTCGTGCGCGACCAGAGTGGTCACGTCCGCCGGATGCCGTGCCACGACCGCGAGCGCCGTGACCGCTCCACCACTGCTGGCGAACATCTCGACCGGCCCGGCCCCGAGCGCCCCGATGACGGCGTGCACGTCGTCGGCCTGCGTCTGCGGCGTGTGGTCGACCCGCCCGTCCTTACGGATGCTGCGACCGAGCCCGCGCGGGTCATAGGTGACCACGGTCCGCTCCGGGAAGCGCGCGGCGAGCGTGGCGAAACCGGTGGCGTCCATGGGCTGCCCGATCATGAGCAACGGCGGACGTCCGTCGGCGGTCGGCAGCGGCCCCCGAACGTCGTACACGAGGTCTGCGCCGGCTGTTGCGAGTGTGTGCGTCTCCATACCCGTGCAGACTCGCCCCGCCCCGGAAACTCATCGGCGGGGCGATATGACCCGCGCGGGCTCGGGCGCGGCACCCGTGCCGCGTCGCTCCGACTGCTCAGCGTCCGGCGACCGTGGCGCCCGCCGTCTCCGGAGAGAGCCCCTGCTCAAGATCCTCCGCGAGCAGCCGTTTGGCGATCACGTCGACCGCCGCGGCGAGCTCCTTGTCCGCGGGCCGGCCGATGTCCTTCTGGATCTCCTCGCCCAGCCAGGACGCCCACGCCTTGGAGATCACCTCCGCCTCGCGCTCCCCGGCGGGCGTGTGCGAGAAGTACGTCCCCGTACGCGTCAGATACCCCTCCTCGACCATGCGGTCGAAGACGGGCACCAGAACCTCCGGCGGAATCCTGCGCCGTGCGGCGATCAGCCCCAGGCTCGCGTGCCCGACCATCCGCGTGAACAGCGACACCTGCATGACCGCCCAGGCGCCCGCGATGTCCAGGCGGGTGTCGGAGTCCCTGATGATCCCGCGCGCGGTGGTCATGCCGACGTCGCGGATGATGGCGGCGACGCTCCGCTCCAGTACGTGCCCGGGGTCCCCGCTGGAAGGCTGCGCGAAGCCCTCGCCCATGTCGGGGGCGCCCATGCGCGCGCTGTCGCGCAGCTCAACCTGCTTGAGGAACAGCGCCACCAGGAACCCGAGGAGCGCGACCGGGACCGTCCACAGGAAGACGGTGTGCAGGCTGTCCGCATAGGCCTTGACGACGGGCGCGGCGGCAGCCGCCGGCAGTTCGTGCAGCCCGTCCGGACTCTGCGCGGCCTTGCCGATGGCGACCGGATCGCCACCGCTCGCCCGCGAGGCCGCCGCGACCCCGTCCTTCAGGTTCGGCGTCAGCGTGTTCGCGTAGATCGTGCCGAACACCGCCGTGCCGAACGAGCTGCCCAGCGTACGGAAGAACGTGACGCCGGACGTCGCCGTGCCCAGATCCGCGTACGCGACGGTGTTCTGCACGGCGATCGTCAGGACCTGCATGCACAGCCCGATGCCGGTGCCGAGCACGAACATGTACAGCGACTCCAGCCACGTACTGGTGGCGCTCCCCATCAGCGACAGCAGATACAGCCCGAGCGCCATCACGAGCGCCCCGACGATGGGGAAAATCCGATACGTCCCGGTCTTGCTGACGACGTTGCCGCTGAAGACGGAAGCGATGAGCAGCCCGATCACCATGGGCAGGGTCCGCACGCCCGAGATGGTGGCGGAGTCCCCGTCGACGTATTGCAGATAGGTCGGCAGGAACGTCATCGCGCCGAGCATCGCGAAGCCCACGATGAAGCTGAGGATCGAGCAGACGGTGAAGACCGGATTGCCGAACAGCCGCATCGGCAGCATCGGTTCGGCGGCCCGCGTCTCGACGACGCAGAACAGCGCCAGCGCGACGAGGCCGCCGACGAAGAGCCCGATGATCGTCGGCGATCCCCACGCGTACTGGTTGCCGCCCCAACTCGTCGCGAGGATCAGCGCGCTCGCGCCCACGGCGACGAGCGCGATGCCGAGGTAGTCGATGACGGGCCGCACCGCCGACTTCACGACGGGAATGGTCCGCGCGGCCGCAAGCACCACGACGATCGCGATGGGCACGTTGACGTAAAAGGCCCACCGCCAGCTCAGATGATCAGTGAACAGCCCGCCCAACAACGGCCCGATCACGGTGGACACGCCGAAGACGGCACCGATGGCACCTTGGTACTTGCCGCGCTCGCGCAACGGGATGACGTCGGCGATCAACGCCATGGACGTCACCATCAGGCCGCCCGCGCCGATGCCCTGCATCGCACGCCAGGCGATGAGCAGCGTCATGTTCGTGGACAGGCCGCACAGGAAGGAACCGGTGATGAAGATGACCGCCGAAACCTGAAAGACGACCTTTCGCCCGAACAGGTCACCGAACTTGCCGACGAGCACCGTGGCGACGGTCTCCGCCAGCAGATACGAGGTGACGACCCACGACATGTGTTCCGCCCCGCCCAGATCCGACACGATCGTCGGCAGCGCGGTGCCGACGATGGTCTGGTCGAGGGCGGCGAGCAGCATCCCCAGCATGATCGTCACGAAGACGACGTTGCGTCGCCGCCGGTCGAGAACGGGCGGGGCCTGGGCCTCGGCGGGGGCGGACGCGGGCACGGCCGACTGATCGGTGGTGGTCACACGGCCAGCCTCACACCGGGGGGAGGGGTGTGCATGTGGGGCGAGTCCGGTTCGGTGACGGCGCCCACCCGAGCCCCCCGGGGCCGCCGACTGACTCCCTACACCCCGAACCCCGCACCACCCGGGGACCCCGCACCACCCGGGAACCCCCGATCACCCGGGGACCCCGCATCGCCCGACCCCACGCTGTCCGGCCGTACCCCTCGCAGCCGCGGCGCATGGGCCGCCGCGTCCACCGGCACTGCCTCACGCTCCAGAACCTCCACCAACGCCTCCGCCCACGCCACCAACTCGGCGATGCCGATTCCGTACGGCCGCTGCTGCCCGGCCCGCGTGCTCCAATCGGCGATCGCCCCGGCCCCGCGCAACAACAGCCGCGCTCCGCCCTTGGTATTGCCGCGGCCCGAGTGCGTGAGACCGACGGCAAGCTGCGCCAGCCCCTGCCAGAGACCGCGCTCGCCCTCGGGCCCCGACTTCCAGGCGTCCTCGAACACCTCGTGCGCGTGAAAGGGCCGCCCGGCGTCCAACAGCGCCTGCGCCTCGGCCACGGACTCCTCGGGCGCCCGCACGACCCCCTCCGGCTGCCTCGGCACACCGTCGGCCCCATAGGGCAACGGCCGCCCGAGCCCGTCGCGGGGCCGCTGGTTGCGGGCCCGCCCTTCCTCGTCACGGTCGCGCTCACGGCCACTGTCGTACGGTCCAGGTGCAGAGCTCATACGCCGATTGTCGCGCGTCCCTGACGGCGGTCACCGCAGGACGGAGCACCCTTCGACGTGGGGTAGAGTTCTACCTGTGATCACGCGGAACACACACCGGGACGTGGCGCAGCTTGGTAGCGCACTTGACTGGGGGTCAAGGGGTCGCAGGTTCAAATCCTGTCGTCCCGACTCGTAAGAGTCGCAGGTCAGGGGCCGTTTCAGAGTAATCTGAAACGGCCCCTTGATCGTTTTTGGGGACCAGATGGGGACCAGGTCCCTTGACCGTGTCAGCGGGTGACCACGATCGGGCTCGGCAGGGAGCGCGGGGCGCGCAGTGCGGTGAGGTGGGCCGAGAGAGCGGTACCCGCAGCGGTGATCTTGTGCACGTCGGGGTGCAGATACCTCTGGGTGGTGGTCAGCGAGCCGTGCCCGGCGATCTTGCGCAGGACGTGCACCTGGACTCCGGCATCGGCGAACCAGGTGAGTCCCGTATGCCGGAGGTCGTGGCGGCGCAAGTGCTCGTACCCGAGCTTGAGGACGACGTCGTCCCAGTGGGTGGCGTCACGCAGGACCGCAGTGGAGATACGGCCGCCACGGGGCCCGGTGAACAAGCGAGCCCCAGGATCGGGACCGGCGGCCAGAACGCGCTGGGCGACGAGCGGCCGGATCTCCTCGATGATCGGGACCTGGCGAGCCCGCTTGCCCTTGGTGCCCTTGTCGACGAGGCCACCGGGGGCGGGGGTGGTCTGGCGCCGTACGGTCCAGATCCAGTTCGTGGTGTCGATGTCCCCGACGCGGCAGCCGGACACCTCGCCGATGCGGGCGGCAGTACACGCGGCGAAGAGGACGACCTCTCCCCAACCGCGGTACTGGCCGTAGGAGGCAGCCACGAGTGCGTCAGCAAGCTCGACGAGCGTCTCCCAGTCGGGAAGGGCCAGCGCTCGTGGGTTGAGGAGCTCATCCTCGGCCTGCTTGTAGAGCTTCTGCCACCCCGTCACGCGGGCTGGGTTGACCTTGATGATGCCGTCTCGGACCGCCTGCTCCATGACGCGGACCAAGACGGCGAGGGTGTTCTTGACGGTCGAACGGCTCTGTTCGTCGGCGATCCAGTTCTGGACGGTGCGGTCGACGGCACCGTTGGTGATCATCCGGACGGGCAGATGCCCCAGGGCCGGGACGACCCGCACTCGCCAGCCTGCGAGATAAGGATCGCGCGTTTTCAATTCGAGCCCTCGCAGGGCGAGGCACATATTCACCTCGCCGTATTCGGCGAGCTTCATGGTGGCCACCGAGGGGGCAAGGCCGGCTTCTGCGGCCTCGACGATACTCTGGATCCACGCCTGCGCTTCTTCTTCGCTGTCTTTGCCCTCAGACAGGGATTTTCTGCGCTTGGTCGTGGGGTCGAACCAGCGGACGCGGGCGCGGTACGGGGTCGGCCTGTTGGGCCTGTATTCGACGTCCGTGGAGAGGCGTACGCCGGTCGGGACGGTTTCTATATGCGCCATCAAGCCGCCAAATTGGGGGTGGTGCGGCGGCTGTGCAGCCATTCTTCGACGTCGGCCGCGCTGTACATCACAACGCGCTCGGAGACCGAGACGAACGGAGGGCCTTGGGGCGGTTGGGCGGTTCGCCATCGACGCAGGGTCGAAGCGTCTATGCGGAGGCGAGTGGCAAGGTCCTTGGTCGAGTACCACGTGCTGGCGAGGAGGGACGGGCGGCTGCCTGTCGGATCACCTTCGTGACAGTGCGGTGCGGGGTGCGCTGTGACCTCCATATCGGGACATGCTGCGGCGTGCTTGGCGGCGGGTGAGGGGTTGGTAGGCAAGGGCAGGCGTTTCCGGGAGTACGGAACACTAAACGGATCGCCGCAAGAGTCCAGAGACGGGCAGCACATTTCTCCAACGGAGAACGTGTCACATACGGGTTCTATGCTGCCCGTTCGGCTACCCTCCCGGAACGGATCCGTGAATGCTCCACGGTGGACGAGGTAACCCAATGGTTCCTGGAATCACCGGTTTTCCTAACCGGTGATTCCATGTTATGTAGGGACGTGCGGACCTTGGCATCTCGTGCGCAGCGCTCCGGATGTGACTGGAGACCAGGGCGGCGATGGAGCTGCGGGTGTTTCGACGGAGCGCGTCGGCACGCTGCTTCCATGTTTCCCGATGACCCATCATGTGGAGTGCGTGGCGATCCTTGAGCCTGCCGAGAAGGGCCGCTGACCTGCGGTTTCGCCTGGTGTGCATTATGGGCGTTGTGTGCGTTACGGGCGATATCTTGACGCACGGGCGACGCACGTGACGCACGTATGGCGCACGTTCGCAGCAGTTTCTGATGAGGCGTCAGGAGCATGAAAGCCGCCCCTGCTACCCAGTTCATCTGGGAGGCAGGGGCGGCTTTCATGTGTTCAGCGAGAGCTTCGGCGCGGACCGTTGTGGCGGTCAGGGTGTCGGCCGACCCGCACGTCGTGGGTGCTGTGCCGAGGGGTACTCGGCACCTGAGGTGGGATGGCCCCGCGGCTCACCCGCTGGGTTGAGGGCATGGCGAACACGGGGCCTTGCTCACGGTCACCGACGGCCTCTCGCAGGAGCCGGAGCGCCTGCTCGCTGACAGGAATTTCACGCCTGGTGGGGATGACGTCTCCCGCGTTCAACGCGAGAGCGTCGTCCAGCGTTACGTTGCCCTCGCAGAGCAGTCCGACAAGGGAGTGCACGTGTGCCGGGACGGCCTCGTTGGTTACTGAGCCTGAACTCGTGGTGTCGTAGCTGCTGACAGGTCTTGATCGTCGCGGTACGCCATTGTCATGAGGTACGCGCAGGGCGGCGGTCTGACGGACGAGCGGCGGGAGTTCCGCGAGGGCATCCGGCGTTCGGCGGCCGAGCGGTTCGCCCGCGACGAGCGAGCTCGGCGATCGCGAAGGATCTGCGGGTCAGCGTCCGGTCGGTGCAACGCTGGCGGAAGTCGTGGACCAAGGGCGGCCCGCGGGCCTTGCGCTCGACCGGCTCGGCCTCCCCACCGCGACTGAGCGAGGACCAATTCGTCCAGCTGGACGCAGAGTTGGCTAGAGGACCCATGGTCCACGGCTGGCCGGACCAGTGGTGGACCCTGACACGGGTCAAGACCGTGATCGGGCGTCGCTTCCACAAGAGCTACACCATCCAGGGCGTGCACAAGCTCCTGACCCGGCACGGTTTCTCCTGCCAGATCCCGGCCAGACGGGCCGTCGAGCGTGACGATGAGGCGATCACTGGCTGGGTGAGGGAGACCTGGCCGCTGGTGGAAGGACCGCGGCGGCGCTCGGCGCCTGGATCGTCTTCGAGGACGAGTCCGGGTTCTCGATGACGCCGCCGTTCGCCCGCACCTGGGCCCGTCGCGGGCACACGCCCGTCATCCGGGTCCGCGGCCGCTCGCGGCGCCGCATCTCCATCGCTGCCCTGACCTGCTACAAACCGGGTGAACGCTCCCGCCTGATCTACCGGCCCCGCCGCGACGACGGCCGGCGCAATAGACGAAAGAGCTTCGCCTGGACCGACTACCGTGACCTGCTCCAGGTCGCCCACCAGCAACTCGATGGGCCGATCGTGCTCATCTGGGACAACCTGAACGTGCATCTGGATGCCAGGATGCGCACCTGGATCGCCGACCGGGAGTGGCTGACCGTCCACCAACTGCCCTCCTACGCCCCGGATCTCAACCCCGTCGAGGGCATCTGGTCCCTACTGCGGCGCGGCTGGCTCAGCAATGTCGCCTACACCAGCCCTGACCACCTGGTCCAGACCGTCAGGCGCGGCCTGCGCACGATCCAATACCGCAGTGACCTCATCGACGGATGCCTCGCCGGAACCGGCTTATCCATCACCCAGGCGACTTCACGAGTTCAGGCTCAGTAGTCCGGCAAGTGGAGCGCCTGCACGGCGAAGTCGGCGCCCGCCCGCCGCATCACCTCGGCCAAAACCGTGCGGGAGTCGGCCGCACCGGTTCCGCCCGTGATCAGCTTGGCCGCGGCTTGCAGAGCAGTCGCGGCAGTCGCCACTTCGTCCGCCCTGGTCTCCAAGAAGCCCCAGCTGCCATCCTCGACGGCCTGGGCGCACGCAGAAATACGGATCAGCACTGATGCATACGCAGCGGCGAGGCGCTCCTCCGCAGGAGTCGGTGCGCCGTCGTGAATGTATGACGGCCAGAGCTGAGGGGCCGGAGGCAGGGCACGAATGTTAGCTGCTGCCTCGTTGATGATCTCGGCAACCAGGGCGAGGGCGGTGTCGCATTGGTCCCGCACCCAGTCCTGCGTCCGGGGGTGCCGCGCCACGCCCTGGCCAGTGGGGGACTTGTAGTCCAGATCGTGCACGATTTCGGTGCGCGCCGTGAAGAACCCATTGAGCTGGGTGAGCCGGGCCAGAGGCAACCGCGCGTTGGAAATGCCGAGCGTGTCACGGACACGTGACTTCACATCGCTGCTTCCCTGGAGGCTCGCTTTCGTGCGCGCCTTGACGTAGAGACGGATCATCTCCTCGCGTGGGTTTGTGCCCCGGATGGCGTCGGACAGTTTGTCCGAGGGGGGTCCTGAGAGCTCGTTCTTCAGGAAGTCGTCGAACTTGCGGGCAGCGTCTACGTTGCCGTCCACGAGCAAGTGCAGCGTGTCGCGAAGTAGTCGTTTACAGCAGGCGTCCAGGCCGCTGGAGGTGAAGACGATGGCGGCACGCAGGAGATTCGCCTCATCGTGGCGAAGGCGTCCGCGGACGTCCTTGCCGGAGGCCGCCTTCTCGGCTTCGCGGATCACAGCCAAACCGTCGAACACGCCTTGGACGGTTTCGTGGGCGGCTTTCAAGTAGCGCCAGGCTTGGTTGATAGCTGTGACGCGGGGTTTGGTAGGCAGGGGTGTGAGCTCGATGGTGGTGTATCCGACCATGTTAATGGGATCCCCCGCCCGGACCGGAGGCTCTCCTATGATGCGGCCATCCGTGCGGCGCAACCATCCTTAGCCCACCACAGCGCCTCGCCGGGCTTGGACTGGTGGAACTGCATCCAGGCGCCACCGTCGGGGCTCATCGCGGTGAAGTGCTGACCCTGCTCGGTCTTCCAGCGCTGCTCCTGCAGCGGCGCCCACACGTTGGGGGCGTGCGCGGAACGGGGGCGAGTGAGCGCGTCGGTGAATCCGGCGACGATCTCCACGGGTACCTGGCGAGTGAAGGTCGCGTGCCAGGCTTCCTGGCCGCGGGCGGCCTTCCCGGAGATCGTCCACCCGCCGGGCTGGGTGAAGGGGTCATATCCGATGCGCACGGACTTGTCCGGGCTGTCGAAGACCAGTGGCCCGCCGGTCTTGGACTTGTCGTTCCAGCCGGAGGCGCGCAGGAACTCGCTGACGAAGCGGATGTCGCCGCCGCCGGCGAGGTAGCGGGGCTCGATCAGGTAGTGCTGTTCGGCTTGCTGGGCGCCGGGGGCCCAGCAAGCCCACTGCTGCTGTTTCACCGGCTCCTCCTGACGACCATGGCGGAGGCGACGGGCTGGGGCGGCAGGGTGCTTGCCGTGGTGGGCGGTGTCCCGAGCTGCTTGATGGCGTCGGCGTGCTCGTCAAGATCCAGGCCGACGCTGTGCAGTTCGTGGGAGGCCCGGCCCATGGCCAGCCAGACCTCGGGCGGGAGCATCCCGCGGTGGGCCTGGTTCTGGGCGAACCGGGATCCGGTGCCGACCAGATCGGTGACCCGGGTCAGGACGCCCTCCTGGGTGTCGAGGACTTTGGCGAGGATTTCGGCCGCTTGGCGCGGGGTGGCCTGGTCGAGGTGATCGTCCAGGGTCTTGATCAGGCTGGCGATGTCCTCGGCGAGGCGTACGGGATAGGACGACAGGTCGGTCATGGGCCTCCTGGGGCGAATGAACGGGGCAATCAGCTGCGTCGGCCGAGGCGGCGGGCTTCGCTGAGGACGGCCTCTGGCCGGGCGACGGCCACAGGGATGGACCGTTCGCAGCTGCCGACAGCGACGGCGCGCAGGTAGTGGCGGAACAGAGCTGCGGCCAGGCGCGGGCTTCGGCTGGCGGTGATGGGCGGGGGCGTGCGGTCGGGCGCGGGGATGTGCGGCATCTCTCGGGTGGCGGGGGCCGGCCTCCGCGGCGGGAGCTGGCCGGGGACGGTTACAGGGGGCGGCGGGAGCGGTGGCTGCCTGCGTCAGGTGGTGTCGCAGGGGCCGTGACCGGTGGCGACGGTTGCGCGGCGGCACGGGCGGCCTGGTGGGCGGTGCCGCCGAAGACGGTGTCGATGGCGATGCGGTACCCGGCGCCGGTCAGCAGGGGGGTGGCGCGTTCGGCCATCTGTTTCATGGCCATCTCGCCTCAGTGCTCGGGGACTTGGTGCGAGGTGTCGGCTTCCTCGGGCATGCAGTGCCGGTCGAGGCCGAGGCCATCGAGCAGTTCGAGGAGGTGTTCGGGGGCGCTGGTGCGGCTGTCGACGTAGATGGTGCCGTCGCGGTGGTAGACCAGTACGTCGACGTCGTGCTCGTCGGCGAGCGTCATGGGTGAGGCTCCGGGGTGTTGAGGTTCACCGCCGGGCGGCTGGAGCGGTGCGGCTGGGGGCCTTGGGCGCGGGCCGGGTTCCGGCCGAGGGCGCGGCGGCCGGGTGGCGGTGGTTGCGGATGTCGGCGACCGCTTCCTGGTAGGCCACGGGGTCGAAGAGATCGTCGGGGATGTTGACCACGTATCCGGCCAGCAGGAGAGAAGGCACGGCAAGGGTGGCGACCTTCTTCTTCTCCTGTTCGCTGAGGTGGCTGGGGACTTCGTGCCAGACGTAGACGGGGCCGGCCGTGACCTCGGTTTTGCGTTCCAGCCCGAGGGCGTCGAGCAGGGCCAGGAGCTGCTCGGGTGCACCAGTGGGGGTGTCGGCGTGGATCGTGTCGGTCAGGGGATTGCGGTAGATCTCGACGTCGCTGCCTTCGACGTCGGCTCTGTTGCCCACGAGCGGGCTCCTCCGATCTTCTGAGGGGCTATCACCGCCGGGCAGGCGACTTGGCCGGGGTGGTTGCCGGTGTGGTGGGCAGTGCGGGTGCACTGGTGCGCGCGCCTTGGCGCTGCTGCTCGACGGGCATGGTGTGCGGCTGGCGCTGGTAGGGGCCGCGGGGTCCGGCGGTGGAGATGAAGCTGCCGACGGTCTGCAGGATTTCCCTTGGCGCGTTCGTCACCGCCGACCGCGAGGACCAACTGGGTCTTCGAATCCCGCGGGATGGTCACGTAGTCGAGGACGACGAACGGCGGCTCGTCCTCCGTCGACCTGTTCACCGAGTCCGCGCCGCAGGGGCCGCTGGGGTCGGGGCCGCGACCGGGGCGGTGTCCAGGGCGGGCTTGGCCTGCGGGAGTCGCACGCTGATGCCGATGCCGAGCTGGACGAGCTGAGCTGCTGCCCGCTGGATGGCCTGGGCCTGGGCTGCGGTGTCCTCGCCGGGCAGCACGAAGGCGTCATGGTCCTTGTCGTACACGCAGCCGTTGTCGGTGAGGATCTGGGCGGCATCGGCCCGGTCGGGCTTGGTGACGTGGAAGTCCCGGCCGCTCAACGTGATCACCACGAGTTCCGGGGGCAGCGCCGGGGCGAGGCGGGCGGCGTTGTCGCGGACTTTGGCGAGGGCTTTGTCGTAGCGGGGCAGGAGGGTGGTCGTGATGTCCGCGGCGGCCTGGGCCGGGTCGTCGGGGGCGGTGATGCCGTCGGGCTCGCGCACGGTACGGAAGGCTTCCGCAGGGATGTCGGCCGGGGCGATGGCGCCGACGAGGAACTCCTCGCCGCTGCGGGGGCGCGGGATGACGTACAGGCGGGTGCCGTCGTCGCGGGTGAGGACCGCGTCCTGGTCCAGGACGTGCTCGGCGATGGCGTGGGCGACCAGGTTCATGTCCCAGAGGTGTTCGGCGCGGGCGAACTGGTCGGGGTACTGCGCATGGGTGTGGTGCTCGCTGGTCCAGTTGCCGGGGAGCTCGTCGGCGAGGGCGATGGCAAAAGACGCGAGATCAGGGGTGGGGTCGTGCATGGCTTCCTCGGGATGGGTCAGCGCCGTCGCCCGGCAGGGGCCGGGGCAGTGGGCGGCGGGCTGGAGGCGGTGGTGGGCAGGGGCGGGGGCGGGCAGCCGCAGACGGCGGAGGCTTCGCGCTCGTTCGGGCCGACTTCGGCGCTGCATACGCTGCGCTGTGGGTGAGGCTTGTGCCGGTCGGCGAGTTCGGCGCGGATGGCGGCCAGATCGGCTCGGATGACGTCCAGGTGGCCTTCGGAGAGGTAGCGCAGCCGCCCGGCGGTAGCGATGTCAGATGGTCCGCCAAGGCTCAGATGGAACTCGATCGTTGCCGCGAGGACATCGTCGAGGGCAGCCAGGACGCCGTCGTGGGCGGCGGTGAGTTCGGTCAGGGCATCCGCGACCTCCTCGGTGGTGGTCGCCTGGCGGATGCGTTCGCCCTGGTGGGCGACGGAAGCACCGAGGGGGAGGTAGTGGGCCTCGCGCAGTTCGGTCTCGAACGCCGCGTCGCAGGCGACGTGGTACCGGACGGCGCGCAGCCGTGCCACGGCCCGGGTGGCGAGACGTTCCTCCTCAGCTTCGTCAAGACCGGTGGGCAGCCGGTGGTAGTACTCGTGCACGCGGACGACGGGGATGAAGCCGGTGCGCTCCAAGATGCTGTGCGCTTCCGGGTCCCCGCCGCGGGCGAGGACTTCGCCCGAGTGCACGTCGCGTTGCAGGGTCAGATAACGGTCGGCAATGGCCAAGGGCAGTGCTCTCTCGGAGTGTTCAGCGGGAACGGCGCGCGGGCGCGGGGTGCGGTGCGGCAGGCACGCGGGTGGGCCGGGCGGCGCGCTCGTTGGCTCCGGGCAGATCTGCGGCGGCGGCCTTCAAGTCCTGCTGGATGCCGTACAGGCGCCGGGCGATCAACTCCAGCCGGTGCCCCGCTGCGGGACCGTAGGAGTGGGGCAGCTCCTCCAGCCGGTAGGCGGCCTGCTCGACCAGGCCACGCACCGAGGCGATCGGCCCATGGGTCTCGTCGGTGAGCTGACGCATCAGCGTGGCGAGCTGCGCGGCCACCGCGGGCGGGGACTGTTCTGTCACCGGCTGTGGCAGGGAGGGGCGTTGGCCCGGGAAATGCGCGGTCAGCGGGCGCCCGCCACGAGGCTGGGCGGGGACAAGGCCCAGGTCGACTTCGATCAGGCGGCACTCGTTGCGGAGAACCTCGTGCACGGGCCACGGCTGTCGAGCCCGGGTGCCGTCTTCGCGGATGGGGTTGGCGATCACATCGAGTCGGCCGGGGCGGGCCTGCAGGACGACCCAGCGGCACGCGTGTTCCTCTGCGGCGGGTGCGAAGCCGGTGACGCGGGTCAGCCGCTCGGCGATCTCCGCCCACTCCGGCGGGCTCAGTTCCCGGTCAGCGGGGTGCAGGCGGACCGCCATGTGGAAGATCTCGGGAGCGTTGGCGTTCAGCCCGGCCGCGTAGGGGTGGAGGAACTGCGGTGCGAGGAGGTACTCCTCCCAGTCGGCGAACATCCACTCCTTGGGGCCGCCCTCGGCGATGCTGGAGTCCACAGGCGCGCATGCCACCACGAGACCACCCAGAACGTCCTGTTCGGCGATCGGACGGCCCAGGGCGGCGGAGACCGAGATGGAGGGGAAGAACTGCGACTCGCAGATGAGCGGGATCATCGGTCGCCTCGGGCGTCGGCGATGTGCACGAGCTGGTTCAGCGAGGTGGTGGAGTACCAGCCGCAGTCGATCACGCTGCCCGCGTCGGCGAACTTCGGGATCAGGTAGTCCTCCAGGGCGCGCAGGTAGATGAGGCAGTCAGGGCAGCGCCGCGAGAGGTGGACCAGATAGCGGGGGTGGGCGGTGACGAAGGTCTGCTGCCCACCGTTGGGGTCGCGCAGCCGCCAGCCGTCCTCGTCGGTGGGCGTGTGCCAGGACGGAGTCACCACCGTCATGGCATCCCCCCACAACTCCCCGCCGGCCACACCCTTGAGGACGACGACTTGGTCGCCGGGCCGGAAGTGGCCATGGGTCATGTCCCTCTTGGGCGTGAGGATGTCGTCGGGAACGTACGGCGGGCGGGCGGCCTGGGGCACAACGGGGTCCTTCCACGAACGGCACGGGCGGCGGTGGAAGGACAATGGTCCGGAGGATCCCCGGTTTCGCTAACCGGGGATCGTCGGGTATACGGCATCCCCGCGCCCGCCATGCCCAACTAGCGGAAGGGGTTCTCTGAGCCGCGATCGGCCTCCGTGGCGGCGTCGAGAAGCTCGGGAAGATCAGCGCCTTCAGCGTCCCGCTGGTCGATCCACCACCCGGCGCGGGTGATCGTGCGAATCTTCTCTTCGAGTGCCGCCCAGTCCGCCTCGTCCCAGGTGCCTTCGCTCACCAGCGCGCTGTACGCGGCGGTGACCAACTGGTGGCGGGAGCGTCCACCCCAGTCCAGGGCCCGCTCGGGGCCTTCGAGCGGCGGCATATCGAACTGGGCGGCCCAGTCGGCGGCGGCCTGCTGTTCGGCGGCGCGCTTGGCGGCGAGCCACTCCTCCTTGCTGGCGCTGTCATTGTCGCGGGCGGCCTTCCAGCAGTCGGTGCAGTCCTTGGAGGCGAGCCAGCGGGCGAAGGACGCGCGCTTGTCGGCGGGGCGGTCGGACAGATCGCGGGTCACGGTGTGCCCACAGGTGTGGACAACTTCGAAGGAGGTACGGACTCCCGGGTAACTCCTTTTAACGGGCATTACATTCGAGGTGGGGCGGTTGGCCTGCGGCTTCAATTCGAGAACCTTTCTGTGGGGGTTGGGATGATGGCCTGCGTTGTTGCGGCGCGTCGTGCATTGGATGCACGATGCACGCGGCGGACGAAGGCGGTCGGGAGTGCTTGGTGGTGGTCCTGGGGACGCTTCCGCGTGCTTGGTGCTGCTGCAGGGGTCTACCTGCTGCTCCCGAGGACGCGGTCTTCAAGGTGATGCTGGAGGGGCGGGCGCGTCAGCAGCGTGGTGGGTAGCGTCTCCAGCCGAAGACGATCGGTGGCCGGCTCAGAGGCGTGGAGCGGTTCTCGGAGTTCACCAACGCCTACCCGTGGCAGCGGACGGCGTCGGACCTCGACGACTGGATGACGCAACTCATAGGGGTGGTGCGGCGGGCAGAGTCGACGAACCGCAGCGACCGGGGGCGGTCCGGCTGTTCTGCGACTACGTCACCTCGCCGCACTATCCGTGGCCTGCCGCGTGCAAAGAGCGGTTCGGAACGCACCCGATGCAGAGCTGCCATTAGTGGAACGCCGTGGCGCATGTGATGGAGTGCGAAGGCCGGCAGCAAGGGCATCGGTGACGCGGGCCCACCTGCAGACGTTCTTCGACTACGCAGACGACCAGATCGAGCGGGCGGTGCGGCTGGGCCGCAAGGCGCGCTGGGGGCGTACCTGGACACGACGGTCCCCAAGCGGTCAGCCTGTCCCGCAGACTCAAGGCGCTCGGCATCTGTCCGCGGCCGGCCAGAAATGCCCCTCTCAAGGACCTCGCCGCCGAACTTTCCGCGCTCGCCTTCAGCCGCCTTCTCGGCTTCAGCGAGCAGACCGCCGCGAACTGGATGGCGGAAAGCGGCGGCGATGACGCCCCTATGCCGCTCACCGAATCCGTGGCACCGGTCGATGAGCTCGGACGGTGTGTCGCGAGACGACATGAGCCCCCTTTGGCCACCGGTCCCATGCCGTAGGCCGTCGGGATTTCAGGACCGGCTCAGGTTGGCGAGGCGTGAGTGGGGTTGTGGCTCCACACGGTGAGTGTGTCGGGATGGTCGGGGCCGAGCACCTGCACCATGTCGGTCAGCAGGGTTCCGGCGGTGGTCTGGTCGCCCGGGGAGCCGCTCCAATAGGCGATCTGACGGCGGTTGGTGCGTGTGTGCGGGTGGTCGGGGCCGAGCACTCGCAGTCGATCGGTCAAGAGTGCCTCGAACTCCGTGACCGCACCGTCCGGGTCACCCGCCATCGCCTTCCAGTAGGCGAGGCTGCCTCGGGTGATCATGGTGTGGGGGTGGTCCGGGCCGAGCACCCGAAGGCGGTCGGCGTAGACCTCCCGCAGGGCTGCCAGGGCACGGGGTGGATCCCCGGCTGCGCCCAGCCACCAGGCGAGGTTGTTCCGGGTGGTCAGGGTGCGTGGGTGGTCGGGGCCCAGCACCCGCACGAGGTCGGGGAGGAGGACCCTGAACGCGTCGACGGCGCCGCTGGGGTCACCGGCGAGCCCTTGCCACCACGCCAGGTCGTTCCTGGTGATCAACGAGTGCGGGTGGTCGGGCCCCAGTACCCGCTGTCGGTCACCGAGTAACGCTCGCAGCGCCGCAGCCGCCCCAGCCGCGTCACCCGCCTTTCCCTGCCACCAGGCCAGGTCGTTGCGGGTCGTGAGCGTGTCAGGGTGATCGGGGCCTAGCAGCCGCACCATGTCGTGCAGCAGGGCGTCGAAGGCGGTCGCCGCCCCGGCGGGATCACCGGACTCGCCCTGCCAGTAGGCCAGGTTGTGCCGGGTGGTGAGGGTGTCGAGGTGATCGGGTCCCAGCACTCGCAGCCGGTCCGCCAGCAGGGCTTCGGTGGCTGCGAAAGCGCCGGAGGCGTCCCCAGCCTCGCCTCGCCAGCGCGCGTGGCCGGCGCGGATGGCGAGGGTGTGGAGATGTTCGGTGCCGAGCCGCTGCGCTGCAGTGGAGCCCAGGTCATCGTAGTATGCAGCGGCCGCCGAGACCTGACCAGACTCGCCCAGACTGATGCCAGCGGTGAACAAGACGCGATGGGCACCTGATTGGGTATTCCACATGGCCGAGCCTGCAGCGGCCCGCAGGGCCGCTGTGTTGGCCCGCAGCACTTGCCCGCGGGAAGGGTTGCACTCGATGTCCGGCCAGATCGCTACCAGGGCGTCGGCCACGGTCGTCGCCAGCGCGTTGGCGTGTTCCGGGTACGCAGACTCGCGGACCGCACGCTGGATCAGGGCGTGCACCCGGATGGTCGGGCCGACCGGATTGAGCGTGAGCAGGCTGAGACGGTGCAGGCTGTGCAGGACGTCGCGCACGTCGTCGGCTTCGACGGACTCCTGGGGACTGCGGCGGCCGCGGAGGTAAGCGGTGGCCACGCTCGTGGTAAACAACTCGGCGGGGATCGCGTTGGGGTCGAGCAGCGCTGCCAGCTCCAGGACGGGGCGGCCCAACCCTCGCGGGGTCAAGGTGTCGGCGTGGTCGATGGACAACGACCACGTGGCCGCGACGGTGGCTCGGTGCTCATCCGGTAGAGCTCCGGGCTCGGGGGTGAGGTCCGCCAGGCGCCTGCGGGCGTCGTTCAGGCGGCACCGGTACTCGGCGCAGGACAAGCCCCGATCGAGGATGTAGGCACCTGCCTGGGCCAGTGCCAGCGGCAGGTGTCCGAGATCCTCGGCGAGCTGGTCGTCATCGGTGAGCAGATCGCCGTCGCCGCCCAGCCGGGCGTTCAGGTAGGCCATTGACTGCCCGGGTGTGAATAGGCCAACCTCCACGAGGTACCGCCCACTCGTTAAGGCAGCATCACGGCGGCGGGTGGTGACCACCGCCCGGCCGGAGGGGGCAGTGGGAGGCCAGAGCCCGTTGAGGTCAGCAGGGTTCTGCAGGTCGTCCAGCACGATCAGCCACCGTCGGCGATGTGGTTTGGACAGCCAGGCGAGGAAGCGCGCCGCGCCCTGCTCAGGGTCGTCGTCCTGCAGTCCAGTGATGTCGGCAGCGGCCTGCGCGTAGGCGATGACTACGGCGTCGCGGGATGCAGCGGTCACCCAGATCAGCAGGTCGACTTGCCCCGCCCGCCAGGTGCGGTGAGCGAGGGCGGCGGCGAGCTGCGTCTTGCCGACGCCCCCCATCCCCGACAACACCTGCCACACCACGGCGGTGCCGCTGCCGGTAGCCATGAACGCGTCGAGGTCGTGGTCGGCGGGGCGCTCTTGGCGGCAGTCGGCCAGCAAAGGCAGCACTCCCACCTGGTGTGGCCACGGTTGCGGCTGGTGTGGTGCGCCGGGGATGACCTCAACCCAGCGCGGTGCGACCGAGGAACGGCGTGTGCCCCGGGAGCGGTGGCTGTTGGCGTAGCGGTTGCGCCAGGTGTCGAGGTGGGCTTCCTGGGGGTCGAGGGTGATGGGGGGACGGCGGGTACGGGCATGCCGGGCGCAGGCCCGGATGAACGCCTCCACCGTCTCAAGTCGTATGGGTCTGCCGTTCAGCAGATTACCGAAGGAGGACTTCGATGTCGCTGATCCTTCGGCCTGAGCGTGCCGGGCGAGGGTCTCCAGCGATGGGGACCCGACCAGAGTGTGCAGCCGCTTCAGGTCGTCGAGCATCCGTCTTCCCTCCCCCGGAGGCGGTCGCGCGATTGAGAGACGTCGTTGAGTGTCCAACGGCCAAATTTCCACGTTAGTCGAAAGTGACCGCTTCGACGCTCACCGTAAAGGCATCGGTTCCCTGAGCGAAGGAGCTCGCGATGTCGTTCACGACGATCACTGCCTGGCCAGCGTCAATCTGGATGGCGCTTCCGCAGGTCACGACGCTACTGGAGTTCTTGACCGCGGCTGCTGGCTTCTACGTGTCGTGCTCGCTAGCTCAGCGGCGGTTGCGGCGACGGCCGCGCCGCGACCGGTCAGGCCACTGACGTGGACGTGGACCAGCGGCAGCGATGTCGCAGCGGACCAGCCCACAATTGGCGGGAACGTGTCCATGGCGAAAGCTACGTCGACGACTCCCGACGAGGTGGTCGCGTGGGTGAAGTCGGCGACCCAGCACCGGTTCTGGGGCTGGCACGACGAACTTGCGGTCCGGTAGGGCCGTTGCCCGCTTGGTGGTGCTGTCCAGGTTGGTGGCGGACAGCGGAGCGCATCGTACTGACAACGGAAGCGCGTAGACCCGTCCAGCGTCATTCCACACCTTCGGATAGCCCGGCTTACCAGCGACAGCCATTGGCGAATTTCGTTGTGCGTTGAGGGTGCTCAGCGCGAGGCGTGAGTCGATGTGTGGCGGTGCCGGCGCCGGGGACGGTGAGATGCCTGTGGGCGGCGAGTAGGACGGTGAGGGTGAGGGCGGCGACGGCCGAGGGAAGAGCCGCACCGATCGGTGGGTGCTCGGCGAGCGCGCCGGACAGGGCGGTCCCGGCGGCCTGGCCGGTGCCCACCGCGGCGATCAGCCAGGCGTACGCCTCGGCCGTGGTGCCGACCGGAGCGAGGGCGTCCACGGTCAGGAACGCGGAGGTGATCACGGCGGTGAGCAGCAGACCCGGCACAGCCGTCAGCGCGACCGCGGCGACGGGGCCGGTGGCCGCCATCAGCGGAAGCCATCCGGCCGCGAACAGCAACGCGGAGAAGCGGAGTTGCCCGGTGATGGCGCCCGGCCAGGTGCGCTTCCCGTAGAGGAAGCCGCCGACGAGGCTGCCGATGGACAGCGCGGCCGAGATGAGCCCGGACAACAGGTCCATCCCGAGATCCTCGGCAAGGGCGACGGCCCAGACGTTCATCGCGTTCCCTGGCAAGTCCTTCTGTTCAACATCTGGAGGCCCTGGCCCCCTCAGTAGGCGATTGGGGAGGGCACCGCCGCCGACTCTCAAGGCTTCTGCCCCCTGCAACCGGCCCTTTCAGAATTCCGGGACGCGGGGGCCCTGGTCTTGATGTTGCCGCGCCATTCATGGCGGGGGCGGTTGTAGCCGTCGGCGACTTTGGAGTTGGATGACCAGTGGCCCTGGCGGCGGATGCCCACGGAGGAGGCCGTTGTCGTCGGCGGTGGTGGCACCGGCGACGCGCGGACCGTTCCCTGCACCCTGCGTCTTCACCGGTCGTCGGTAAATCCGTACTCGCGGTTCAGCTGCTCCATGTCCCACTCGACGTCGTGCGGCAGGTCCTCGGTCCAGGACAGAGTTCCGGGAAAGGCTCGGTCCTGGTCCGTAGCTTCCCACTCCTCGTCGCCGGGTAGCATCGCGATCCAGGGGCGCGTTGAGGCCAAGACGTTTCCGGTGAATTCCAGAACGCTGGCAAAAGAACTCCACAAGTGGCCCTCTTCCCATGAGTGACCCTGCACACGGTCCCAGTCGCCTATGCGACCCGTGCGCGGGTCGGTGAGCAGCTGCAAGTTCCCGCCGATCTCCCCGATGGGTATGAACGGCCCCACCTGCGGCTCAAATCTGCGGGCGTCCCTGGCCCACTCCGCGTACCTCTCGGCGATCTTGTCGCAGCTGTGCAGGGTCCACCCGATGGGAATCACCGTGATCAGACCTGAGCCGTCATGCCGTAGTGGCGACTCCTCGACATCCGGCGGGAGCCGGACCCCGATTCGCTCATACAGCCTCTGCAACTCGGCCTCGGTGCACGGACCGGGTAAGGGCTCCTCGTTCGGCGCGTGTTCGGCCAGCCAGCGTTCGATCCTCTCCCACGACTGTTCAACCGGCATGTGGTCGCTCCTCACTTTCGTCGACGCAGACTTGGGCTGATCGTGACGTCACTGAACGGCAGATGCCAGAGCCAGCCGGTGGCGTCTCGCCTGTCAGGCCGCACGATTCATGACGATGACGGGCCCACATCCAGTACGAAACACCGCCATCCCGTGCACCAGTGAGGGGAGGCCACTATGGCCGACAGAGTTCTGGTGCTGGGCGGCGCGCTGAAGGACGAGGCATGGCAGATCGGACCGCGAGGCCATCCCGGGGGTGAAGACCTCACACCTGCGAGATGCGATGGGCCACCTGACCGAGGCTCTGGACTGTGTGTCCACCTGCTTCTGGGGCAGGTACTCCCACTGGATGCCGGTGTGCAGGACGAAGAGGATGCCGCACAGGGCCTGGCGGTCCGGCACTCGCGGTCTGCCCTGCACCAGCTTCGGCCCCGGCACGGGCAGCAACGGCTCGATCAGCGACCACAGTTCATCTGAGACGATCCACGGCCGCGACTCATGCTTTCCCATACCCAGACCTACGGACAGAACCGCCGACAGACTCATGATCAGCAGCTTTTGTTAGAGCCAGTAAGAGGTCCTAACAAAGGCGTTGGACGTGACGGTGGGTGATCAGGCAGGTGGCGAGGCCGAGGAAGGCTTCGTGGATGTCGTCGCGTCGTTCCCACCGAATCCGCAGGCGGCGGAAGCCGTGCAGCCAGGCGATGGTGCGTTCGACCACGTAGCGGAAAATGCCCAGGCCAGAGCCATGTGGTTGGCCTCGTTCGGCGATGACCGGGCGGATGCCGCGCTGCCACAGCAGGCGCCGGTACTTGTCGTGGTCGTAGCCGCGGTCGGCGAGGATCGCGTCGGGTCGGCGTCTGGGCCGGCCGACGGCGCCGGCCACGGCCGGGACCTTCTCCAGCAAAGGCAGCAACTGGGTTACGTCGTTGCGGTTTCCGCCGGTCAGCGACACCGCGAGTGGGATGCCCTGCCCGTCGGTGAGGACATGGTGCTTGCTGCCGGGCCGTGCGCGGTCGACCGGGCTGGGCCCGCTTTCGGGCCGCGTCGGGCCGCCCGGACATGGGAGGAGTCGATCACCGCCCGGGACCAGTCCAGCTTCTTCGCGGTCCGCAGCTTCGTCAGCAGCACCAGGTACAGCTCGTCCCACACACCGGCCTCGTTCCAGGCGGCCAGGCGCCGCCAGCAGGTCATGCCCGAACCGAAGCCCAGCTCCTGGGGCAGGTACTCCCACTGGATGCCGGTAAGCAGCACGAACAGAATCCCGCACAACGCCTGCCGGTCCGGCACCCGAGGTCGGCCCTCGACCAGCTTCGGTGCCGGCTTCGGCAGCAACGACTCGATCAGCACCCATAGTTCACCCGACACGATCCACGGCCGCGACTGTCTCTTCCCCACGACCAAACCAACGAGCAATCAGGCCGACAGTCATATGATCGACAGCTTCTGTTAGGACCTCTTATACGAGGCGATGCGGGCTCCGACGAACCGGATGCGGTATCACCGGGGCCAGCGGCAGGCCGAGCAGGCGCAGCGCTCCGAGGACGACCTGGGCAAGCTGTTCACCGAGGCGTGCCTGCACTGGCTGAATAAGAAGTTGTGTGACGACGTTAACTCGCTGGACTGGCTGTGGAGGTCTGAACGGGAGTCGTTTCGCGATGTGTTGGGGAGTCACTGAGCACGTCTCGACATGATCAATCGCGATGGCTTTTGATGTCACAACCGGCAGCCTAGGTGTGGGTCGCTGCGCACCCGATGCCCGTTTCGCGTAACAGTTCACGTTTGCGGCGGTCAGGAGTCGCGGTGGCGGTCTAGGCTGAAAGCAGTCCTCGATCGTCTTTCTGACGCACCCGCGAGGGCCTATCCCGCAGCAGAGTGAGCCTGCGGCGCATCCCACAAGCGCCGGGCTTGCCTTCCTCTCCCGCGGAAGTCGCCGACAGTCCGGCCAGTCCCTCGGGGCACCTTTGAGGCCGGGCTGGACCACGCCCCCGGCTGCCTGGAGGGAGTGCTCCAGTGGTCGGGGAGCGGCCACCAGGACGGGGCACGCGGCCGCCGTTCGCAACGGCGGCCGCCGCCCGTTCACTACCCTGGGTGCGATCGGCCCGGGACCGTGGCCAGTCAGTCGCGAAGCCACTGGAATGCGAAGTAATGGGCCGTAGGGCGGACATCTCGTTCTTGCGGTGGGAAGCTGGAAGATGCCCGGTCGCCGCGCCGCAGATGGGGCGGCGACCGGACCCTGCGCGGGACCCTGGCTCCCCCTTGGTCCTCGCGCGAGGTGCCCTCCTGGCGTGGGGGCGAGCGGGAGTTGCCCCGCCGACCGGTCACGCGTGGAGAGCGGAGGCTGGAGCCGTGTAGTCGGCGATGCGGCTCCAGCCGGCCTCGATAGTCACGGCTCGGGGGCTGGGAGCCTGCGGTGCGGGACGAAGCCCAACTTCACCTGCTCTGAGGGTAGAAGGCAACCGGGGCTGAGCGGAAGCGGGGAACGGGCGCGATGGGAGCTGCTCAGCCGACCTTGTCCTGTGCGCCCTGGGCCTTGGTGTGGGCGAGGCGGTAGGAGTCGGTGCCGGTCTCGATGATGGCGCCGTTGAAGGTGAGCCGGTCGACGATGGCCGCGCAGAGCCGGGGATCGGTGAAGGTTTTCGTCCACCCCGAGAACGACTCGTTCGAGGCGATCGCGACGCTGTTCTTCTCCTCGCGTTCTGTCAGCACCTGGAACAGCAACTCCGCGCCACGGCGGTCGAGTTCCATGTAGCCGAGCTCGTCAATACATAAAAGATCGACGCGCCCGTAGCGTGCGATGGTCTTGGACAGCTGCTTTTCATCAGCGGCCTCGACCAGCTCGTTGACGAGCTTGGTCGCCAGCACGTAGCGGACCCTAAAGCCATGCAGTGCGGCCTCGGTGCCCAGCGCGATCAGGAGGTGGGACTTACCGGTGCCCGAGTCCCCGATCAGGCAGAGTGGCTCGCTCTTCTTGACCCAGTCGCAGGTCGCGAGGGTGTTGACGGTGGCCGGGTCGACGTTCGGGTTGGCCTCGAAGTCGAAGGCCCGCAACGATTTCTCCCGCGGGAACGCGGCCGCCTTGATGCGGTGCTCGGAGCGGCGCCGGGCCCGGTCGTCGCACTCGGTCATCAGCAGCTCGGCCAGAAAGGCCCGATACGACATCTGATCACGTGCCGCGGCATCGGCCAGGTCACCGAACTGCTGGCGGATGGAGGGCAGCCGCAGCATCCGGCATGCCTGGTCGATCGAGGCGGCGGCGGCTTCTTCGGTCAGTCCGCGCTTGCGTGGGCTCATGATCCTTCTTTCTCGATTCCGGCCCTGCGGCCGCGGCGATTCAACAGCTGGTCGTACTGGGCCACCGACGGCAGCGGCCGGTTGTCAGGCGGCAGATGGGACAGCCTCCAGTCCGTCAGAGACGTCACCGTCGCCGCGGGCCCTTCCGTCTGATCGGTGCCGGGGGCCGGTGCGGGCAGTTCCCCGGTGTCGCCCTCGGCGGCCTTGCGGGCCTCCAGCGCGACCGCGTCCGCCGTCAGCGCGCCCGCCCTGATCGCAGCGGCAAGGCCAGCGACGACGTGTTCGTGTTCCATGTGCCGGGCCAGCAGCAGGACCTCGATCAAAGCCCGGGTGCCGGCCGCATCCCCGTGCGCCGCGCAGGCAGCTGTCCACCACCGGTCGTGGACCGGGGTGAACCGGCCTGCGGAGCGGGCCTGTTCCAGTGGAGTCGAGCCCGGAAAAGCACCCGGCTTGCGCAACAGCGCCTCCAGGTAGTGATCGAGCACGAGCCGGGAGCCGCCCCGGCCACTGAGCCGTTCGTGGCGGGCGACCTCGGTTCGTCCCTCATAGACCACCAGGTCGTTGGCGTGCAGCAGGACGCGCAGCTGCCGGCCGATGAAACGGACCGGCACCGAGTAGCTGTTGGAGCGCACGGTGATCTGGCCGAAGCGGTTGACGCGCGGGGTGAACCACCGTCCCGTCTCGAACACCTCCGTGGGCAGCGGTCTCAGCAACGGCTGCTCGTGGGCGAAAGCCTCGCCGATCGTGCGGGTCCGCGAGCGCAGTCGGCGGCCCTCGTCCTGAAGGTCCCACCGGTCCACCAGCTCGTTCAGCTCCGCCAGCGACGCGACCTCGGGGACCGGGACGAAGTGGTTGCGGCGGAAGTAGCCGATCTGCCCCTCGACGCCGCCCTTCTCGTGGGCGCCCTCGATGCCCGGTCGGCAGTAGAACGCCTCGATGCCCCAGTGCGAGCGGAAGGCGGTCCACCGGTCGGACTCCACCCGGGCCCGCCCCAGCCCCAGCACCCGCTCGACCGCGGCCCGCAGGTTGTCGTAGCGGATCTTCCCGCGCGGGATGCCGCCCAGTCGCCGGAACGCGTGCTCATGTCCTTCGAGGAAGGCTTCCTGCCCGCAGGAGGCGAACACCCGGTGCACCGCCTTGCCGGAGTAGGACAGCCGCAGCGAGAACAGGTAGACCCTGGTCGGCACCCCGGCGAGCACGATGTGCACGTCCCCGAAGTCGACTTCCGCCTCCAGCCCGGGCAGATGTCTCTGCGGGATGAACATCGCCTCCGGGCCCACCCCGGCCTTGCGGCGGATCTCCTTGCGCCGGTCCTTCACATAGAGCCGGACCATGCAGTACGAGATGTCACGGGCCTGGTGCCCCTCGACCAGCCGGTCGAAGATCCGCTGAGCGGTGTGCCGCTGCTTGGGCGGCGCATCCAGATCTGCCTTCAGCATGGCGTCGATCAACGCCTTGTAGGGATCGAGCCGTGACTCCTTGCGCCGCGGCTTCTTCCGTGGCTCCGGCCACTTCCCATCCAGAGCCCGCCGTACCGTCCGCCACGTGACGTTGTGGACCTGCTGCAACGACCGCATCGACATCCCCAGCAGGTGATCCTTGCGGATTGCCGTGTACAGCTCGACCTTCGACTGCGAGTTACCCATCAGGCCCCCAGCGGCAGAAGCACACCCCACAGTCCCACCGCAAGCCCCCACCTGACGTCAAAACAAACCGTCATCGCAATGTCGGTCAGAACGCGACATCCGCACTCATCGCGAAACGACTCCCCAACTGACGTTCATAGCCACTGGACAGCTACTTGCCGCCGCAGGCTGCGAAGTTGGCCCGTCGGGTGGCCGAAGTTCTCGAAGTACCGGAGCTGGCGGCGACGTAACGGCAGGGGCGCGCGGTCATTGGTCAGCGTGAGCCCAACCGGGCCCCAGGGATGTCATGGCTGATCCTCAGGGGCCCGGCGGTCCGGCGTTCGGTGAGCTCGGGGTGTCGTCAGGATCGGAAGGCCCTCGCCAGCCAGGTCGCAGTACAACGCGCGAGCGCTTCCCCGCTGCCGCCTCTCCCCCCATCTGGGGCGGCGCTGCTTGCATAAAGGGGTGCCACTTCTGCCCAAGCCATTGGTAGCCGGACTATCTGCGCATCAGCCACTCCGCCCGCACGCGAGAGGACGCGGAGGTGATTGCGGAGACACTGCGCCTATGCTGGCCAGCGCCCCCAAACGAAGCTGCCCCCAGAGGCTCTGACCCAGAACCCGCCCAGGGCGGGAGAGCCGAACTTCATGCCGATGACATCACCCATCTCGTCGCGCTCCTCCTCGATCGACTCGATGCGGCAGCCAGCTTCGCGTGCTTCCACCAGGCGGAAGGAGTAGTCGCTTGGTGGCCAGAAGTACTCGGGCACCTTGAACTCTTGTAGCGGGTCCGTGCGTAGCGTCCAATCGGTCCAGTCCGTGAAGAGCACCCCCCTCTCATCACCGAACTTCACTATGAGTGCTACGACTTCACCATCAAAATGCACGAGCTCGTACAACTCGCGCACCCCTTCTTCCCTCAAACGACTGATGGGGTTATCAACTGACATTCGAGTACACCTCTACAGTTGCGAGTTCACCTCACGGGTGGCGGGGTGGGAGCATATCGCACCCCGCCACTCTCAGTTGTCAATCCTGCATTTCCCTCGCCCCCTCATGCCACTTGTTCGGCCCACTCAGGGGGAACATGCTGACGAACTCTCCGTCGCCCTTGGTGATGAGGAGATCATTGTCCTTCTTGTAGAACCAGTAGTCATCGGCCCCGCCTTGTCCGGGGCGGTAAGGTCCTTGCCTTACCGAATCAGGCGCGTGCCGGACTTCATGGATACGCTCCCCATACCACTGACGTGCAGCCGAGTCGCCGGGACTCTTCCCGTAGTCAGTCGCATGCTTCCCCCACTTTTTACCCAGCTGCTTACCGTCTGCGCCGGACAGGGGCGGCCCTGGTATTTTCTTAGGCGTTTCCTTAGGTGCCTTTTTTGCACCCCTCTTGGAACCTCCCTCTGCCGCCCCCTTGAGTATCTTCTTGCCTATGCCGCGAAAGAGGCCGGTAATCCCTGCGAATACGCTGCCGATCTCAACGGCGGCTTCGCCTGCGTCATTAGCCTTGTTGTCGCCGTCGAGCCCGTGCCCCTTGACGAAGTCGTCCCACGCGTCCCGAGCGGGGCTACAGTCACCGAACATCCAGCAGGACGGGTGGAGCTTGACGCCGAGATCGAGCGAGTCGCTGAGGACATTTCCTCCGCCCCGGATCGCGCCCTTGGCGAAGTCCTTGTAGCTTCCTTGGGCGCGCGGATCGGCGGGTTCCACGTTGGTGTTGCAGCCGGGCTTGTAGGCAGGGTAGGTGGAGCTGCAGTCGGGTCCGCCGCCACCGCTGCTGCTGCCGTAGCCGCCGCCTCCGCCGTAGTTGGCGCTGCCCATGGTGCTCATGCCACCCGAGCCACCGCCTCCGCCACCGCCGCCGAACACCATGTTGATCACAGGGATGACGACGGACGTGATGATGCCAACGAGGCCGATGAGACCCCACAGGAACTTGCCGTCGGGGTCGGAGAAGGAGACGGGGTTGTTGTTGCTGTAGGCGTAGCCGTTGATCTGTTGCGGGTCTTTGAGGTCCGCGATGGGGTCGACGCTGATGAATCGTCCGGTGGATGCGTCGTAGTCGCGGGCTCCGAGATGGGTCAGGCCGGTGGGGTCTTGCGTGCCGCCGACAAAACCCTTGTCACCTGCCCAGGATTTCGGCTCGTTGCCGCGCTGCTCCCCGAAGGGAGTCATCTGGCGGCGAGTGACGGCCTGGGTTGAGGCGTTGACTTGGAGGCTAGCTGTGCCGTTGTGGTCGCTGGTTACCCAGGTCAAAGCGGACGGGGTGCGTAGGGCGACGATCTTGCCGCCGTGGCTGTAGTAGCGGGTTGCCTCGACCTTGCCGGTGTCCTTGGCCAGACGGAGTTCGGTTTCACCGAGGTAGAGAGTGGTGCCGCTCTTGTCCCGGCGGATGAGGCGGGTTCCGTCGGCGTCGTTGAGGAACTCGGTGGTGCTGTCGTCGGCCGCGGTGACCTTGGCGAGGCTGCCCTCGGTGTTCCAGTCCAGGGTTTGCTTCTTGCCGTCGAGGGTGCGGGTCTCCGTATTTCCGGCGGCGTCGTAGGTGTAGCGGTTGGTGACCGTCTTGCCGTCGGTCTTCGTCTCGGTCGACGCGACCGCGTGGGGGCGCGGCTGGTCGTCGGTCTTGTATGCGTAGTCAGTGGTGGCTGCGCCTCCGGAGGCGAGGTGGTCGGTGGCCGCCTTACGGTTGCCGGCACTGTCGTAGGTGAACGACTGCCAGTACGGGGCCGAGCCCCCGGTGGTGCTCGTGGTGGGGTCCGCGGAGCAGTCGCCGGTCGCGGTCCAGGCTTCCTTCAGACGGCGGTGGCTGTCATAGCGGAAGCACTGCTTGTCGCCGGGGCTAGTGGCCTTGTCCTCGATCTGGAGAGGGTTGCCCGCTGGGTCGTACTGGTAGAAGACGTCGGAGTCGGTGCCCGGGTTGGACTCGGACTTGACGGTCTGACGGGCCAGTCGCTTGGTGCCGTCCTCGTACGAGGTGTTGATCTCCGTCCACTTGGCGGTGGAGGAGGTGCCGAGCGTGGTGCGGATCTGTTCGCCGGCGGGCAGGTAGTCGGTGTTCTGGACGATGCCGGTCGATCCCTTGAGGGTGTCCGGCAGGCGCTGCTCGGTGTAGCCGTAGTCCAGGACTTCGGCATCCAGTCCGCCCATCGCGGGGATGGTGCGCTTTTGGAGTGTGCCGTCGAGGTTGTAGGCGTTACTGATGGTGTAAGTGCCGGTAGCTGCGAGCGCGCCCTCGCTCTTGGGGATCGTGTACTGCTCCTTGAGCGGGCGGTACAGCTTGTCATACGACGCGTTGGTGGTGGCGTAGACGTCACCGCTCTTGCCGCCGACGTAGCGGATCGCCGACGTCAGGTGTCCCTTGGCGATGGAGTCGTAGGACCAGCGGGCCAGGTACTTGGAGTCCTCGGGGGCCGGCTTGCCGTCGACGGTGGGCACGGCGCCGTCCAGGCGCCCGGTGGGTCGTCCGATCAGGTCGTAGGTGAACCCGAGGGTCTTGCCGCGGGCATCGGTGGTGGATTCGACCTGGTCGAGGTCGTTGTAGGTCGTGGTGCTGTGGCCGGAGTCGGGGTCGTGGATGTCGGTTTTGCGGCCCAGGAAGTCGTAGGAGTACTTCCAGGTGTTGCCGTCGTCGTCGGTGACCTTGGTCAGCCGGTCGGCCTGGTCGTAGCTGTAGTCGAGCTTGGTGGACGGGCTCTCGGCGGAGTTGCCTTCGTGCTCCTGCTTCTGCACCACGCGTCCGTGCGCGTCGGCGGTCTCCGTGACCGCGGACGCTCCCTTAGGCGGTTCGACGGTGGTGGAGCTGCCCTTGTAGGTGGTCTTAGTGCGGGAGAATTCCTTGCCGAGGGCGAGGGTCTTCTCCACGATCGGCCGGCCGGCGCCGTCGTAGGTCGTTTCGGTTCCGGCGGGCGGGGACGTGAGGAGGGTGGCGAGCGTGCTCCCCGGCGCGGTGGTGTCGATGTAGTCGGCCGATGTGGAGACTTCGAGGCCGCGGGTGTCGTACTTCTTCTCGGTGATCACGCGGCCGTTGCCGGTTGCGGCTGGAGCCTGGCTCTGGCGAGGGCGCAGCAGCGCGTCGTAGAGCGCATACGAGGTCTGGTAGGTGCTGCCGTCGTTGTTGAGGGACTTGGTGGCCACCCAGGAGGCGGCGGTGTCCTGGACCTTGTACTCGAATTTCTTGCTGGGGGTCTTGCCGGCGGCGCGGTCGCGGTCGGCGAGCCAGACGTCGGTGAGCCGGCCCAGGCCGTCGTAGGCGAGTTCGGTGCGGTTGCCGTTGGGGTCGGTGCTGGCGACGTTGACGCCCCAGTCGGGGTTGAGCTCGGTGGTGACGGTGTGGTCGAGGGCGTTCTTTTCGACGGTTTTGGTCAGCGGACCGCCGTCGGCCGGGGTGTAGTCGGTGTGCTTGGTGCGGGTGCCCTTGGTGTCATAGGCGTCGGTCGGCCGGCCCAGAGTGTCGTACTTGGCGGTGCTGACGGTCTGCAGCTTGGCGGTGCCGTCGGAGTTGTAGCCGGTGACGCGCTCGGTCCGGGTGGCGGCGCCCTTGGTGGGTGCCTTGCCCCAGGCCTGGCCGTCGTAGGAGACGCGGGCCTCGGAGACGACGTCGGTGGTCTTGGGGTCGTTGGTGCGCTGAGGAGTTACGTCGCAGCCGACGGCGATCTTTTCCTCGCGTTTGGGCAGGGAGAGGATCCATTCCTTGGTGTTGGTGGCGTATTCGGTGACCGTGCAGTCCTTCTTGCCACCGGCGTCCGATTCCACCTTGAGGGCCAGGCCGCTGGTGGGGTCGTACGTCGTCTTCTTGACGAGCGTCATGTCCGCCGCGCCGGGTATGGCGGTGCGGCTCACCGAGGTGGCGCTGCGCACCATGTAGGCGCGGACGGTGCCATAGGAGTGTTTGTCGGTCGCGGTGGTCTGCGACCAGGGGGTGTTGATGGTTCCCGATACTTCGGCGCCGTCGGTCCCGTTGTACGTGATCTGCTCGCGTACCTGGCCGGCGAACTGCTCGGAGTCGGGCTTGGCCGTGTTCTTTGAGTCCGTGACCGTTTCCTTGCGGGTCGTGCCGTCGGACTGTTTATCGCCGTCCATGCCCCGGTAGTAGAGGGCGGTGGTCTTGGAGCGGATCCCGGACGCCTCGCCGGTGGTGGTGGTGACCTTCTGGTAACCGCGCCAGATGCCCCACGTGCGGTACTTGGCAGGGGTGATGGGCGCTTCGTCGTCCCAGGCCCAGGCGCCGCCGCCGTGGTAGCTGTAGTCGGTCTGCTTCAGCGGTGCGCCGCCGGTCGGGTCGGACTCGGTGACCTGGGTGACGACGTATTTGTGGAACCAGTCGGTGCGCGGTTTGGGATCGGTGCCCGGTGTGGGATTGGACGGCGGGACCCACTTCACCGGGAAGCAGCGCCTGGTGTTGTCGTCGAGCTTGGAGGGGACGTCCGAGCCTGCGACGCAGTCCTCCTTGGAGTAGTTGACGGTCAGGACCGACCCGGTCTCTGAGGTGACGGTGCGCACGCGCCACTTGATGTACGGTGCAACGTCGTCGCCAGTCCTGTCGACGCGGTTGTGCAGCTGGACACCACTGAACTTGACCGCGGGCAGCGCAATGTCGGTGCCCGACTTGCCGGTGTGCTGGATGGACTTGAGCCACAGCCCAGGATCGGAACCATCACCCGGGTCGGGGAAGGACTGTTCCAGATGCCAGTTGTTGACGTCCCGGTAGTCGGTGTCGGCACCGGTTCCGCTGCCCTTGTAGACCTGCGTGGTGACGTCGGTCAGCCGCTTGCGGGAGAAGAAGGACGGCGAGTGCTGGTCGGTGCAGGGGGTGTCGGCCTTGCAGATCAGGTCGAAGGGAACGTCCGGCCAGGCAGCACGGTTGGACTTGCCCAACGATGAGCAGTCCTCACCGCCGGAGACGGGGATACAGCGCTCGGCGGTCGCGAATTTAACCCGCGCGGCGGCAGGCTGCGTGGTCGAGAAGATAGTGTCGGTCCGCTGCCCGTAGTCGACTCGCTTGAGGTAGCCGCCGCGGGTGTAGGCCGTGCCGTTGCCGGTCGTGCCGTTCTTGGCGTAGTAGTTCGTCTCCTTGCCGTACCAGTAGGTCATGACGTTGCCGTGCGGGTCCACGACGTAGTCGAGGTTCCATCGCCATGCCTGAGTCTTGGCGCGCGAGCTGAAGGAGTCGCCGCTGGAGTAGCCCGGCTCACCGGAGTCGTCACCGAAGACGGGCACGGTCCACACGGAGTTGGTCTCTGGCTTGCCGCTGGTCCAGCCGGGCAGCCTGTCCTTGCCGAAGACGTACTGAGTGCCGTCGGTCGAGGTGACCGTCCAGTACTCGCCCTTGTCGTCAGCGTCGCCGTCATCACCGTTGCTGGCACCGGTGGAGCGCACCACGCGCTCGCCGTCGTCGCTCTTGGTGTGCCACTCGCCGGTCTTCTCGTCCTTGACCAGAGCGGTCGCCTTGCCGTTGAGGACGATCGAGGCGTTGTCCTCCTTCCAGCATTGGTCGTACTTCTTGTCCTGGCCGTCGTCGTCGCAACTGCCGTACGAGCGCTCGATGTAGGAGACGGGCAGGTCGAAACCGTCGCCGATCCACGAGGGCTGTGAGCTGGTGGACGAGGTGTGCCCGTCCACGCTCTGAGCCGAGTAGCCGAAAGACAGATTCGGCGAGGGCCCAGCCGGAGCGGGTGGCACATCGAGCGGGTAGTTCCACGTGAAGTCACCGTTGGAGCCACCGGCCGCCCAGGTCGCCGAGGCCGAAAGCGGAGTCGCCTCGTAGCTTCCCTGATCCGAACCCGCACCCGCGGCCAGAGCGAACACTGCCACCGCGGGTGCGGCGGCCTTGGCAGCCGGCGTTCGCACCTGTGCGGTGACGGTCTGCGCATCACTGTTGTTGGAGGATGCCACCGGGGTCGTCCGGCGGCAGGCGTCCTTCTCCGGCGTAGTGATCGCACAGGCCGGCAGCTGCACGGCGCGCAGGCGCGAGCCCCAGTTACCGCCGTAGGCGTGAGCAAAGGCGCTGTAGTCAATGGTGGCATTGACGTCCGCGGCCCCGGTCTTGCCATCCGCGCGTTCCAGGCTGATGACCAGGCCGTCCAGGCCAAGCTTGCGTGTGGCTGTCCTGTCCAGGACCTTCACCTTCGCCTTGCCTGGCGCCGCCTTTGACGTCGGCGACGCCTTGACGCCCGGCTTGACCGCACGCGATTGTCCCAGCAGCACCGGGAGATCGCCTGCCTGGGCCGGCCGCTTCGCACCCTTCGGGAGGGTGACCGTCACGGCATCCGCATCAGGCCAGTTGACCTTGCGTCCTGCCTGGTTACGGGACTTCTGCGCGGCTGCGAGGGTCGGGTCGTGGATCTTCTTGCCCTTGAAGGCGAACGGCTTGGCCTTGCCGTACTCGGCCTTCTCCAGGGCGCTGTGCTCGCGTTCGTACGCATGGGCCGGTGCCGATCCCAAGAGGGTGGCGACAATGGCCGCCGAGACAGGAAGCGAGACGGCCGCCATGCGACGACGGCTTGCTCTGCTCCATGCCCATTTATGCAGCACGGTGAGGTGCCTGGCCACGGGAATTCTCCGCATCTGGAAGTCGGGGGTGCCGGACCGCTGCCCGGCACCCCCGCGGGGTTTCATGAAAGGTGGGACGAAGAACCCGCCCGTTACTCGATCGGCACCGGAGGCTCGTCAACGGTGGCCAATTGGGTGATCTCGGCCTCGGACAGCACACCCGCATACACACGCAGGTCATCGAACTGGCCGGGCAGGAGGTTGCCGAACTCACCGGTGTCGTGGCGTCGGGCGCGCCCCATCATCAGCGGTCCGGCCGGCTGGAAGGTGTCCTCGACCAGGACGCCCTCCTCATCACCCTGACGCTCGCCGGTGACGTAGAGCTTGGCCGACTGGCTGGCCGAGTCGTAGACACCGGCCACATGGACCCAGCCGTCCGGCGGGTTCACTTCGTCCGATGCCATCGCGTACGCGGGGCCGCCGAGTGCGTCCGTACCGAAGAGCCCGAAGTTCCAGTCGCCTACGCTCTGGCCGGCCTCTTGCCGGTACCACAGGCGAAACGCGTTGCGCTTGGCTCCGGGGTGGGCGAACAGCGTCGGCGAGTGCGCCACGCTGGTGTCCTCAAGCTTGGACTGTGCGGCCAGGTTCACCCAGCCTGCGACCGTGAAGCTGCCGGAGTTGTCCAGTTCGACTCCCGCCGTGGTGTGTCCCTCCTGAACCGTGTCCAGTTCCACGACGTTGCCATGGGCCGGATCGTCGGTGGCGGAGAAGGCAGCCCCCGGTTTCAGACTGAGCTGGTTGCCGCGGCCTGAGCTGTCGGCGCCGGTGGTACCGGTCGTCTCGTCCAGGGCCCAGTTGGCCAAAAGTTCTGCCTGCGGATGGCCCGTGTCCGGGTTCTCGATGTTTTCCAGCGACCAGAGCTCATCAGGAAAGACCACGCGGTTGTAGGCCTGCACCTGGTCGATGTCGCCGGTGAAGGGGCTGGAGGAGCCCGTGGCGCTCGTGAACTGCCCGACCTCGAAGGGACCCTTGCCCGCCCAGGCGTTCGTGAAGCTGGTCGTTCCTTCCAAGTGGCCGTTGACGTACAGACGCAATTCCTTCTTCTGCAGATCCTGTACAGCCAGCAGATGGGTCCAGGCGCCCACCACCCCGGGCTTGGAGGACTTGGCGCGGTGGATGACCGTCGACTCTGAGTCCGAGTCCTGGTCGTAGCGGTTGAAGACCCACCGGTCGTACGCGCTGGAGTAGTACAGCTGGAAGGCGCCGACCTTGGTGCCGTTCTGGTTGAGGACCGTGGCTGTCTGGGACCTCGTATCGAGCTTGGCCCATGCCGAGACCGCGAAGCTCTTCGTCGTGTCGAGCACCGGGCCCGGGGTGGCGGCAGCTGCGGTGCCATTGGCCTTGAAGCCTCCGCCGCTGCGGGCCTTGGGCGTCCACGCCTCCTTGCTCAACTGCAGGGCGTTGCCGCCGGCAGCGGAGTTGGCGGCAGTGGTGCCGCTGTTCTCATCGAACTTCCACACACCGACCGGATCGGCCGCCTTCGCGACGTTGAACAAGTAGTCCGTGGTGTTCCCGGCGTTCCCTGCCGCGTCGAAGCTCTGCACGCGAAGAGTGTTGGTGAGCCGCTTGTCCGGCGTCACGTCGATGGTGGTGACGGGCATGTTGACGGCGTAGGTCTTGCTGCCTGCCTTGACTCCGTTCAGCCACCAGTCGTAGCGCCGCACATCGCTGGCCCCTGTAATCCTGAACGTTCCCGTCATACCGACGCTGCCGTCCTGCGCGTCACCTTCGCAGGTATCACCCACGCACTCCGTGTAGGTGCTCGAGGTGACCGTTGGGGCGGCCGGTCCATGCGTATCAGCCCGGAAGTAGCAACTGCTGGACCAAGGGCCGTAGAGAGAGTCGGTCTTGCCGCCGTAGGTGTACTTGTACTCCGTGCGGGCCCGGAAACGATAGGTCGTGTTCTCGGCCAGGGAGGAAGTCACTACGGTTCCGGCCGTGCCACTGGCCGTCCACGTCGAGGGCTTGAGTTCGGCTGCTGTCGAACTGCTGCCCCTGTACAACTCGAAGTTGGGCCGCAACGTCGCATTCGACTTGTCCGCCGATGTCGGCGTGGCCGTCAGCCGCGGTGTCACATCACGGATCAGCGCGGGGCTACTCGACGCCGAGCACGACACCTTGGGATCGGACATCTTGACCGAGGAAGGCTTGGCGTTCGGCACCGACACATAGGTGATGGACAGGCGCGGCTTCTTCGTCGATGTCGCGTCTTTGTCGGTCGGCGACATGAACTGCTTCCACGCGATCGGGTCCGATTCGCTGGCCCGCAGCCCGAGCGTGGTCAGTGTGGCCTTCGCCTTGGCCGTGTACGCAACAGCACGTGTGGCATCAAACTCGACGTCCCCGTCCCGACACGAAGACGAGAATCCCTTAGCGGCGGATACAGTGTCCACCTCAGACTTCCACGAAGGCTGCTTCGTCCAGGTGGTCGTGCTATAGATCTGCCCCGTACGCCACAGCTCGACATCACGCTTGTCGCAATTCGCCGACCAGATCTCGTACGCCGTGAACGTGGCGTTGAGGATCTTCTTTCCGGCTACCTTGCGCGTGTCGAACTGGAACAGCGAGCGTGCCTTCTTGTTGTCCACATAGGCGTCGTAGCCAACACCCAGCGCGTGCGAGGTCTTCCAGAAGCTCGTGCCCGGAGAATCCGACCACACGGTGGTCCAACTGGTCAGAGTCGCCTTGACCGCCGGCGGGTCCAGGACAACAGGGAAGACACGCTTCTCATCCGTCAGGAACTGCTGATCAGGAACGACCGTGAGAGCGTCGTCCGCGATCGTCACGCCCATGACCTCAGTCCGGGAACCCGCACCAGCACTCAGCGCATCAGCCAAGGGGTTGACCGCGCTGGACCGCGCCGCCTTGGCAGTTGGCGAGGGCGCCGGCGCAGTCGAGTCCCACATCAGTGCCGCGCCGCTGTTGACCACGGGACGGCCGCCGGCATCGACGAAAGCGGCCGAGCCCTCCGAAGTGGCTCGCGAGGAGAGGCCCTTTGTCGTCACGGGGAATTTCACGGACTTCAGTTCCGCATTGGCCGCCGCCTTGCGGGAGTGCAACACCAGGTGATAAGTGAAGCCATCGGAACTCGCCGTCACAGCGAGGTCCACGTCCGGCAGTACAGATGCGTACACCGCAGTCGAACCCTGAACTGTAGGCTCCGGCAGGTTCCACGGTGAAGAGACAGCAAACTCCTTGCCATTGACGGCGATGCGAGCCAGTGGCTCGTCCTTGCCGCCCCCGGACAGCTCGATGTCTTCAGCTGCTCGCGGCGCGAGCGAACCGTCCTGCCGTTGCACCAGTGAGGTGTCAATGGGCACCCACTTGCCGCTCTTGCGAATGCGCTCAGGCTCCGCCGATGCCTCCACCGTGAACGTGCCGTCCGGGTTGGCGAACATCTGGCTGGTCGCCGTCGTCAGCGACTTGACCTCGGCACGCTCACCCGAGGACACAGCAGCGCGGGATGCCTTCTGCTCCTCGGACTCGGCAGGAAGCCCATCGTCTTCCCAGAACGCCTTGCCGCGGTGCGCGGCATCGGCCGGGTCATGTGAGGCATTCTCCGCACCCTCCACCCGCTCATCGCTGGCGCCTGCCGCCGAGGCCGGACTCATCATTGCCTGGCAGGTAACCCCGGCCAGTGCGAGCAACGCCGCGGCTGTCACCCCCCGCGCCGCTCCCCAACGGCACCTCAGCCATTCCATGTCCCACCACATTCTGAGAATTCAATGAAGATCCAGATCGGAATGTGAAGGTATCCGGAAGCTGCGGTCTGGACCAGACGTCACCTTGCGGGCAGATAGAGGCAAACTTCACCTTGAGACCGGCGCGTGCATATGACATGGATCACGGTTGCGCTGGAGTTGAGCTCGAAGTCGCAACGGTGACATCTCACTGACGCCGATCGGTGAGCAGGGAGGGGAGAGTCACCGAGTTCTCGGCGCTACTGGCCCAGCGACTGGATTGGGGTGAGGGCTGAACAACTCGCCCGACAGATCCCTCGAGCCGTGGTACGCCCCTCGGGGTGGCCCCTGGCATGGGGGGGGGCACAGCCCGCCGCCGCAGCATCCCTGGGCTGCCGAGGCCGGCATCAGCATCTCCGGAGAGTTGCCGAAGACCCTCACCATCACTGTTCTCGCATGAGCTGTCATCGGTAAGGAGCTGCTCACCGCGGCCTGGGCACTGTGGTCAGCACCCGCCGGCCCTCACCGTGGCCAAGGACCCGCCGCACCGGGCGGCCGGCCCCGTCGCAGGTGAACCGGGGTAGGGTCATCGTCGCCACGGTGACCCACCAGTTCGGCCGGGCACGGTCGTGGAAGGCGACCTCCCTCGTGTCCGGGGCCGCGCGGCACGGGGCCGGGGCGAAGACGAACAGCAGCAGCGGGAAGGACCGCTCCAGTGACGGCCCGGCGTATGTCTACTGCCAATGGGAGCGCACAAAGCGGGCAGAGAAGCCGTCAACACCTGCCATCGCTGTCTGACCGACCACATCGACCAGCTCCGCTACGACATCGCCCTGGTCGCGGGCTGGCCGATCGCCACCGGCGCGATCGAGGGCGCCTGCCGACACCCTCCAGCACCACGAGCTGTTCGACGAGAACACTCCTTCCCCACCGAACTCGCGGGCGCTGAGCGAGAGCACGACGCTGAACTCGCCGCTTCCGTTCTCGACGAGGTCATCGACAACATGCCCGCCGACACGTCCAGCTCGTGGCACAGCCTGGTCGCGAGAGCCGATGACGCGCTCAAATATCCACGGGAGAACCGTCGTTGATGACGCACCAGCTTCTCGTAGCAATCCTGCTGTGGACGGTGGCCTTGTGGCGGCTCCCCCCTCTCTCAGCCACTCGCGTAAGCAGCGTGCTCTCGAAGTCGCCTTCGTGAGTCTGGCCGCCGCGATGACGTTCGAGGTGGTGCCCGTCGAGCGATGGACCGACACGCTGACCGGCGCCCCCAGCACTGCCTACCTGCTGAAGCACCTTCTCGGTGTCGTTTCGGCAGCGGCTGTCCTCGACTTCGTCATTGCGGTGGTCCGCCCCCAGGGCCTCCTGCCACGCCCCCGCTGGGCGGTCCGGGCTGCGGCCCTTTTCCTCCTGACCGTCACCTTCCTGCTCGCGCCGCATGACCGCCGTGCCCCCGAAGGGTTCCTCGTCGACCAGCGCAACTCCAACTGGGCCTTGCTGCACCTGGGCGTCTTCACGCTCTACATCGGCATCGCGATGGCCGTAGCGGCCTGGCTGTTCATCCAGGCCGCACGCCACACCCCTGACCGGTGGGTCCGCGCTGGCCACGGCCTGCTAGGTGTCGGCTGCGCCATCGGCCTTCTGTACGCACTACAGCGCACTGCCTACCTCTGGAGCATGGCCAGCGGTCAGCCGACGGCAGCCCAGGCACACAGCGCCGCCCACACCTCCACGGTCCTGAAAGTGGCGGCCATCATCACCATCACTGTCGGCAGCTGCCTGCCGCCCCTCTCCCCGGTGGTGAAAACGACCGGCCAGCGCCGGGCGCTGGCCGCCCTCGACCCCCTCTGGTGCGGTCTTACCGCCGCAGTCCCGTCCGTCGTTTTGGAGACCGAGATTGCCGAGGGGCGCTGGGGCCTGCGCCTGAACCGCTGCCTCATTGAGATCGCCGACGCCTCACTCGCCCTGCGCGAGTACGTGCCGGCTGACATGCAAGCCAGAGCAGAGGCAATGGCGGCGAGCACTGGAGCCAAAGGCGAGTGCCAGGCCGCCATCGCTGAAGCCGGCTGGCTCAGAGCAGCCGCCGAGATCGCCGCGGTGTCCCGCCCATGTGCAGGAGATCACCCGGAACTCGGCGGAGTTGGAAAGGACCCCGACGCGGAGCTCCGTTGGCTGCGCCGGGTCAGCGCCGCCTACGACCGATCTTCGGCCGTGGCCGCCTTCGCAACGGCTGAAGCCGCCCGAGCGGGCACACAGGACGACTTGGAGCCATCAGCACCATGAGCACCACGGAAATCTTCGGCACCGCCAGCCGTGAACAGGCGCTTGCACGGACGATCAGCGACCGCCTGCACCCGAAAACGTGGATAGTTGTGGTGTGCCTGCTGATCGGGTGGCACACCGACGGGTGGGCCGGAATGGCATGGAGCCTCATCGGAGTGCTCTTTGCCGCCGTCATCCCGATCCTCTTCATCGACCACGGCATCAAGAAGGGACGATGGAGCGACCGCAACGTCGGCGCCAAGCGAGCCCGCCTCCTGGTCATGGCGGTCATCTTGACATCCGTCCTGACCTGCTTCGCCCTCATGGCGGGTCTCGGGGCGCCCTGCATCCTCATCGCGCTCATCGCGAGCATGATGGTCACGCTGGCAGCACTTGCACTCATCACGCTCGCCTGGAAGATCTCCGTGCACCAAGCCGTCTCCGCGGGCGCCGTCGCCATGCTTGCCCAGACTTACGGCCTCTGGGCCCTCCTCGGCTACGCGCTCGTGGCCCTCGTCGGATGGTCGCGGATCGAGCTGAGGGACCACACACCTGCCCAGGTGATCGTCGGCACGGTCCTCGGATCCGCGGTCGCAGCGGCAACATTCGCGTCCCTGAGCTAGCACACAGCCCCGAACATGCTCAGACTTGAGCCGGGACACCTCAGCAAGCTGAGATGCCCGGCGCAGACGCCGCAGACACACCGGTCGTCGCACCGATATTTACGCCGACAGATCATGCCACGCGGAATCGCGAGCGACTGATGGATTGCCGGACTACGCCCCAGCATGTGCGGCGACGGCCGCGCTCCGTGCCTTGGGCAGCACGATTCCCTGGGCTTGAGCAGCCTGTCCCGGGCGGAGTGTCCACGGCACCGTGCCGGTGTCCGTCAGCCACTCATTCGCTAGGAGACGCTTTACGACAAACCCACGCAGCGGCCCTTTCAGTCCCCAGCCCAGGCCCGTGCACAACTGGGCGTACGAGGGGCCGTGTCCGTGCTCGGTCCGAAAGGCCACGGTGAACTCGGCGGCCTGTGGACCGCGATCAAGGTGTGCGTCTTTCCACTCGCCGTAGGCAGTCTTGACGGCCGGGGAGAAGAACTGGGAGTGGGCGGCGCTGGTGAAGGCTTCCGCGACTCGCTCCACGGGTAGGGCGCACACTGCGCAGAGCTCGACTGCCTCGGCGTGGCGTCGCAGGGCAGGGGTGGCCGTGTTTTTCCAGTGCTCCCAGGCAGCAGCATCGAACTGCGGCTCGGGAGTTGTGGTCTTTGTGGACCGTTCCTCCGCAGTGGGGTGGCGATGTCCCGACAGGTGCTGAACCACGGGGGCGAGAAGGAAGCGGTCCTCGGACAACTCGGCCAGGAAGCCCTTCTGCAGGAGGTCTGGCAGGGAGGCTCGGCAGGCTGCGGGAAGGTCCGGCGGGATCTGTCCGAGGAGTTTGGAGGTGCTGTGGGCAGCGAGGAACAAGCTGGCCAGCCGCGCGGCGGGAGGCAACTTCTTGACTGGCTTTGCGGACAAGGCCCGTGTGGTCCATCCGGACACCCGTGAGCGCGTCTGTTTTCCGAAGGGAAGAGGGTGATGGTTTTCCCGAGCCAGAGCCGGAACGGTGACCCGGATCGGCGTCGACGGATCACCTTCGAAGAGCTCGTCGTCCATCTGCCAGCCCAGGCCGCGCAGGGTGTCAACCGCTCCATGCGGATCACCCAGCTTCAAGGCGGACAGATCTTGCCCGGTGAGGTTTGCCGAACCGCCCCGTGCAGCGCGAATGGCCACCACCGCAGCGAGCAACTGAGCGTCGGGCCCGGGCAGGGGCAATGAGGCCACGTAGCTCAACAATGCGCGTGCGGCTTCCCCTTGCGTGGAGGTCAAGAGAAATGGCGGCGGCGGTGGCTCACCGGCGGGGGAAGTACTGACCTTGCTGAAACTGGATGCAGTCTGCGACACGGCGCGTTCAACGCGTACCCCGGACCCGGGTCACGCTCCATGCGCCATCTGGGCGGACCGTCGTGCCTGGCACCCCGGACCGGGCGGATACGGACGGGTAGGCAATCGGCAGAATCGCCGGTCAGGGTCAGGAGCCGAGCTGCGTCTTGATCTGCGTCTGCCAGACGGCGTAGGCGCGGTCGACGTGGAGGGCGGCCAGGTAGGCGGACAGCCGGTCGTCGTCGGCATCGGCCAGCGCGACGCGGGTGGGGGCGGCACGTGCCTGAGTCAGCCGGTCCTTCACCCGCCACCACTGCTGGTCGACCCGGCTTGCTCCTGGACCGTCTCGTACAGGGCCTGTAGCGCGTAGTGGCTGAGCGCACGTCGCCCGGAGTCACGTCGAGAGGGGGGATGGTGAGGTCGAGGGCGCTCAGACTCCAGATGTTGATCCGCACGACAATCCGCCGCAACGAGACCTCCGTCATTGGATGCCGAAGGCCGAGTCGTCGACGGCGGGCACCTCCTGACCGGGATGGGCTGGAGCGTTCGGGTCAGGGCGAGCAGGTAGGCCTGTTCCAGCAGTCAGGCCATGGGCCCGCAGGCGTTTTCGACTAGTGGAACGGGCAGTATTCCGGGATCAACACGAGGTCTTTCACGACGCGGTGTCAGCAGAGCCGGCCATGCTAGGGCTGACTGCCCGTTAGCTCGGCGCCCCTGCCTTGCGCTACTTTCAGGCGGATTTTGGCTACGCTGTGCGTGCAGCGCTTCGGCGCTGATTCTTTGCAGCGTGGGCGGTGTCGGCGTGTACGTCACATCGGCATCGCCACGTTGCGGTACAAATCCCCTCCATGGCGAGTACCACCCCCACTCCTCCCAAGTCGGCACGTGTGATCGCACGTCGGCGTAACGGAGCTGCCCGGCGCGTTGAGATCTCCGCCCAGGAGGTGGAGGAAGCGCTCCGGCTGCTGCAGCACGTGCCAACTCCCGAAGCCCGTCAGCTGCGGGACAAGTTCGCCGCCGTTCTCCAGCCGGTGTGCAACTGGGCATCGTCACGCACGGCGCCCTGCTCCAGCTACCCGGCCTGGGGCCCCTGCGGGGCGTTCGTTCGCGCGCCCAGGGAGCGCTGCGTCGAGCACGAGTGGCCGCTGCCCGCCGATGCCCCTGATCCCTTCCCGGACCGGTGCACTGTGACGCTGGACGAGGAACTTAAGGATTCCCGCTGGGTGCGCTACTCCCGCGGACTGCGCTGCCCGTTCGAACGTCGAGCGGGAAGTCAGCGGTGTGCTCACCACGATCCTCGCGCCGACGAGCGGTGCGGTCACCCTGTGGACGAAGAGGGCGTCTGTACGGCTCCGGAGGGAGGTTTCGCATGCCCGGACCACCGGTACGCGAAACTCGCGGTCTTCAAGAGCCAGCTCGAACAACTGCCGCTGACCCTGGATTGCGGTCAGTGCGGCGCGGCCTCAGGCGAGAACTGCACCAGCAAGAGCGGGCGGGCAGTCGCGTTCCACAAGAGCCGCGCCAGCGCCAGCAAGGGCCTGGAGACGCACGAGGAACTGTCCTGCGAGATCGAGTGGCTGAGCATGTGAGCGGGCGGGATCCGCGACGTCTGCGGCCCTCCCGCACGTTCTGACCTCCTGCTGGAACAAGGGCATGGGCGGGGAGGCGGCGTGCGCCCATCCTCCTGGCAGGTGAACCATCCGGCCCCGTTCTCTTGTCCCCCGAAAGAGTCGGTCACCGTGGCCGCGTTCGGGTTCTCCTGACGGGCCGTCGCGCGCAAGATCCCTGGACCACGGCGCCCTGTCGCCGACCTTGGCAGGTCGTGTTCGCGGAGCCCCGACTACCAAGTTGCTGATTTGCTAGCTATATCCCTATTTCTACGTTTTAGCCGTGAAGGTTGCGATGGCCTCTGTATCGCCGGATTCCACCGTCCGTGTGCCACGTCCCGCGTCCGGATCCCGTGTTGCTCTGGAGTCGGTGGATCCGCATGTTTTCTCCCGGCTCTTGGAGGCAGCGTGGGCGAACCGCCACTTGCCTCATGAGCTCGCCGCGGAGGCCGCCGCACGCGGGGGATCGGGACGCCTGGGCATCAAAGATCTGCGTCTGCTGTTGATGAGGGCCGCCTCGCTCCCCTCCGCCCAGGCGGCTGTCTCCGGCGCATGGGCGATCGTCTCGGCACGCCCCGAGCTGGCCACTTCCGTGTTGCATACGCACTGCCAGGACATCGGCGCCGCGTCGGCCTTCGTCATCCGCGAAGTACCCAGTGCGAACCCGATGTTGTTCAGCGCTCAGGCCGGGTGGCGGGAGCCCGGTTCGAGCACCCACGGCGCCGTGGTGACGCGTCCCAGTCGCAAGGCCGCCCACCAGTGCGCTGCCGTGAGCTTGCTCGGGCACCTCTGCGGGACCGAGCCCGTCGAGCAGGAAAGCAACCTGGCCGGGTGGGTACCCGCCGGCCGCTTCTCATCGGCCTCGCCGCCAGCCCAGGCACGGGATGCATCCTTCCCCGACCGCCTTCAACGGGCTCTGGAACGCCCCCGGATCGCGCCGGCGGAAGTGACCGAGATCGTCTTGCGGATCAACGCAGGCGAACTGATCCCACGCGACCTGCACGCTGTTCTGTTCACCGCCCGCGCGGCAGCGTGGCTGCCCGCCCGCGAGGCGGCCCTGGCCGCGGCTGGTGACCCCAGCGTCGCAGTGGCTGTGCTGACCCTGCATCAGTCACTGCGCCACGCGGCAACGCCGTCCTATACAGAAGAGGTACGCAAGAGCGAGCCCGGTCCACCGCTCTTTCGCATGCGCGCCTCCTGCACGATCGACGGACAGGAGATCAGCGAGCTCGGACCATGGCGCAACAACAAACGCCAGGCGCGCGGAACAGCCGCACACCGGCTCCTGGCCCAGCTGGCCGGCCTGCCGGTGCAAGCACCGCTGCCCCTCGAGGGCGCCCGACCGCTCCCGGCAACGAGCAGCGACCGCGCGCAGGAGGATGATCCACGGGAGCAACTGAAGGCCCTAGCCGAATCCGGTGCGATCAGCGAGCTCGTCTTCAAGGGCACGCCCGGCATCACAGGACTGGAGCCGCTGTTCGTGTCCGTCGCCGCGTGCGAACACCGCGGTGAGCTGCTCACCGCCACCGAGCGGGGGCTAGGCCGCTCCAGCACCCGCCTGTTGGCCGCGCGTCAACTGCTGCTCACCGTCCAGCGGGCCATGAAGGCAGGCCGAGGACTGCGCCTGGGCCGCATCCCAGTGCCGGAGCTCGGCGGCAAAAACCCGCTGATGCTTTTGAACGAGCTCAAACAGAACGGCAAGATCAACGAGTTGCGCATCGAGGACCCTGAGAAGGATGCCGCCGGATTCGTCGCACGGATCACCTGCAAGGCACACTCGGAGTGGCTGGAGGCCGTCGGCCATGGGCCCAATAAGCGCGAAGCGCAACGCCAAGCCGCTGAGGCTATGGTCGAATTGCTGGCCACACCCGTAAAGGGGCAGGGCCAAGACGAGAAGGCTCCCACAGCTGCCGCCCCGGCGGCTGCAGCAGCTGCCGGTGCGGTAGCCGTAGGCGCGCACCGAAATCCGGCCGGGCCCCTGGCGGATCGCGATGAGGCGGCAGCCGCCGAGGACGCACTCGTCAACCTGCTGCAGCAAGGCGTGGACATCACCATCGATGTGCAGGACGGCACCGGCCGCTTCCTGCTCTACCAGGCCGACGGGCTTCCGTTGCAAGCCACCTGCCACAAACCGATCAGAGGCTGCACGGCCGACCTCATCCTGCCCGGCCAGGGCGCTGCGGTCGGCCCCCGACCGGTGGAATGCTGGCAGCTACCCGTGCGGCTCATGGCCAACGCCATGGCCCGGACCTGTGACGGCGACAAGGTCGCCCCGTCCGTTCAACTGTGGCATCAGATGATCCATCTCGGGCTGGGCGTGGTGGCCGACGGCCGGGTGTATCCCACCCTGGACAGCAACGGCGCCGACGTGTGGCGCCTGGGTCCGCTCAACGAACACGAGCGCCAGCGCGCACGGCATCTGCGCCAGGCCATGGTGCCTCCCGCGCACTGCGGGGCAGCCACGGACACCCGGCCCTACCTCCTGTGGGCGCCGCGCGTCGCGGTCCGCGCCGGACTCGACGCGGTCGCCGAGGGAATGCTGCGCGGCCCCGGTACCTCAGCGGTCCTGGGGCATGCCCCGTTTACCACCCCCATCCCGCAGCAGCAGACCAGTTTTGCTCTGCGCCAGTGGGCCGACCGCGCTGAGGACGATCGCGCCGATACACCGGCCGTGGACCTGAAGCTGTCCGTCCAGGCCCCCAAGAAGGGCAGCCCCAACGACACGGAACTGCTGTGGGCCGAACTCCTGGTCGCCCAGCCCACCGCGGAGAGCCGCAAGCAGCAGCTATTCCAGCGGGTTACGCAAGTAACCGACGACGAGGCAGTGATGGGGCACATCCGCCGACGGCTGCGACGTATCGCCGAGGTGTGGGAGCCGGCCGGGCGGCTCCTCGACTGCCCCGTGCCCGACCGGTTCACGCTGCTCGTCAGCGAGGCCGTCCTGCTACTGGGCACCACGCGGGATCAACTGGAACGGGCCGGCCTGAGCGTGCACTGGCACCATCAGTGGACCGACCTGCTGCGCACCCGAGCAGTGATCGGAGGACGGCCCGACGGGTCCACAGCCGTGCCCCGGCCGAGGTTCTCCCTCGACGACGTGCTGGACGGCAGATGGCAGATGTCGCTCGGCGACGCCGACCTCTCCGACCAGGAGATGGACGACCTCGCCCAGGCGCCACGGCCACTGGCCAAGGTCCGGGGCCAGTGGGTGATGGTCGACAAGGACACCGCCCGGCGTGCCACCGACCGCCGCATCGGCCCACTCTCCTCGGACCAGGCCCTGCGCGCCTCCTTGACCGGGCATATCGACGTCGACGGGCAGAACATGCCCTGCGAGCCAGCGGCCGCGCTTGCCAACCTCGTGGACTTCCTGCGCACCGGCTCCCGCACCACCCCCGTCGCCGCGCCGGGAGCCTTGCAGGCCACACTGCGCGACTACCAGCATCTGGGGCTGGCCTGGCTGGCGAACACCACCGACGCGGGCTTCGGCGCGCTGCTCGCCGACGATATGGGCCTGGGCAAGACCCTGACCACTCTGGCGCTGCACCTGCATCGCCGGGAGACCACCACCCGTGCCACCGGGCCGACCCTGATCGTTTGCCCGGCCTCCGTCGTCATCAACTGGGAGAGGGAAGTCCGCCGGTTTGCCCCGACGGTGCCGACCCTGCGCTACCTGGGAGCCGACCGCACCCTCGAAGACGCGACCTCCCGCACGATCGTCATCACCAGCTACGAGACGTTCCGCCGCGACGTCGACCTGCTGGACCTGCTGTCCTTCGACCTGGTCGTCGCCGACGAAGCCCAGATGGTCAAGAATCACCGCACCGCCACCGCCCGCGCCCTGCGCCGCGTCCGGACCACCGCCCGGGTGGCACTGACCGGCACCCCGGTGGAGAACAACCTCACCGAGGCGTGGGCCCTCATGGATTGGCTCAACCCCGGCCTGTTCGGCAGCCAGCGCGTCTTCCGCGACCAGTTCGCCCGCCCCATCGAGGACAACATCGCCGACACCGAGCGCACCACACGGCTGTCCGGTCTCATGAGCGCGTTCATGCTGCGCCGCCGCAAGAGCGACCCGGGCATCCTGACCGAGCTGCCGCCCAAGGACATCCGGCCGCGCATCGTCAGCCTCAGCGACGAACAGATCCAGCTCTACCAACAGACCGCCGACGACACCCTCCAGGCGATCCGCGATGCCCAAGGCGTCCACCGCAAAGGCCTGTTGCTGGAGTTGTTCAATAAACTGCAGCAGATCTGCAACTCACCCGCCCAGTACCTCAAAGACCCCCTGGACGACGACTACAACCCCGAGCGGGCAGCATCCCGGTCCGGCAAGATCGGCGCACTCGACGACCTACTGCCCGCATTGACCGGCCCCGACGAGTCCACGCTGATCTTCACCCGGTACCGGTCCATGGCCAAGCTCCTCGTACGGCATCTGCGCGGCCACGGCCACGACCCGCTCTACTACAGCGGCGACATCCCCTCCATCCGCGAACGCCAGCGCATCATCGACACCTTCCAGACCCGCCCGGGCCAGCTCATGGTCATGACGGTCAAAGCCGGCGGCACCGGCCTCACCCTCACCCAAGCCAGCCACGTCGTGCTCTTCGACCGCCCCTGGAACCCCGCCAAGGAGAACCAGGCCATCGACCGCGCCCACCGCCTGGGCCAGCAGCGCACCGTCACCGTGCACCCCCTCATCACAGAGAACACCCTGGAAGACCGCGTCGACGAACTCCTCAACCACAAACGAGCCCTCGCCGACGCCGTGCTTGCCGACGGCTACTCCGCCCTCACCGAACTGACCGACGACCAGATCATCGACCTGATCGCGCTGGGAGCACAGCGATGACCCCAAATGCATGGGCCCACTCCTGGGAGACCATCCTGCGGGCCGCCGTCAACGACGAAGCACTCTGGCTCGCCGGCCACAATGACCTGTCCGCGGGCGGCCTCACCCACCTCACCCTCGAACCCGGCTGCGTCAGCGCCACCGCTACCGACCGGCACCACACCACACCAGCACAGCCGGTGATCACCGTGCCGGTCCTCACCGACGCCCAGACCTCGGCCTGGCAATCTGCCTCCCCGGCCTGCGGCCACCACCAGGCCATCCGCACCGGCAAGCTCCCCGAATGCCTCGCTAATCCGGCTCACACCGGCGGTGTGCCCATCCAGCCCGCGCCCGAAGAGATCACCTTCGGCTGCGACTGCGGAACCTCACCCTGCCGCCACATCGCCGCCCTCACCCACGCCGTCACCGCACGCCTGACCGCCTGCCCCGCCGACTTCGCCACGCTGCGCGGACTCCCCGCAGACCCCCCGCGACACCGCCCGGCCACCAGCACGGACCAGCCCGTCACCACCACCCGCACGACACCCGGAGGAAAGGTCCACATCCCTGCCCATCACGCATGGGCCTGGTACCGCGAATGCGTCCAACCACCCCTACTGCCCACGTGCACATCCAAGTTGACCGATGGGCCGGCGTCGGGGCTCCCGGCGCGACCGGCTCCCCCCGCACCTGCACCACAGGCTGAGCAGCTCCAGGCACTCATCCATGACGCCGCAGCACGAGCGCGGGCACACCTCCGCGACGCCACCCAGCTTGAGTGTTCACTGCATGAGGATGTACTCCGCCTGGCGGCCGCGGTCCCTGGAGTCCGGCTTCCCGAGACGGCCGAGCATCTAGGCATCGATATCCCCGATCTACGAGAGCAGATCTCGGCCTACACGCCTACGCCGCTGCGGCACTAAACAGGTACCTGCTGCACGACTTGGGTGTGAAGAGCACCCAGCGCAGACACCGCCATCCCGAACCTTGCCTCGTGCATCGCATAGCGCCGGTCCAGCTCGCCGTTCCCCGCGGTCCTGCTGCAGGCGCCACAGGTCCCTCATGAGACTGGCCTGGTTGATCAGATCAGTTGGTGGAAGGTGCCGTTCTACACGACACGCCCCCCTGCCCATCACCACGACTCGGTCGGCGACGTAGGTGAGAGCGGCGTGAGGCGGTCAGTTGCTCCACCGGAGGAAAGCGGCTCTCCTCCGACGTTGGCATCACGAGCCAGCGGACCACCCTGCCGAGCCACGCGCGGGGCACGCTGCGGCGTACTGGGCGAGGAGCCTCTCGGCTCGCGCCAGATCCTCTGGGGTGTTCACCGCGACACCGTCGTCGAGGACCGGGATCATCCGCACGGCGTGGCCGTGTTCGACGAACCGCAGCATCTCGACTCCCTCGGCGCGTTCCAGGGGCCCCTGCTGGAGCTGTCGGAAGCATTGGAGAGCTGGGCCGGTGAAGCCATAGAGGCCCAGCTGGCGGAGGTACTTCGGTCGGTCGCCCTTCGGGTAGGGGATCGGCTGGCGCGAGAACATCAGGGCCTCGGCCTGTGCCGCGACGACGACCTTGACGACGTTGTGGTCCAGGACGGCGCCGACGTCAATCAGCTCGGTGTACGCGTTCACGGTGAGCGTGCCCGGTGGTAGGTACTCCAGGGCCTCGGAGATGTCGTCGATGGCGGTTGGCGAGATGAACGGCTCGTCGCCCTGGACGTTGATGTATGCATCGGCCTGCAGGCGCTCGGCGACCTCCGCGACGCGATCGGTGCCTGTGAGGTGCTCTCCGGTACGGATGCAGTCGATGCCCAGTTGGCGGCACGCCGCTTCGATGCGTTCGTCGTCGGTCGCCACAACGGCTCCGTCGAGGCGTTTGGCCTCCAGACACCGCTGGTGGACGTGCCAGAGCAGCGGCTTGTCGCCGAGGCGGGCCAGTGGTTTGCCGGGGAAGCGCGAAGCACCCCAGCGGCACGGTATGACGGCGATGTGTCGGCGCGGTGTGGCGCCGGTCGGCTGGGCTGTGGTGGCGGCCACGGCGTCCTCCTGGTGGTCGGGTAGGGGTGGGACTTCAGGTCAGCAGAGCGAGCTTGGAGCGGACGCTGGCTGAAGTGGCGCTCGTGAACGGCCGCCATTCGTAGCCGTCGACCTCCTCTTCTTGGAGCGTCACAACGTGCTCTGCGCCGAGGTGGAAAGCCCAGCGGAAGTCCACGTGGTGGTGGGCCGGCTCGTCCTTTGAGGGGTTCGCGTCGATGGCGTGCACGTCGATGTCGAGGGGAACGTCCTCGTAGCCGGAGAGGGGGACGACGGCACTGGGCGGGATGCCGGCCTCCTCGTGCAGTTCGCGCAAGGCGGCATCGCGCAGGTGCTGGTCGTCCGGTTCGTTGTGGCCACCGGGCGCCAGCACTTTCCCGGACGCCTTGTGCACGATGTGCAGCACGTGCCGGTCGCCGTCTATGAGGATGGCGCTGCAGGTCACGTGGGCGGGGTACGTCTTGCGGTTCGTGGGGGCGTCCGTGGCGGCGAGCGCGGCGAACAGCGGGATGAGGGAGTCGCGCTCGTCCGGATGGCGGGCGAGGTATGACTCGGTGACGGAGCGGATGTGGTGGACGGAGGGGGCCACTGGGGTCACCTTTCGAAGTGGTGGAGCCAGGTTCTGGCGATGGCGCTGCGGTCGACCGTCGGCATCTCGTGCAGTCCGGGCTGGAAGCGAGCGTGGCTGAGCGCGGCGGTGGCGGCGAGTATCTCGGCCTGGACGAGGTGGATGTACGCGCCGACGGCGGCGCCGTGCACGAAGTTGACGGCACCGCCGTCGGCGAGCACGTAGAAGTAGTGGCCGGTGACCTCGTATCGCGTCAACTGGGCTTCGACTGTGCTGCGTTGGTAGAGGTCGTGGAGGCTGCCGAGTTCGAGTTCGTCCTCGGAGGAGGTCACCGATCCGAGGTACGCGCCGTTGCGCAATGCGGTGAAGTCTCCCTGTCGCAGGGCGAGATTGCCGGTGGCGCACAGGACGAGTTCCGCGTCGCGCACCGCCTCGGTGGTGGACGCGCTGGTGCGGAAGCCAAGGGAGTGCGCCTGCACCCGCTTGATCGGATCGCTGTCGTACACGGTGACGCGCAGGTCCTGGGCGCGCAGGGTCTGGGCGATGGCCCGGCCGATCTTGCCGAAGCCGATGACGCAGGCATTGCGGCTGGTCAGGATGTCCCCGCGGGCGCGTACGAGGGCGTCGGTGGAGAACACGATCGACCGGCCAACGAGGTGGTCTTCGCAGTCCTTGAGTGGGGAGCGGGCCACGGACACCACCGGGCACGGCAGGGAGCCGAGCGCCGCGTACCGCTGGTGTCCGTTCTCGGTGTCCTCGACGACGCCGAGGATGCGGCCGGAGAACTTGCTCACGAGGGTGTCAAGGCTCGCCGCGAAGTAGCCGCCGATGTCCACCAGGACGACGTCCCGGCCGCCGGCCGTGTCCTCCAAGTAGTCCAGAGCCTGGGTCTCGTCGGTGAATCGTTCCCGGGTGAGGTCGTGGACCGGGAGGGTGCGGCGGATGGCGTCGAGGGTCGGCTGGTGGACCGACCGGGGCTTGGGCAGTACGGCGCCGACCGTGGACACCGCGGTCATGGCGCGCAGGAACGCCGGCCGCTCGGGAAGCAGATGCGTGATGACCAGTGTCGTGATCGCGCCGCTCGCGGGAAACTGCGCGGTGATCTGCCGGAAGAAGGCGTCCAGCCGTGCACGCTCGGGACTTTCCATTGCGTCTCCTCTCGGGCTCCGGGGCGCGGAACTATGCGGCTCGGCTGTAGTTGGGGACCTGGGCGGCCAGAGCCTGCATGTGAGCGCGCAGCCCGTTGTGGAGGTCCACTCGCGGCTGCCAGCCGAGGACTTCTCGGGCACGGCTGGGGTCGGCGCGGGTGAGGAGGACGTCGCCGCTGCGCGCGTGGTCCTGCTGGATCTGGATGTCGCGGCCGATGAGGCTGGTCGCGATGTTGATCACTTCCAACAGCGACGCGTTCGACCCGCCGCCCACGTTGATCGCGCCCTGCGCGGTCGGCACGATAGCAGCGGCGATCGTGGCGGCGACCACGTCGTCGATGTAGGTGAAGTCGCGTCGCTGGTGGCCGTCTCCGTACAGTCGCAGCGGTTGTGCGGTCAGTGCCGCCTGCAGGGCGCGATGGGTGAACATGTCGGCGCGCTGGCGGGGGCCATAGACGGTGAAGTACCGCAGGGCGACGACGCTGGGACCGCTGGGGCGCTCGGCGTAGGCGAGGCAGAGCTGTTCCTCGGCCAGTTTGGTCACCGCGTACGGTGACGCCGGCTGCGGACGGTCGGCTTCGACGCTCGCGCCGCCGTCGGTCGGCCCGTAGACGCTGGACGAGGAGGCGACGATCAGCCGCGGAACGCCGATGCGGGTGCAGGCTTCGAGCAACCGGTGGGTGGCCAGCACGTTGGACGCGAGGTAGTCGCCGAACTGCGGACCCCAGGAAGGCCGTACGCCGGGAACTCCGGCGAGGTGGAAGACCGTGTCCGCGTCGATCAGGAGAGGGTCGATTGCGCAGTGGAGGAGGTCGGCGGTGACGTGGTGGTATCCCGGAAGGCCCCGCAGGGCGGCGAGGTTCGCGGCGGCCGTGGGGTCGGTGGACGGGTCGCGACGGTCGACGCCGATCACGGTGGTGCCGGCCTGGACGAGGACGTGCGCGAGGTGGGAACCGATGAATCCGGCGGAGCCGGTCACCACGGCCCGGCGGGGGGCACCGGGGGTCGGGGGCTGCTCGTGCTGCGGCACGGGAATCTCCAGAGAGGCGTGGTCGAAGGGGAAGGGGTCAGGTGAGGCGGGACAGGACGGTTCGGCCGTGCGCGCTCAGAGTGAGGTCGTTCTCCTTGTGGCCCTTGACCAGGGCGGTGGCTGCCTCAATGGCGCCGAAGGACTCCAGGAGGCGACGTTCGGCGTCGGTCAGCGGACGCCCGTATCCGTCGAGGAATGCCGTTCGGAGGTGGGGTGCGGCTTGCCAGCGTCGGAACTCGAGGCGCACGAAGTCGCGGACGCGGGCGTCGCGTCGCATGTGCTCGAAGTCGCAGACACCGAAGTCGTCTCCGAGAAGCCAGTTGCGCGGCTGGTAGTCGAGGTGGCAGACGGCGCCGTCCATGAGGCTGTTGCCCAGGATAGCCGCGTGGTGTTTCAGCAAGTTCCACTCGACCGTGTCGATCAGGTCGGCGTGAACGGCCCGGTCGATCCAGCTCTGGAGGCGCTCGGCGAGCGCTGCACCGACGGCGCCGCCCCGGGGCATGGAGGTGGCCCGGTGGAGCTTGCCGAGGACGTGGCCGGCCTCGTGATGGGCGAGTTCCTCTTCGGGTGAGTCAGGGGCCACAGTGTCCGCCCGATCGCCTGCGAGCGCGGTCAGTAGAAGGGTGCGGGTGGCGTCGTCACGGCCTACCAACTTCGGTGCGTGGCCGGTCAGGTGAGTGCCCCATGTCCGGTAGGCGTGGAGTTCGTCTGCGTACCGGTCGGTCTCGGCGTGCTGCTTGGCGACGAAGTGATGCCCGTCGTCGGACACCACGCGCACGACCCGGGGAGGGAGCAAAGGGTCCGGTGTGATCTCGACTGCGCCGAGGAGGCGGCGCGCCAGTTGGATCCGGGGATCGTTTGACGTCGCGATCACGGGGTCGGCTCCGGCGTGAGGAGACTGAGGTGCTCGGTGTCGTTGTGCCGATCGAGCATCCAGCGGGTCTGGCCCAGGCGGTTGCGGTGGTGCTGCCAGCGGGTGATGGAGGCGTGGTTGTGCGTGAAGCCTGCCGGCGAGCCGATCGGGATGCCTAGGAGCAGGGTATGCGCGGTGATCACCGTCTCTCCGTGGGCGGCGAATACGACGCGCTTCCCCTCGTTCTCCTCGATGAGCTGACTCAGGTTCTTGCTGGCGCGCTTCAGATACCCGTTCCAGGTGTCGGAGCCAGCGGCCCAGGGAGTGTCAGGATGCGCATGAGGGCCGCCGTTAGCGGCTGTCTTCACCGCATCCCAAGGTTTGCCGTCGGCATCGCCGTGGATTGGGCCGTCGAGACGGTCGTCAAAGCGCAGCGGAATCTGGAGCGTCTGGGCGATGATCTCGCCGGTCTGGACGAGGCGAATCCGCGGGCCCGCGTAGACCATGTCGAAGGGCTTCTTCAGGTGTTCGGTAGCCAGGCGGCGCGCGGCCTGTTCGGCCTGGGCGTACCCGAGGTTGGTCAGTCCGGTGCAGGTGTTCGGGCCCCCGACGAGGCCGGCGGCGTTGCACTGGGCCTGGCCGTGCCGTACGAAGACGAGTTCGGTGGTGATCATGAGGTTCCTCGGAGATGGGAGCGGAGCGGCCAGCTGTAGCGGTAGCCGTTGTGCCCGACGTACGGGGCGGTCAGGACGGCGTGCAGGGCCAGGAAGTCGTCGAGCCGTTCGCGGTCCGTGGTGCCGAGCCGGGCGCCGTAGCTTCCGGCCGCTGCGTTGTACGCGAGCAGGGCGGCGTTGACGGCTTGGTCCGTTAGCGGTCCGTACGTCAGGTGGAGCGTCGCGATGAGCTTGGCGAGGTCGTATCCCATCGGGGCGATGGACAGGTCGTCGGTGTCGACAGTGACGATGTCCCCGGTGCTGGTGATGATGAAATTCCGGGGGTTGCTGTCCTTGTAGAAGGCGAACGGCCCCTGGGCGGTCTCTTCCAGCAGGCCGAGCAGCACGTACAAGGCCACCTGGTTCGGCAGGTAACCCTGCTCGTGGCGTCGCCGGAGCGCGATCTCCCGGGGGCCGAGGTAGTCGTCGAACGTCGTGCCGTCCTGGAAGCGGTGCGGGGTGCCCAGCGATACGGACTGCAGGTCGCTGGCCCAGGCGGCGCCATGGGCGTGGCCCAGCAGTTCCGCCATGCGCGGGAGGTCCACGGGGCGTACGGAGCGGCCCTCGATCCGTTCGAACGTCAGGCTGGCCGGTCCGATGGTGTGGAGGGCCGGCTGCCGCAGCGGCTTCGCATGTTCGTTGATCCATCGGTAGTGGCGCACCGCCCCCGCCGCGCGCTCCGGTGTCGCGTAGTGCTTGGTGAACGGCGGGAGGGTCATGGCTGTCGCCCTTCGTTCGGCTGGGCGACGACGAAGGTGATGAGGGATCTGGTGGTGAGCGGCTGGTCCGGAAGGAATTCGTGCAAGGTCGCGGCCAGGGCCCCGGGGTTGCCGTATAGGCCGGGCGCGAGGTCGTACTTGGGGTTCGTGGCCAGGTACTGCGCCGTGTGGTCGTGGCCGTCGAAGGTGAAGGTGTGCTCCTCGTCCAGGACGGCGATCACGTCGAGCGAGGAGGCGGCCAGGTCGGCGAGGTTGTCGCTGTGCGCGGCGGTGTAGAGGCTTTCGTGCTTGTCGGCCTGCGCGTCGAGGCCGGAGAAGGCGATGAGCTGGTCCATCTCTCGGTAGCTGTCGAGGCCCTTGGCGACGAGCATGGCCAGGCCCCCGGGGGCGAGGACCCTGGCGATCTGCGCGATGACGTCCTTGGGCTGCGGCGAGTGGTAGAGGCAGAACGCGGCGACGGCGACGTCGCACGATCCGGCGGGCAGCGGGAGGTCGTGGAAGTCGCCTTTGACGAAGTCCACCGTGGTGTCGGGCAGCTCCTTGGTGCGCTCGCGGGCCTGGGCGAGCAGGGAGGGGGCGGCGTCCAGGCTGACGACGCGCTGCGGCCGGAGCTGCTCGGCGATGACAAGGCTGCTCGTGCCGCGACCGCAGCCGATGTCGAGCACTACGCCGAGCCGATCCGGCTGGGCGTGGTGGGTTTGCACCAGGCTGACGATCGTCTCGGGCACGGGGTGGCCGGAGGTCTTCGCACGCATCAGGGCGCTCGTCCGCCCGGCCAGCCGCGAGGCGCGCCCGTACAGCTCTTGCTGCCGGGCGGGGTCCAGGAACGGGTTGGGCTCGTTCATGCCGCACCCCCTGTCCGGGGGCGCGGGCCGTTCAGGACTGCTCGGCGGCTACCCTCTGCAGCCAGCGGCGCGTCTGGCGCCGGTTGGCCAGCAGCACCACCTCTGCTCCGTCGCCGAACTCCTCGATCTTCGCCATCACGCGGGGCCGCATCTTGCGCCGGTAAGTGGCGACGTATTTGATCACGCCCCAGTGGATGCGGTTGTGCACCCCGTTTCCCTTGTGCCCCGCGCCGTGCCGGATCTGCCGGGAGAAGATCCCATAGAGCGCCGCCACGGTCGACACGTCCATCAGGACCACCGTGTCGCAAGCTTCGAGCCGCACCTGCAGCGTCGAGTTGTAGTTGCCGTCGATCACCCACCGCGGCTGCGAGACCAGCTCGCGTTGCAGCTCGGTGAACTTGTCCATGGGCAGCGCGTTCCACTCGTCGTCGTAGAACGCGGCGTCCAGGTGCGTGACCGGGGCGTCGAGGATCGTGCCCAGTTCGCGGGCCACGTGGGATTTGCCGCTGCCTCCGCAGCCGACGATGGCGACCTTCTTCATGGTGCTCCAGCGTAAAGAGGTTCGGGTTTCCGGCAGGGCCATCCTCCCGGACACGTGCGGATGATCCAGGCGCTATGGCCTGCCGAGTGGTCTGCATCAGACCACTCCCTGCTCGGGCGCAGTGGCCCGGACGAGCCCGTGCAGGACGGATTCCAGGGTGTCGACCTGCTTGCTCAGGCCGAACAGACGCAGGCGGTCCACGCACGCGGCGATCAGGTCGGCGTGCTGCCGGGTGCCGACGATCTCGCGGAGGTAGGAGAGACGTTCGATCACGTCTCTGCCGGAGCGCACAACCAGCTCCTGCGGGACGAACCGGTCGGCGAAGCGGATGTCCGCCGGGGCCAGCGGCAGGCACCCTGCGAGCACGGCCTCGAAGATACGCTGGGTCATCTGCCCGACGGCGGCGTACCGCTCGGGCAGCATCAGCACCGTCGCCAGCGACCGGCCGTAGATGCCGGCGGTGGCCTCGAACGGAATCCGGCCCACGAAGCGGACGTGCGGCCAGCGGTCGGCCTTCGTCCACTTCCCGGCGACCAGGTGCTCGACGTCGGCGGCGGCCGGGGCGAAGAAGCGGTCGAAGGACTCGTCGCGGTCGTACTGATTGCCCACGTAGCCGAGCGCGAGGTCCCGCCGCTGTGCCGCGAGGGCCACGGGGTCCACCTGAGCGAGGAGGCCCTCGGCGACGGGGAAGAGCAACGAGCGCGCGCCTTGGGTCGGTGCGAGGGCGGCCTCGCAGACATGAGTGTGCGCCGTGCGGCGCCACACGCTCTCGGCCCGCAGGGTGCGGTCCTTGTCCCAGATCACGGTGGGCACCCTGTGCCGCACGGTGTAGTGGTTGATGAGCTGGGCCTGGCGGTGCAGGTCGCAGTTGTGCCCCTCGCTCCCGCACACGGTGGTGTTGCGGCCGGTGATCGCCCAGCGCCACTCCAGGAACAGAGCGTCGAGTTCCGGAAGGCCGTCGTCGAAGGTGTACGCGCCGCCGAGGTCGTCGCCGGCTTCGAGGCGGTCGCGGTCAGCCTGCAGGAAGACGATGTCGTGACCGCGGGCGATGAGAACATCGATGAAGGGGCGGCGGTGGCTGCGGCCCCCGTCCGGGGTGTCGGTGACCCCGTTGCCGAGGAAGCCCCAGAAGCTGTATCCGATCCTCACTTGGTGATCCACCGCCCTTCGAGGAACAGGGCGTCGAGCCGGGAGCTGGCCAGGCAGTCCAGGGCCATCTCCGGTGTCCCGCAGATCGGCTTGCCCTTTACGTTGAGGGACGTGTTGATCAGCACGGGCACCCCGGCCCGGTGGCCGAAGGCGGTCAGGACGGCGTGCATGAACGGGTTCTGTGCCTTGGTGACGGTCTGCAGGCGGGAGGTGCCGTTGGCGTGCACGATGGCTGGCACGCGCTCGCGCGTCTTGTCCGTCACCCCCCGGAGGCCATGGACATGTACGGCGCCTGCTGGCCGAGGGTGAAGAACTCGTCGGCGCGCTCGGCCAGGACCATGGGGGCGAAGGGCCGGAACGGTTCGCGGAACTTCACGGTGGCGTTGAGCCGCTCGACGACGCCGGGCTCCAGCGGGGAGGCGAGGATCGAGCGGTTGCCCAGGGCGCGCGGCCCGGCTTCGACGGCCCCCTGGAACAGGCCGACGATGGTGCCGTGGGCGAGTTGGTCGGCGAGGAACTCTGCGGGTTCGATGCCGAGGGTCTTCTGGTGGAGGCCGGGCCAGGGGGTGAGGTCGAGGGCCTGGTCCTCGTAGGACGGACCGAGGTAGCAGGTGCGGGCGATGCCGGCGAGCGGGCGCGGGCTGCGGACGTCGACGTGCACGGCGAGGGCAGCGCCGATCGCGGTACCGGCGTCACCGGGTGCGGGCGGCACGAACACCTCGTCGAAAATGCCCGCCTCGATGATCTTGCCGATGCTCACGCAGTTCGTGGCGACACCGCCCCCCACGCACAGACGCGAGGAGCCGGTGACAGCGCGGGCGCGGCGGGCCAGGTGCACCATGACCTGCTCGGTCCGCTCCTGGAGGGCCGCCGCCAGGTCCTGGTGGACCTCGGCCGGGGGCTCGCTGGGGTGCCGCTCGGGGCAGGTCTCGGCGATGAACCGGCGCGACGTGCGGTCGTATCCCGAGGTGAGGGTGCGCGTGGGGAAGTAGGCGGGGTTGATGTGGAAGCCTGTCGCGGTCGTGTGGACGGCGTTGGCGAACAGGTGGCGGAAGCGGGCGGGGTCGCCGAGGGCGGCCAGCGCCATCACGGTGCCTTCCTCGTCGCCCCGCAGCCAGCCCAGGTGCTCGGTGACGGCGCCGTACAGGTAGCCGAGCGAGGCCGGGTCGTTGATCGCTTCCAGGGTCTGCGTGACCGGGCGGATCGAGGTGTGCCCGTGGGCGATGGTGGTGGTCTGCCGCTCGCCGAGGCTGTCGACCACGAGCACGGCGGCTTCGTCCCAGCCCGAGGCGGCGAAGGCCGTGAGCTGGTGGGTGCGGTGGTGCAGGACCGGCACGACACGGGCGGCGGGGAACTGCCGGCCGATCACGTGCAGGCGGAGCTGGGTGCGCAGGGCCACCAGGGCGAACCCGCGGGCTCGGGCCAGGGCCCGGTCACGTGTCGCCCGGGAGAGCGCCAGGCGCAGGGCGGCGGGCGATTCGGCGAGGTAGTGGGCGGGCTGGAAGTTGTAGGCGACGGCGTCCACGTCGGCGGCGGTGAGCTTGGCCTGGCCGAGCAGCCACTCGATGGCGCGAGCCGGGTAGAGCTTGGTGTGCTTCTCCTCGGAGAGGCGTTCCTCCTCGACGAAGCCGATCAGTTCGCCGTCCACCAGGAGGGCTGCCGACGAGTCGTGGGTGTACGAGCACAGGCCGAGGACGACCGAAGGGGTGCGCTTCATGGCGGACGTCACCTCGCCCCGGCTGTCGCGGAGGGCTTGGGCCAGCGACGTTCCAGCTCGCCGTACCAGGCGGTAAGGGCCTGGCCAAGGGAACCGTCGATTCCGTCGGCCGCCCGCCACGCCTGCTTGCGCTGTCCGTTCTTCCACAACTGGTAGCTGCGCAGCGTCTCGGCCATCGTGTTCCAGCCGGGGTGGCCGGTCACGTCGCGGGCCTCGACCTCGTAGAGCAGGCCGTCGAAACCCTTCCACGGCGTTCTCAGGTCGGGCATGACCGGGCTCGCCGCGAGCGAGGTCAGCTGCTCGGCCTGCTCGACGTGGTTGTCGTAGATGTGCAGCGAGCCTACGTGCAGGTGAAACTCACCCAGCTCCGCGTCGAGCCACCCGGCGACCAGCTCGTGCAGCACGGTGTAGAAGAACACGTCGTACGGCATGCCGATCCACACGTCCTGGCCGCGCATTATGGTCGCCATGTGCAGGCGGCCGGAGCGCAGGTGGAAGCGGAAGCCGAGGGTGCAGGGCACGTCCTTGTGCCCAGCGGCGTCCTGGGCCGGGTCGTAGAGCTGGATCAGGGCCCGCCGGGAGTGGGGGTCCTCCTTGAGGATCTCCACGACGCAGGCGAGCTGGTCGACCTTGCCGCCCCAGTTCCGCATCCTGGGCCCGTACGCGCCGAGCAGTACGCCATTGTCGGCGTACTGTCGCAGCCGCGCGTTGTAGTCGAAGATCCACGGGTCGTCGGAGCCGGAGAGGTGCCAGACGGTCTCGGCGACCGCGAAGGCCGGGTTCACGATCCGGGCCGGGGGCGCGTAGAGCAGCCGGGCGCGCGGCTGGGTGAGCAGCAGGTGGACGTCGCGGACTTCCCGGGTGGCCATGCCCCGAGGGCTGACCCGCTCGCCGGACTTGGCCAGCGTGATGGCGCCGGAGAACAGCTCGGCCATGCTGTCGGCGGTGAGGTGTGTCATCGGGCAGGAACTCCTTCGCCCTGCGGCGACGCAGAGGTCGCGCCGGAGGCATCGTGGTGGACGTGCTCGGATGATGTGGCGCTGGCTTCGGCGCGCTGGGTGATGAGGCGAGCGACCTGGGCCGCGCTGTCGCCGCGCCACCGGCACACCGCGTCCAGGGCCGTCCTCGGGACGGTGGGCGTACCCGGTTCACGCAGGGCGGAGAGCGCTTCGGCGACGTCAACGGCGTTGTGGCACCGGGTCGCGAGGCCGTGGCCGGCCAGGTCCAGCGTGCGTTCGCCCGGCGTGCCGATTTCGAGGACCGGGACGTCGAGCAGCGCGGCCTCGATCCCGCACGTCGAGTACGCACTCGCAAGGGCGTCGGCCCCGGTGAGGCAACCCCGCGCGCCGACCCGCGGATCGGCTACGGCCACGAGCGGCCCGCCGTCGCGCTTCAGCAGCGCGGCGAAGGCATCGGCGCCCTGAGCGGGGTGCGGAGCGATGACGAGGCCCCAGTCGCCGTCCGCTTCGCTCAGGCCGTCCAGGAGGAGGTCCGCCTGAGCCCTGAGATGCCCGGGGCTGAACGGCTGGCAGGCCCACACCGCGATCCGGGCGGGGGCGCGGCGGTTGCCAGGAACCAGCACCTTCTCCAGGTACCGCCGCTGTGCCTCACGTCCGAGGCCGGCCAGCGCATCGAAGCGGGGCTGTCCCAGCACGTGCACCTCGGCGGCGGCGTGGCGCACCCACGCTCGTGCCAGGGGAAGGTCGCGTTCGCCCATGACGACGATGTCGCGGCTGTGCAGGGCCGGCCAGGCGACCGACTCTGCCGTCCACGCTCCGTGCTGGGCGTGGACCGTGTTCGCGCCGTGCCGCTCGGCCGCGTGTGCGGCCAGTGCGCCCAGCGGGCTGGTGTCGTTGCTCAGGAGTACGGTGTGCGGCCGGGTCGCGGCCAGGACGCCGTCGAGCCAGCTCTCCGCTCGCAGGAGGGTCTGCCACGACGGCTGGGTGCACCCGCCGCTGGTTTCGAAGAGCACGGACAAGAGCCGTACGAGGCGGGCGAGTTGGAGGCCTTGGACCTTGACGCGAACGAGGTGCCCGTCGTCGGGCAGGTGCAGGCCCTCGGCGGTGCCGGAGAGGGTGAAGAGGCCACTCGGCGCCGAGCGCAGATCGATGCCCGTGGCCGTCGGTGCGAGGCACCGCTCCGCCGGGTCGGTGGCGAGGTCGAGCAGGAGGCTCGTCCGTCCGTCGCGCTCCAGCTCGACGAGAACCGGCATCAGGGTGGCAGCGTGGCGGGAGGTCCAGGACACCGCCACGACGTCTCGCTGCTGCAGGCCGGAGGGGAGCGGGCTCGGCTCCGCGTTCGCCGTGCTGGCAGGGGAGCGGTTGCGTAACTGAGCGGAGCGGATCGGGTTGTGCGGAGCCGCCGCCCCGAGCAGATACGCGATGCCGGACCAGGTGACGGTGTACGCGAGGTACTCCCGCGAGCTGCTGGTGCGAAGTCCGACGAGTCCCTCGTACGGGGCAAGAGCCAGGGACCCCGGAGCCGACGCGAACGGCTGCCAGGCATCCAGGGCCAGCAGCTTGCGCACGATCTCGCCCACGAAGCGCCGAACGGGAACCTGCTGGACGTGAAGCCAACCAGCGCCACCCGGTGTGGAGGCGAGCGCAGAGCTGTAGCGTTCCAAGGCGTCCATGACCTTCTCGACGAGGGCGCGCAGCTCCTGCCGGTCGACGCGGATGGTCTCCAGTTCCCCGGTCTGGATGTGGTCGGTCTTCGCGTGTTCCAGGGCGCCGCTGCCGACGAGAGCCCATCGGGGCTGGCCGGCGAAGTCGGAGCGGACCAGGCCCAGACCACCGATCGCGCGGGTGCTCACACCAGGCTCCCCTCAACGAACGGCTTGTCGGTGCCTAGGAGTTGCAGCAGCTCCTCCGGTGTAGCGACGACCTGGGGTGCGGGTGAGGTGGGCTGCCCGTATCCCCACCCGGCGTGGACGTAGGCGACACCGGCGCGGGCCGCCGATTCCTGGTCGACCGCCATGTCCCCCACGTACACGGCCGCGGCGGGGTCGATTCTGAGGTCGACCAGCGCCAGGAGGATGGGGTCGGGGGCCGGCTTCGCCCGGCCCGCTCCAGCGGGGGTGCGGACGGTGGCGAAGGGGCATCCGAGGTGTGTCAGGAGCGGGGCGGCGCGGTCGACGTGCTTGGACGTCACCACGCCCAGCCGCCAGTCGGCGGCCACGAAGGCATGGAGCACTGCGACAATGCCGGAGAATTCGTGTGCGAGGTGTGCGGCGGCGACGGATTCCGTCTCGTACGTCCGGCGGACTGCGTCGATGTCGGCGAGGCCCAGCCGTTGCATGATGTCGCCGAACTCGCGTCCCAGGTGACGCTCGTAGTCGCTGAACGGAAGGGTGATGCCGTGGGTCTCCTGGACCCTCCGCCACGCCTTCTGCATCACCGGACGGGTGTCGAGCAGGACGCCGTCGAGGTCGAGGAGAAGTGCCCGCTGCGCGCGGTGGGCGTGCCGTCTCTCGCCGACTGCGATTTCGGACGCGGCCGGAGTCGGCGGTGGTATTGGGGCGGGAAAGGGCATGGTCGTACTCCTCATTAGGGTGGCTAGGGGCAGCAAGGCGGCGTGACTCATAGGGCCGAGGCCGGTTCGAGTTCGCGGGTTGACGAGTGGACGCGTTGGTGCCGGCGGTCACAAGGTCCGATGGCGCGGGTCGGAGAGAAACAGTGCGGTGTGCCTGCCGAGCCAGCAACGTGCTTGTTTGGCCCACCCGCTCTGGAGGTTTTGCACTCGTTCCTCGGCGAAGCCGCGTTGCCACGGCCTCTCGTCCGGTTCGCCGCCGCGCTCGGACCAGACACGAGCAAGCACGTACACCTGCCCGCCAGGGCGCAACCAACGGCGTGCGTCGACCAAGAACCGCGTGGGGTCAGTTGAATCCGGGGATGCTGCGTCCTCCGAAGTGGGCAGGCGGGAGAGCCGGTGGAAGCGGGAGAGGTCGAAGCCGCCACGCTGCACCTCGCCGGCGGGAACGGCGAAGAGATCGATCCCGGCCTCGCTAGGCAGTTCCGGGGCGGCCTCCTGGATGGCGAGGAGGGCCTCGCCCTGCTCGCGGTGCGGCAGGAGCCGCGGCGCCCGGTCGGTGTGTCCCTCGAATGTCATGGTGGCCCCCTGATCAGGTGAAGTCGTAGGTGATGGCGAACACGGCAGCGATGAAGAGGACCTGAGCGCTGATCTGTCTCCAGCCCCAGCCCTTCTCGTCCATCCAGCGCAGCGGACGCCTTCAAGTCGGCCCAGTAGGCTCCTCGAGGATCACGAGGTGTACGAACGCCTTGTATCGCTCGCCCAGATGCTTGATCACGGCGTGGTACTCGTCGTCATCGGAGCTGATGTTGTGCCGGTCGAGGACGATCACGCCCTCTGCGAATCCGCATCGGATCAGTCGCTCGACTTCCCTCCATCCAGGGCGCTGCCAGGGGGGCGTGTAGACGCTCCGGCCCGCGCGCGAGCCGGGGAAGTACGTCGTGGGCACGGGTACGGCAACATCGTGGAGCCTTGCTCCTATCGCGTAGCCGTGCTGCTCCGCCTCGGCATGGAGGGTGTTCCAGTCCTCGTCGGGGCTGGCCCCCGGACTCGGCACCAAGCTGTATGCCAGGACGCGAAGCTGTTGGTCGCTGCTTTGACGACCGCGCTTTCCGACAGCCTCTCGATGGAAGTGCTGGCGGAGCTTTTGGAGCTGCCCATTGCGGGACTGGCGCTCAAACGGGTCTGGACCGCTGTGCCGTCCCCGGGTCCGGACATTGTCGGCATTCGGCCAGCTGCCGGACGACTGCACCTCCAGACCCAGACCACGGTCGGCCACAGGGCTCAACACGTCGGATCCAAGGTTGGTTGCGGCGTGCGGCGACATGGGGGCGCCTCCGTAAGAGTGGGAATGACCGCATATGTGGTCCGGCCGCTGTCGGCCACGCCCCACCGATGTGACAGGCGTGCGACTAGGAGCAGCCCTCGCCCGCCCAGATCGTTGGCCCCTGCGGGTCGTCGCTTGGCCGGGGTGGTGCTCCCGTCGGTGACCTCGATACGGAGCTGGTGGTTGCCGTACCGCACCCGCAACCCCACAGCCCTAGAGCCGTGAATGATCGCGTTGGTCACCAGCTCTGAGACGACAAGCTGGGCATCTCCTGCCGGGGCGTCCGACAGAGCCCACTGCCTCAGCACGGCCGCTGTGGTGCCTCGTGCCTGAGCGACGTGAATACTCGCCGGCGCCATGACCATCTCGAAGGCACGGGACGTCAGCGGAGACACGGCCGGTGCGCTGCTGGCGGCGGTGTGTCCGCCGTCAGCCATCCCAGGTTGGGGAGTCGTTGCTGCCCGGTGCGTGGTCATGCGCCCATCGCACCGTGGTGTCGCGATCCGGAACAGGGGAAACCTGAGGGGGAAAACTTTGTCAAGGGGGGAAAATTGGGGGGAGTTGGGGTCAGGATTGGATTCCCCCACCGACAGAGGTCACACTCATGCCAGTAGATCCGTTCGCCGAACTACTCCGTCAGCTGCGCCGCAACGCGGACCGATCGCAGGATGAGCAGGCGGACGCGATTAACACGGCCTCGGGCCGGGCGACGGTGAGCCGCCGAGAGGTCAGTCGGTACGAGAACGGTGAGAACATCCCTACGAACCACACGCTTGGGCACATCGCTGTGGCCTGCGGCGTCCCGCTGGAGCCCCTCCTGCGGGAGGCGAAGGACGCCCGGATCAGGCGGAGGAAGAAGGACGACGCTGAAGGGGAGGACTTGGACGACGTGAAGCGCCGAATGCTGCTGGGAGGCGCCGTCGTCGGCGCAGCTGCCGCTGCCGAGCCTTGGGGTCGACTCGCCTACGCGCTCAGCAAGGGAGCCAGGATCGACCCCGAGTCCGCGTCCGTGCTCATCGATCACGCGGCTGGGTTGCATGTGGACGAGCTGAGTGAAAGTGCACGCAGCCTGCAGAACCGGGTCGAGTCACACTTGGACGCGATCACCGCGGCCCTTCCGCGCGCTGGCGGCCACGAGCGAGCGTTGACCATTGCGGCGGGGGAAACCGCAGCCCTTGCCGGATGGGTCGCCTGGGACCTGGGGGAACACGATAAGGCTGCTGCCTATTATCGGGTGACCTCGGAGTGCGCGAAGGAGGCCGGGCACCCACCCTTGCGCGCCTTGGCGCTGGGCTACGCGAGCTACGGCGCCGCTACCCCAGGTAAGGCGTTGGAGATGCTGTCACAGGCAGCTCAGGATGTGCGTGGGCATGGCAACGCGACCGCTGCGGCGTGGGCATTGGGACGGTATGCGGAGGAAGCGGCTCAATCAGGGGACGATGCTGGCGCTCTCCGGGCCTTGGAACAGGCGAGATTCGCGTATGATTTCGCGAATCACACGAGTGAGCAGGCCTGGGTCCGATTCGTGACGCCGTACCGGATGGACTCACTGGCGCTTTCGGTATACGGCGAGCTCAAGCGCCAAGAGCTGACGGTTACAGCTGACTCCGCGGTCGAGCGCCTCGGTAAGGAACTGCCTGACTCTGGAGTCGTGGTGCTCGGGGACCTGGCGTCGGCGCTTCTGCGCGGCGGCGACGTAGACCGCGGGGTCTACGTCGCGCGCCAGTTCGCAGCAGCAGCGGAGTCAAAGCCGAACACCATGGGACGTCAGCGGGCGCAGAGCATCGCTGCCTGGCTCCCCGACACGGAGCGCGACCTGGCTGGCCACCTGCTGGCGTTCGCGTCGTGAGCCATCATGGCGCGCAGGCTCGGTGACGGTGAGGTGCCGGGGGGGGGGCGTGCCCTACTGCGGATGAGCCTCCTCGACCACCCAGGACAGGTACGCCTCCGACCCTCCGGTCACGGGCAGCGTGATCCACTGGGGGACGTCATACGGATGCTTCTCGTGCAGCCACGCCTCCAGTGCCGGGAGACGGTCCGTAGTAGTCATGTACGAGATCCGCCACTCCTGCGCTGTCTCGACCTCCCCCTTCCACCAGTAGAAGGCGGTGATCGGCGCATCAATGTGAACGCCCGCTGCCAGCTTGCTCTCGACCGCGCCCCGGGCCAGCGCCTTCGCTTGGTCCTCGTCGTCACTGGTTGTCTGCGCGATCACAATCTCGTGGGCCATGCAACTGCCTCTCCAGCTCGGGTACCGCGACCCTATCCAGCCGACCAGTGCACGCCGACAGTCGGTCGCATCGCAGCCTTGCCTATCTTGCGTGTGCCATCACTTGGGGACCACGCCTGGGGACCGGTGCCACGTGCACGCAGGTTCGTGCCGCTTGCGCGCTTGTGGAGGCAGCGAGTTGAGTACCAGCGGCTTTGGCCTCGGCAGCGAGAGAGCCGAGTCTCGCGTATGCAGCGATGTGCGTCAGTCCTCGGCTCTAAGCTGGCGAAGCGGAGGATTGGGGGAGGTTCATGCAGGAATACTTGTTGGCTGATGTGCCGCTCGGACCGTTTGAGGGCACGCGGATCACGCTGTACTCGGCCCGAGGGAAAAACGCCAGACTGCACGTTGCCAGAGTGTGCGGGCAGCTTCGTACGTCAGACGTGAAGACCGCACAGGTCGCTTTGGACGCGGAGGTGATGGGGCGGCTGTGCTCTCGCTGCACGGAGTGGGGGTCGTGGGCACGGCCGACGACCGCGTTGGGGATGTTCCTCCGGGCACTCGGCGGAGTGGGCCTGCTCCATCAGCTGCAGTCCTACACCGAACCTGACGAGGACGAGTGCTGGGCACAGGAAGAGGTAGAAGCTGCCGCTGCAGTACTGCGTTCGGATGCGGAGGCGACGGATGACGACGGGGAGGACGCGCGCGAGGACGCGGAGCGCCTGCAGGGGCTGGTCTTCTCCTACTGGCACGGGGCGGCGGAGAGCCTGCACCGGGCTCAGTCCATCCTCGCCTCCTTCCTCTGGCTTGAGGACTGGGCGCAGCGGGCGTTGGAGACGAAGGCGGAGTTCCTGGAGACCTTGCGCTCTCAGGCGGCCCTGTTCGTCGAGCCGGCGGGACTGCTCGTGGCTGCGGCGGCGGCAACGATGGAGCGGCCCCGGCTTTCCGGAGAGGACCCGGCCTTCGCGGTACTGGGCAGCAGCGACAAGATCTCCACGGCGCTGAACGCGCTGTGGTGTCGGTGGCAAAGTGCGGCCGAGAGCAGTTGGGTGGGATCTCCAGCTCGCTCGTACATGTCTCACTACCTTGTGCAGGGCATCCGCAGCAACCGGAAGGGTCATGACGATGCGCTGGCTGGGGCGGCACGTCTGATCGACTCCTGGGAGGCCCAGGCTCGCGCTCTGGCTGCATCGACTGAGTGCAAGCCGACGCAGCGCGTCACTGTGCGCCTGCCCGAGGCCATTGAGGAGACGGCGCGAGGGGTGCGGGGAGGACTGCTCGGAGGGCTGGACTCGTGGACGCAGGGTGTTGTGGCCACGTGGGTCGTGGGCGCGGACTGGGGGCGCCGTACGCTCACGCTTGACGTTCCTGCCCTCATCGCGGAAAGGCTGCACGCCCCGTCCAGCGACGTGGCGTGCGAACCGCCTCGCGAAGAGGCCGATGCGATCGAACCGAGTCGCATTCCAGCTGGTCGGCCGAATTCAATCCGCCCCGGGATCTTCGACGACACCCCGGTCTTCGACCGGCAACCTGTCACCGCCGAACACATCCGCGCCCTGCGGACCCTCACTGGCAGTTCTGACCAGCTCTACATTGTCATTTCGGTGAGTGGGGGAGTCGAAGTCCTGCCCCTTGATGTGGTGGAGAGGCGGCTTGCGCAGGGGTGGAGCGGAGTTCTCGTCGCAGGTGCATCCGATCTTCCGGAGAGCCTGATCGGAGCATGGGCCCAGACCGCCAGCTCCGAGCCCGAGGCGGGCGGGAGTCACTGGACGGGTGGTTGCAGCGACGCTCACGATCTGCACTTCGGCGAAGAGTTCGGGGGCGTCGACGGCGCGCGTCAGACCGTTCGCCACACCTACTTCGACGCCGATCGGGCACGCAACCTACGCCTGCTCGCCTTGACGCGAGGGGTGCACGATCTGCGAACCCTCGACGCAGGCAGCGAGCGGATGCTGCCCTTGGCCGTGTGGGAGGGGACGCTCGCCAGCGACCGGCTGGACCTCGCGCCCTTCAGGCAACCCGGTGCTGACCGGTGGCACCGTGGTAGCGGTCTTCCTCTGGGGCCTTTGACTGTAGCCCAGATCTACACCACGAACGCGGATCCGCAGACCGAAGGCAAGGGCCACTCACCACTGTGCCGTCACGCCAAGGAACGCGGTGTCGCAGCCAACGACGATCTTCTGACCGTCACTGACTTGCTTGTGAGAGACGACTTCGACTGGTGCGGCAAGTGTGGCGGTTACGCCGTACGCAGGCTGACCGACAGCCAGGTCTCCTTCTACCGTGCCGCCCACCGACTCCACGCCATCACAGGTCAACTCGACCGGGGCAGGAGTCACGACGATGCCGACACGGTGCTCTCACAGCTGGAGGAACTGGCGGACTGGCAGCCGATCGACGAAGAGGGCTGGTACACCAGCGATTCCTGGCGGTGGCACGAGGCCATCAGGAACCTCAAACGTAAGGTCGAAAGGGCCCGTCGGGACGAGATCTCCTGAGACGTCGGGTTGGGATTGGGAGCCTCCACGAGAGGTTAATCCCTCTGGTCTGCGTCATTGCCGTGGGGACCAGTTGGGGACCACACGGTGCTCGCGCACCTGAACAGCGTGCGCGGGGATGCACGTCCCGCGTCCTAGTCTTGCCTGATATGTGCAGGTAGTTCCTATGGTCCTCACTCCTGGGGGTCAAGGGGTCGCAGGTTCAAATCCTGTCGTCCCGACGGAAACGTCGCAGGTAGGGGCCATCTTCGGATGGCCCCTACTTCGTGTTTGGGTGTAATTCCGGGAGCGGGAAGCGGCTCCCCATCCTCCCAGGGAGCATTTCCGCTGACTGGTCTGATGTCCGAGGCAAAGGGCTCCGTGCCTCGGTGCACACGTCATCCAGGGGCTGAACCCTGTGGCGAGGTGCGGTGCAGGTCGGAGGGGACGTCCACTCGGTGTGACTGCTCCTGTGGGTCACCTTGACGTGGTGCAAGTGGGCGCTCGCGTCTGTAGGGCGCGGTACGCGGATGCTCCGATTGGTCGCGGTATCGCGCTGGGCATCACTGTGGCTGTACGTCGCGGGACAGGAGAGGTGGGGCCTGTCGCTGCTGCCTGAGGCTTTCGACAACCGAGGTGGTCGACCTGAGATGCGGCAGGGCACCTGAGTGGAAGCGCCGTCCGTTCGGTAATGCCGCCTTCCACCGCAGGTCGTACGTAGGCATTGCATGACGACGGAGGGGCGCGTCGATCGGTTCTCCTGAGCGCCGCACTCCGATGGGGGAAGAATGGTGAGCCGGTCGGGACACCTTGGGGAGAGGCGCCAGTGCACGCTCAGGAGACTACGTTCAGTCAGCTCGTCCAGGGTGAGAAGCAGTTCCAGGTTCCGCTCTATCAGCGCACATACAGCTGGCAGCTGGCAGAGTTGAAGCAGTTGTGGGACGACGTGCTGGAGCTGGTCGAGGACCAGTTGGAAGGAAGCCCTCCGCCGGCACACTTCCTTGGTTCCGTCGTCCTGGCACCCGGGCGGATCACGGCGGGTGGCATGCAGCGATGGCTGGTCGTCGACGGCCAGCAGCGGCTCACCACGCTGATGCTCGCCTTCACCGCACTGCGGGACAGGCACCGGGCGCGCGGCGCCAAGAAGAAGGCCGCGCGTATCCACGACTTGCTCCTGGTCAACTTGTACCGGGACGGCGAGGACCACTACCGTCTGCTGCCGACCCAGGCGGACCGGGACGCCTTCACCGCCTGTGTCGAGACCTCACCCAGGGCGGGCGGTGCGGGCAATATTGGCGCCGCCTACAGATTCTTTCTGGGTGCTCTCACTGAAGGTGAGGAGAGTGGCGGCGAAGCGTGGGTGGACGCGGTGGAGAGGGTACTGGGCGGCCTGCTGTCGATCGTCGAGATCACCGCCGCCGAGGGCGACAACGTTTACCGGATCTTCGAGTCGATCAACAACACCGGTGTCGGCCTGAGCCAGAGCGACCTGCTGCGCAACTACCTCTTCATGTGTCTGCCGACCCGTGGGGAGGCGGTTTACCGCAACCTCTGGCTACCCATGCAGGAGCTGCTGGGTCCGGCCAACCTCGAACTGCTGGTCTGGCTCGATCTGGTGGTGTCCGGGAGCAGCCGGGCCAAGCAGAGCGAGATCTACCGCGACCAGAAGAAGCGCTTGGAGCCGCTGAGCGCGGACGAGACGGCACTGGAGGCGGAGATCGCGGCTCTGGCTGGACGCGCCGAGCGCCTGATGCGCATCCTGCACCCCGAGCGGGAGCCCGATGCGCAGCTGCGTGAGGTGCTGGAGCGGTTGTCCCGGTGGGGTGGTCAGACCCACTACCCTCTGGCGCTCCATCTGCTCGACCGGCTCGACGTCGGTGCCGCCACCGCCGCTGAGGCAGCCGAGGCTCTGGCGTATGCAGAGAGTTACATGGTGCGGCGTCTGTTCGCCGGACTCTCCACGACGGGCAGCAACCGGGTGTTCATGGAGATGCCCCGGGAACTGAGCGAGGGCGACTCACCGGCGGAGGCCGTACGCCGCTTCCTGTCGCGGAACAAGACCGGAGCGCGCGTCTGGCCCGGAGACGAAGCTGTCCGCGAGGCGATCCGTACCCGGCCCTTCTACAAGTTCGGGCGGAGCAACCAACGGTTCCAGGTGCTGCGCAGGCTGGAGGAGAGCTACGGCGCCAGCGAGCCGGTCGACTACGCCAAGGCGCAGCTCACGGTGGAGCACGTACTGCCGCAGCGCCCGGCGCACCAGTGGTTCGACCTGCTCGCCGAAGAGGCCGAGGACGGTCAGAGCCCGGACGAGGTCCATGCCTTGGTCGTCCACACGCTGGGCAACCTCACGCTCTCCGCTGACAATGCACGGTTGTCGAACCATCCTTTCCGCCGCAAGCAGGAGATCCTCGACTCCAGTGCTCTGCGCATGAACCAGGCAATCGCGGCGCAGGAACGGTGGGGCAGAACAGAGGTTCTGGTCCGCGCCGACGAACTGGCCGACCGCGCTGTGCGTCTGTGGCCCGGTCCCCTCGAGGAGCTGGTCCACGCCGACGACGAATGGGCGGGTTGGAAGGAACTGCGCGTGGCCCTCCTTGCGATGCCGGCCGGGACCTGGACGACGTATGGTGACGTCGCCGCGCTGATCGGCACCCACGCTGTCGCGGTGGGCACTCACCTGGCGTCCAAGGCCGGAGTGCACGGCGCCTACCGTGTGCTGACGGCCGACGGCCGGATCTCGGCAGGCTTCCGCTGGTCGGACGGGCAGCGGATGGAAGACCCGAGGACGCTGCTCGAGTCCGAGGGAGTTGCCTTCGACAGCGCGGACCGGGCCCGACGGTCCCAGCGGTTGACCACGACCGACCTGGCCACTCTGCTGGGCAAAGATGTTATGGAGGAGGCTCTCCCGACCGAGGGCGGGGGCAACGAAGCGGAGGAGAACCGGTTCGAGGCGCAGTTGCGCGAGAACCAGGCCCCCGAGACCGTAGAAGGCGTTCTGGCCACGCTGCGATTCTGGGAACAGCAGGGCGGACATCGTGCGTTCGGAAGGGCAGCCGAGACCAGCTGCTCGCCGATTCTCAGGGCTAACGGCCAATCGGGCTCGCGCACACTGTGGCCCGTCGCGATCTACCCGGTCACCGGAACGGTCGAGGTTGTTTTCCAGTACCTGAAGCGGCGCCCCCCGTTCGACGACGAACCCCTGCGGCGTGAGCTGATGGGTCGGCTGAACGAGATCGAAGGCATCGACCTGGCCGAGGCGAAGCTGGACCTGCGCCCGTCCTTCCCCGTGGAGGTCTTCGCCGGACACAGCGAGGAGATCTGTGCTGCGCTGGAGTGGTTCGTCCATGCTGTGGCCCTCACCGAGGGATGTCGGCCGACGCCAGTGGATACTGAGATCGGCAGCCGTGACGTCAGCCTGTGGACGCCCGAATCCTGAGACCCTATGTGGTGGGCAACGACCAGCCCTCCGCAGCGAACTTGGTTCGGTTCGGTCCGGGTTTTCGCTGAAGGGCGGTGAGCTGGTGGCGTAGGGCGAGGATCTTCGCGTCCTTGTCACGGTCGTTCATGCCAGGCACTCGCAGCGCGCCGAACTGGTGGGTGGCGGTCGAGTAGACAAGACGCAGCAGCACGAGTATTCATCCTGCCGCACCATCGACCAGGCTTCCGAGTCGCATGGATGGCATTCTCGGCAGACGTAGAGTCGGGACGGGACCAGTGATCACGGAGCACTGTGTCGCCAGTGTTGTTGTGCCTTCAGGACGTCCATTCGCCAGTGCATCTCCAGGGCTGAAGTGGGAACCTCCGGACGATGCAGACGACGTTGTACGTGTACGTAAGTCTCTGGCAGTGCCAGGTCACGTCTGGTGATCAGGACTGACAGCAGCGGTTCGTCGGTGGGGGCGTCGTGGTCTACGCGGACGAGGAGTTCAACCTGGCCGTCGTGGTCGAGCCAGGGCAGCGTGTTGGCCAGGCGGCGGCGTAGTTCACCCCACGTGATGGTCGTGCCGTCCCGGGCGACGTTCTGGAGGACGGGTCGCACGGCATGGGCGAGAGCATCGATTGCCTTTACGGGGAGAGCAGCGGCGGCGCTGGGTGCTGAACGTGTCGGCGTCAGCTGCTCTGCCTGAGCCGCGCGCTCTGCTTCCTGGAGGGACGTGGCGTGCGACAGCCAGCGGCGTAGACGGCTCTCCTCACGCGGAGGTAGGGGGGCATCGAGTTGTTCGCGCAGGTGTGTGACGGTGTCAAGGGCGTTGGAAATCTCTCTGCTGGTAAGAGTGGCGCGCTTTGAGTCCAGGCGGGCGAATATTGTGTTGATCTCTTTGAGGGCCGGGTCGATCCACCACTCCGGGTCCTGAGCGCGGCACCAGTTTGCGGCCTCGGCCATGACCGCCGCCGTGGACCTGCGGGCCTGTTCAGAGACAAGGCGAAGGGCAATGGGCCGCATGCGTCGACGCGCTGCGGTGGCCTTCTTGGTGTCTTTGGCGGCCCGGGCTTGGTGGAACTCCTCGGTGAGCATGTCGAGCTCCGCCTGGGCGGCGGCATCTTTGGCCTTGAGCTGGGTTTGGTTGGCAGTGGCTTTTCTCTTTGCTGTCTTCAAGCCGGCTTTGCTGACGCCGTCTTGAGTCGGACCAGGTGACGGGGGCGCAATGTGGAGATCGAGGCGGTGTGTTTTCCATAGCTGAGCGACGCGTTGCGGGGTTGCCTTCGGTATCAGGCCGAGGCCGGTCGCAATGCGGGCGAACAAGGCGGAGGGCGAGGGGAACGTGTCCGTGCCCGGCGTAACGGTCACGAGTGAGCTGAGCAGGGGGCGGTGTTCGCGGGCGTTGATGCTGTCCACGGCAGTCAGACAGCGAATGCGCTGAGAGTCGTCGAGGGCGGCGGCCTGTGCCCCGCACTGTTCGAAGAGGTCGTCGAGCGGGATGGTGGTGGCTGCTCGTGCCGTTCGGACGAGTATCGCGGTCAGCTGCTCGGCCAGCTCCGCTGGTTCGGCGGATGCAGGCGGCTGGGCAGGGGTGGGTGCGGGGTCGGGAGCGAAGACGTGCGGCGCTGCCGGTGCTTGTTCGGCTTCGCGATGGTGATCGGTGGATGGTGTGCTCTTTGCGGGCTGTGGGACGAGCTCGAGCTCTGGGGCGTCCTCGGGTGGGTTTGACGGTTGGAGGAGATCCCAGGCAACAGCCCGCTGTGCTGAGAGCTTCTTGACTCGGTCTGCGCGCAGAGTCCGAAGTTCCGTTCCTGGTGTGAGTGCGGTGGCCCCTGAGAGAGCCTCGATGAGCACGGTGCTCTCGGTCAGCGTGTATATCGCGTGAGGTTCAAGGGCGGGCACAAGTTCTGTGTCGGGTACGTCGATACGGGCGGGGAATGCGGCGGATCCGCGAGCCTGGGCTTGTGCTTCGTACAGGCGTCTGCCCGGCGCTGTCGCCGTGCTGAGCACTTGTGCGCCGGTGATGGCGATGGAGCCGGGCAGTACGGGAATGATCAGGTGGCGGTGATCGGTGGTGAGGGGCGGGGCAGACGTCGAGCATCCCGGTGCTGAGGCGGTCGGCTTGGGAGTGATGCCGGCGGAGGTCTGCATCAGCGAGGGTGTGACGATACCCGCGACGGTGATGCGGCATTGGCTGAGGGACGCGCGCTCCCAGGTCAGGTCTGGAAGGATCGTGTCGAGGTAGACCACTCGTGTGCTGCCCTCCGTCTCGCAGGCGAAGCGCAGTGCGTATCCGGCGACCTGACGTTCGTACTCGAAGAGGCCGCTGTCGGGGCCGTAGGTACGCAGGGCCGGCACCCTCTCCGTGGAAGCGGCCGGTGGGAAGAAGGACTTCTGCCATTGGGCATGCGTGAGGCGGCCCATTTGTACGTGGAGACAGCGCCGTTGCCGACCGGACCCGAAGCGGACTTGCACGCTGCCGGGAAGGTGGTTCTTCTGCTGGGTGTATTGCGGGGCGACGTTCTGATGGCCTTGGGCACGCAGCCACTCACTCACGGCTTCGCCGATGTAGAGGTGGTCGGCACTGTCTGCGCCGGTGGCCTGGCGGCGACAGACGACCGGCGGGCGGTGCGCGAAGTGGGACTTGCGGTCGGCACAGGCGCGCAGGGTGAGGACGCGACCGCAGCCGCCGAGAAGGATGCCGCAGGTGAACGCGTTCGGTCCGTGCTGCGTGCGTAGGCGGTCGGCGAGGTCCCGCTCGTACGGCAGGAACACAGGGATGCTGCCGTGCTCGCCACCGCGTACGGCGGTCTGGACCTTGCGGGTGTCATCGGTGTCGAAGGCGGTCAAGGGCGGCACGCTCCTGGTGCGGGCTACTCAGGTGGACTAGGGAGCGTGGGGGGATGTTGGGATGGCGCGGGCCGGTGGAGGGTGGGGCGGGCCGGTACCTGGGCGCAGCTTAGCGCGGCCCGGTTCGCCTATGATCCAGCCCGGCGTGAGCTGCTTGCGGACCTGGACTGCCGACGAAATCGTGGGCGTTGATAGCGGGGATCCCGCTCGCGGGCACTGCCGAAGCCTGCGAGCTCATGGATGTCCAGATACGAGATCGGGATGCCTCTCGCGACGAACGGAGTCGGGGAATCGGCGACGTGAACGAAGCAGCGATCAAGCGGAAGTTGGGTACCCCGAACGGGCGGAACCTGTCCAAGAACAAGGTGGCTCAAGACAGCGAGAGTAAGCAGTTTCTGGGGGCGGGGATGAAGGTGGTGGCAGCTGCTGGTGCAGCCGCACTCGGGCTGGGCGTGGTCTTTGTCGGCGGCAAGGTCGCTGGAGCGAGCGAGGAAGGTGTGACCGCATAGGTTCGCCGGGTTGGTCGTCGTAACCGGTTGGACAGGCGGTGACGTTTGATCCGACCGCTGGAGGCGTGGTGGCCGAGCCTGTCCGCGTGCGCGGACTGACCGACCAAGAGGGGCAACGGCTGCGGCAGATCGTGCACCGGGGCAGCATCAACTCGGTGTGCTATCGGCGCGCGATGATGCTGCTGCCCTCGGTCGGCGGGGATCGGGTGCCGGTGATCGCCCAGCTGGTGGCGGCCGACGAGGAATTCGTCGTCCAGATCGAGCACGTCCTGGACCGTTGCCCCGACCGGGTCTTCGCGTTCGACGAGTTCGGCCCACTTGGGATCCGGCCCACTTGGGATCCGGCCCGCTCGGGATCCGGCCCACCGCAGGCTCGGGCCGGGCCGAACGGAAACACTCCGAATGTGTGTGGGGGACAACCGCCGCGCGAAAGGTGCCGCGAACACGCACGACCGAAGCGTTGTGAAGCTGCTCTCGGCTGGGGTTAAGCCCGGAGCCCCGAACGGGGCCGGTTCAGGAGAAGGACGGCGCCGGAGGAGCATGACTCAGGAGGCGGACGGCTCGATCTCCCCCGCGAAGACGATGACCTGGTCGATGAGGCTCCGCCGCAGATGGACGACGTCCGTTCCCGCCAGGCGGGGTCCTCCATCCGGCGTCGTGAAGACCCACTGGTACCGGGCCCACTCGTCCGGCATGTCCACCGCCGAACAGCGCACCATCGTGCCGGTCCCCGCTGGGTGGCGGCGGATGTCCAGCACGAACCGCTCGACCGCCTCGATCCCCTCACTGCGGCCCAACGGTCCCCAGAAGACCACGTCCGAGGTGAGCGCTTGGGAGAGCAGCGCAGTCACATAGCTGTCGTCCGAGGCGTTGAACGCGGAGATGAACGTGTCGATCGCGGACCGCGCGGTCTCTTCCTGCTCTTCCTGCATGCACCAGTAATACCAGTCGCCTCGCGGACCGCGCTCGTCCCTCGACGGCCTCGCCTACTGATCGCGGGTAGCGGGCTCGGCGCCTCCCTGCCCGACGGCATCCACACCGCGGTCGAGCAGGGGGCCAGAACATGCGTCGGCGGAGAGGAAGGGAGCAAGGAGTGCGAACAGCGCGTCGGGGCGGTCCAGGGGGATGAGGTGGCCGCAGTCCTGGAGTTGGTGTCCTACCAGGTCATCGGCGAGGGGACGGAGTTGACGTTCGAGTCCGGTGCCGACGGGGTGAGAGCCGACGGCCATGGTGGGCATCGTCAGCCGGGCCGTCGCGCCGGCGTCCTGTATCTGTTGCGCGCTGGTGGGCAGGGCTCGGTAGTACGAGAACGCGCAGCGCAGGGCCTCGCTCCCCGTGTACGCCTGGACGAAGGCCGCACGGACGTCGTCGGGTACTCCTCGCCCGAGCGTCCCCGAGTCGAGGAACCAGTCGATGTACGCGGCCTCGTTGCCGGCCAGGACGGTTTCGGCGAGGCCGGGGACGGCGTGGAAGCCGAACCACCACGGGGCGCCGCCCGCGATGACGTGTTCCGCTCCGGGCAGGCGGCCGAGCAGCGCCTCCATCACGACCAGGCGCCGGACGCGGCCGGGGCGGCGCAGCGCGAGCAGGACGGCGGGGGCGGTGCCCGCGTCGATGCCGACCACTGCTGCCGACGGCTCGCCGAGTGCGTCGAGCAGCCCTTCGGCGTCGGCGGCGAGGGTGCCCGCGTCGTACCCCTCGACAGCTCGCGTACTGGCACCGAAGCCTCGCAGGTCCGGGGCGATGACCCGGTACTGTCCGGCCAGTCGGCCCATGACGTCGCTCCAGAGCTGCCAGGTGTGCGGGAAGCCGTGCAGCAGGAGAACCGCGGGTCCGGCCCCGGCGATCGCGACGTTGAGTTCGACCCCGTTCGTCGTGATGCGGCGCAGTCGGTGTGTGGTGGTCACGGGCAAGACGGCTCCTCCGAGTGGTTACCTTTGGTGACCACCAAACGGTAGGTAACTGTCCGACCGATGCCTAGACGGCACTTTCAGGGAAGGTGGTGAGCCACAGGTGACCGCCCAGGGAGCCCGGGCCGCCGGTCGCGGGGCGCGCGGCGATCTGTTCGATCCGCACTGTCCGACGCGGCAGTTGCTGGACCGCATAGGTACGAAGTGGACCTCCATGGCCGTGAAGACGCTCGCCGATGCCGCACCGGAGGAGGTGCGCTTCGCGGAGCTGAGACGCCGGATGCCCGGCATCTCGCAGAAGATGCTGTCCACGACGTTGCGCAGCCTGACCCGCGACGGGCTGGTGGTGCGCCGGGTCGAACCGTCCGTGCCGCCCCGGGTCTTCTACCGGCTCACCGGGCTCGGGCAGTCTCTGGAAGTCGCGCTCGCGGGGCTGCGGACCTGGGCGGAGGAGCACATGACCGAGATCGACCGCGCCAACGAAGCGGCCGATCGGGAGGACGGCGGGGGATAGGTGGGACGGCCCGCACGAGCCGGCCTTTCACCGAGGCATCCGTCCGTGCGGTCGCGGACCGGAACCGGGGTACCGGCCCCGGTCCGCGACCGGTTCACGGTGTGTGCGACGCGCTTCAGTGCAGGCCGTCGACGCAGTGGCTCATGTTGCGGTAGCAGGTCTGTCCTTTGAGGTAGTTCTGGTTTTCGTCGGTCATGTAGACCCAGATGTTGTCGGACCCGCCGACGACGTTCGCCGCAAGGTCAAAATTCACCGGCCCGGATCGGTTGCACCAGGTGCTGCTGCTCTTGAAGTCCAGTGAGGTGCTGCCGGCGAACGCCCGTGCGTAGTACCGCCGACATCCGGTGGCCTTGGCCGATCCGTCGACGCCGACGGACCGGTTGTACCAAGTGACCGTGCCCTTGTAGTAGCTGGCCCCGTACTCGATCGAGAAGGAGCTGGTGGGGTACTCGGCGACGGCGGCAGTCGCGGTGGCGGGTGTCGTCGCGAACATCATCCCCGCGGCAACCGACGCTGCCGCGGTCACGACCGCGCCGGCCTTCCTCGTGCGGCTGTTCACCTTCGGTGTGCCCTTCAGTCTCACCATGACAACCACTCCCTGGCAGTGAACGTTGCTGCCGTTGTTCGGCAACACGACAGAACCACACGCGGCCCCCGTGCCGTAAAGGATTCGAGCCTGTTCAAATCCGTCGCGACGGCTGCTACCGTCGGCGCGGTGTTCACCCTGCGGGTAGACGCCGACACAGTGTCCAGAACGCGGTTTGCCCCTTCCCCCGCGTCGGAGTCCATGGCGTGGCTGAAACTCACCGCCGCATCGGGACGGCACCCGGTCTTCGGAGATCCCGGACCACTCGCCCGCGCGTCACTCGCCCATCCGGACGTCGCCCTGCTCGCGGACCTGTTGCCGCAGAACGGCGACACCTACACACCGGACCTGCTCACCCCGCAACCAGGGACGGACGCGCAACGTCGTGACCTGCTCGACGAGCAGATAGCGCGGATCGAGGCCGCGGCGCAGGACGAACTGGAAACCCAGCTCTTCACTTACACCAGGGCCCACTGGAACAGACCGCTGCGGCCCACGACCCGCCGGATCGCGGAGTCGGGCCGCATGCAGCGACACCTCGCCAACGGACTCGCCCGGTTCTGGCGGGACGCCCTCTCCGAGGGCTGGCCCGAGCTGCGCTCGATCATCGAACAGGACATCGCCCACCGTGCGACGACCGTCGCCGCACACGGCGTCGGCCAGGCGCTCGGAGCCCTCCACCCCGACCTGGACTGGGCGGGCGACGCGCTCACTCTCGCCAAGCCGTGGGACGGCGAAATCGATGTCACCGGCCGGGATCTGGTCCTCGCCCCCGGCGTGCTCAACCGGCCCGACGTCATCGTCCAGGTCGACACTCCCGGGCAGTTCGTCCTCTACTACCCCGCCCGGCGGATCGGAGCCGAACGGGATCGCAGGCCCGGAAGGATCGCGCAGGTGGTCGGCAGCGCCCGAGCGGCCTTGCTGGCGGACCTCGGAACCGCTCGCTCCACCGCGGAACTCGCCGCCCGCATCGGATGCACCCCCGGCACCGTCTCCTACCACCTCGGCGCGTTGCACCGCGCGCGACTCGTCACCAAGGTCAGAGACGGGGTGCGCCACGAACGAAGAAGGGAGCTCTATGTAGGAGAGCTCGTGAAATCGATGCTGTGCAAGAGATGAAGGTATGGCCCTTCG
>NZ_JBWKJS010000017.1:0-70082 GCF_056432085.1 Streptomyces sp. NPDC045678
CGCCCACTCGCCAACGCCTGACGAATCACCCGCTCCTGCGACGGACCATTCGGCGCCGTCAAACCATTCGACGCACCGTCCTGATTCACCGCCGAACCCCGCACCACCGCCAACACCCGACGACCATTGCGACGCGCATCCGACAACCGCTCCAACAACAGCACACCAACACCCTCGGAGAACCCGACTCCGTCGGCCGCGGCGGCGTACGGCTTGCAGCGGCCGTCGGGTGAGAGGCCCCGTTGGCGTGCGAAGCCCGCGAACATGTCCGGGTCGGCCATGACGGTGACGCCGCCGGCGAGCGCCAGGTCGCATTCGCCCTGGCGCAGCGCCTGGGCTGCCAGGTGGATGGAGACCAGCGACGACGAGCACGCCGTGTCGACCGTCACTGCCGGGCCCTCAAGGCCGAAGGTGTAGGCGACGCGGCCGGACACCATGCTGCCGGTGCTCGCGAGGTAGGCGTAGCCCTCCAGTTGGGCGTCGGCCTCGGGGAAGGACTTGGCGTAGTCGTGGTTCATCAGGCCGACGTACGTGCCGGTCGGGCTGCCCTTGAGCGTCGTCGGGTCGATACCTGCACGCTCGAACACCTCCCACGACGCCTCCAACAACAGACGCTGCTGCGGATCCATCGCCAACGCCTCACGCGGATTGATCCCGAAGAACGCCGCGTCGAAATCACCCGCGTCGGGCAGGAATCCACCCTGGTCGGCGTAGGTGGTGCCGGTGTGTTCGGGGTCCGGGTGGAAGAGGCGGCCGAGGTCCCAGCCGCGGTCGGTGGGGAATCCGCCCATCGCGTCCGTGCGCGTGTCGAGCAGGTCCCACAGCTCGTCGGCGGAGCTGACGCCGCCGGGGAAGCGGCAGGTCATGGCGACGATCGCCACCGGGTCCTCGGTGTCCGGGGAGCCGGTCGTCGTGGGGCGCCGGCGAGGGGCGACGGGGGCGGTCACGGTCGCCGATGTGCCCGCGAGGCGGTGGACCAGGTGGGCGGCGAGGGCCTGGGGCGTGGGATGGTCGAAGATGAGGGTGGCGGGCAGCCGTACGTCGCAGGCTGCCGAAAGGCGGTTGCGGAGCTCCACCGCGGTCAGCGAGTCGAAGCCCAGATCCTTGAACGCGACGTCGACGCTGACGCGGGACGCGGAGCCGTGGCCGAGGACGGCGGCGACGTACTCGCGTACGACGCCGGTGAGCAGCTCCAGACGGCCTTCCTCGTCGAGGCCCGCGAGGCGTGCGGCCAGCGCTCCGTCGGCGAGGCCCTCGGAGGCCACCCGGCGCCGAGCGGCGGGGGCGGTGAGCGTGCGCAGGAGCGGGGAGAGGCCGTCGGTCATGGCACGGGGGTCGAGGTCGGCCGCGACCACGTAGGCGTGGGCGTGGGCGCGGGCCGCGTCGAGCAGAGCCAGGCCGCCCTCGTCGGTCAGCGCGGCGAAGCCGGTGCGCTTCATGCGCGCCAGGTCCGTGTCGCTCAGCTGCCCGGTCATGCCGCTGGTCGCCTGCCACAGGCCCCAGGCGATGGACAGGCCCGCGAGTCCCTGGGCGCGGCGGTGCTGCACGAGGGCGTCGCAGTAGGCGTTGGCTGCCGCGTAGTTGGCCTGGCCGGGGCTGCCGAGTGACGCGGCCGCCGAGGAGAAGACCACGAAGAGGCCGAGGGGGATCTCCCGTGTCGCCTCGTGCAGCAGGCGTGCCGCCGTCGCCTTCGCCGCCCACACCCGCGCGAGGCTCTCGGGTGTCTGCGCGGTGACCACGGCGTCGTCCAGTACGCCGGCGGCGTGGATCACGCCGGTCAGCGGGTGCGCCGGGTCGACCGACGCGATCAGGGCCGCGACCGATTCCGCGTCGCCGACGTCGGCCGCCGCGATGTTCACGGTGGTGGCGCCCAACTCCGCCAGTCGGGCGCGCAGTTCGTCGCTCCCCGGCGTCCGGTCGCCGCGTCGGCTCGCGAGCAGCAGGTGGCGTACGCCCCACTCCCTGACGAGGTGTTCGGCGACCAGGCGGCCGAGGACGCCGGAGCCGCCCGTGATGAGGACCGTGCCGTCGGGGCCGGCCTGCGCCCGGTCACCTGTCTGGCAGCCTGCTCGGTCGTCGGTCCGTTCCTGTGCGGCTCGGGTCAGCCTCGGGACCCGTATCTGGCCTCCATGGCACGCGAGTTGGGGTTCGCCCGAGTGTGCCGCCGCTTCCATGGCGTCGGCGAGCGTGTCCTCGGGGCCGAGGTCGAGCAGCGTGAAGCGGTCGGGATGCTCCGACTGGGCGCTGCGGACCAGCCCCCACACGGCCGCGGCGGCAACGTCCACATCCCCATCACCGTCACTATTACTGCCACCGTCGAACGCCACTGCTCCCCGCGTCACCAGCACCAGACGGCTGTCGTGCAGGGGCGCGGCGAGCCAGGTCTGTACGAGGTCGAGTACGTGGGTGGCCAGAGCCAGGCCGTCGTCGGCCGGGGCGGGCTCGACGGGGGCGGCGACCAGCCGCGGCGTCGGGCCGCCGGACTCGATGGATGCCAGGAGAGCGGCGAGGTCGGGGACGTCCTCCCCCAGTGTCACCCAGCTGTCGGGCGCGCTTTCGAGGGGACCGCCCGCGTGAGAGGCGCCCGCTTGGGGGCCGCCTGCGTGAGGGCCGCCCGCGTAGGGGCCGCCCGCATTGCGGCTTCCCCCGTGCTCCGGCGCGAGCCACTTCAGGTCGAACAGCCCGTGCCGTTCGCGGGCCCCCGCCGCGGCGAGGCGGCCGGTGTCGGTCGGGCGCGAGCGCAGGTCGCGGACGGTGAGTACGGGCGCGCCCACGGCGTCGGCGACATCGATCCGCAGGCCCTGGTCGACGCGCTCGCCGAGCAGGGTGAGGCGTACCCGGACGGTGGTGGCCCGTACGGCGTGCAGGGCCACGTCGTTCCATGCGAACGGCAGCCAGACCTGCCCGGCTTCGGTGGGCGGCAGCAGGAGGGCCGCGGGCTGCAGCACCGCGTCGAGGAGCGCCGGGTGGATGCCGAAGCCGTCCGGGTCGCCGGCCTCCTCGGGCAGCGTCACCTCGGCAAGGACCGCACTGCCGTGACGCCACAGCGCGCGTACGCCGCGGAAGGCCGGCCCGTAGCCGTAGCCGGTGCGGTCGGCCTGCGCGTAGAGGTCGTCGGGGTCCACGGGTTCGGCGCCGGGCGGGGGCCAGACGCCGTCCAGAGGCTCGGGCTCCGCTTCACCGTTAGCCGCCTCGGGGGCTGTCCCGGGGCTCGCATCGGAGGATGCCTCGGGGCCGAGGACGCCCATCGCGTGGCAGGTCCACGGCCGTTCCGACGCGAAGGCGTCGTCGGCGTCCGCGTCGTCGGGGCGGGAGAACAGCCGTACGTCACGACGGCCGTGGGTGTCGGCCGCGTCCACGACGACCTGGATCTGGAGGCCTCCGGTGCCGGGCAGGACGAGCGGTGTCTGGAGCGTCAGTTCCTCCAGGGCGGGGCAGCCCGCCTCGTCGGCGGCGCGCAGCACCCACTCCACCTGTGCGGCGCCGGGCACCAGGGCGTGGCCGGCCACCACGTGGTCGTCCAGCCACGCGGCCGACTGCCGCGAGACCCGGCCGCTCAGCAGGTGTACGTCACCGCTCGCGAGGCCCACGGAGGCGCCGAGGAGTGGGTGTCCGGACGCGGCGAGGCCGAGTCCGGCGGGGTCGCCGGAGCGTCCGGCGGTGGGGGCGATCCAGAAGTCCTGGCGCTGGAAGGCGTAGGTGGGGAGGTCGACGGTACGAGGGGCGGGGTCCGTCGGGAACCAGCGGCGCCAGTCGACGGCGGCGCCCGCCGTGAACGCCTGGGCGGCGGCTCGGGCGAGCTGGGTGGTGTCGCCGTGGTCCCGGCGCAGGGTGGGGACCACGGAGGCGGACACTTCCGCCCGTTCGACGATGCTTTCCAGGGCGAGGTTGAGGACGGGGTGCGGGCTGGCCTCGATGAACAGGCGGTAGCCGTCGGCGAGGAGCGCGTCGATGGTGTCGGCGAAGCGCACGGTACGGCGGACGTTGCGCACCCAGTACGCGGTGTCCAGGACTGTGGTGTCGGTGAGGTGTTCCGCGGTGACGGTGGAGTAGAACGCCACGTCGGTCGCGGCGGGCCGGATGCCGGCGAGCTCCTCGGTGAGCTGATCCAGGATCGCGTCCAGCTGCGGGCCGTGCCCTGCAACGTCGGAGGCGACGGCACGGGCGCGCAGCCCGCGCTCCTGGGCGTCGGCGACGACGGCCTCGATGCCCTCGGGCGGGCCCGAGACGACGGTGGAGGACGGGCCGTTGACGGCGGCGACGACCACGCCGGGGTGTCCGTCGATGAGCTCGGCGGCCCGCTCCTGGCTCATGCCCAGGGACGCCATGCCGCCGCGCCCGGACAACGTCCGCAGCAGGACACTGCGGACGGACACGATGCGCGCCGCCTCGTCCAGGGAGATGGCGCCCACGACGCAGGCCGCGGCGATCTCTCCCTGCGAGTGGCCGACGACCGCGGCGGGTTCGATGCCCTGGTCGGCCCAGACGGCGGCGAGGGCGACCATGACGGCCCACAGCACGGGCTGTACGACGTCGATGCGGGACAGTTCGGACCCGTCCCCGCGCAGCACGTCGGTCAGGGACCAGTCGACGTACGCGGACAGGGCCTGCTCGCACTCGGCGACGCGGGCCGCGAAGACCGGTGACTCCTCGAGGAGCCGGGCCCCCATGCCCACCCACTGGCCGCCCTGCCCGGGGAACACCATGACCGGGCCGGGGCCCGTGGCGCCGGCCGCTCCCGACACGACGTCCGGCGAGGCCTCGCCGTCGGCCAGCGAGCGCAGTCCGTCGAGGAGTGCGGCCCGGTCCGTGCCGACGACGACGGCCCGGTTCTCGAACACCGACCGTGTCGTGGCGAGCGACCATCCGACGTCCGCGGGCGAGGCGGGCCGCCGGTCGTCGTCGACGTGCTCGGCCAGCAGCGCGGCCTGCGCGCGCAGCGCCTCCTCCCCTCGCGCGGAGACGACCCACGGGACGACGGCGGCCGAGGGCTGTTCCTGTGCCGCGACATCGGGTGCCGGCCGAGGAGCCGGTGCAGCGGACGCCTCCGGGGCCTCGGGGACCTCGGGGGCCTCCGGTGCCTCCGGTGCCTCCGGTGCCTCCGGTGCCTCCTCCAGGATCACGTGCGCGTTCGTCCCCGACATGCCGAAGGCGGAGACGCCCGCGCGGCGCGGCCGTTCGCCGCGCTTCCACTCGACCGGCTCGGTGAGGAGCCTGACCGTGCCGGAGGACCAGTCGACGTGCGGGGTCGGCTCGTCGACGTACAGCGTGGCGGGCAGTAGTTCGCGCTGCAGGGCCATGACCATCTTGATGACGCCCGCGACGCCCGCGGCACCCTGCGGGTGGCCGATGTTCGACTTGACCGAGCCGAGCCACAGCGGGTGGTCGTCGTCGCGCTCGCGCCCGTAGGTGGCGTGCAGGGCACCGGCTTCGATGGGGTCGCCGAGCCTGGTTCCGGTGCCGTGCGCCTCGACCGCGTCGACCTCGGCGGCGCCCAGGCCCGCGTTGGCGAGGGCGGCGCGGATGACGCGCTCCTGGGAGGGGCCGTTGGGGGCGGTCAGGCCGTTGCTCGCGCCGTCCTGGTTGACGGCCGAGCCGCGGATGACCGCGAGGACCTTGTGGCCGTTGCGGCGCGCGTCGGAGAGGCGCTCCAGGAGGAGCAGGCCCGCGCCCTCGGAGAAGCCCGTGCCGTCGGCGGATGCGGCGAACGCCTTGGAGCGCCCGTCGGGGGACAGCGCGCCCTGGCGGGAGAACTCCGTGAACGCACCCGGCGTCGACATGATGGTCACGCCGCCCGCCATGGCCAGATCGCACTCGCCCTGCCGCAGCGCCTGGGCCGCCAGGTGCATCGACACCAGCGAGGACGAGCACGCCGTGTCGACGCTGACCGACGGGCCCTCCAGGCCGAGCGTGAAGGAGATGCGGCCGGAGAGGACGCTCAGCGCGTTGCCGGTCAGGAGGTGGCCCTCCACCGCCTTGTCGGGCTGCGCGCCGCCGAATCCGAGGACGCCAGCGCCGATGTAGACGCCGGTGGGTGTCAGCTTCAGGGACGCCGGGTCGATACCGGCCCGCTCCAGGAGCTGCCAGGCCGTCTCCATGAGCACCCGCTGCTGCGGGTCCATCGCCAGGGCCTCGCGCGGGGAGATCCCGAAGAACGACGCGTCGAAGCCGGGGGCGTCGTGGAGCAAGCCGCCCCGGCGCACATAGCTGGTCCCGGGGTGCTCCGGGTCCGGGTGGTAGAGGCTCTCCAGGTCCCAGCCGCGGTTGGTGGGGAAGTCGCCGACGGCGTCGCCGCCCGCGGCGACCAGGTCCCACAGGGCTTCGGGCGTACGGGTGTCGCCGGGGAAGCGGCACGCCATGGAGACGATGGCGATCGGCTCCTGGGCCCGCTCCTCCACCTCGCGCAGGCGTTGGCGGGCCTGGCCTAGATCCACGGTGACCCGCTTCAGGTACTGACGGAGCTTCGCTTCGGTACTCGGCGTTCCGGCACCCGGCCCTCCGCCACTCGCCACTCCGGCACCCGGTCCTGCGGAGCCCGGTCCTTCGGCACTCGGTACTCCGGCACTCGACACTTCAGCACTCGACATCGAACGTCACTTCTCCATCAGCTCAGCGAGGCACAGGGGGACGGGGCACAAGGCCGTACGGGAGGGGGCGGCCGGGAGAGGCGGCGGCAGGTCACAACTCACGGTCGATGAACTCGAACATCTCGTCGTCGGACACGTCGTCGAGCGCGTCCAGGTCGGTCACGCCGGCCACGGCACCGGGGCCGGTGCCCGAGCTGGAGCCGGAGCCGTTCAGCTTGGACAGGAGGGTGTTGAGACGCCTGGTGACGCGGCCCCGCGCCTCGTCGTCGAGGGCGAGCGCGTCCAGCGAGGACTCGATCCTGCCGAGTTCGTTGAGCACCGGGTCGGCGGCGTCCTTGAGCGGCTGCGGGGCGCCGTCGGGCGACAGGCGCTCCAGGAGGTGCTCGACGAGGGTGGCGGACTCCGGATAGTCAAAGACGAGTGCGGCGGGCAGTTTGAGGCCGGTGGCCGCCGCCAGGCGGTTGCGCAGTTCCACGGCGGTCAGGGAGTCGAAGCCGAGCTCCTTGAACGACGTGTCCGGCCGGACAGCGTCGTGATCGGCGTGCCCGAGGACGCCTGCGACGTTGCCCCGGACGAGGTCGAGCAGCACGCGGCGCCGTTCGGCGGGGGGAAGGCCCGCGAGCCGCGCGGCGAGCCCGTCCGCCGATGCCGCGGCGCCCGCGGCCGCGGTGCGGCGCACGCTCCGCGTTCCCGGGGCCGCGCCGGCCAGGGCGCGCAGGAGCACGGGCCGGGACGCGGCGGGCTGCGCGGCGACGACGCGCGCGTCGAGGTCCACCGCGACCACGTGGGGGCGGCCGTGCGCGCGCGCCGCGTCGAGGAGCGTCAAGCCCTTCTCCGTGGTCAGCGGTGTGAAGCCGGTGCGCTTCATGCGCGCCAGGTCCGCCTCGCCGAGGTGCCCGGTCATGCCGCTCGCCTTCTGCCACAGCCCCCAGCCGATGGAAAGGCCGGCGAGCCCCTCGGCACGGCGGCGCTGGACGAGTGCGTCGCAGTAGGCGTTCGCGGCGGCGTAGTTGGCCTGCCCCGGACTGCCGAGTGTCGCCGCTCCCGAGGAGAAGACCACGAACAGGCCGAGCCGCATCTCCCGTGTCGCCTCGTGCAGGTGCCGCGCGGCGGTCGCTTTCGCCGCCCACACCCGTGCGAGGCCCTCGGGCGTCTGCGCGGTGACCACGGCGTCGTCGAGGACACCGGCCGCGTGGATCACCCCGGTGAGCGGGTGGGCGGGATCCGTCTTGCCGACGAGTTCCGCCACCGCGTCCGCGTCACCGACGTCGGCAGCGACGACGGACACCTCGGCGCCCAACCCCCGCAACTTGGCGACGAGTTCACCGCACCCGGGCGCATCCGGTCCGCGCCTCCCGGCCAGCAGCAGGTGCCGTACGCCCCACTCACCGACCACGTGCTCGGCCACCGCGGCGGCCAGCACTCCGGTACCACCGGTGATGAGGACCGTGCCGTCCGGGTCGAGTGAGGACGGGATCTCCAGGACCAGTTTGCCGGTGTGCTTCGCCTGGCTCATGAACCGGAACGCCTGCCGCGCCCGGCCGAGCGGCCACGTCTTGACCGGCAGCGGCGCCAGTACCCCGGAGGCGAACAACTCGCCCATCTCCGCGAGCATTTCCCCGATCCGGTCGGGGCCCGCGTGCGGTACCAGGTCGAACGCCCGGTACCACGCCCCCGCGTGGTCGGCGGCGACACGCTCGGGGTCGCGCTTGTCGGTCTTGCCCATGTCGACCATGCGACCGCCCGGGGCGAGCAGCCGCAGCGACGCGTCGGTGAACTCCCCCGCCAGGCTGTTGAGTACGACGTCCATGCCGCGTCCGCCCGTCGCCTCCCGCAGGATGCCCTCGAAGTCGAGGTCGCGGGACGAGGCGCGGTGGTCCGCGTCGATGCCCATGCCGTCGAGCACGCCGTGCTTGGCGGGGCTCGCGGTGGCGTACACCTCGGCCCCGAGGTGGCGGGCGATCTGCGTGGCCGCCATGCCCACGCCGCCGGTGCCCGCGTGGACGAGCAGGGCCTCGCCCGCCTGGAGCCTGCCGAGATCCACGAGCCCGTACCAGGCGGTCAGGAACACGACGGGTACCGCCGCGGCCTCCTGAAGGCTCCACCCTTCCGGCACCGGGACGACCATCCGGGCGTCCGCGACGGCCACCGGCGCGAACGCCCCCTCGAACAGCCCCATCACGCGGTCGCCGACGGCGAGATGTGTGACGCCGGGCCCGACCTCCGTCACATGCCCGGCACCCTCGCTCCCCGCGAAGGTGCCCTTGTCGGGATACATGCCCAGCGCGATCAGCACGTCGCGGAAGTTCATGCCCGCGGCCCGCACGGAGACCCGCACCTGCCCCGCCTCCAGCGGCGCGAGCGCCTCCGGGGCGTCGATCATCGACAGGTTCTCCAGGGTGGCGGTACCGGAGGTACCGAGCCGCCAGACGGACGAGCCGACGGGAGGGGCGAGCTCTTCGGGGGCGCCCGAGGGAGCGAGTCGCGGGGCGTACAAACGCCCCTCACGGAGGGCTAGTTGGGGCTCGTCGAGCACGGTGACGGCATGGCGTACGGCGGCTTGCGGCAGTACGCCGCCGTCGCTGCCGTTGTCGGTGTCGGTGTCGAGCAGGACGAAGCGGCCCGGGCTCTCCGACTGGGCGCTGCGCACGAGGCCCCACGCGGTGGCGGCGGACGCGTCGACATCGTCAGCCCCCTCGGCTCCCCCGACGGCCACGGCCCCGCGCGTCACGACGAGCAGGCGCGACTCCGCCAACTCGGGTGCGGCCAGGAAGCCCTGCACCACCGACAGCACTCGCTCGGCCACCCGCAGCCCGTCGCCCGCAGCACCTTCGACGGGAGCCACCACCGCCCACGGCACCGCACGACCGGCAGCGGCCGCCACCACATCGGCCATCCCTGCACCGGCCGGGAGCGTGACCCAGTCCCCGCCCTCCACGGCACCGGGGGCCAGGACTTCGGAAGCCGGGACTCCGGAGGCCGGGACGGGAAGCGGCGTCCAGTCCACGGTGTAGAGCCCGTCGACACCACCGCGGGCGGCCGCCGCCACGAGCCGACCGGGGTCGGCCGCGCGGAGCGTCAGCGCGTCGACGACCAGGACGGGTGCGCCCGTCCCATCGGCGACGACCACCTTCAGGTCGCGCTCGGCGGACTCCCCCTGCGGGGAGAGCCGGACGCGGAGCCGGGTCGCCCCGTCCGCACTCAGCGACACACCGTTCCAGGCGTACGGCAGCCACATCTGCCCGTCCTCGGGCCGGTCGAGGAGCATCAGTGGATGCAGGGCGGCGTCCAGCAGCGCCGGGTGAATGCCGAATCCGCCGTGAGCTCCGGCCGGTTCGGGCAGCTCCACCTCGGCGAGCAGCTCTGTCCCGTGCCGCCACAGCGCGCTCAGGCCCCGGAACGCGGGACCGTACTCGTAACCCGCCTCCGCGGCCCGCGAGTAGAAACCCTCCACGTCCACGGCTTCAGCGCCGGTCGGCGGCCACTGCCCGTCCAACGCGGTTGATTCCGGGCCGACTTCCGCACTCGCCACTCCGGTCGCGTGGCACAGCCAGTCGGCTCCACCCACCTGATCGGGGCGCGAGTACACGCGTACGTCACGTCGGCCGCCCTGCTCGTCGGCCGCCCCCACGGCCACCTGAATCTGCAGGCCACCGTCGTCGGGGAGGACGAGCGGCGCTTGCAGCATGAGCTCGTCGACCGTCGCGCAGCCCGCCTCGTCGGCGGCCCGCAGCACCCACTCCACGATCGCGGCGCCCGGCACGAGCGCCGTTCCGGCCACCACGTGTTCGGCAAGCCAGGACGGAGCCGTACGGGAGAGCCGCCCCGTGAGCAAGTACGAGCCTGCCTCGGCGAGTTCCACACAGGCACCGAGCAGCGGGTGCCCGGCCGAGGTCATACCGAGATCGGCGGCGTCCCCAGTGCCCCCGGAGGGTTCTTCCAGCCAGTAGTGCTGGTGTTGAAAGGCGTAGGTGGGGAGGTCGACGGTGCGCGGGGTCGGATCGGCCGGGAACCAGCGGCGCCAGTCGACGTCGGCGCCCGCGGCGAAGGCCTGGGCGGCGGCGCGGGCGAGCTGGGCGGTGTCGCCGTGGTCGCGGCGCAGGGTGGGCACGACGGTGGCGGTCGCATCCGCCTGCTCGATGGTCTCCTCCATGCCGAGAGCCAGTACGGGGTGGGGGCTGGCCTCGATGAACAGCCGGTAGCCATCGGCGAGGAGCGCTTCGACAGTGTCGGCGAAGCGGACGGGCTGGCGGAGATTGGTGACCCAGTAGTCGGTGCCCAGCGCGGTGGTGTCGGTGAGGCGTTCGGCGGTGACCGTCGAGTAGAACGCCACGTCCGTGGGGACCGGGCGGATGCCATCCAGGCGCTCGGTGAGCAGGTCGTGCAATGCGTCGATCTGCGGATTGTGGGAGGCGTAGCCGACGTCGATGACCCGGGCCCGCAGCCCGGCCGCCTCCGCTGCGGCGACTACGGCTGCCACATGCTCGGGAGGTCCCGAAATGACCGTGGACGAGGGGCCGTTGACGGCCGCGATGCTCACGCCCGGCCGGTCGCCGATGAGCTCGGCGGTCCGCTCGGCACCGGCACCGATGGACGCCATGTCGCCGTGCCCCTGAAGCTGGCGCAGCGCGTCACTGCGTACCGCCACGATCCGTGCCGCATCCTCCAGAGACAGCGCCCCCGCGACACACGCGGCAGCCATCTCACCCTGCGAATGCCCGATCACGGCGGCCGGGACGACCCCCTGATCCGCCCACACGGCCGCGAGCGAGACCATGACGGCCCACAACACCGGCTGCACGACCTCGACCCGGGACAGTTCACTGCCGTCCCCGCGCAACACCTCACGCAACGACCATTCGACGTGCGGAGACAAGGCCCGCTCACACTCAGCAATCCGCCCCGCGAACACCGGCGACTCATCCAGCAGCCGGGCCCCCATCCCCGCCCACTGCGACCCCTGCCCGGGAAAGACCAGCACGGGCCCCGCACCCCCGCCCGAGGCAGCCGCGCCGGACACCACATCCGCCGACGCCTCCCCCGCGGCCAGCGCCGTAACCCCGGCCACCAGCTCCTCCCGGCCACGCCCGACCACCACGGCCCGGTGCTCGAACACCGACCGCGTCGTGGCCAGCGACCAGCCGACCTCACCCGGGACCGCCTCCGCACTCCCCGCCACGAACTCGCCAAGACGCCGCGCCTGCTCACGCAACGCATCAGGCGTCCGACCGGACACCACCCACGGCACCACCACACCATCCGGCACCGACGAGACAGGCGTCGCCGAGCCGTCCTCCGGCGCCTCCTCCAGAATCAGATGCGCATTCGTCCCGGAGATACCGAAGGACGACACCCCTGCCCGGCGCGCGCGTTCGCCGCGCGCCCACGGGACGGGCTCGGTCAGCAGTCGTACGCCGCCGCCGTCCCATGCCACGTGCGGGGTCGGTTCTTCGGCGTGGAGCGTCGCCGGCAGCAGGTCGTTCTGGAGCGCCATCACCATCTTGATGACGCCCGCCGCACCCGCCGCGGCCTGCGTGTGTCCGATGTTCGACTTCACCGAGCCGAGCCACAACGGCCGTTCTTCGGTGCGCCCTTGGCCGTACGTGGCCAGCAGGGCCTGTGCCTCGATGGGGTCGCCGAGCGTGGTGCCCGTGCCGTGGGCCTCGACGACGTCCACGTCGTCGGGGCCGCTGCCCGCACCGGCCAGGGCGGCGCGGATGACGCGCTCCTGCGAGGGGCCGTTCGGTGCGGTCAGGCCGTTGCTCGCGCCGTCCTGGTTCACCGCCGAACCACGCAGCAGGGCGAGGACCCGGTGGTTGTTGCGGCGGGCGTCGGAGAGGCGTTCCAGGACGACGAGGCCGGCGCCCTCGCCCCAGCCGGTTCCGTCGGCGGTGGCGGCGAACGGTTTGCAGCGGCCGTCGGGGGCCAGGCCGCGCTGGCGGGAGAACTCCACGAAGGTGTTCGGGGTGGCCATGACGGTCACGCCACCCGCCAGGGCGAGCTCGCACTCCCCTTGGCGCAGGGCCTGGGAGGCCAGGTGCATGGCGACGAGCGAGGAGGAGCACGCGGTGTCCACCGTGATGGCGGGGCCCTCCAGGCCGAAGGTGTACGCGACCCGGCCTGAGGCGACGCTCGGGGTGCTGCCGGTCATGATGCGGCCCTCGAAGCCGTCCGGTTTGCGGGCGAGGAAGCGGGAGCCGTAGTCGTCGTACATGATCCCGGTGATGACGCCGCACGGGGTGCCGCGGAGCGTGGCCGGGTCGATGCCGGCGTGCTCGAAGGCCTGCCAGGCGGTTTCCAGGAGCAGGCGCTGTTGCGGGTCGGTGGCGGCGGCCTCGCGCGGGCTGATGCCGAAGAAGCCCGCGTCGAAGCGGGCGGCGTCGTAGAGGAAGCCGCCTTCTCGGGTGTAGCTGTGGCCGACCTTGTCCGGGTCGGGGTCGAAGAGGCCGGCCGTGTCCCAGCCGCGGTCCTCGGGGAGCGGTCCGATGGCGTCGGTGCCGGTGGCGACCAGGTGCCACAACTGCTCCGGTGAGGTCACGCCGCCCGGGTAGTGGCAGGCCATGCCGACGATCGCGATGGGGTCGTCGTCGGTGGCGGTGGTGCGGGCCGCCGGGGCGGAGGTGGCCGGAGACGTGGACGCCTCGGAGTCGGGGAGGTGGCCGCGGAGGTGACGCACGAGGGCGGTGGGGCTGGGGTGGTCGAAGATGAGGGTGGCGGGGAGGCGGATACCCGTGGCGGTGGAGAGGCGGTTGCGGAGTTCCAGGGCGGTGAGCGAGTCGAAGCCCAACTCCTGGAACGCGCGGCCCAGTTCGAGGGTTTCGGGGGCGGGGTGGGCCAGGACGGTCGCGATCTGTTCGCGGACGAGGTCGCTCAGGGCGCGGTCACGGTCGGCGGCGGATAGCCGCGCCAGACGGGCGCTCCAGGAGGTGGGTGCCGCGATGCTCTCTTCGGTGGTGGCCGCGGTGGGCCGGGGGGCGCGCACCAGGCCGCGCAGGGCGGGCTGGAGGGTGTGGGCGGCGGCTTGGGTGCGCAGTACGGCGCGGTCGAAGCGGGTGGCGAGGACCGTGGGGTGCGGGGCCGCCAGGGCGGCGTCGAACAGGGCCAGGGCCTGCTCGTCGGTGAGGCCGGCGACGCCGGTGCGGTGGATGCGGGCGCGGTCGGCGTCGCCGAGCCGGGTGGCCATGCCGCCGGACGCGGATTCCCACAGGCCCCAGGCCAGGGAGGTGGCGGCGAGGCCCTGGGCGCGGCGGTGTTCGGCGAGAGCGTTGAGGAAGGTGTTGGCGGCGGCGTAGTTGGACTGGCCGCCGTTGCCGAGGACGGAGGCGCCGGAGGAGAAGAGGACGAACACCGACAGGTCCATGTAGCGGGTGAGTTCGTGCAGGGTCAAGGCCGCGTCGGCCTTGGGTGCGAGGACGGTGTCGAGCCGTTCGGGGGTCATCGACGCGATGAGGCTGTCGTCGACGACGCCCGCGGTGTGGACGACGGCGGTGAGGGGGTGGGCGGCGGGGATGTCCGCGATGAGTCGGGCCAGCGCGTCGGGGTCGGTGATGTCGCAGGCGGCGACGCGTATGTCGACGTCGACGTCCGCGAGGTCGGCCCGCAACTCGGCGACACCTTCGGCGGCCTCGCCGCGCCGGCTCACGAGGAGCAGGTGGCGGACGCCGTGCACGGTGGCGAGGTGCCGGGCGACGGCCCGGCCAAGGCCGCCGGTACCGCCGGTGATGAGGGTGGTGCCGGTTGGGGGGATGGGTACTGTGGGTGCCGAGGCAGACGCCGAGGCTGAGGCCGGAGTCGGGGCGGCAGTCGGAGTCGGGGCGGCGGCCGCGGTCAGGAGCGGGGCCGGTGGCTGGGTTGGGGTCGCTGTGAGGCGCGGTACCAGGGCCGTGCCTGTGCGCAGGGCCAGTTCCGTTTCCGACGCGTGCGTGGTCGCCGCGGCCAGGGCCCTTGGCAGGGCGTGGCGTGACGCCGGGGTCCGGTCGGTGTCGACGAGCAGGACGCGGTCGGGCTGTTCGGCCTGGGCGGCGCGGACCAGGCCCCACAGGGGTGCGGTGGCCAGGGCGGCGGGGGCGTCGTCCGCGCGGGCGGTGACGGCTCCCGTGGTGAGGATGACGAGGCGGGCGGAGGCCAGGGTGTCCGTGGCGAACCACGTGCGCAGCAGGTCGAGGGTGTGCTGGGCGTGTGCCCGTACGCGGGTCGGGAGGTCCGCCGTCGTGTTGTCACGGCCGGTGGCGTCGTCCGCCGCGTCCGCCGCGTCCGCCGCGTCCGCCGCGTCCGTGCCCTCGGCGGGCACGGACGCGAAGACGAGGTCCGGTACGGGCGCGCCGTTCGCTACGGCGTCCGTGAGCGCGGCCAGGTCCGGGTGGCGGCGCACGGCGGGGCCGAGGCCCGGGTCGTCGGGGCCGAGCACGGCCCAGGTGGCGGCGGTCGGCGCTGTGTCGGGCAGCGGCAGTTGCTGCCAGTCCACGTGGTGGAGCGGGGGCGCGGCCGCCGGGTGGGCGGAGCGCCAGCGGTCGGCGGCGACGATACGCAGTTGCAGGGAGTCGACCGTGGCGACGGGGGCGCCCTCGGTGTCGGTCAGCGTCAGACGCATCCGGTCGTCGCCCCGGGGACTGAGCCGGACGCGCAAGTGTGTGGCACCGGTGGCGTGGTGGCGTATGTCGCTGAAGGAGAACGGCAGCCGCACCGGCGCGTCAGCGGGTTCCGTTCCGCTCCCTCCCTCGCGGTACAGCTCGTCCACGACGTGCAGCGCCGCGTCGAAGAGGGCCGGGTGAAGTGCGAACGCGGCGGCGTCGGCGCGCTGTTCGTCGGCGAGGCGGACATCCGCGTACAGGTCGTCGCCGTGCCGCCAGGCGGCGTGGACGGCACGGAAGGCGGGTCCGTAGCTGTAGCCCTGCGCGTCGAGGCGGGCGTAGAGCGCGTCCACGTCCAGGGCAGTGGCTTCGGCGGGCGGCCACGGGGTGGCTTCGGGCGCGGGCTGCTCGGTGGCCCGGCTCGACGTGAGGACACCGGTCGCGTGGCGGCGCCACCCGTACGGGTCGCCCTCCTCCCCGTCGCCGCCCGTCCCGTCCCCGCCCGTCCCGTCGTCGCCTTCGGCGCCCGCGGGCCGGGAGTGGATGGTGAGGGTGCGGCGGCCGGACACGTCGGGAGCGCCGAGGGCGACCTGAACCTTCACGGCATCAGCACCCACGCGACCGTGTGTTCCGGCGCCGGAGCCGTCGAGCAGGAGCGGCGTCTCCAGCGTCAGGTCGTCGACGGTGTCGCAGTCGCCGTGCCGCCCCGCGAGCAGGGCGAGTTCGACGAACGCGGTGGCGGGCAGCGGTACGCCGCCCGCGATGGCGTGGTCGGCGAGCCACGGCTGCGTACGCAGGGAGAGGCGTCCGGCGAGCAGGAGGCCGCCGTCGGCCCGGCGGATGACGGCGGGCAGGAGGGGGTGGCCGGTCTCCTGGAGGCCCGCCGCGCGGGCCGGGGCGGCGGCGTCGGGGGTGGCGCGCCAGTAGCGTCGGCGTTGGAACCGGTAGGTGGGCAGCGGCAGTTGTGCCGCGTCGGCGGGGACGAGAGCGGTGAGGTCGGCCGGCTGCCCGTCGACGTGCAGCGCGGCGACGGCGCCGAGCAGCGTGCGGGCCTCGTCGTGTCCGGAGCGCAGCGCGGCGGTGACGACCGGCTCGGCGTCCTCCTCGTGGCCCGTCCGGGCCGGGAGGCAGTCCTGGACCATCGTGGCGAGTACCGGGTCGGGGCCCAGTTCCAGGTAGCGCACGACGCCCTGGTCGCCGAGGGTGCGCAGCCCGTCATAGAACCGCACGGGCTGCCGCACGTGCCGTACCCAGTATTCGGGATCGGCGAGCAGCTCCGGCTCGGCGAGGCGGCCGGTGAGGTTGGAGACGACGGGCAGGGTCGGCGCGTGGAACGTCAGGGTGCGGGCCAGGGCACGGAAGTCGTCGAGCATCGGCTCGATGAGCGGTGAGTGGAAGGCGTGGCTGACGTTGAGCCGCTTGGTCTTGAGCCCGCGCCCGCGCAGGGTCTGCTCGACGTCGGCAACTGCGGCGGCGTCGCCGGACACGACGACGGCGGCGGGACCGTTGACGGCGGCGAGGGAGAGGCTGTCCTCGCGTCCCGCGAGCAGCGGCAGTACGTCGTCCTCGGCGGCCTGCACGGCGAGCATCGCACCACCCGCCGGAAGGGCCTGCATGAGGCGTCCGCGAGCGGCGACCAGCGCGCAGGCGTCGGGCAGGGTGAGCACCCCGGCGACGTGTGCGGCGGCGATCTCGCCGACGGAGTGCCCCGTCAGGTGGCTGGGGGCGATCCCGAAGAAGGTCACCAGTCGGTACAGGGCGACTTCGAGCGCGAACAGGGCGGCCTGGGTCACACCGGTCGCGTGCAGTGCGGCGGCCCGCGCGGTGTCGGCGGGGGCGAACAGAGTGTCGCGCAGGGGCCGTTCGAGCAGCGGGTCCAGCTCGGCGCAGATTTCGTCCAGCGACTGCGCGAACGTATCGAAGGCCGCGTACAACTGGGCGCCCATGCCGGGACGTTGGCTTCCCTGCCCGGTGAAGAGGAAGGCGGTGCCACCGCTCCGGGCGGGGCCGGCGGAACGGACGAGGGCGGGGTGCGCGCGTCCACCGGCGAGAGCGGCCAGCGCGGCAACACGTTCACCGCCCTCGCCGTGCTCACCGCCTGCACCGCGCACGCCGTGCTCACCGCGATCATCCCGCCCGCCCCGCTCCCCACCGAGCACGACCGCGCGGTGCTCGAAGAGGGTGCGGCGGAGCAGGGTCCCGGCGATGTCGGCGTGACGGAGCTGCTCGTCCTGGCCGCCTTCGCCGACTTCGCCGACCTCGGCGTCCTCGGTCTCCTGACCGCCCGCGCGGCCCCGCGCGGCAAGGTAACCCTTCAACGCGTCCGCCTGCGCCCGCAGCGCCTCAGGAGTGCGCGCCGACAGCAGCCACGGCACCGGCGGCACCGGCGACCGCTCCCCCTCGCGCGGACCCGTGGCGCCGATCCGCTCCCGCGAAGGCCGCGCACCGCCGACCGGCTCCTCCCTGTCCGCCGAAGGCACCTCCTCCAAGATGAGGTGGGCGTTCGTGCCGGAGATGCCGAACGACGAGACGCCCGCCCGGCGGACCCGCTCACCCCGCGGCCAGGCCACCGGTTCCGTGAGGAGCCGTACCGCGCCCGACTCCCAGTCGGCGTGCGGCGTGGGCTCGTCGACGTACAGCGTGGCGGGCAGCGTCTGGTGCCGCAGCGCCTGCACCATCTTGATGAGGCCCGCCGCCCCGGCCGCGCCCTGCGTGTGCCCGATGTTGGACTTGACCGAGCCGAGCCACAGCGGCCGGCCCTGATGCCGCTCCTGTCCGTACGTGGCGAGGAGCGCGTCGGCCTCGATGGGGTCCCCGAGCCGGGTACCCGTGCCGTGCGCCTCGACCGCGTCGACCTCCGCGGGCGAGAGCCGCGCCCCGGCGAGGGCGGCACGGATCACGCGCTGCTGGGAGGGCCCGTTGGGGGCGGTGAGCCCGTTGCTCGCGCCGTCCTGGTTGACGGCCGAACCGCTGATGACGGCGAGCACCCGGTGCCCGGCACGGCGGGCGTCGGCGAGGCGTTCCAGTACGAGGAGTCCGGCGCCCTCGGAGAAGGCGGCGCCGTCGGCAGTGGCCGCGAACGGTTTGCAGCGGCCGTCGGCGGCCAGTCCGCGCTGGCGGGAGAACTCGGTGAAGACGTACGGCGTGGGCATGACGGTGACGCCGCCCGCGAGCGCCAGGTCGCACTCGCGCCGTCGCAGCGCGTGCGCGGCGAGGTGCACGGCGACGAGCGACGACGAGCAGGCGGTGTCGATCGTCACCGCGGGCCCTTCGAGGCCGAAGGTGTAGGCGAGGCGGCCCGAGAGGACACTCGGGGCGCTGCCGGTGACCAGGTGCCCCTCCGCGGCCGCGTCGATGTGCGGCGTGCCGAAGCCGGGCAGCGCGGCGCCCGCGTACACGCCGGTACTGCTGCCCCGCAGTGACTGCGGGTCGATGCCCGCGCGCTCCAGGGCCTCCCAGGCGCACTCCAGGAGCAGCCGCTGCTGCGGGTCGAGTACCGCTGCCTCGCGCGGGCTGATGCCGAAGAACTCGGGGTCGAACCGGTCGACGTCGTGGATGAAACCGCCCTCGCGGGCGTAGCTCGTCCCGGGGTGGTCGGGGTCGGGGTGGAAGAGCCGCTCCAGGTCCCACCCGCGGTTGTCGGGGAAGGGGCCCAGCGCGTTGCCGCCCGCGGCGACCAGCTCCCACAGGTCTTCGGGGGTGCGGACGCCGCCGGGGTAGCGGCAGGCCGTCTCGACCACGGCCACCGGTTCCTGGTCGCGTTCCTCCGCCTCGCGCAGCCGCTGCCGGGTGGCGTGCAGGTCCGCGGAGACACGCTTGAGGTAGTCGACCAGTTTCTCTTCGCTCACCATGTGCGCTCTAGCTCCCCGCCCGTGATCGCGACGCGAGGTGTGCGGCCGGCACGCGGCTCACACCCCGAGTTCGTTGTCGATGAAGTCCAGTACCTGCTCGGCGGTGGCCGTCTCCAGCTGGTCCACCGCGTCGTCGCCGTCCTCCGCCGCGGCCGTGCTCGCCGCGAAGCGGGCGAGCAGCGCCTCCAGGCGGGCCGCGACGGCCGCCTGGTCCAGGCCCTGGGCGACGGCGGCGGACAGGACGTGCTCGACCCGGGCCACCTCCTGGAGGACCTGGGCGGTCATGTCGCCGCTCGTCGCCCGCGCCGCCGCGTCGGGGGCGAGCCGTTCTGCCAGGTGGGCGGCGAGCACGTGGGCCTGCGGGTAGTCGAAGACGAGCGCTGCGGGCAGCTTCAGGCCCGTCGCGGCGGCGAGCCGGTTGCGGAGTTCCACGGCGGTGAGCGAGTCGAAACCGAGCTCCTTGAACGGCGTGTCGACCTGCACCGCGTCCGGGTCGGCGTGGCCGAGTACCCCGGCCGCCTGGGTGCGTACCAGCGTGGTGAGGACGTCCAGGCGCTCCTCGGTGGTGAGGCCGGTGAGCCTGCCGGACCAGTCCGTCGCCTCGCCCGCCGCGGCCGCGGTGGGGCGGGCGGTGGCGGATGTTCCCGTTGCCGCGAGCGTGCGCAGTACGGCGGGGACCGGAGCGTCGGAGGCTGCCGGGACACGGGGGTCGAGGTCCATCGCGAGCAGGTCGGGGCGCCCGTGGGCGCGCGCGGCGGCCAGCAGGGCACAGCCGCGGGCCGCGCCGGTCGGCCTGATGCCGTAGCGGTCGATGCGGGCCCGGTCGGCGGCGGACAGCGTGCCGGTCAGGCCGCTGGTGGCCTCCCACAGCCCCCAGGCCACGGAGAGCCCGGTGAGGCCCGCCGCGCGGCGGCGCGCGGCCAGCGCGTCGCAGAAGGCGTTGGCGGAGGCGTAGTTGGCCTGGCCGGGGGTGCCCATGGTGGAGGCGAAGGAGGAGAACGTCACGAACATCCCGAGCCGCAACTCCCGTGTGGCTTCGTGGAGTTCGTGCGCGGCCGCCGCCTTGGCCGCCCACACCCGGGCGAGACTTTCGGGGCTCTGGCTGACAATCATGGCGTTGTCGAGCACACCGGCGGCGTGTACGACGCCGGTCAGCGGGTGCGCCGGATCGATCCCGGCGATCAGCGCGGCGACGGCGCCGGGCTCACTCACGTCGACGGCGGCGAACGTGACGTCGGCACCCGTTTCGACGATCCGCGAGGCGAGTTCATGCGCTCCGTCGGCCGCGTCTCCGCTGCGGCTCGCGATGAGCAGATGCCTGCTCTCACCCGTGCGCGCCAGATGTTCGGCCACGGCGGCGCCGATGGTGCCGGTGCCTCCGGTGACGAGGACGGTGCCGTCGGGGTCGAGCGGAGCGGGTACGTCGAGCACCAGCTTGCCGGTGTGCTTCGCCTGGCTCATGTGGCGGAACACATCGGGTGCCCGCCCCAGGGGGCGTGCCGTGACCGGCAGCGGCACCAGCGTCCCGTCGGCGAAGAGGCCGCCGAGCAGGTCGAGCATCCGCCCGAGCCGCTCGGGCCCCGCGTCGGCGACCAGGTCGAAGGCCTCGTACGACACTCCGGGGTGCGTCAGCGCGACCAGTTCGGGGTCGCGGGGGTCGCTCTTGCCCATCTCGACGAAGCGCTTGCCCGAACTCGCGCCCGAGGCCGCGCCATCGCCACCGCCCTCCCCCAGCAACCGGAGGGAGGCGTCCAGGAGTTCGCCGGTGAGGCTGTTGAGTACGACGTCCACACTGCGCCCGTCGGTGCCCTGCCGGAACGCGTCCTCGAACCCCGCGTCCCGGGAGGACGCACGGTGGGCGGCGTCGATCCCCATCTCCTCCAGCACGCCGTGCTTGGCCGGACTCGCGGTGGCGAACACCTCAGCCCCAAGATGCCGGGCGATCTGCACCGCCGCCATCCCCACACCACCCGTAGCGGCATGGATCAACACCCGCTCACCCGCCCTCAACCCGGCCAGCTCGACCAAGCCGTACCAGGCAGTGAGGAACGCGGCCGGGGCGCCGGCCGCCTGCCGCGTGTCCCAGCCGGCCGGAACAGGTGCCAGCGTGCGTGCGTCGGCGACGGCCCACGGCCCGAAGGCGCCCTCCAGCATGCCCATCACACGGTCGCCGGCCGCCAGGCGGGTGACGCCCGGCCCGACCTCCGTCACCACACCGGCCGCCTCGGTACCGGGCAGTGCGTCGGCGTCCGGATACATGCCGAGTGCGATCAGTACGTCACGGAAGTTGACGCCGGCCGTGTGCACCGCGATGCGGACCTGCCCCGGTTCCAGCGGGCGCAGCACCTCGTCGCAGGCCACGGCTTCGACGGCGTCGAGCGTCCCGGACACACCGGCGACGAGCCGCCAGGCCCGGGCGCCGGGCGGCCCGGACAACTCGGCCGGCGCGTCGGCACGTACCCACCTCGGGACCAGCAACCGCCCTTCACGCACCGCGACTTGGGGCTCTTCTGCGTCGGCCGCGCACTGGACCGCGTGCAGAATCCCGCGCTCGCCGCGGTCGCCACGCTCACCGCCGTCGCCGTCGCCGTCGCCGTCACTGTCACCGTCTCCATCGACGTCGCCGACGCCGTCACCGCCTCCATCGCTGTCGCCGGGATCGACATCCGTGTCGAGCAGGACGAACCGGCCTGGGTTCTCCGACTGCGCGCTGCGCACCAGACCCCACACCGCCGCGCCCGCCGGGTTCGGGGCGTACGGCACCCCGTCCGACACACCGTCTTCCTCATCGGGACCGGCCGCACCCCGGGTGACGAAGACGAGCTGCGCCTGCTCGAGGCGGGGCTCGGCAAGAAACTCCTGGACGACGCTCAACACGCGTGCCGTCAGGGTGAGTCCGTCCTCGCTCGACGCCGCGTCCGGGGCGTCCACGGGGGCCAGAACCACAGAGGGCGCCGTGCCGTCGGCCGCTGCGACCTCTCGTACACACTCGACGTCCAGCCCACTGAGCGTCACGCAGCCGACGTCATCGGTCGCGCCGGCCTCGTCCACAGCCACCGGAACGGGAAGCGACGTCCACCGCAGTTCGTACAGTCCATCGGCACCGGACCCGACCGACCCGACCGCCGCCCGCACCTGTCGGGCGCTGGTCGACCGCAAGCGCAGTTCCGCGACGTCCAGCACGGGCGCACCGGCGGGATCGGTGACGACCAGCGAGACCGCCTCCTCACCGCTCCCACGCAGCTCGCTCGGCCCGCTCAGACCGGGCGGCCCGCCCAGGCCGCTCAGCCCGCTCAGCCCGCTGATGCGTACGCGTACGGTCGTGGCCTCGGTGGCCCACAGCGAGACACCGCTCCAGGTGAAGGGCAACAGCACCTGCTCACCGGCGCCCCCGGAACCACTTCCGGTCCCGTGCGGGCTCCGCTGTGCGAGCAGCGGATGCAGGGCGGCATCCAGCAGCGCCGGATGGATACCGAACCCGGCGGGCGAACCGGCCTGCTCCGGCAGCTCCACCTCCGCCAGCAGCTCCTCCCCATGCCGCCACATCGCACGGAGTCCGCGGAACGCCGGGCCGTACTCGTATCCGGCGGCGGCGACACCTTCGTAGAACTCGCCCACGTCCACCGGCTCCGCCCCCGCCGCAGGCCACGCCCCGGCGGGCCGCACAGGCCTCGCCCCCGGCTCCCGGCCGAGCTCGCCGACCGCATGGCACACCCACACCGCCGCCCCCGCATCCCGCTCAGGACGCGAGTACACCCGTACGTCGCTCCTGCCCCGGTCGTCGGCGGCATCCACGACCACCTGGACCTGAAGGCCACCGGTCTCGGGCAGCACCATGGGTGCCTGGAGCGTCAGCTCCTGGAGAGTCGCGCAGCCCGCGTCGTCGGCGGCCCGCAGCACCCACTCGACCAACGCGGCACCCGGCACCAGAACGGTCCCGGCGACCACGTGCCCGCCCAGCCAACTCCCGCGCTCCGCGGAGACCCGGCCGTTGAGCACCACTCCCCCGTCGGCGAGCGCGACGGCGGTGGGCAACTGCGCGTGCCCGGACCCGGTCGGCCCCTGCCCTCCGACGTCGTCGCGCTTCACCGTGTCGGCCAGCCAGTAGCGCCGGCGCTGGAAGGCGTACGTCGGCAGGTCGACGGTACGAGGGGCCGGCTCGGCCGGGAACCAGCGCCGCCAGTCCACCTCCGCACCCGCGGCGAACGCCTGCGCGGCGGAACGGGTGAGCTGAGCGACGTCACCGTGGTCACGACGCAGCGTCGGAACCACCGTCGCGGACACGTCCGCCCGCTCGATCGTCTCCTCCATGCCAAAAGCCAGCACGGGGTGAGCACTGGCCTCGATGAACAGCCGGTAGCCATCAGCCAGGAGCGCCTCAACGGTGTCGGCGAAACGGACCGGCTGACGGAGGTTGGTGACCCAGTAACCGGTGTCGAGCGCGGCGGTGTCCCGGAGACGCTCAGCCGTGACCGTCGAGTAGAACGCCACGTCCGTGGGGACCGGCCGGATATCGGCCAGGCGTTCCGTGAGCAGGTCGTGCAGTGCGTCGATCTGGGGGTTGTGGGAGGCGTAACCGACGTCGATGACCCGGGCCCGCAGCCCGACTGCCTCCGCCTCCGCGACTACGGCCGCCACATGTTCGGGTGCGCCCGAAATGACGGTAGAAGAAGGGCCGTTGACGGCGGCGATGCTCACGCCCGGCCGCTCGCCGATCAGCTCGGCGGCCCGCTCGGAACCGGCACCGATGGACGCCATGTCGCCGTGCCCCTGCAACTGCCGCAGTGCGTCACTGCGTACCGCCACGATCCGTGCCGCATCCTCCAGCGACAGCGCCCCCGCGACACACGCGGCAGCCATCTCACCCTGCGAATGCCCGATCACCGCCGCCGGGACGATCCCCTGATCCGCCCACACGGCAGCAAGGGAGACCATGACGGCCCACAACACGGGCTGTACGACCTCGACCCGGGACAGTTCCTTGCCGTCCCCGCGCAACACCTCACGCAACGACCAGTCGACGTACGCGGACAGCGCCCGCTCACACTCAGCAATCCGCCCCGCGAACACAGGCGACTCATCCAGAAGTTGGGCACCCATGCCCACCCACTGCGACCCCTGCCCCGGAAACACCAACACCGGCCCAGGACCCACATCACCGGACGCGATCCCCGACACCACATCCGAAGACACCGCACCGGACGCCAACGCCCCAAGACCGTCCGTCAACGCGTCCCGATCCCGACCCACCACAACAGCCCGGTGCTCGAACACCGACCGCGTGGTCGCCAGTGACCAGCCGACCTCACCCGGCAGTGCCTGCGTCTCCCCTGCCACGAACTCGCCTAGACGTCGCGCCTGTTCGCGCAACGCCTCGGGCGTCCTGCCGCAAACCACCCACGGCACCACCGCGCTCCCCGCGGTGCACGGGACCACGCCAGGCTCTCCCCCCGCGCCCTGCTCCGCCCGATCCTCCGGCGCCTCTTCCAGGATCAGGTGCGCGTTGGTTCCCGAGATGCCGAACGCGGACACTCCGGCCCGGCGCGGGTGGCCCGTGTCGGGCCAGAGGGTGGGCTCGGTGACGACCTCGACCGCGCCCGCGTCCCAGTCGACGTGCGGGCTGAGTTCCTCGACGTGGAGGGTGGCGGGCACCAGCCCGTTGCGGATCGCCATGACGGTCTTGATGACTCCGGCGACGCCCGCGGTGGCGTGCGTGTGGCCGATGTTGGACTTCAGGGAGCCGAGCAGGAGGGGCCTCTCACGGTGCCGGCCGTAGGTGGCGAGCAGGGCGCCGGCCTCGATGGGGTCGCCGAGCCTGGTCCCGGTGCCGTGCGCCTCGACCGCGTCGACCTCGGCGGCGGTGAGTCGGGCGCTGGCGAGGGCGGCTCGGATGACCTGTTCCTGCGCGGCGTCGTTGGGGGCGGTCAGGCCGTTGCTCGCGCCGTCCTGGTTGACCGCCGAGCCACGGACGACGGCCAGGACGTTGTGGCCGTTGCGGCGGGCGTCCGAGAGGCGTTCGAGCAGGATCAGGCCGATGCCCTCGGAGAATCCGGTGCCGTCGGCCGCGGCGGCGAACGGCTTGCAGCGGCCGTCCGGCGCGAGCCCACGCTGGCGGCAGAACTCGGTGAACATCAGCGGGCTCGACAGCACGAGCACCCCGCCCGCGAGGGCCAGGTCGCACTCGCCCTGGCGCAGCGCCTGGCTTGCCAGGTGGACCGCGACGAGCGAGGCGGAGCAGGCCGTGTCGACGGTGACGGCGGGGCCTTCGAGACCGTAGTTGTAGGCCACCCGGCCGGAGATGACGCTGGTGAGGCTGCCCGTGGTGGCGTGCCCCTCGAACCCTTCGGGGATGCGCGGGAGCTGGGACATGTAGTCCTCGCTCGACACACCCGCGTAGACACCCGTGAGGCTGCCCTTGAGGGAGACGGGGTCGATGCCGGAACGTTCGAACAGCTCCCAGGACGTCTCCAGCATCAGGCGCTGCTGCGGGTCCATCGCCAGCGCCTCGCGCGGGCTGATGCCGAAGAAGTCGGCATCGAAGGATCCCGCGTCGTCCACGAAACCGCCGTGGCGCACGTAGCTGGTGGCGTAGTTGGCCGGGTCCGGGTGGTAGAGCGACTCCAGGTCCCAGCCCCGGTCGGTCGGGAAGTCCTCGATGGCGTCCTTACCCGCGGCCACGAGGTCCCAGAGATCCTCCGGGGAGGACACGCCGCCCGGGAAGCGGCACGCCATCCCGACGACCGCGATCGGCTCGTGCCTGCGGCCCTCCTCCTGCGCCAGGCGCCGACGGGTGTCATGGAGCTCGGTGGTCACCCTGCGCAGATACTCGACCAGTTGCTCTTCACTCGCCATGTGGGGTCACCCGGCTTTCGGAGTGGGGGTCGCGCGCGAGGTGTCGGGCCCGACACCCAGCTCGTTGTCGATGAAGTCGAAGATCTGGTCGGCGGACGCCACCTTGAGCCGGTCTGCGGCGTTGTCGTCGTCCGTCGTGACGTTCGTCGTGGTGTTCGTCGTGCTGTTGGTCGTGGCGCCCGTCGCGACGTTCGCGGTCTTCCAGAGGGCGAGGAGCGCCTCCAGGCGGGTGGTGATCTCGCCCGTCTCACCGTGGGGCAGCCGGGGCAGCTGGGTCGCCACGGCAGCGAGGCTGTTCTCCATGCGGGTGAGGTCGCTCAGCACGGCGCCAGGGACGGGTGCTCCGGTGGCCGGTGTCGGGGCTGTTGCGTTGCCTCCGGCGGGCCGCTCGCCACTGACGGTCAGCCGTTCGCGCAGATGGGCGGCTACGGCGGTGGGGGTGGGGTGGCGGAAGACGAGAGCCGTGGGCAGGCGCAGCCCGGTGTCCGCGACGAGCCGGTTGCGCAGCTCGACGGCCGTCAGCGAGTCCAGGCCCAGCTGCTTGAACGTGGCGTCGCCGCGCAGCGCCTCCGGGTCGGTGCGGCCGAGGACCGCGGCGGCGTGGGTGCGTACGGCCTCGGTGAGCAGCCGGAGCTGTTCGGCGGCGGACAGGGAGGCCAGGCGTGCCGACCAGTCCGTGGGCGGCGTGCGGTCGGCGGCGGTACGCCGGGCGGGGGCCCGCGCCGCGGCGAGGGCGCGCAGCGGTGCGGGCAGGGCGTCCAGGTCTACGGAGGCCGGCGAGTGGGGGACCAGGCGGGCACCGACGAGCGGGATGCCGCCGTGTGCGCGGGCCGCGTCCAGGAGGGCCGGGAGCTGTTCGGGCTCGATTGCCTTGATGCCGATGCCGGGGACGGGGGGCGGGGTGGGGCTCTCCTCGGTGGGCGGCGGGGCGTAGGTGAGGGCTACACCCGTCGTGTCGGCGGTGTGCCGGCGCAGGGCGAGGGCCTCGCGGAACGCGTCGGCTCCTGCGTCGGCCGTCGGCCGCGGGATGCCCAGGTCCGCGCCGACCGGGGACAGTACGGCGAAGAGGGCGAGGGGCAGGTGGGCCGTCGCGGTGTCCAGGGCCGCGGTGACGGCTGCCCTCGCCGCCCACGCGTCGGCGAACGAGTCGCTCGGCGCGGTGCCAGTGGCGTGGATGACTCCCGTGAGGGGGTGGTCCGCGTCGACGGCGGCGACGGCTGCTGCCAGTGCGGCGGGGTTCGTGAGGTCGAGGGCGTCCAAGCGCACGGTGGCACCCAACTCGCGCAACTCACCAATCTCCGCAGCTAGTTGCCTCTCGGTGAGGATCATAAGATGCCTGCACTGCTCGCTGCGAACCAAGTGTTCCGCGAGGGCGACGACCGGCACCCCGGCCGATCCGACGAGGAGCACCGTGCCGTCCGGGTCGAGTGTCGGCGCCGTCGCGTCGGTGGGCCCGGTTGTCGCGGTCGCAGAAGCGGCGTTGGCGAGCCGGGGGGCGAGGACTTGGCCGCCCCGGAGGGCGAGTTGGGGTTCGTTGCCGGCCAGAGCCGCGGCCACGGCGTGATCCAGGGCGGGCCCTTCCACCCCGGTCCCAGCACTCACGTCGATGAGGAGGAAGCGGCCCGGACGGTCGACCTGCGCTTGGTGGACGAGGCCGCGCACCGCGGCGGCCGCCGGGGCGGGCGGGTCGCCGCCCTCCGCGGTGACCGCGCCGTGCGTGAGCAGCACCAGACGGGTATCGGCGAAGCGTGCGTCGGCGAGCCAGCTGTCCAGGAGCACGGCGGTACGCTCCACCGCCGACGCCACCGCCGACATCACCGACGCCTCATTCGCCCCGGTGCCCTCCACGTCGGAGAGAACGACAGACGGAACCGGGGCTCCCGCGTCGACGGCCGCGCACAGAGCCTCCAGATCGCGGTGCCCGCCGTCGCCCAGACGGACCCAGCCCGACGGAAGATCCCCCGCAAGGATCGCCCCCGCCGCCCGCTCCGGCACCGGCACCGGCTCCGCAACCGGCACCCACCGCAACGCATACAGATCGGACGCCCCACCCCGACCGGCACCGCGCAGCTCCCGCCGCCCCGCCGCGATCACGGCCAGACCCTCGCAGGTCAGCACCTTCGCCCCGGTCGGGTCGGTCACCGCGATCCGCCAGGTCCGGCCCGTCCGTTCGGAGAGCGGTCCGTCGTCGCCCAGCGGTGTGAGGCGTACGCGAACCGAGGTCGCGCCGGTGGCCCACAGCGACACCCCGGTCAGGCTGAACGGCAGCCACACCTGGTCGGCGCCGGTCGGCGGCTCGTCGAGGAGGGCGGGGTGCAGTGCGGCATCGAGAAGGGCCGGGTGCAGGCCGAACCCGGTCCCGTCCGGGGCCTCTTGAGGCAGTACCGCCTCGGCGTACAGCTCCGCACCCCGCCGCCACAGGTTGCGCAGCCCCGTGAAGGCCGGCCCGTAGCCGACGCCGGTCGCGGCGGCCCGGTCGTAGAAGTCGCCCAGGTCGACGTGATCGGCACCGGCAGGGGGCCACACCCCACCGAGATCACCCCCGTCATCCGCATCCGCACCCGCGTCCGCCTTCACGCCCGCACCCGCACCCGCGTCCGCATCCACACCCGCAGACTCGGCGACGAGCTGCCCCGAGGCATGGCACGTCCACGCCGCACCGCCCCCGTCGAGGGCGTCCTCGTCGTCAGGGCGGGCGTAGACGTGCACGTTCCGGTGGCCGCCGTCACCGTCGACCGCCCCCACCACGATCTGTACCTGCACGCCCCCCGCGTCGGGCAGCACCAGAGGCGCCTGGAACGTGAGCTCCTCGACGCCCGCACAACCGGCGTCGTCGGCGGCGCGCAGCGCCCATTCCGCGAGCACGGATGCGGGCACGACAGCGGTGCCGAAAAGTGTGTGCTGGGCGAGCCATGGATGGCTGTGCCTGCCGATACGGCCGGTGAGCAGCCGCACGTCGCCCTCGGCGAGCTCCGCCGCCGCGCCGAGCAGCGGGTGGCCGACCGCCGCGAGACCGAGGCCGGCCGCGTCCTGGTTGTCACCGGCGGCCTCCAGCCAGTAGCGCCGCCGCTGGAAGGCGTACGTGGGCAGCGCCAGGCCGCCCGCCGCTCCAGCTGTGGGAGACCCTCCCGTCGCTCCACCCCCTGAGAACCAGTTCTCCCACCTGACCGCGCACCCCGCCACGAAGGCCTGGGCCAACGAAAGGGCGAGGCGGGACAGGCCGCCGTCCTCGCGTCGCAGCGTCGGCACGGTGACGGCGTCGGCCCCGGCCTCCTCGAACGTCTCCTGCAGGCCGAGTGTGAGCACCGGATGGCTGCTGGATTCGATGAAGACCCGGTGCCCGTCGGCGAGGAGCGCCGTCACGGCGTCGGCGAACCGGACCGGGCGGCGCAGGTTCGTGACCCAGTAGTCCGTGTCGAGGCCGGTGGTGTCGATACGGCTGCCGGTCACCGCCGAGTAGAAGGCCACGGGGGCCTGAACGGGACGTATGCCCGCCAGGATGTGGGTCAGTTCGTCGGTGATGGTGTCGACCTGCGGGCTGTGCGAGGCGTAGTCCACATCGATGACACGACCCCGCAACCCGCGCGCCTCGGCGTCCGCGACGACGGCGGCGACCCGCTCGGGGGGTCCCGAAATGACAGTGGAGGAGGGCCCGTTGACGGCTGCGATGCCCACCCCCGGCTGCCCGTCGACGAGTTCGGCGGCCTGCGCCCGACCCACGCCGAGGGACGCCATCGCGCCCGCACCCGAGAGCTGCCGCAGCGCCCGGCTGCGCAGCGCCACGATCTTGGCGCCGTCCTCCAGTGTGAGCGCCCCGGCCACGACCGCCGCGGCGATCTCCCCCTGCGAATGTCCGACGACGGCGGCCGGGACGATCCCCTGATCCGCCCACACCGCGGCCAGCGAGACCATCACCGCCCACAACACCGGCTGCACGACCTCAACCCGCGCCAGTTCCTGGCCGTCCCCGCGCAACACCTCCCGCAACGACCAGTCAACGTACGCGGACAGCGCCCGCTCACACTCGGCAACACGAGCCGCGAACACCGGCGACTCATCCAGCAGCCGAGCCCCCATCCCCACCCACTGCGACCCCTGCCCCGGAAACACCAACACCGGCCCAGGACCCACATCACCGGACGCGATCCCCGACACCACATCCGAAGACACCGCACCGGACGCCAACGCCCCAAGACCATCCGTCAACGCATCCCGATCCCGACCCACCACAACAGCCCGGTGCTCGAACACCGACCGCGTCGTGACCAGCGCCCGGCCCACCTCCGCGGCGGACGCGGCCCCTCCAGGACCGTCCACCGCGACGAACTCGCCCAACCGGCGCGCCTGTTCACGCAACGCCTCGCCGCTGCGGCCCGAAACCACCCACGGCAACAGCACGCCGTCCGCCGCACCGGCATCCGCCTTCTCGACGGCCTCGACGGCCTCCACCGCCCCGACCGCCCCGACCGCCGCAGGCTGCGCCTCTTCGAGCACCAGGTGCGCGTTCGTCCCGGAGATGCCGAAGGACGAGACCGCCGCCCGGCGCGGGCGGTCGCCGCGCGGCCAGAGGACCGGCTCGGTGAGCAGCCGTACCGCGCCCGTCGACCAGTCCACGTGCCCGCTCGGCCCATCGACGTGGAGGGTGGCGGGGAGCAGGTCGTTCCGCAGCGCGAGCACCATCTTGATCACACCGGCGACACCGGCGGCAGCCTGCGTGTGGCCGATGTTCGACTTCACCGAGCCCAGCCACAACGGCCGCTCCGGCGAACGGCCTCGACCGTACGTGGCGAGCAGCGCCTGCGCCTCGATCGGGTCGCCCAGCGTCGTGCCGGTGCCGTGCGCCTCCACGGCGTCGACCTCGTCGGCCGCGAGCCGCGCGTCCGCGAGCGCGGCGCGGATGACGCGCTGCTGCGAAGGGCCGTTGGGTGCGGTCAGGCCGTTGCTCGCGCCGTCCTGGTTCACCGCGGAACCACGTATCACCGCGAGGACCTCATGTCCCTTGCGCCGCGCCTCGGAAAGGCGTTCCAGGAGTACGAGGCCCACGCCCTCTGCCCAGCCCGTGCCGTCGGCGCCCTCCGCGAACGGCTTGCAGCGCCCGTCGGGGGCGAGGCCGCGCTGGCGCGAGAACTCGGTGAACATGCCCGGCGTGGCGAGGACGGTGGCGCCCCCGGCCAGCGCCATGTCGCATTCGCCGCGCCGCAGCGACTGCGCCGCCAGGTGGAGGGTGACCAGCGACGAGGAGCAGGCCGTGTCGACCGTCAGCGCGGGCCCTTCCAGGCCGAAGCTGAACGAGAGGCGGCCCGAGGCCACGCTGGGCGTGCTTCCGGTGAGCAGGTAGCCGTCGGTGGACCGGGACGGTTCGTGCAGCCGGGGGCCGTAGTCCTGGCCCGTCATGCCGACGAACACGCCGGTGGGGCTGCCCTTGAGTGCCCGGGGGTCCAGTCCTGCCCGCTCGAAGGCCTCCCAGGCGCATTCGAGGAGCAGCCGCTGCTGCGGGTCGACGGCCAGCGCCTCGCGCGGGCTGATGTCGAAGAACTCGGCGTCGAAGTCGGCGGCGTCGTACAGGAAACCGCCCTGCCGCGTACAGCTGGTGCCCGATCGGTCCGCGTCGGGGTGGAAGAGCCGCTCCAGGTCCCAGCCGCGATCGGTGGGGAACGCGCCGATCGCGTCGGCGCCGTCCGCGACCAGCCGCCACAGGTCCTCCGGCGTACCGGCGCCGCCCGGGTAACGGCAGCTCATGGCGACGATGGCGATGGGGTCGTCATCCGTACCGGACGGGCCGGACGAGCCGGACGAGCCGGACGGGCTGGATGTACCGGACGGGCCGGACGAGCCGGACGAGCCGGACGGGCTGGATGTACCGGATGTGCCGGACGTACCGGATGTGCGGGAGCCGTCCGTGCCGGTGGGCCGTGCGAGGCTCTCGTCCCCCGTCCCCGTGAGCTGCGCGCGCAAGTGCGACGCGACGGCCAGCGGAGTCGGGTGGTCGAAGGTGAGGGTCGCGGGCAGCGGCAGCCCGGTGACCGTGCCGAGCCGTTCGCTCAGCTCGGCCGCGGCCATCGAGTCGAAGCCCGACTGCTTGAACGTACGGGCCGTTTCGACCGTCGCCGAGGTACCGCCGAGCACGACGGCGACCTGCTTGGCGACCAGACCCAGCAAGGTGCGTTCCTGGTCGGCGACGGAGAGCGCGGCGAGCCGCTCGGCGAGCTCGGTCCGCGCGCTGCCGACCGGGCGCGGCCCGCTCTCCTCCGGCGCGGAGGACTCCCGCGCCTCCCGGTACCGGGCAGGCTCCGCCTCGGGCCAGTACCGCTCCCGCTGGAAGGCGTACGTGGGCAGACTCACGCGCTCCGCGTCGCCGAGCGCGCCGTACGCGGCGCTGAAGTCGACATCGACGCCCCGCACGTATGCCTGCGCCAGCGCCGTCATGAACGTACGCGCCTCGTCGCGTCCGCGCCGGCACGCGGCCACCGCGGCGGGACGCGGACGGCTTGAACCGCCGCCCGCGCCACCGGCAACGCCAGCAGCACCTGGCGCACCTGCCGCACCTGCCGCACCTGCCGCACCTGCCGCACCTGCCGCGGGGAAACACTCCCGCGCCATCGCGGAAAGCGGCGCGTCCGGACCGAGTTCGACGAACGTCGTCACCCCTCGCTCGCACAGCCCGCGCACCCCGGCCAGGAACCGCACGGGCTCGCGCGCATGCCGTGCCCAGTACTCGGGGTCGGCCTGCTCGGCGCCGTCCGCCGACACGGGCTCGCCGGTGACGTTGGAGACGACGGGGACGACCGGCGCGTGGAACGTCAGCCCCGCGGCGACGGCGCGCAGTTCGTCGAGGACGGAATCCATGTGCGGGGAGTGGAAGGCGTGGCTGACCTTGAGCCGGTGGGCCTTGCGGCCGTACGCCTGCCAGGCGGCCGTCAGTTCCTCGACCGTCTCGCGGTCACCGGAGACGACGACGGACTCGGGGCCGTTGACGGCGGCCACGGCGGCCCGCCCCTCGTGCCCGGCGAGCAGCTCCGCGGCCTCGTCCGCGGTCGCCTGCCACGCGGCCATCGCGCCGGGCGCCCGCACCGCCTGCATGAGCCGGCCGCGGGCGGCGACCAGGGCGCTCGCGTCCGCCAGGGAGAGGACGCCGGCCACGTGCGCGGCGGCGATCTCACCGACGGAGTGGCCGAGAACGTAGTCGGGGGTCAGGCCGTGGGCGGCCGCGAGCCGGTACAGACTCGTCTCGAACGCGAAGAGCGCGGGCTGGGTGTACTCGGTCCGGTCGAGCAACCCCTGCCGCTCGGTGTCCTCGCCGAGGACGATCTCCCGCAGCGGGCGGTCCAGATGGGCGTCCAGTGCCGCGAACGCTTCGTCGAGTGCGTCGGCGAAGACCGGATGGGCCGCGTACAACTCGCGCCCCATGCCCGGGCGTTGCGCGCCCTGCCCGCTGAAGAGGAAGGCAAGTTTGCCGTCTGGAACCGCCTCGCCGCGCACTACGTCGGCGGTCTCCTCACCCGCGGCCAACGCGCCCAAGGACCCGATCAGGTCGGTGGTGGTGCCGCCGAGCAGGACCGCGCGGTGGGCGAGGGGGGCGCGGATGGTGGCGAGGGCGTGGCCGATGCGGGCGGCGTCGGGGGTGGCCGGGTCGGCCGCGAGGTGTGTGCGCAGCCGTGCGGCCTGGGCGGGCAGCGCGGAGGAGCTGTGGGCGCTCACGAGCCACGGGACGATGGCCGACTGCTCCACGGCCACGGGTACCGAGGCCAAGGCCGCCGGCGCCGAGGACCCCGCAACCCCAGGCGCCGAAGCCACCACAAGGTGCCCGTTCGTGCCCCCCATGCCGAACGACGACACCCCGGCGATCAGCGGCTGGTCGGGGCGCGGCCAGTCCGCCGGTTCGCGCTGCACGGCCAGGCCGAGGTCGGCCAGCGGGATGGCCGGATGGGGGGTGTCGAAGTTGAGGCTCGGTGCCAGCTTGCGGTGGTGGATGCTCAGCGCCGTCTTGAGCAGTCCGACGATCCCGGACGCCGCTTCGAGGTGGCCGACGTTCGTCTTCGCGGAGCCGACGGCGAGCGGCACGGTGCGCGCACCGTCCTGACCGAGCGCGGCGCCGAGCGCGGCCGCCTCGATGGGGTCGCCGACGGGCGTGCCCGTGCCGTGCAGCTCTACGTACTGGATCTGGTCGGGCGTCACCTGGGCCTGCCCGCAGGCGGTGCGCACCACGTCGCGCTGCGCCTGCCCGCTGGGCCGGGTGAGTCCGTCGGTGGCTCCGTCGCTGTTGACGGCGCTTCCGCTGATGACGCAGTACACCGTGTCGCCGTCGCGCCGCGCGGCACCGAGCGGTTTCAGCACCACGAGTCCGCCGCCCTCGCCGCGTACGAACCCGTCGGCGCGTGCGTCGAAGGTGTGGCAGCGGCCCGTGGCCGAGAGGCCGCCGAAGCGGGCCTCGGCCAGTGCGGTGGAGCGGGGCGAGCAGATGAGGTTGACGCCGCCCGCGAACGCGGTCCCGCACTCGCCGCGCCTGATGCTCTCGCAGGCCAGGTGCACGGCGACGAGCGAGGACGACTGTGCGGTGTCGACGGTGAGGCTCGGGCCCGCCAGGGCGTACGCGTACGAGATGCGGTTGGCCAGAATGCTGCGGTGGACGCCGGTCATGGTGTGCCGTGTGACGGCGTTCCGCGTGGCGCGGTTCAGGACGTCGGCGTAGTCGTCCCAGAGCGCGCCGACGAAGACTCCTGTGCGGGTGCGGGCCAGGGAGGACGGCAGGACACCGGCGTCCTCCAGCGCTTCCCAGCTCAGTTCGAGGAGGAGCCGCTGCTGGGGGTCCATCGCCTCGGCCTCGCGCGGGCCGATGTGGAAGAAGGGCGCGTCGAAGCCGTCGATCCGGTCCAGATAGCCGCCCGGTCCGCGCAGGCCGGAATCGGTCAGCCGGAGCTCGGGCGGGGTGTCGCGCACGGCGCTGCGGCCCTCGCTCAGCAGCCGCCAGAACGCCGCCGGGTCGGGTGCTCCGGGCAACCGGCAGGCCATCCCGACGACCGCGACCGGTTCGGGGCCCGCGCTCGCGCCGGACGGCGACGTGGCCATCACGTCAGCTGCGTTCGAACGCGGAACAACTGACTGCCAGAAAACATCAACGGCGCTCCCGGTCCGAAATCGGAGATCGCTTCGAGTACCGGGCTCATCGTGAGCGGGCTCCCTAAAGGCGAACCAAACCCCGGCTAGCCGTCCGCCGCTTTAGACGGGCGCTATGGGCCGCGGCCAGCATCGGGGGCGAAACCGGGAGCGGAACGGCAGCGGAATCAACAGCGGCACGAGAGGGAGAGCGATGGACAGGGGCACTGCGCAGGCGCCGCGGAACTCGGGGGCCGGGGTGTGGCTGCGGCGGTACCACGACTCCGCTTCGGCACCGGTGAGGCTGATCTGCTTCCCGTTCGCGGGCGGCTCGGCGAGTTACTGGTTCGGCCTCTCCGGGCTGCTCTCGCCCGGCGTCGACGTGCTGTCCGTGCAGTATCCGGGGCGGCAGGACCGGCACAAGGAGCCGTGTCTGGAATCGGTGGCCGCGCTCGCCGACGGTGTCGTGGGCCAACTGCCGTCCGACGGAAAGCCGTTCGCGCTGTTCGGACACAGTCTGGGCGCGATCGTGGCGTTCGAGGTGGCGCGGCGCCTGCGGGATTCCGGTCCTGCTGGGTCCGGTACGGGTGCCGCGGGACCGGGTCGGCCGGTGCATCTGTTCGCCTCCGGCGGGCTCGCCCGGCCCTACCGTCCCGACGGGCGGTCCGGGGCGCCGGCCGACGCGGAGATCCTGGCGCATCTGCGGGCGATGGGCGGCACCGACGAGCGGTTCTTCACGAGCCCGGAGTTGCAGGAGCTGATCCTGCCCTCGCTGCGGGCCGACTACCGGGCCGTCGCCACGTACCAGGCGCCGGGTCCTGAGCGTCTGGACTGCCCGATCACGGCACTGATCGGTGACGCCGACGAGCGGACCTCCCCCGAGGAGGCCGGCACGTGGCGGGAGCGCACCGATGCGGCGTTCGATCTCCGGGTGCTGCCTGGTGGCCACTTCTACCTCGACGGCTGTCAGGAGCGGGTGGCGGCGATCGTGACCGGGGCGCTGACGGCGGCGGTTCCCGGAGTGTAGCGGCGGGGTGGGCGGGGGGGGTGGGGTGGGCGCGGCCGGGAAAGACCCCTGGCGTGCTCCGTCGAGGGAAGCCGGAGCACGCCAGGTTGGACCGGACGCGGCAGCCGGGGGGCGGTGGCCGCGCGCGGTCGTCCTGCCTCGTACACGGCTGCCGCCGAGGGCTGCCACGTACGACATCTGGTCGCGAGGCGGGCGCGAGGCCCGCCTCGGGGGCGGGCAAGGAGCCCGCCCCTTTCGGTGCTCAGGGACGCAGGTCCTCCAGGCAGTAGAGCGCCTGGTCCAGAGTGGCCGCGAAGTCCATCTCCGGGTCGTTCGCCCAGTCCAGGGAGACCTGCAGCATCACTCCGAACAGGGCTCCGGTGTAGGCGCGGACCGCGGGGTCCCCGGGATCACGCCCCGCCCGTTTGGCGACCTGTTCGGCGAGGAGCTGCATGGTCTGGCTGATGTTGCCCAGGCTGGCCCCCCAGAGCTCCGGCTCGGAGAGGATGAGCACGAAGCGTTCGCGCTGCAGGGCCAGTTCCTGTTCGGTGATGTCGTTCAGCATCGAACGGATGGCCTGTCGTTCGGCCTGGATCGGCGTCAGGTCGGGCGACTGGGCCTGGAACATCATGGCGAAGGGCAGGTCGTAGTCGTGCGAGAAGACCAGGTCCTGCTTGGTCGCGAAGTAGCGGAAGACGGTGCTGGGAGCGACCTCGGCGGCTTCGGCGATCTGCTCGATGGTCGTGGCGGAGTAGCCCTGTTCCCTGAACAGGCGCACCGCCTCCCGCTGAATCCCGGCCTTGGTTCTGGCTTTCTTGCGTTCTCTCAGTCCAGGCACTGTTCTGCCCTGGTCAGACTGCGTCTGCTGCTTCATGCTCAGATTCTGCGGGCTTGGCGCTGCTCTGACCAACATGGCGTGGCAGCCACACCACCGCCAGCAGCACGCCGAGCAGTCCCAGGCCGCCGGAGACGATGAGGACCACGTCCAGGGCGTGGACGTACGCGGAGCGCACCGACTCGGAGAGCCCGTTGTCCTTGAGCGCCCGGGCCACGGCCAGGCCGCCGAACACGGAGTCCTTGACGGCGCCCTGTGCCTGCGCGGGCACTCCGTCGAGGTCGAGCTCGCCGCGGTAGCCGGAGTTCAGGATGGATCCCAGGATGGCCGCGCCGAAGCTGCCGCCGAGGGTACGGATGGACTGGTTGACGCCGGAGCCGACGCCTGCGGAGTCCTCGGAGAGCGCGCCGAGTGCCGCGTCCATGGCGGTGGGCAGGGCGATGCCGAGGCCGAGGCCGTACGCCGCCGTCCACGCGGCCGCCAGGCCGGTGCCGCTGTCGATGTCGGTCGTGGCGCCGTAGAAGAGGGCGGCGGCGAGGAGTGCGAAGCCGATGCCGACCGCGGTCTTCGGGCCGAGCGCCTTGGCGACCTTGTTGGCGACGGTCACGCCGACGAGGAGGCCGCCGACCATCGGCAGGAGCCGGAAGCCGCTGCCCATCGCGTCGGTGCCGAGGACCGCCTGGTAGTACTGCGGCATCGTGAACAGCACGCCGAACATCGTGAAGTTGATGACGGTGCCGAGCATGGTGCCCGAGGTGAACCGGGCCGAGCGGAACAGCGAGAGGTCGACCAGCGGGTCGGCCACCCTCTTCTCCCAGAGCACGAAGATCACGATGGCGAGCAGACCGCCGAGGGTCGGCACGAGGGTGGTGACGTCGGTCCATCCCTTCTCGCCGCCCTGGATCACGCCGTACGTCATGGCGGCGAGACCCACGCTGGAGAACACCAGGCCGCCCACGTCGAACGGCTTGGCCTCCTTGGCCTTGGACTCGGGCAGCCAGGCCGACACCGCGAGGAAGGCGAGGATCACCACGGGCACGTTGATCAGGAAGACGGAGCCCCACCAGAAGTGGTTGAGGAGGTAGCCGCCCAGGATCGGGCCGAGCGGATAGGCGAGCATCGCCGCGCCCGCCACCGCGCCGATGGCCTTGGGGCGCTCCTCGTCGGAGAACATCACCGGCAGGAGCGACAGCGTCGTCGGCATGATCAGCGCGGCACCCAGGCCGAGCACCGCGCGCGCGGCGATGAACGTGCCGGAGTCCGTGGCGTAGGCACAGGCCAGCGAGGCGATGCCGAAGATCACCAGGGCGGTGAGCAGCACCTTCTTGCGCCCGAACCGGTCACCGAGCATGCCCGCGGGGATCATTCCGGCCGCGAACACGAGCGTGTACGAGGTCACGAACCACTGCAGCTCGACGTTGTTCGCCCCGAGATCGTCGGCCATGGCCGGCAGCGCCAGGCTCAGGATCGTCACATCGAAGCCCACGACCATCGAGGCGAGTACGAGAGCCCCGACGGCCCACCACCGCCGTGCACCCAGATCTGCTGACACGAGAGTCGACCTCCTAAAGAGAGCTCAATATCTAGTCGGAGCGTACTCTCATTTTTTATCTCGCGGTACCGAGGGTTCCGTATGGAACGCGTCAAGAAGGCGTGAAGGGGCTCGGGAGGCTGACCCCTACGGCTGGGGCGGCCCCTACTAGGGGTGGGGTCGGCGTCGCCCTAGGGGCTGTTGAGGGGCAGAGGTGGGGTTGTGACACCGCGTGCCGCGCCGTGACGCTGAGGTGGTGACGAACAACGCGACGACCAAGAAGCCCCCGACGGTGAACAAGACCGTCGCCCCCGAGCCGAGCGACATCGGCCACTACTACGACCACAAGGTCTTCGATCTGATGACTCAGCTCGGAGACGGCAACCTGCACTACGGCTACTGGTTCGACAGCGGCAGGCAGGAGGCCACGTTCGACCAGGCCATGGTCCAGATGACCGACGAGATGATCCGGCGCCTCGACCCCGCGCCCGGCGACCGCGTCCTCGACATCGGCTGCGGCAACGGCACCCCCGCCATGCAGCTGGCCCGCGCCCGCGACGTCGAGGTGGTCGGCATCTCTGTGAGCGCCCGCCAGGTCGAGCGCGGCAACCGCAGGGCACGGGAGGCCGGTCTCGCCGACCGCGTGCGGTTCGAGCAGGTGGACGCCATGAACCTGCCGTTCGACGACGCGTCGTTCGACCACTGCTGGGCCCTGGAGTCCATGCTCCACATGCCCGACAAGCAGCAGGTCCTCACCGAGGCCCTCCGTGTGGTCAAGCCCGGCGCCCGCATGCCGATCGCCGACATGGTCTACCTCAACCCCGACCCGAGCAAGCCGCGTACCGCCACGGTCAGCGACACCACGATCTACGCCGCGCTCACCGACATCGGGGACTACCCCGGCATCTTCCGCGCCGCCGGCTGGACGGTCCTCGAACTGACCGACATCACCAGCGAGACCGCCAAGACGTACGACGGCTACGTCGAGTGGATCCGCGCCCACCACGACGAGTACGTCGACATCATCGGCGTCGAGGGCTACGAACTCTTCCTGCACAACCAGGCCGCTCTCGGCAAGATGCCCGAGCTCGGCTACATCTTCGCCACCGCACAGCGCCCCTGACCCGACGACTCCCCAGGGGCCCGCCTGTGAAGAACCTCCGCATCCCCGTGTCGCAGACCGTCTCCCTCAACGTCCGGCACCGGCCCGCGGGCGGATCGGGAGCCGAGGGGCGTCCGTTCCTGCTGCTGCACGGCATGCTGTCGAACGCCCGCATGTGGGACGAGGTCGCCGGACGGCTCGCCGCCGCCGGGCACCCGGTCTACGCCGTCGACCACCGCGGCCACGGCGAGTCGGACGCGCCACCGGACGGCTACGAGAACGCGGCCGTCGCCACGGACCTGGCCGAGGCGGTCACCGCCCTCGGCCTGTCCGGCGCCCTGGTGGCCGGGCACTCCTGGGGCGCGCACCTCGCACTGCGCCTGACGGCCGAACACCCCGGCCTCGTGGCCGGTTTGGCACTGATCGACGGCGGCTGGTACGAGTTCGACGGACCGGTGATGCGGGCCTTCTGGGAGCGCACCGCCGACGTGGTGCGGCGCGCGCAGCAGGGCACCACGAGCGCCGCCGACATGCGCGCCTACCTCAAGGCCACGCACCCCGAGTGGTCGTCCACCTCCATCGAGGCGCGCCTCGCGGACTACCGCGTCGGGCCCGACGGCCTGCTCATCCCCCGCATGACCTCGGAACAGGTCATGTCGATCGTCGAGAGCCTGCAACGCGAGGCGCCCGCCGACTGGTACCCGAAGGTCACCGTGCCGGTCCGGCTGCTCCCCCTCATCCCGGCCATCCCCCAACTGTCCGACCAGGTACGCGCGTGGGTCGCCGCGGCGGAAGCGGCCCTGGAACGGGTGAGCGTGCGCTGGTACCCGGGCTCCGACCACGATCTGCACGCGGGCGCGCCCGACGAGATCGCCGCCGACCTCCTCCTCCTCGCCCGCGAGGTGACCGCGTCCGCGCCCGCGAGGTGACCGCGTCCGCGCCCGCGAGGTGACCGCGTCCGCGCCCGCGAGGTGACGGCGTCCGCGAGAGAGCCGCGTCCCGGCGGCAAGACAGGAGTTAGACCCGCTTAAGCAGCCGCGGCAACCCTGGCAACGACAGCGTGCGGCTCACGCCTGCCCACACCGTCCCACCTGAGGCTTCACGCGCGAGAACAGGAAGGCTGACGATTCCCGTGGCGAACGAAGAGAAGCTCGTCGAGTACCTCAAGTGGACGACGGCCGAGCTGCACCGGACCCAGCAGCAGCTGCGCGACCTCAAGGCAGCACAGCACGAACCGGTCGCCGTCGTCTCGGCGGCCTGCCGGCTCCCCGGCAAGACCCGCACCCCGGACGACCTGTGGGACCTGGTGTCGGAGGGGCGCGACGCCGTCACCGGTTTCCCCGACGACCGCACGTGGGAGCTCCCCGAGGACCCCCCGTACGCGCAACTCGGCGGCTTCCTCGACGACGCGGCCGGTTTTGACGCGGGCTTCTTCGACATCGGCGCGACCGAGGCCGTGGCCACCGAGCCCCTGCAACGGCTCATGCTCCACCTCGCCTGGGAGACCGTCGAGCGCGGCCACATCGCACCGCACACCCTGCGCTCCACCCTCACCGGCGTCTACGTGGGCGCCACCGGGCACGACTACGCGACGCGCCTGGAGACCGCACCCGACGAACTGCTGCCCTATCTCGGCGGCGGCACGTCCGGCAGTCTCGTCTCCGGCCGCATCGCGTACGCCCTCGGCCTCGAAGGCCCCGCCATCAGCGTGGACACGGCCTGCTCGTCCTCCCTGGTCGCCCTGCACCTGGCCTGTCAGGCGCTGCGCCGCGGAGAGTGCCGACTGGCGCTGGCGGGCGGAGGCACCGTCATGTCGACGCCGCACACCTTCCATGCCTTCGCGCACCAGAAGTCCCTCGCACAGGACGGCCGTTGCAAGCCGTTCGCGGCTGCCGCGGACGGCATGGGGCTCGGTGAGGGCGTCGGCCTCGTCCTGCTCGAGCGGCTCAGTGACGCCCGGCGCAACGGCCATCCCGTACTCGCCGTCATCCGCGGTTCCGCGGTGAACCAGGACGGCGCGGGCTACGGCCTCGCCGCCCCCAACGGCCCCTCCCAGCAGCACGTGATCCGCGCCGCGCTCGCCGACGCCGGGCTCACCCCCGACCAGGTCGACGCAGTCGAGGCACACGGGACGGGCACACCCATCGGCGACGCCATCGAGGTGCAGGCCCTCCTCGCGACCTACGGCGCCAACCGCTCCCCCGAGCGGCCGCTGTGGCTCGGCTCCGTCAAGTCCAACACCGGGCACACACAAGGCGCCGCCGGTGCCGCGGCACTCATCAAGATGGTCCAGGCGTTCCGGCACGACACGCTGCCGCCGACGCTCCACGTCGACCGGCCCACCCCTCTGGCCGCCTGGAAGAAGGGCGCGGTCCGGCTGCTCACCGAGGCGGTCGACTGGCCGCGCCGCGACGAGCCCCGCCGGGTCGGCATCTCCGCCTTCGCCACCTCCGGCACGAACGCCCACCTCATCCTCGAAGAGCCCCCGGTACCGGACGCCCCCGCCGACACCGTGGTGCCCGAACTCCCCGTGGCCTGGACCCTGTCCGCACGTACTCCCGAAGCCCTCCAGGAGCAGGCGAAGGCGCTCGTCACGCACCTGGCGTCCGCCGACCCCGCGCCCTCCCCCGCCGAGGTCGCCCACTCCCTCGCCGCCACCCGCAGCCCCCTGACCCACCGGGCCGTCCTCATCGGCACGGACACCACCGGTCTCCTCGCCGCCACCCGCGCTCTGGCCGCCGGCGACGACCACCCCGACCTGACCCGTACCACCGCGGACACCACCCCCAAGAAGATCGCCTGGCACTTCGACGGCACGCGTGCTCCCGACACGCCTGCTACCGGCATGCCTACTACCGGGACGTCTGCTGCCGGCATCGAGGCGGCGTCCGCCGACCTCGGTGCGGCCTTCCCCCTCTTCGCCGCGGCCTTCGACGAGACCCGGGCCCTCCTCGACGCCCACCTCGTCGCGCCCCTCCCCGCCACCGCACCCGCGCCCCAGCACTTCGCGCTCCACACGGCGCTCGCCCGCGTGCTGCTGGAAGCCGGGGTGCACGCCCACACGGTCGGCGGACGCGGCGTCGGCCACATCGCCGCCGCGTACGCGGCGGGCGTCCTGGCCCTCGACGACGCGTGCCGCCTGGCCGCGGCCCACTTCACGGCCACGGCGGAGGACGCGTCGCCCGCCCCCGAGGCGTACGAACCGGTGCTGAAGGACCTGACGTTCCGGCCCGCGACGCTCGCGCTCACCGGCACCGCCCCGGCCGACGCCCCCCTGTCCTCCCCCGGCTACTGGCACCACCACCTCACCTCCACCGACCTCGGCCCCGGCCCGTTCTCCGGCCTCGACCCCGACACCCACACCCTCCTCGACCTGAGCGCCTTCTCCCCCGCATCACCCGCCGTGCGCACGGTCCTTACGGCCCTCGCACGGCTGCACACCTCGGGCGGCACGGTCGACTGGACGCCGCTCACCCGGCGCACACCGCACCTCCGGACCATCGACCTCCCGACGTACCCCTTCCAGGCCACGCGTTACTGGCTGCACGACCACACCACGCACACCGCGGTGTGACACACGGTGTGACACGTCAACACCCCACTCACACAGGAGCATTCATGACCAGCACCGACAACACGACCGGCCAGGACGCCTCCGAGCTGGAGAAGCAGCTCGCCGCGGCCACCCCCGAGGAGCGCGAGAAGCTCCTCACCGACACCATCCGCACGCAGGCCGGCACCCTCCTCAACACCACGCTGAGCGACGACAGCAACTTCCTCGAGAACGGTCTCAACTCCCTCACCGCCCTCGAACTCACCAAGACCCTGATGACCCTGACCGGCATGGAGATCGCGATGGTCGCCATCGTCGAGAACCCGACCCCGGCCCAGCTCGCCCACCACCTCGGCCAGGAACTCGCCCACACGACCGCGTAGCCCCCGGCCACCGAGCCCGGGCCACCGGCCCACTCGGAACACCCCTCGCCCCCGGACGCACGCGGCGGCGGCCCTTCCGGAGCGGGCCAAGGGCCCGTCTCGCCGTACGTGATCTCACCGCGGCCGTTGATCGCGCCGGCACGGCTGCCCTCGGACGGGATCTCGGCCGGGGGGGCGGCGGTGTGGCACGGATCGTGCGGCGGGACGTGAAGCGGCGCATTGAATTGCTCATTTCCCTGCGGTGAGAAAAAAGTCCTTTTCCTGTCCTCCGGCACCCATTGACCAAAGGGCCAAAAACGGCTTCGACCGGGCGCACGGAGCGCCCGGCCGAAGGAAATGCGACTGCCTGTCTACTTACAGAGGGGCACCGCGGCCTGGTTCTTGACGAAGGCGGCGGTGACCCACCCGTTGGGCTTGTTGACCTTGTACCAGACACGGTTTCGGTTGACCGGCTGACCGTTCGTCTTCTTGCAGACCAGGTCGATGACCTGACGGTAGCGGTAGGCCCCGAGGGCCTTCGAGTTGGAGGTCGGGTACTGCCGTACGTTGACCCCGATCCGCGAGGTGACGGTGCCCTTGACCGGCTTGGCGACCGGTGCTGCCACCGGGGCGCCGGAGTCCCGCACGTGCTGGGTGTCCGCCTGCGCGAGACCGGTGAGGGCCACGGAAGCGAGACCGACCGCGAGGCAGGCGCTCACTGCATTTCGAAACATCATGCCGTTATTTCTCCTTGGCGACGCGCCGAGTTTCCTCCGAGAAAACCCGGTCTGCACTGCGGAGAAAAACGTAGGGGCTGGGCGCGAAACAGGAAGCTACCCGACGTTCGACACGCGCCCGGTCACCGGATTGCAGGAGCTTGCCGACGCGGCGGCACGAGAGCGTGGCGCCACCGCGAGGGAGAGCGGTGACACCACGCGTCGAGGTGCTGGAGCCGCACTGCTACTGGGGCATCAGGAGAACAGCTGCACCTTCTCGCCCCGCTCCTTCGTACTGACGCACTCCTGGTAGGGGTTGACCTTGCCCTGCTTCTCGTCGCACTTCCAGGCCTAGCCGTTCACGGTCACGGTGACCGGCGGTTTCTTCTTGGCGTCCAGGGCCTTGCCGTACGCGTCGGTGACCTTGTGCGCCGTGGGACAGGCGGCCTTGCCGTGCGCGGTGACGGCGCGGATGCTCAGACCGTTCCATCCCTCTCCGCAGTCGACATCCTTCGTGGCGCTGCCCTTTCCACCGTCCCCCTCCCCGGTGAGCTGGACACCGGCGCCGACGGGCCCGACCCTGTTGCCCGGGTGGGTCGCCGCCTCCTGCCTGGTCACAGGACCCCACTTCCAGGGCAGGTCCATGGAGTCCTTGTTGCCCGGAGGGGTCACGACGGCGGTCTTGGGCGTGAAGCCCTGCTTCGGCTCGTCCTTCTCGCTGAGGAAGACGAGAGTGAATGTGGTGCTCTCGCCCGGGTCGAGGGATACCGGTTCCTCCTCGGCTTTGCCGCTGCCCTCCCGCAGCGTCTCGCCGTCCTTGCCCTGCTGGGTCAGGGTCACCCCGGGCCGCCCCTCGAGGGCGCAGGTCCCGGAGCCGGAGTTCTTCAGCTCCACCACGACCGTCTCCTGCTTTCCGGTGGCGGTACCGGACTTGGCCGTGCCCTTGTCGCTCCACGACGCCTGAAGCTGATCGGTGCGACAGGTGGGAGCCGCCGCCGATGCGCTGCCGGCACCTGCCAGGAGCCCCATCGGCGCGGCGACGGCCGCGGCGGCGGCCATTGCGGTGGTACGGGTGATGCGACGCGTGCGTCCGTAACTGCTCATGGGAGTACCTCCGTGCCCGACGGGGGCCCGGGCGGACGGAGAGATGGTTCGTTCCGCTGTGATCGATCGATCAGAAACAGCGGCGACCTGATCATCACCACTGATTGCCCCACCACCCCGGCGCCCCGGCAGCTCGACACATCGACCGGGGTCGATACGGGGTAAGGGTATGACGGTGTTTCCGTCCTCGACGTACGCCTACCGAGGCGCCGCGAGTACGTCCCGGAGCACGTTCTCCAGCGTGACGTGAGCCAGATCGCCCTTCAGGGTCTCGTCGATGCCCGCGCAGACGCCCTGCATCGTCGGCTGGATGCCGTGCCCCACCATGCTCCCTCGGTCCGGAGCGGTGCGGTGCGTCGCGAACAGCGGGCCGGGCTCCACGGCTTCGTACACGTCGAGCGGGGTCATCGACCCGAACCAGCGCGCCAGCGACCGGTCCGCGCCCACCCCGCGCCGGGACTCCACGAGCCCCGCCCTGCGCAGCTCCCCAGGCAGCCACCTGCCCATCACGGGGTTGGTGTTCGCGCTGGTCGCGATCTGCTCGGCGGTGGCGACCCCGTGGCCCTGGCGCTGATAGAGCCCGATCCAGCCCAGCGCGTGGGCACGACGTGGTCGCGCGCTTCGGCGACCTGGCCATCCTGGTCAACAACGCAGCCGTCTCGGGCGAGCAGGGCCGCACGGTGGACGCCAACGTCGTGGAGGCCGGCCCGATGGAGGGCGGTATGGACGGACCGGGCCCGGAAACCCTCAAGGCCCTGGTCGACTCGGCTCACCTCCCTGCGACGCATGGGCCACCCCGAGAAAATAGCCGCGCCCCTCGCCTTCCTCGCAAGCCCCACCGCGTCCTACGTCACGGGCGCGGTACTGGACGCCTACGGCGGATACAACGCCTGAACCGGAACGCCTTGCCGCGCACCCTCACGGACATCGCATCTTCGGGGTGCTCATCGCCCACGGCCCGCGCGTGCGTGGGCACACCTCACAAGCCCCGGATCGGGATCGTGTTGCAGGCTCCTGGGCGCGCTGCCATTCCCCGCACTTCTACCTGTGCTAGGCGGGCAGCGCGGGCGCACGATGGTGGCCATGGAGACCTGGGGTCGCCGATCAAGTCCGGCACGAACCGGGCGGATCTATCTGCTGTACACGTTGACCGGAGCCACGGGATCGCTGTTGCTGGCGACTCGCTTCGGTCTGGGAACCGCGGCGATCGCCGCCGCACTGTTGACCTCGATGGGGCCGACCTACTTGGCCTGGGCGGCATTTCGTCACGCCCGCGACGAGGAAGCCATGGCATGGGACTTGGACGCGGTCGCCGGAGATCTGTCCGTGGCAGAGCAGCGGGTGTGGGAAAGCGAGGCACGGCTGCGCAGACTGCACGACCCCTATCCCCTGCCGGTCGCCTGGAAAAGCGGCGACCCCGACCTCTTCGAGGAATGGTCGCTGCTCTGCAGCCTGGCCCGAGCAGGGCCTTGCGGACTACCGTCCGATTCGGCCTACTGGCCTACGGACTCCACCGGCTTGGCCGGCAGCGGCCCGGACATCGTCGAGGTCTTCTCCCGGCGTCTCCCCACCCGCCGTCTGGTCGTCTTGGGAGAACCCGGAGCGGGCAAGACCGTGCTGATGATCCGACTCCTCCTGGGCCTCCTCCACCAGCGCCCCGCCCACGGTCCTGTGCCCGTACTTCTTTCTCTGGCTTCCTGGGATCCCGGCCGTAAGTCCTTGTTCTCGTGGATGGCCCAGCACCTCTGCCGAGCGTATCCGGCTCTGGCTGCGACGGTGATCAATCCGAGGACCGGCAAGGCATCCGATCTTGCGCACGCTCTGTTGGACAGCGGTCGGATCCTCCCCTTCCTGGACGGGTTCGACGAACTACCCGTCGACCTGCGTGCTCGCGCCCTGGACGCCATCAACCAGGCACTTCCGCCTGGGCACCCTGCCGTGCTGGCAAGCCGCACAGCGGAATATCGAGCTGTACACCTTCGCCAGGGGACCGTCGCCCGATTCAATGGAGCCGCGGGCATCCGCCTGCTCCCCCTGATGCCCGAGCAGGCGGCCACGTACCTGCGCCGAGACGCCGGAGGATCACACAGCCCGGCTGCCCACCGTTGGCACGCGGTCACTCGGCTGCTGGGCACGGACACTCCCGTGGGTCAGGCACTCAGCACGCCGTTCGGACTCTTCCTGGCTCGTACGATCTACAACCTCCGTCCCGGAGCCGAGCCCGCCCACGGGTCACACCCCAATGACCTCTGCGATACCTGGCGCTTCCCCACCCGGGCCCGTCTGGAGGCCCATCTGCTCAACGCCTTCGTCCCGAGCGCCTATGCCGCGCCTTCACGCTGCTCGCCCGAAAAGGCCCGGCGCACCTTTGCCTTCCTGGCCCGTCACTTGGAAGACAACCGCCGTGGGAGTCCCGACTTCTCGTGGTGGGAACTCTCTTACGCTCTTTCCCCCCGTGCCCGGCGCCTCTTGCTCGGTTCGGGCACGGGCTGCGCATTCGGCCTCCCCTTCGCACTCATCGCGGGGTTCGGATTCGGGCTGACCGCCGGTGTCATCTGCGGGGTGGTCACCGGCGTCGCAGGAGGAATCGTCGGCGCGCTCGTCGACCCACCGGATGTTCCGGGCATCGGCCTGGTCTGGTCGCGGCCCGCAACGGTGGTGGGGATCGGGTTCGGCGCCGTCGTGACCGTTGCCTGCGCTCCCATGGTGGGCTTGGTGGGCGGCTTCGGCTTCGGTGCGGCGGCCGCCCTTGCGTCAGCAGTCCCGTTCAGCATCGGAGTGTCCCGCCCGGACTTGACGAAGACGGTGGATCCGAGCCTGCTGCTCGCTCGGGATCGCCGTACATTCCGCATCATCCTGCTGCTGAGCGGGGGTTTCGGCGGGCTGGTCGGCGGGATCACGGGTGGGGTGGAAGGTGGCACAAACGCTGGGATCGAGACCGGACTGGTGTCCGCCGTGCTGGTGGGGTTCGGAGTCGGGTTCTGCGTAGCCGTCGGGGTACGCATGAGCTTGCGCGTGGCGGTCGGTCTGGCCTTTGTGCCTCCTTTCGTAACCGGCACCGTGATCGCCTTCGGCGTCGGGCCTGGGATCAGCGCCGGAGTGGGAGCAGGTTCGGGGATCTTGAAGGGCCTCATCAGCGGACTTGTCCTCAGCCTCGGCCTGACGGCTTGGTGGTCGTACGGGCTCGCGCGGTGTTACCTAGCTCTGTCACGCCGGGTCCCGTGGCGCCTGATGACGTTTCTCGTGGAGGCTCACCACCGGGGCATCCTTCGGCAGGTCGGAGCCATGTACCAGTTCCGCCACATTGAGCTCCAGCGTCACCTGGCCCGGCAGCCACGGCCCGCCGACTGACAGAACGCTCCGCGTAGTGCCGTCAACGTGGGTCCACACTCATCTCCGAGAGGCTCCTCGGTTCGCGTTTACTCGATGGCCCGTTCAGCCTGCGCCGGCCACCCTCGCCGCGGGATAGTGGACCGAGGTGCGGAACCGCCTTCGGACTCCAGATGGGCTGGTGAGGATCATGTTCAAGCGCGATCCGGAAAGATCTGTACAGAGGGCAGCTGAGCGCGAAGAGAAGCAGCGCGCCCGTACGGAAGCAGCGGACAAACGGCGTACGGAGAAAGAAGCGCTGAAGAACTGGCGTAAACAGCACCCTGCCGAGAAGATGATGAACGCCGCCGCAATGATGCATTTGTGGCCGTCGTCGAAATACGGTCTGACCGCGCAAGGGCCTGTACTCGGCGGCCAAGCCGAGTTCGTGGATGCCGGTGCCCATAAGGCGTGGACGGCCACAAGGCTCGCCGGTGGAGTCGCGACGGGCGGCCTCTCCGCCTTGGCGGGACGCAAGAACAAGGGTGCAGCGGTCATCAACGTGACCTTTGGAAATGGGTCTGCGCAGACATACAGCGTGACGCCGGACTCCACCAACCTGCGAGCGGCCAACCAGTACGCGAACGCGTTCAACACGCTCGCCGCGCAGTTGGCCGCCGAGGAGGGCTCTGCCCCACTGCCCCCGGCAGTTCAACCACAAGTTCAGTCGGTGGCCGACGAACTCAGCAAACTCAAGGCGCTAGTCGAACAAGGAGTTCTCACGCAGGACGAGTTCGATCAACAGAAGACACGATTGCTCGGAACCTGATCAGGCGGCCGCGGTGAGCGTACCTCCCTCATGCGAGACAAAGCTCTGACCACGGAACCCCCTAGCGACACCGCGGCGATATCGTCCAGGCCATGATCACTCAGATAGTGACGCTGGTGGGTGTGCTCATCGGCGCCCTGACGTCCTACTTCTCCGTCACCATGGCCGAACGCGCCAAGCACCGGCGGGCGTTGGCGACACGGTGGGACGAGCGGAAGCTCAACGCGTACATCGAGTACGCCGCGTGCGTGAAAGAGGTCGCCGACGCCTCGAAGTTCGCGCGCCTGGCAGCCGCGGATTCGGAGGAGTACAACCACTTCATCGCGTCGATGGACGAGGGGGAACGCAGGCGCTCGGCGCTCTTTGAGGCGCTGGTCCTGTTGGCGGCCGCACCGGTCGTGTCCGCCGCGCACGAGGTCAACGTCGGGGTCTGGCAGATGGAGAAGCAGGCACGGGAGCATGAGCCGCCGCCCGTACGCGGCGATCTCCACGAGCGTCTCAACGCGTACCACGAGAGCGCGCGACAGGATCTGGGCATCAACGAGGAGGCGTGGCGCATCCCTTGAGACGCGCGCGCCGCGCCGCGCCCCGCCATCAGAAATCGTGGCGTGGCCAGGTGGCGTCAAGTGGCGGGTCTGATGGACCTGGTGCGCGGGCGTGAGGCACTGTCGGGTGACGCATACTGACGAACACTGGGGAACATCTTGCGTATGACCGTGTCTGCCGCCCTCGCTCTGGCACTGACCGCGGGATTCACTCAGGCCGCTTCCGCCGCCGACGCCCCGGCCGGTACGGACGGCGTATGGCGCATGGACGGCTACGGCACCGTCCTGGCCCTGCGGGACGGACAGCTCCAGGAGTACCAGACCACGGCCGTGAGCTGCCTGAAGGGCTTCGCCGCCCGGCAGACGCGCCCCGGCGTCTACACCACCCCGGACAACGCCGTCCTCACCGTACGCACCGGACACGACCACGACCGTGCCACCGTGGCCATCGACGGCGCAGCGGGGCACCGGAAGCTGAAGCGGATACCGGCGCTGCCCGACGACTGCACCCGGGCCGCCCCCAGTGGTCCTCTCGCGGGCTTCGACGTGTTCTGGCACTCCTTCGCGGAGAACTATCCCTTCTTCTCCGCCAAGGGCATCGACTGGGAGAGCATGCGCACCCGCTACCGCGCCAAGGTGCACCCTGACACCACGCGCGATGAACTCTTCGCCGTCTTCCGCGACATGGTGACTCCGCTGTACGACGCGCACGTCGCCGTCGGTGACGGCGACAAGTACTTTGCGCAGGGCCGCCCCGGCACCGAACTTCCCACCGACGAACTCGACGAGAAGGTCAAGAAATACATCGTGCGGCGCGACCTCGCCAAGGCGCGCAACCTGCGAAACTTCGCCAACGGCCGCATCACGTACGCCGATCTGCCCGGCAATCGCGGCTACCTGCGGATCTCCGGCTTCGGAGGGTACGCGACCGAAGGCGCCCCCTACTCCGCCGAACAAGCCGTGCTCGACCGAACCCTGGACACCGTCCTCACCTCGCAGCGCGCCAAACGGCTCAAGGGCCTCATCATCGACCTGCGCATCAATGGCGGCGGGTCCGACCTCCTGGGCATCCGCATCGCGGAGCGCCTCACCGACTCGCCCTACGTCGCCTACCGCAAGCGCGCCCGCAACGACCCCGCCGACCCCACCAAGTACACCCGCCCCGAGCCGATCCGTGTCACCCCGGCCCAAGCACCCCACTACACCGGCCGCATCGCCGTGCTGACCGGCGGGTCGACGGTGAGCGCGGGTGAGACGTTCACCCAGTCCCTCATCGACCGCCCCGAGGGTCGGGTCGTACGCATCGGCCGGCCCACCCAAGGCGTCTTCTCGGACATTCTGGGCCGCGTGCTGCCCAACGGCATGGGGGCCGTACTGCCCAACGAGCAGTTCCTGACCCGCACCGGCGACACCTTCGACGGCCCCGGTATTCCGCCGCACCTGAAGGAACCGGTCTTCACCGAGGAGGAGTTCGCCAAGAACCGGGACTCGGCCTACGACCGAGCCCTGAATGTGCTGCGGTGACCGTCCGCCGGTGCCGCGCGGCTACGTCAGGACGGGGAGCGACGCGAGGCCGCGTACGAGGCGGGTGTCTCGCCAGGTCAGCCGGTCGGGCGGGACGGCGAGCCGGATCGCGGGGAAGCGGGTGACCACCGCTCTCAGGGCGATCTCCGCCTCGGCCTTGGCGAGGGGGGCGCCGACGCAGCGGTGGATGCCGTGGCCGAAGGCGAGGTGGGCGGCCGCGTCTCGCTCCAGGTCGAGCGCGTCCGGTGACGGGAAGCGGGCCGGGTCGCGATTCGCTGCTCCGAGCACGACCAGGACCGGGGCGCCGGCCGGGATGTCGGTACCGCCGAGCGTGACGGCTTCCTCGGTGAACCTGAAGGTGGCCGTACTCACCGGCGAGTCAAAGCGGAGCAACTCGTCCAGCACGCCAGGTACGTCGTCCGGGTCGTCCCGGAGGCGAGCGAGTTCGTCCGGGTGCTGGAGCAGTGCCAGTACAGCGTTGCCCAGGTAGTTGGTGGTGGTCTCGTGCCCGGCGACGAGCAGCAGCACCGCGAGGGAGACCAGCTCTTCCTCGCTCAGGTGATCGTCCCCGTCGCGGGCGGTGATGAGCCGGTCGAGGAGCGAGTCGCCGGGTGCCCGGCGCTTGGCGGCGATCAGGCCCGTCATGTAGTCGGCCATCGCGTGGGAGGCCGCGTCGATGACGTCCGGTCTCCCCACCGCGAACAGCTCCGCCGACCAGCGCTGGACGTCGGTCCTGTCGGCCTGCGGAACGCCCAGCAGTTCACAGATCACCATGACCGGCAGCGGCACCGCGAGACCTGCCACGAGGTCGTACGGCCCGTCGGCCGGCCACCGGTCCAGCAGCTCGTCCGTGGTGCGTGCGATGAACGGGCGCAGCTGCTTGACGGCCCCGGTCGTGAACGCCTTGGTCACCAGCTTGCGCAGCCGGGTGTGCCGCGGCGGGTCGCTGGCCAGCATGGTGTGGGCGACCGCGGGGTGCAGGCGGCGGCGTGACTCCTTGCCCGCGAAGAAGACAGCTGTGTCCTTCGACAGCCGCGCGTCGGCCAGAGCTGCCCTGGCCTCCGCGTAGCCGGTGATCAGGTAGCTGGTACGCCCGCCGGATCCGGCGGGCACGGGCTGCACCGGGCAGGTGGACCGCATCGCCGCGTAGGACGGGTACGGGTTCCGCAGGAAGCCCGGGTCCTGGGTCGGGTCGGTCACGCCATGCCTCCGTTGCTCTGCAGAAGCTGGCCGTTGATCCATCCGCCCTCCGCGGAGCAGAGGAACGAGACGAGATGGGCGCAGTCCTGTGGCACGCCGAGGCGTCCCAGCGGTGTGAAGCGGATCATGTCCGCCTTCTGTTCCTCGGTCATCCACCCAGTGTCCGTCGGTCCGGGATTGATCGCGTTGCAGGTCACTCCCAGCTCCGCGAGTTCCCGCGCGGCGGCCAGCGTGATCCGGTCCATCGCCCCCTTGCTGGCCCCGTACGGAAGGTTGCCTGCGGTGTGGTCGCTGGTCAGGCTGATGACGCGTCCGCTGCCGTGCCGTCCGCGGAACCGCAGCCCGTACTCGCGGATCAGCAGCCAGGTCGCCCGCGCGTTGACCGCGAAGTGCCGGTCGAAGCTCTCCACCGTGGTGTCCAGCAGACCGGAGTCGACCGACTCGCAGTGGCAGAGCACCAGCGCGGTGACGTTCCCCAGCTCACGCTCGACGTCGTAGAAGAGCCGCGGCGGCACGGCCGGATCGCTCAGGTCCGCCTCAACCGCGAACGTTCTCGCCCCGAGGGACGCCACCTGCTCCCGCAACTCCTCGGGCGCACCCGGCTCCGTGCCCCACTGCATCCGCGCGTCATACGGAGTCCAGTACGTGAAGGCCACGTCCCACCCGGTCCTGGCCAGATCCAGTACGACGGACGCCGCGATCCCGGCCGACCGTCCCGCCCCCGTGACCAGGGCAAGCGGGCGCCCCCCGTCTCCCACGTCCTGCCGACTCCCCACGAGCGTCTCACCAGTCATGCTCCTCATCCTGACGGGCGCCCTTACACACGGCACGCGTTTTTCCCCGGGCGCGGAACGTACGTCCTCGGAGCGGAACGTGCGCGAATGAGCGCGGCACGCACGGTGGTCCAGGTGGGCGTGGGTCGGGTCGGTGTGCCGGTGAAGTGCAGCAGGACGTGGCGGCCGGCCCGGGGCAGTGTGAAGAGGTCCGTGCTGTTGGAGAGTTCGAGGTTGGGGGCGCGTCGACCGGTCAGGGGGTGGTGGTGTGCGGGGCCCGGGTAGGTGACGGCCGGCGCGGAGAGCCTTTCGGTCAGGCTTCGGGAGAACTCGGTTACCGTGGCGATGAGTTGACTCAGGAGCGCGCGCAGGTCCTGGCCCTCCGCCGAGTAGGCGTTCATCAGTGCCCTCTGGGCGCGGGTGCTGAGCAACAGGTCGGCGCCGACCGGGTGGCGTTCGGCGTGGTAGCTGTCCAGGAGTCCGGCGGGGGCGGTGCCTGCCACGGTGGCGGCCAGTTTCCAGCCGAGGTTCATGGCGTCCTGAATGCCGGCGTTGAGGCCCACGCCTCCGGCCGGGTAGTGCATGTGCGCGAGCCGCCGCACACTTCGAGGACACCTCCTTCGACGAGCCCTCCGACTACGGGCTCTCCCGCATCCTCGGGGTGTGAAACGGAACGGCGGACTGTTCCGGCACGCCTCAGGCCGGCGTCGCGAGGACGGACTACGGGTCGGAGCCAGGGGCGGGCCGTCGATGCAGGCTCCCGCGATCGGGCCGGGGCTCACACGGTGAGGTGCTGGCCGGTGCCGGGGCCGTCGCCGGCCGCCTCGGGGGTGATGCCGTGCTGCTCTTCATCGGGGCGGCCCTTCTTGGGCAGCAGGAAGGTGATTCCGAGGAAGACCATCAGCAGACACGCCTGGACGATCAGCGCGCGGTGGAAGCCGCCGGTGAAGTCGCCGGTCTCGGCCCGGGCGAAGAACACCGAGCCGAAGACCGCGACACCGATGGATCCGCCGACCGCCTGGACCGCCGACAGGACACCGGACGCGGATCCGATCTCGTCGTCGTCCACCGCGGCCAGGATGAAGCTGAACAGGGCGGCGATCACCATGCCGGCGCCGATGCCCGCCACCGCCACACCGGGAGCGATGTCCCAGATCGAGAACGAGGCGGCATCGAGGCCGTCGAGCTCGAACCGCAGCACGGCCGCGCCGGCCAGTTGGACCAGCGGTCCGATCTGGAGCACCTTTCGGCCGATCCTGTCCGCGAGGAACGCGCCGCTGACCGCGCCACCGATCGCGGTTCCCACCGCGAGGGGCAGGTTGCCGAGGCCCGCGTCACCGGAGGTGAAGTGCTGGCCGATCTGGAGGAACAGGGTCAGTACGAGCTGGGTGCCGATCAGTCCGCCGAAAAACAGGGCGATGCCACCGAGGCCGACGGTGAAGGCCGGCTTGCGCAGCAGCCCCGGGGTCACCAGCGGCTCGCGGCCCGCGGCGGACGTGCGGCGCTGCTGGAGGGCGAAGAGAGCGAAGCCGATCGCCGAGGCGGCCATGGACAGCCACGTCCACAGCGGCCAGCCGTTCTCCTGCCCCTGGTTGAGCGGCAGCACCAGCAGGGCGCAGGAGATCACGACCAGGGCGGCGCCGGTCATGTCGACCCGTACCGTGCGGTCGCCCGCCTTCTTGGGCACGAACCTCGCGGCGACGATCAGTGCCGCGACACCGATGGGCAGGTTGACCAGGAACACCGACCGCCAGCCCAGGCCGAAGAAGTCGCCCTCGATGAGGAAGCCGCCCAGGACCGGGCCGATGATGCCGCCCAGGCCGAGGACGGGGCCGAAGATCGCGAAGACCTTGGTGAGCTCGGGGCCGGAGAAGTTCTCCCGCAGCAGGCCCAGCCCCTGGGGCAGCAGCATCGCTCCGGCGGTGCCCTGCAGCAGGCGGAAGGCGATCAGCGACTCGATGTTCGGCGCGACCGCGCACAGCAGGGAGCTCGCGGTGAAGGCCGTCAGGCCGATCAGGAACATCCGGCGTCGGCCGTAGCGGTCGCCGAGTCGGCCGCCCAGCACGAGGCCGGCGCCCAGAGTGAGGGCGTAGCCGCCGATCACCCACTGCAGTCCGACGGATCCGGCACCGAGGGACTTCTCCAGGTCCGGTCCGGCGACGTTGACGATGGAGGCGTCCAGGAGATCCATGATCTCCGCGACGATCATCACCACCAGGATCAGCCACCGCCACCGGTAGGGCTCGGTCGTCTCGTCAGGGAGGGGAGACGGGTCACGCACGACAGATACCTCCATGGTGAAGTAATTCCACCGTGAAGGTAAAGTGAGGGGCGGTAGGTTGTCAAAGCGGTGTGCTCGGACCGCTCGGCAGGAGGGAAGGGCGAAGGCGTGGAGGAAGCAGTGCGCGACGGTGTCGCAGAGCAGCGTGAGCGGCTGATGGAGTCGCTGAGGATCTACGGCGGCCACTACACCGAGCTCAGCCGCCGCTTCGCCGCCTGGCTGGGCCTGCACTCCACGGATGCGACCGCGGTCCTGGAGATCGCCGCCGCCGAGGAGCGCGGCACTCCGCTGTCACCGGCGCGGCTGAGCGAGCGGATCTCCCTCTCCACCGGCGCCACCACGGCGTTGCTGAACCGTCTCGAAGCGGCGGGGCACATCACCCGGGCCCGGGAGCACTCCGACCGACGCATCGTCACCCTGCGCAGCGGCGCGCACATCCAGGAACGGGCGGACGAGTTCTTCGGCCCGCTCGCCCACCGCCTCGACGCCGCGATGTCGCACTACCCGCCCCAGTTCCTGGCACAAGTCGAAGCATTCGTGGCCGACCTGAACACCACCATGGACAGCCACCTCACGGAACAGGGCGCGGTGCCACCGCGCCCCCTCCGCACCCCTGATGGCCCCACTTCCTGATGGACGACTCCCTGACGGACGAACTCCCTGACGGACGAATCCCCTTGCCGTATGGCTTCCGGCCGAGCGGCCCGGCGGTGTCGCCCGCTGCACGGGAGTCGGCGGCAGCGGAACCGCAGGCGCGTCCCCTGACGGCTACGCCAGCGGGGGAAGGGTGAGGATTTCGGCTCCGTCGTCGGTGATGGCGATGGTGTGCTCGCTGTGCGCCGTCCGGCAGCCCGTTGCGCTGCGCAGCGTCCAGCCGTCGGCATCGGTGACGAGCGTGGCGGTGTCGGCCATGACCCAGGGCTCCAGGGCCAGGAGCAGTCCAGGGCGCAGCTTGTAGCCCCGGCCGGGCCGTCCGTTGTTCGCGACATGCGGGTCCTGATGCATGGTCGAGCCGATGCCGTGACCGCCGAACTCGAGGTTGATGGGGTAGCCGGCTTCGCCGAGGACCGTACCGATGGCGTGTGAGAGGTCACCGATGCGCGCCCCCGGCCTGACGGCGGCGATGCCCGCGGCCAGCGCACGTTCGGTCGTCTCGATCATCGCGACGCTCTCCGCCGGCCGGGCCTTGCCCACGAGGAAGCTGATCGCGGCGTCCGCGGCCACTCCGCGCAGGGAGACAGCCAGGTCCAGAGTCAGCAAGTCGCCGTCGGCGAGCGTGTAGCTGTGGGGCCGGCCATGGAGCACGGCGTCGTTGACGGCCGTGCAGATGTAGTGGCCGAACGGGCCGCGCCCGAAGGACGGCGCGTAGTCGACGTAGCAGGACTGCGCCCCCGCCTCAGTGATCATTTCCTTGGCCCACTGGTCGATGTCCAGAAGGTTCGTGCCGGGCGTGCTGCGCTGCTTCAGCGTGTGCAGGATGTTGCCGACCAGCGCTCCGGTGTCCTTCGCCCGATCGATCCGGGTGGAGTTGAGGATCTCAATCATGGGGGCCTCTCACGTGCTTCCAATAACTATACCGTTCTAACTATACCGGTATTAGAATGGGCGGATGGTCAGGTTGCCGCTCACTCCCGCCGAGGTCGAACGCGGACAGCGCCTGGGCGCCCTGCTCCGCCGGGCCCGGGGCCGCCGCTCGATGATCGACGTCGCGCTCGCCGCGGGCATCTCGCCGGAGACGCTCCGAAAGATCGAATCCGGCCGCGTGGCCACCCCCGCCTTCCCGACCATCGCCGCGATCGCCGACGCCCTCGGGCTGTCCCTCGACGCGCTCTGGGCCGAGATCAGCCGGCCGGAGCGCACCGACGAGGACCAGCCGGCCCTGCCTGTCGCCCGGCACGTCCTGTTCGTTTCGTAACCCGCCGCGCCACTCCCCCACGGGTGGGTTGTTCAGTGCGCGGTGAGCCCGCCGTCGACCACCAGCTCCGCGCCGGTGACGAACGAGGAGTCGTCGCAGGCCAGGAAGAGGATCGCGGGGGCGACCTCATCGGCGCGGCCGGCTCGGCGCATGGGGGTGCGTCGGATGTCCGGCTGCTGGTCGCCCTGGTCGTCCAGGAGGTCCTGGATCATCGGCGTGGCGATCACCCCGGGGTGCACCGAGTTGATCCGTACTCCCTGCCGGGCGTACTCGACCGCGGCGGTCTTGCTCAACAGGCGCACGGCTCCCTTCGACGCCTGGTAGGCCGCAGCCGCACCACTTCCCACCAGGCCGAGTACCGACGACGTATTGATCACTGACGCGTTGCCGCTCGCACGCAGGAGCGGCATCGCCGCCTTCATGCCGAGCCATGTGCCTTTCTGGTTCACGTCGATGACGCGGTCCCACGCCTCTTCCCGCGTGTCCTCGATGCCCGGCCAGTCCAGGATGCCGGCGAGGTTCACGAGCACGTCCAGCGTTCCGAACCGGTCGCGTACGACGGTGATCACTTCGTCCCACTCCCGCGCGGAGGAGACATCGAGGCGGGCGGCGACGACCTCCGCACCGCGCGCCTCGATCCGGTGGGACAACTCCCGCAGAGGGCCTTCGGCGACATCGGTGATGACCAGCCGGGCGCCCTCGCGGGCGAAGAGCTCGGCGGTCGCTGTGCCGAGGCCGCCGGTCGCGCCTGTGATCAGCGCGACCTTGCCGTCAAGTCGTTGTCCTGTCATGGATGTGGTCCTAGATCTCGTTGATGTTGACTGGCTTACTGACTGGCTTACTGACTGACTGTCGTGTCGGAACCTCCTGGTCCGCCGAGGGCGGAGTCGCCCCCTCCCGGGCACGGGGCGCGCGGTCACGTGCGGGCCCGGCGTTCTCTACGACTGCTTCTGTTCCCGGTAGAGCACGAGGTGCTCGTGATAGAGCACTCCGTCCCGGATGTCGCCCGTGGCGGTGAAGCCGGTGTCGTCGACGTAGTCCAGGTGACTGCCGACCACCGTGTACCGCCCGGTGTACGCGCCGGCCCGCGCGCCACGGGCTTCGTCGTACCGGCCGTCCGGCAGCAGCTCCTGCCGGATGTGACCATCCGCGGTCACCCACATCCCGACCACGTCGACCTGGTCGCCCTCAACGGTCCCTGCCACGGCGGACTCCTCTCCTCGCACGATGTCGTCCTTCTTGCTCCACCGAGTCTGGGCAGGCCGCCGGCCGGCAACCAGGACACGTGCTGCCTGGGCATGGCACACCCAGGCAGCACACCGAGCCCCCGCCTAGCCTGACCACATGGACGACAACCACCTGGGAGACTTCCTGCGCGCACGCCGCGCCGACCTGCGGCCGGAGGCCGTCGGCATGGCGAGTTACGGGGTCCGCAGAGTCGCCGGACTGCGCCGCGAGGAGGTCGCCGTCCTGGCCGGAATCAACGCCGACTACTACACACGCCTGGAACAAGGCCGCGAGCGCAACCCCTCACCCCAGGTGATCGACGCGGTCAGCCGGGCACTGCACCTCGACACGGAGGCCCGCGCGCACCTGTACCGGCTGGCCGGGGCCACGCCGAACGACCGGCCCTCCGCCCACACCACCGAGCGGGTGAGCCCCGCGCTGCGACAGCTGATGGACGGCTACCCGAACACTCCGGCGTTCGTCATGAACCGGACCCTCGACCTCCTCGCCGCCAACGCCTTGGCCGACGCCCTCTACGCCCCGTTCGATCCGGCGGACAACTTGGCCCGCATGGTCTTCCTCGACCCCGCGGGCCGCGGCTTCTACACGGACTGGGACCGGGCAGCACAGGCCACCGTCGCCAACCTCCGCGAGGCAACCGGATATGAGCCGGACAACCCGCGACTGCGCGAGCTCGTCCACAACCTCACCGAGGACAACGCGGACTTCAACCGTCTCTGGAACGCGAACACCGTGCGCGGCAAGACCCAGGACGCCAAACACTTCCTCCACCCGGACGTCGGCCCCCTCACCCTCACCTACCAGGCCTTCGACGTACGCGACGCTCCCGGCCAGCAGCTCGTCATCTACCACGCCGAACCGGGCAGCCCCAGTGCCCAGTCCCTCAACCTGCTCGGTTCCATCCACGCCACCCGCCACCGTCCCGCCCCTCGGCCCCACCCCCGCCCGCGGCACCCTTGAGGACGACGACCTGGTCGCCGGGCCTGAGGTGCTGGTGGGTTATGTCCCGCTCCGGCCCCCGGTGGTCCCCGCTGGACCCCAGAAAACGATCAGGGGCCGTTTCAGATTGCTCTGAAACGGCCCCTGATCTGCGACTCTCACGAGTCGGGACGACAGGATTTGAACCTGCGACCCCTTGACCCCCAGTCAAGTGCGCTACCAAGCTGCGCCACGTCCCGTTGCCCGTGTGACCTGGGGTTTCCCCTGGCCGAACGCGCACCGAAACAATACCGCACTCCGACCGGTGATCGCTCACGCCTTTCCCGGGTCGGGGGTGGGCACGGGCGTGAACGAGCCGCTCCTCCCCCCTCGCCTCGGGCTCGCGAGGGAGACGACCGGGGCGCCCCTGTGACTCGGATCACCGACCGCGGTCCGGCCCGGCTCGCCCCGCCTGCCCCGCCTGCGCACGCCGCGATCCCGAAGAGAGCGGGGCGAGGACGAGGACAGGGACGGGGACGAGGGTGTCGGGACTGGCAGCGTGGGGGCGGCGTCCGCGCGGACCAGGCCGCTGATCGCCGGGATCGCGAGCAGGGCGATGCAGACCCCCACCGTCATCACCCCGCCCGTCAGCAGCACCGTCTCCGCGCCGACGGCCGCCGCCGCGGGGCCCGCGAGGGCCTGGCCCACGGGCAGCAGGGCGAGGGAGCCCGCGACGTCGTAGGCGTGGATGCGGTTGAGGACGTCCGGCGGGACCTGGGTCTGGACGCTCGTCGCCCACATCACTCCCCAGAAGGAGGCGCCCGCGCCTGCGACGGCCGGCGCCCGCCGACATCAGCGGCACACCCAGCTGGGCGCCGACGGCCGCGGGGAACGCGGCGAAGGCGACCAGGGCGATCGCCCCGGCCCGGAGCATGCGGCGCGGTCGCAGCCGCAGGGCGAAAAGACCGCCGAGCACGGTGCCCGCGCCCAGGGCGGAGTTCACCAGACCGTACGCGCCGGAGCCGTGTTCCTGGACCACGAGCGTCGCCACCAGCGGCACGGTGGGCCCCGTGGTCGTGATCATCAGCACGCCGAAGACGGCTATGACACCCCACAGCCAGGTACGGGACCTGAACTCGCGCCAGCCCTGCACGAGGTCGGCCCGGAAGCCGTCGCTGTGCGGCTGCGACCCCGGGCGGGCCGGAGGCAGTCTCAGCAGAACGAGGCAGAGGGCGCTGACCCCGTACGTCGCCGCGTGCGCGGCGAAGACGGCGCCCGGCGATGCGAGGCCGACCAGGACACCGGCGGTGGCCGGGCCCGCGAGGGACGCGGTGGACTCGGCCACGCGTATCGCGCCGTTCGCCTTCTGCACGTCGGCGGCGAGGCGCGGAACCGTACTGGCGACGCCCGGCTGGAAGACGGCGGCGGCCGCGCCGTTGACCGCGCCGATCGCGCAGATCTGCCAGAGGACGACGTGGCCGGTGAAGAAGAACACCGCCGCGAGCGACTGGGTGCCGAGCCGGACGAGGTCCGCGCCGATCATCAGCAGGCGTGTGCTGAAGCGGTCCGCGAAGACCCCGCCGAAGATCACGAGGCCCGCGAAGCACACGGTCGTGGCGGCCATCGCGAGGCCGACCGCTCCGGCGCCGTGTCCGTGCCGCAGCAGTCCGGCGGTCAGGGCGACCGGCAACATCGTGTCGCCGAGCTTCGCCACGGCACGGGCCGCGAAGAACAGCCCGAAATCTCGGGACCAAATGCCCCCGTCACCTGTCCCGTGCGCCCCCGAGTGCGCCTCCGAGCCCTTCAGCACGCTTCCCCACCCCTCGCCACGGCAACGGTGGGATCATGCCACCACCCCCAACTCGGGGTGCCGCTCCAGGAGTCGGGGCGGCGCGGCCTGGCGCCAGGAGTCGGCCAGGATGTCCGTGAGCTCGTCGACGTCCAGGGCCGCGAGGCGCACTCGCACCCACGCCGAGCCCGCCTCGTGGGCGGCGACCCAGAACTTGTCCGGTTCGGCAAGGACCAGCTCGTCGCGCTCGACCTTCGGGCAGCGCACGGCGAAGGACGTCTCGTCGTCGGGAACCGTCACGAACATCTTTCCTGCGACCCGGAACGTGGGCATGCTCCACGCGACCTTCTCCACCGTCTCCGGCAGGGCGAGCGCGATGCGGCGCACGTCATCGGAGGTGACGCGGGCGCGGGATCTGGACTTCGACATGCCATGAACCGTAGCCAACACCACTGACAGTCGCCCCTCGGCGCACTCTCCACCCCGGCGGCCCGAAGGGCCCCGGTCGCCGCGACCGACTCCAGCAACGCTCTCCACCGATGAGAACGGCAACTCCCGAGGTTACGGACGTTCTTCGGTCACGGCGCCGCGCTATCGGCCACACCGCGCACCGGCCTTCTTTGGGGTACACGAAGCGGACCAGAAGCCGTTCAGACCCTCCCGGCCGGGCGACCAGCCGACGAGGACCCTCAGCGGTCCACCTCATCCGGTCGCCCAGTAGCGGAGTTTGTCGGGGTTGCGCATCACCCAGATGTTCTTGATCCGGTCGCCGACGACCTCGAACGCGAACACCGTCACGACGCGGCCGTCCTGTTCGGCCACCACACCGGGCCGGCCGTTGACGGTGTGCTCCAGGAACGTCATGTCGCCCGGCTTGCGGCGGGCGATCTCCACCCAGGCGTGCGCGATCTGCCGACCGCCCGCGATGGGGTGCGGGAAGGTCGTGGCGTGACCGCCGCCGTCGGCGATCGCGGTGGCGTGGGGGTCGAGCAGGCCGATCAGGGCGTCTATGTCCTTGGCCTCCCACGCCTGCTTGAAGTCCCTGACGATGCCGGCGCGCCGGGCTTTCGGGAGCGGGGGCGATGTCTCCTGCCCGGCCCGGATACGGCGACGGGCCGAGGAGGCCAGCTGGCGGCATGCCGCCGGCGTGCGCCCGATGATCCGGCCCACTTCCGCGAAGGAGTAGCGAAAGACGTCGTGCAGGATGAACGAGACGCGTTCGGCCGGGGTCATCGAATCGAGCACGACCAGAAAGGCCAGGTCGACCGACTCGTCCAAGGCGACCCGGTCGGCCGGGTCGACGGCCCCGCCGCCCGACCGGCCGCTGATCCACCCCGTGGGCTCGGGCAGTGGCTCGGGGAGCCATTCGCCCACGTAGGTCTCCCGTCTGGCGCGTGCCGAGGCGAGCACGTTGAGGCAGATGCGACTGGTAACCGTCGTCAGCCAGGCGCCGGGGGCACGGATGGCGTCCCGCTCCTGCCAGGACATGGCATACCAGCGGGTGTAGGTCTCCTGCACGGCGTCTTCGGCCTCGGTCAGGGAGCCAAGCAGCCGGTACGCGAGATTGATCAGCTGGCGCCGCTCGCTCATGATCGCGTCGAGCCCTGCGGTGGTCATCGTGACGGCCCCCTCGGTCGTGTGTGCCCTCACCTGAACGACAAGACAGCGTCCCGCAATGCAAGGCCGCGTCGTCGCCTCACATCCCGCGGGGCCGTTTTGTCGAACGGTTGAGACGAACCCACCAGCTAATGCGCCGCGTTGACGTGGCAGCACCCCAGGGAGACACCATGAGCCTGTTCCGGCTTGACGCCAGCATCCTTCCCGGCACCTCGGCAAGCGCCGAACTGGCCGACATCGTGGAAGCGGAGTGGACCGCGGCCCACCCGGACGAGCCGGTAGTACGGCGCCATCTGGGCACTGAACCGCTGCCCGCCGACGCCTGGGTGCAGGCCCACACCGGCGCTCTGACGCCCGACAGCGCCCGCACGCCCGCCCAGCGCGAGGCCCGCCTGCTCGCCGAGACGCTCCTCGCGGAGCTCGAGGCCGCCGAGGCGGTGGTCCTGGCCGTGCCGTTGTACAACTTCGGTGTCTCCCAGCACATCAAAACCTGGATCGACCTGGTCATCTCCGGGGCGCCCTTGGGCAGCCCGGTCCTCAAGGACAAGCCGACCGTCCTGGCCACAGTGCGCGGTGGCGGCTACGCCCCCGGCACTCCTCGCGAGGGATGGGACCACTCCACCCCCTACCTCAGGCGCATTCTCGCCGATGTGTGGCAGGCCGATCTCACCGTCGTCGAACGCGAGCTCACCCTCGCCACCTCGCCGGGCATGGAGCATCTCAGGGACCTCGCCGCCGACCTCCACACAAAGGCCCTGATCACTGCTGGAGAAGCCGGGCGGGACATCGCGGCCAAGTGACGGTGCACATCAGCGGCACCGACAGGGTCGTCTATTGGGCGGACCGGTAGACGAGGTGCAGGTCGTCGTTGCCGAGGCCGGTGATGGCCGGCGCCGAGAACGTCGTGCCGGCTGCGGAGACCGGGGCGAAATCGTTCCAGTTCGAGGTGGGACTTGTGAGCGCACTGAGCCACAGCCTGTCGTCCCCACCACGGACGACGCAGTAGAGGGCGTCGCCGCGAACTCCCAGGGCGGGGGCGTCCCAGGTGGTTCCGCCGCGCACGGTGGGCGTGCCCCAGCCTGCGCTGGTGTTGATGTTGATGACGACGCGTCCGGTGAAGTAGTCGCGGTGGGCCATGTAGAGCTTGCCCTGGTAGATGGCCAGAGCCGCGGCGCGGTCGCTGATCGTGCCGAGCACCATGTGGGGGGCCGCCCAGTTGGTGCCGTCGGAGGACCACGTACATCCGAACGTGAGGCGGTGACCTCGTGCAGCTTGGTGTGGGGGGCGAAGCTGCGGGTCTCACCCCCGTTGACGCCCCCGAAGGTGGGGGTGATCTGCGTGTAGGAGGGCGGGTGGCCGTCGGCGCCCGAGCTGGTGGCCCAGTAGATCTCGTCGTCGCTCCACTCATCCGACCCCTTGTAGGTGCGGAACTTGTCCATCAGGAGCCTGACCTGCATCAGCTGCCGTTGCTGCGCATCGGCACGGTGCGCCGAGGCGGTCACGAACGTGGCCCCGTACCCGTAGTCGGCGCGCCTGGGGCATCAAGGTCGATGACGTTCACATTCGGCTGCGCGGCGACTTCCGCCCGCAGGCGCGGCACGTCCGCGAACAGGTCCGCGGCGGAATATCCCTCCTCGACGGGGCGGGCGGCCAGACTGGCGGGGAACATCCGAGCCCGGGCCGCCGACTCCTCCTCGTACACCCGGCCGAAGTCGTGCAGTTCCTCCTGCGACAGCAGCCGGTGCATGGGCCCCACCAGCCCCGCCTCCAGGTCCGTCAGTTCCAGACCCGCCCGTAACCGGGCCGCACCATGCAGCATCACCCCGTAGAGCAAAACCGCCCCTCGCGACGAGGGCGTCCGCCCCTTGGAGTTCGCGGTCGGCCGTCGGTCAGCTGCGCGCGCAGCCGAGTCAAGCGTCCTTACGGGAAACAGGCACCACAGACATGGACAAGGCCCATCGAGAGAGGGAGAGGCAGCTGGAGGGCGCCGGCGTCACCTTGATCGCGAAGCTGCTCGCTTCTCCCGCAACTCCATCGTTCAGCAGGCTCGGGCCGGGCCTTGCGAGGTTTCGGCGGCGGTGATGTGGACCTCGGTCGCACCGAGGACGCGTCCGTTGGCCTGGACCTCGATGCGGTGCGGGCCGGGGTGGATCGTGCGCACCGAGAGGCTGTCGAACCGGTGCCGGCGTGAGAAGGGGACCGCCTGGCCCGCGGGGAGGTCCCGGGCGGTCAGCTTGAAGACCTTGCCCGCTTTGGGGCCGCGAACCCCTTGGTAGTGGACTATGTAGTCGATCGCCGCTCTCGTCGCGCCGTTGGCGTGCAGCGAGAAGGTGACGGTGGTCGCCTCCCCGATGGAGATGGTGGAGGGCGAGCAGGCGAGGTCCGTGATCTCGATCGGAGCGTGGTGGTCGAACCCGAGAACCGCGAGAGCCTCCGGGTGTCCTCGCTTGACGAGTGTCCGCAGGCCGTGGCGCACGACGAATGCGCCCTGCGTGCTGCCGCGCAACCATCGCCGGGCGGTGACGAGGACGAGGTCGGGGTGGTCCTTGCTGATGTCGTTGAGGTGGTTCGCCACGGAACGTCGCACGTAGAGGGACTCGTCGTAGACGAGAGGCTCCAGGAGCGCCAGCGCGGGGGCGGGGTCGGAGATGAACCGCGAGAGCTGCGATGCCCAGGGCAACCGCGGGCGTGTGCCCTCCGAGACGAGCCGCCGAACGTGTTCGTCCGGATCGGTGGTCCACGCCCTGAGCCGGTCCATCGTGACCTCGTAGTGGGCTTCGACGAACGGGCGGACAGCGAACTCGGCGGTGTAGCGGGAAGTGAGCGCGGCCAGCAACGGCAGCGCGACGTCGGGCCGGTCCAGCAGCGCCGAGGCGACGTAGGCGTTGACGGGCATGGAAGCCCACCCCGTAAGACCCCTGCTGTCGAGGGCACCACGGATCACCCGGTCGGCTTCCTCGGGGGACGTCGGCATCGTCGCCGCGAGGGCACGGGCGATCCAGTCGATACGGGCCTTCAGCTCCAGCTCACCGATACCGGTACATGCGAGCTGCTCGAACGCCGTCCGGTCGAACGAGGCCGAGGCACCCGCGAGGTCGCCCGCGAGACGCCCGATGAGCTCCGGGGACAGTTCATCTTTGAAAGTGGCCATCTCAACGCCCGCCCAAGGTCACGTCGAGGGCCCTGACCGCTCGCCCCGTACGGCTCCCGGCCTGCGGGAGGAGGGGCTCGATGCGCTCCCACTGTTCGTTCGGGAGCGGCGTGAATCTCGACCGGGGCATCATGGTTTTGAGTCTGCCACGGACCACTGACACACGGCCGACGCCTCAGGCGCTCTGAGCTGCGACGACATCCCGTTGCGCGTCGCCTGCCCGGCCCGGGCAAAGGACCGTTTGCGACAGTGGAGCAGTGGAGGCTGAGCGTTGCGGCCGGGCGAGGGCGGGGGTCATTTCTGCTGTGCGGCGGGGCGAGGGCGGGGGTCAGTTCTACTGTGCGGCGGGCCGTGCGGGTGTTGTAATCTTTTCAAGTTCCTGTGCCGTGGTTTCGGTGGCAGTGACCGGACTTCCTGTCCCTTCTGTGTCGATCTTGGGGTGACGTCTTATCAACCAGGCCATGTAGTCGTCCGTGTTCCCCGCGTGCTGTTGTGTCGCACGTTTCCGGGGGCGGACGTCGCGCCGGCCTGAGTCGCGTCACCCATCCCCACAGTTTTCCTTCCCGGGTGCAGCTCTGCCGTCTGCCCCGGGTTTCGTGTTTTCCGTCCCGGTGCGGCTGTCGGCTGGGCTCCCCGATTCTCTGGATCAGGAGTTCCCGTTTTGTCCTCCTCCGCGCTCGGCGACGTGCCAGAGCACACCACCGCCCAGACCCCGACCCACCCATCACCTGCACCTTCGAAGATGGCCGTGGGGGCCTGGATCGCCCTCCTGGTGCTGCTGACCGCCGAGCTGATGAACATGCTCGACCAGTCGGTCGTCCTGACCGCCCTGCCCGCCATCCAGGAGTCGACCGGCGCCGGGCCGGTCGCGGTGCAGTGGCTGACCACCGCCTACTCCCTGCCCGTCGCCGTCGGGCTGATCACCGGCGGACGGCTCGGTGACGTCTACGGCCGCCGCAGGATCCTGCTCATCGGCACCGTCGTGTTCACCGTCGCCTCGCTGCTGTGCGGTCTGGCCACCGGCCCGGGCGTACTGATCGGCGCCCGCCTGCTCCAGGGCGTCGGCGTGGCCGTGATGATCCCGCAGGTCCTGGCGACCATGCACGTCACCTTCGAGGGCCGGAACCGCAGCAAGGCGTTCGGCCTGTACGGGGCCGTCCTGGCCATCGCCAACGTCCTGGGCCCGGTCCTGGGCGGCGTACTCACCGAGGCCGACCTGTTCGAGCTGTCCTGGCGGCCGATCTTCCTGGTCAACGTGCCCGTCGGGTTGGCCGTGCTCCTCCTGGGACGCACGTTCATCCCCGAGTCGACCCTCCGCAAGGCCGACCGGCTCGACCTGGTCGGCATGCTGCTGTCCGGCCTGGCCATCGTCCTGATCCTCTTCCCGCTCACCGAGGGCAACGCCCACGGATGGCCGCTGTGGTGCTTCGCCATGCTCGCCGCCGGCGTCGTCTTCCTCGGTGTCTTCCTGCGCCACCAACGGCGCAGGCAGGGCGACGACCCGCTGGTGACCCTGTCCCTCTTCCGGGTCAGGCAGTTCTCCGGGGGCATGGCAGCGGACCTGCTGCACGGCCTGCTGTGCGGTCTGTTCTTCATGACCTGGACGCTGTACCTGCAGTGCGGACTGGGCATGAGCCCGCTTGAGGCGGCCGTGGCCTTCGTGCTGCTCTCCGTGGGAGAACTGGGGGGCGCGACGATCGCGGCGAAGACCGCCGGACGCTTCGCCCGCCGCCTGCCGCAGGCCGGAGTCCTCGTCGCGACCGCTGCGACGGTCGCCTACGGGCTCCAGATCGGCAGCCACCAGGCCGACCTGACCCTGCCGGCGATGACCGCTCCGGTGGTGCTGATCGGCTTCGGCCTGGGCATGGTCTCCGGCCCGCTCGCCGATCTGTCGCTGGCCAGGGTCCCGCACGAGGACGCCGGCTCGGCCTCGGGCCTGTTCAACACCGCCATTCACCTGGGCATCGCGCTGGGTACCGCGCTGACCGCCGTGGTGTTCTTCGCCATCACCGGCGGCTCTCGCGACGGCGCGGTCAACCGCGACGCTTTCGTCACCGTGCTGTGGTGGGTCGGCGGCCTCCTCGCCCTGATGTGGGCCCTGATGTTCTGCCTGCCCAAGCAGGCCGACCACCAGGCCGACTGAGCCGTTCCCCATGGGCGGCGGACCCTGCACCCCGGGCGCCGCCGCCCCCTGGCCCTCCCTTGATTCCTGGGACGTCGGCCGGGGCGGCAGAGCGCCTCTTCGGGGATGAAGACACAGGTGACGTAGGTGCCGGCGCGGATCTCGGGGACGTGCCGGGTCAGTGGGCGGCGCAGGCGGGGAGCGACGGTGACGACGGAGCCGGCGAAGCCGGTGCGCTGCTTCAGTGGCGCAGCTGCCGGCCGGCTGCCCAGGTCACCGGGAGGTGTCGCAGACCACGAACCGTCGGGGTGGCAAACCACGGCAGAGTTCTTTCGGGCGCCGCCATGGCCAGACCGGGCAGCGCCGCGGCCAACACCGTGAGAGCGGTGTGCAGTTCAACCGCGAGCAAGGAGGCGCCGAGGCAGTAGTGCGGACCGTGTCCGAAGCTGAGGTCCCGGTCGATCTCCCCCGACCTGGGTGAGATGGCGGCCCGACCTCGTACGGCAGAGGCACGGTTGGCCAGGCCGATGGCCACGGTGGCCCGCCGGCCCGGTGCGATGTGCAGGGATCCCAGGCGCAGGGGAGCCACGGCGGTACGGGGCATGGCCAGGGTGATCGCCGGCGTGATGCGTGGCGACACCTCGGCCGCGCGGCGCAGCGTGGCCCGGTCCGGCGGGAGCTCTCCGTGTCGTATGAGCAGACTGGCGACTGTCTGCGCGATTTGTGAGGCGGCGAGCCAGGCGCCGTCGCCCATCAGCGTCTGTGCCACATCGAGGACGTCCGTAGCGCTGTGCCTGCCACAGCGCAGGGCTGCGCGGAGACCGGCGAACACGCCCGTCAGGGAAGTCGGGCCACGGGGATCGAGGAGGTCAGCCAGTACCCGACGCACCGCGCGTGCGGTCCGCCGGCGTTCCGCCTCGTCATCGGCGGACCACAACGAGGCCCACCACACCCGGTGCAAGGACCGGCGGGCGCAGGTGGGTATGCCGAGGAAGTCGCAGTGGACGCCGAAGGCGAACGGAAGGCAGAACGACCACAGGAGATCGACTGTCCGGCGGGACGAGCGCAGTGTGGCGACCAGCTCCTCGGCACGCCGTGCCATGGCCGGCCGGCACTGCTGTACCGCGCGTGGGGTGAAGGCTCGGGCGACCATCCCACGCAGACGCGTGTGGCACGGCGGATCCAGGCCGGTGAACACCGTGGAACCGCGCTTCGGATGGTTCCCAGGGCTGCGGACCGCCGCCGCGCGGCTCCATCGGGGGTCGGTGAAGAGGTCCACAGCGTGCCCGGCGTCCGCGACCACCAGCAGACCCTGCTGCGCATCGTGCCAGATGCCTGCCGCTCCGGTCGGCAGCAGGCAGCCGGGACCAGTCAGCATCTGGGGTCGAGCGCCGTACAGGAAGGCTGCCGCCCCCACTCCGTTCACCGTCCGCATGCGGAGATTCCTTCCCCGCCCATCACACCGGCCATGCCGAGAACAACCGCAGATGTCCGCCGGCCAGGATCGCCGACAGCATCCAAGAAGTGGACCGGAGCCTGAGGCGGGGAGTCCTTACGTTGTAGGCGGGTTGGTTCCGGTCAGGGCCAGGGCCAGGTTCAGAGGTGGGGTGCGCCACGAACGAAGAAGGGAGCTCTATGTAGGAGAGCTCGTGAAATCGATGCTGTGCAAGAGATGAAGGTATGGCCCTTCGGAGCCGCC
>NZ_JBWKJS010000018.1:0-62655 GCF_056432085.1 Streptomyces sp. NPDC045678
ACGCCACCCCCCCCCCCCCAGGGCCGCCTTGTCCGTTTTTTGGGGGGGGGGGGGGGGGGGGGTTGGGGGAACCCCTGGTGGGCCCCAAACACCAGGAGGGGGGGGGGGGGGGGGGTTTTCCCCCCCCCCCCCCCCCCCTCCCGGGAAACGCTGCCGTCGGATGACGGCGGTTGCCGCTGTCAGGCGACGATCAGATAGATCCCGTACGCCACGGCCGCCGCGCACAGCGCGAAGCAGGCGTACGCGCCGGTGCGCGCCATGGCCGCCGAGCCACCGGAGGCGGCGGTCGCCTTCTCCTGCTGGGAGAGGCCGACGATGCCGACGGTGAAGAGGCCCACCAGGGCCACCGTCACCGCGAGGCTGACGCCGAAGACGGAGCCGAGAGCTGCCCAGTCGATGCTCATGCTGATCTGTCCTTACACCGTCGCGGGCCGGGCGGGGTCCGCCATGGCGCCGGTCGTGGTCGTGGTCGGGGCCGAGACGCCGGCCCTGACGGGCTCGTCCGGGACGGTCGAGGCGGCCAGGGTGCCCGCGGGGGGCGGCGTGACGGCGGCGATCGCGGTGGTCACGACGCCCGCGGGCTCGCCGGCCGGGATGGTCCCGTCCGTGCGGACCTCGTCGTCGGTGACGTTGGTGTGGTCGATGGCGTTGCGCCGCGAGAGCACCCAGATGACGGCGGAGCCGCCGATGAGGAGCGCGGCCGTGGCCGCGATGCCCCAGGGGCCCTGCTTGGTGAGGAACTCGGCGCCCGCGCCGACCAGGCCGGCGGCCGGCAGGGTCAGGCCCCACGCGACGAACATGCGGGTCGCGGTCGACCAGCGGACGACGCCGCCCTTGCGGCCGAGTCCCGCGCCCATCACGGCGCCGGAGCAGACCTGCGTGGTGGAGAGCGAGAAGCCGATGTGCGAGGAGGCGAGGATCGCCGTCGCGGCGCTGGTCTGGGCGGCGAAGCCCTGCTGCGGCGCGAGGTCGGTCAGGCCCTTGCCCATGGTGCGGATGATGCGCCAGCCGCCGAGGTAGGTGCCGAGCGCGATGGCGACACCGGCGGAGACGATGACCCACATCGGGGGGTTGGCGCCGGGGTTCAGGGCGCCGCCCGTGATGAGGGCGAGCGTGATGATGCCCATGGTCTTCTGCGCGTCGTTCGTGCCGTGGGCCAGCGAGACGAGGCCGGCGGAGGCGATCTGGCCCGCGCGGTACCCCTTGGCGGTGGACTTCTGGTCCGTGTTGCGGCCGATGCGGTACGTCAGGCGCGTGGCCAGCGTCGCGGCGATGCCCGCCACGAGCGGGGCCGCGACGGCCGGGATCAGGATCTTGGTGACGACGGTGCCGCCGTTGATCGACGACCAGCCCATCGACATGACCGCGGCGCCGATGAGGCCGCCGAAGAGCGCGTGGGAGGAGCTGGAGGGCAGGCCCACCAGCCAGGTCAGGAGGTTCCAGAGAATCGCGCCGACGAGCGCGGCGAAGATGACCTCTGTCTTGAGGCCGTCCTCGTTGACAATGCCGCCGGAGATCGTCTTGGCGACTTCCACCGAGAGGAAAGCGCCGACGAGGTTGAGCACGGCGGACATGGCCACCGCCGTCTTGGGCTTCAGAGCGCCGGTCGAGATGGTCGTCGCCATCGCGTTGGCAGTGTCGTGGAAACCGTTCGTGAAATCGAACACGAGAGCGGTAACGATCACGATCCCGAGGAGAAGCGTGATGTGTTCCATTTACCCAGGCTTCTGTTGGACGTCAGTGGCAAGTTGAACGTAGGCACTCCGGGTGAACGGAAAGTGAACTGGGCCGGGCGGTGCGGTGACCCGAAGCGGAGTGCCCTCACCTGGTCTGTTCCGGGCGTTCGACAGCGATCGTAAGGAGCGGGGGCGGGGGGCCCGCAAACCGGGCGGAGTGTCGGGCTCCGCCATCCGGCGGCCGCCGCCGCGCCGCACCGCTTCGAACAGTCCGACAAGCCCGTCGAAGAGATACTGATCACCCCGCGTCCCGCGCCCTCCGGCGTTCGAAGAACGGCTGGCAGGATCGCCGCATGACGGAGCAGCGGCAGCACGGGGACGACGGACACGGGGACGCGGCGGCCGGTACGGAGGAGGCCCTCGCGCGGGCCTGGGAGGAGCTCGTCGACACGGCCCGCAGGACGGTCACGGACGGCCTGGTCGTCGGCACCTCGGGCAACGTCTCGATACGGGTCGGCGGCACCGTCCTCGTCACCCCGAGCGGAATGCCGTACGACCGCCTGCGGCCCGGGGACGCGGTCGGCGTCGACCTCGAAGGACGGCAGCTCTTCGGCGACCTCTCGCCCACCAGCGAACTGCCCATGCACCTCGCGATCTACCGGAACACCTCCGCGGGCGCCGTGGTCCACACCCACGCGGTGCACGCCACCGCCGTCTCGATGCTGGTCCCCGAGCTCCCCGCGGTCCACTACATGACCGGCATCCTCGGCGGCCCGCCCCGCGTCGCGCCCTACGCGCTGTACGGCACGGAGGAGCTGGCCGAGAACATGCTCAGCGCCCTGCGCGACCGCACCGGATGCCTCCTCCAGAACCACGGAACGGTCACCTACGGAGACACCCTCTCCCAGGCGTACGACCGCACGGCCCAGCTGGAATGGATGTCCCGCCTCTGGCTCACGGCCGCCGCGGTCCCGGGCCGCGCCCCGACCCTCCTGTCCCCCTCCCAGCTGCACGAAGCGGAGGAGCGGCTGAAGGGGTACGGGCAGCCCGCCGAATGACTGCTCGACGTCCCTGGACGATGACTCCTCGACGCCCTGGACGGCGCACCGGAGCGATCCGGTCACCCCAGGGACACCGCCCACTGGCCCCGAAGCCTTCCGCCCATAACACTGGAGCGGTGCGCCCAGCCAAAGCGACGGCAGCGGCCGTCACCGCAGTAACAGCCGCCCTGGGGACGGCCGCAGCCGCCATCGCGGCGGGCCGTTTCGCCAGCGACGCCGCCCTCAAGGCGCCCGCGGGCCGACCCCTGCCCACCGAGCCCCGCCTCACCGTGCACGCCACGGCCGCGGGCCAGATCAGCCTCACCCGCGCCCTGGCGAGCCTGCGCCCCGGCACGTACGGCCTGAGCGGCAACGGCACCCACGCCGTCGTCGGACCCGTCCTGGACTCCGCCCCGCACGAGGCCGACACCGTCGTACGCCGTCTCGAAGCCGTCACCCACGGCGCCCTGGAACCCGGCGCCCGCGTCTGGCTCACCCCCCAGGTCCACATCGGCGACCCGCGCACCGCACTCGGCCTCGACCACGCCGACGTCGACATCCCCGGCGAACTCGGCGGCCTGCCCGCCTGGTTCGTGCCCGCCACCCGGGACACCTGGGTCATCACGGTGCACGGCCTCGGCACCACCCGCGAGCACCCCATGGTCGTCATGGACTTCCTGAACCGCCTGCGGATCCCCGTCCTCGACCTCGCCTACCGCGGCGACCTCGGCGCGCCCCGCTCCCCGGACGGCCTCGGCCACCTCGGCGAGACCGAGTGGCGCGACCTGGACGCCGCCATCCGCCACGCCGTGCGCAACGGCGCCGAGCGCGTCGTCCTGCACGGCTGGTCCACCGGCGCCGCCATGTGCCTGCACGCCGCGGCGCACTCGGCGCTCCGCGAGCGCATCAGCGGCCTCGTCCTCGACTCGCCGGTACTGAACTGGGAGGTCACCCTGCGGGCCCTCGCCGGCGCCCGCCGCACCCCGGGACCGCTCCTTCCGCTTGCGGTCCGTGCGGCGCAGGGGCGCACGGGTCTGCGCGGCGACCGCATCCTGGCGTCCGCGGGACCCGACGCGCTGAAGGTCCCGACCCTCGTCGTGCACGGCCCCGACGACACCGTCGCCCCCTGGGTCTTCTCCCGCAGGATGGCCGAACGGCGCCCGGACCTGGTCACGTTGCACCCCGTACCGGACGCGCCGCACGGCGCCATGTGGAACGCGGACCCGGCGGCCTACGAAGAGGTGCTGCGCCGCTTCCTCACCCCCCTCATCTGACCCTTCGGAACCCTTCCCGTACGCCGGCCGCGCACCGCCTTCGAAGGCCCGCGCCGCCATTCCGTTTGGGTTTTCGGACCGTCAACAGGAAGACTGCTCCTGTGACGTCCCGTACCCCGCGCGACTCCAGGCTCCGACTTGTCCGCGCGCCCCGCCAGAGGGCCGAAGAGCGAGGAGAGACCCGGCGCGACCCAGCACGGCCCCTGTCCGCCGCGCCCGGCGCGATGGGCGGCCGCCGCACGCGCCGTCCCGCACCCCGTCCGCCGGAGGGCACGCCCGCTCCATCGGAGCTCGCACGGGGCGCACGAGCCGTCCTCGCCGCCGCCGCACGGGTCGCCCGCTGGGCCGACGCGGCCCTGCGCCCGGGCCCCGGCGGCACCGGCGCGACCCCCGACGGGAAGGGCACCCTCTCCGACGCCACCGCCGAACGGGCCGCCGCCGAACTGGGACTGACCCCCGCTCAGGTCCGCGCCGACTGGGACACCGCCCGCCTCTCCGGCCTCATCGAGGTGCACGGCGACAGCGCACGCCCCGGCTGGCGGCTGCGCGTGTGGGACCGCGACGACACCGCCGTACTGCGCGGCTGGGTCGCCCTCTTCGACGCCTGGTCGCTCGCCCACCCGGCGCCCGACGACCTCGCCCCCGCGGCCGTCGCTGAGATCGTCGAGGCCATGCCGCAGGTCCTGTCTCTCCTGCAACTGTCGGCAGGGCCCGTCCCCGTGCCGCAGCTCCTCGACCTCCTCGACCAGCGCGTCACGGAACTGCGCACCGAACGCTGCGAGATCGCGCACGGCCCCCAGCCCGGACCTGCCGCCCCCGCCGACGTCCCGCAGGACGCCCCGCTCCCCGCCCTCCTCGACTGGGCCCTGCACGGCCTCGCCGCCGTCGGAGCGCTCACCTGCGCCGACGGACAGGCCACGCTCACCCCGCTCGGCAGCTGGGCGGTCTGGGTCAAGCTGGAACAGATCTGCGTCGCCGCGCAGAGCCCCGCCGGGCACTTCGAGCAGTCCGCCGAGGACATGCTGCGCGGCTGCGCGCGCCTGCGCCCCGCCGCGGCCCGCGCCGAATACCGCGCCTGGCTCGCCGCACGCCCCGTCGGCAGCGCCGTCACCGACCTCCTCACCGCCGCACGCGGCGAGGACGCCCTGCTGCGCGGCCTCGCCTTCGAGGCGCTGCGCGTCGTCGGCGCACCGGCCGAGGCGGACGTCAGGGCCGTCGTCGAGGAGTCCTCCCTGCGCCCCTACGCGCTGCTGTGGCTCGCCGAGCAGGAGGGCGCCGACCCGGAGGACGTCCACCTCGTGCTGACCCGCGAGGAGTCCACCTGGCTCTGGGTCGACACCGCGGCGGCCGTCGCCGACCACGGAGAGGCCGAACTCCTCGTCCGGCACCTGGAGTCGGCGGTCCAGCCCACCGTCCCCGCCCTCCTCGACGAGGTCCGCCGCGTCGGGCACCCCCGCACCGTGCAGGTCCTCGTCGCCCTCGCGGCGGCCCACCCCGACCCGGCGCTCGCCAAGGCCGTGCGCCGGGCGGCCTTCCAGGTCCACACCGGCGGCGAGTGAGCCGCGGCGCCGGGAGCGTTCCGGCGGCTCAGCGGAAGGTGTCGCACCGGCCCATGTCGCCGGTGCGGTAGCCCTCGTAGAACCACTGCTGTCGCTGCTCGGCCGAGCCGTGCGTCCAGGACTCCGGGGTGACCCGGCCCTGGAACTTCTCCTGGATGCGGTCGTCGCCGACCGCGGCCGCCGCGTCCAGACCGTCACGGATGTCGTTGTCGTCGAGGCTGCTGATCAGCGGCCGGCCCGTGCGGTCGTCCGGGCTGCGCGTCGCGTGCCGCGCCCACACCCCGGCGTAGCAGTCGGCCTGCAGCTCGACCTTCACGGCGTTGCTGTCGCGGCCCGTGCGGCCGTCCTGGGAGCGCTGCAGGGTGCCCATCAGGTTCTGCACGTGGTGCCCGTACTCGTGCGCCACGACGTACGCCTGCGCGAAGGGTCCGCCGCTCGACCCGAACTTGGTCCGCAGGTCGTCGAAGAAGTCCAGGTCCAGATAGACCTTCCGGTCGCCGGGGCAGTAGAACGGACCGACCGCCGACGTGGCGGCGCCGCACGCGGTGCCCACCCGGCCGGTGAACAGGATGGTCCGCGCGGGGGAGTACGTGCCCTCCCGGCGCTGGAACTCGGGCCGCCAGAAGTCCTGGACGCTGTTGACCACCGCCACGATGCGGCAGTCCTCCTTGCTGTTCGCGTCCCGCCCCTTGTGGCAGGTCTGCTGCACCTGCGCGAGGGACGACGAGGTGACCGCGGGCTCCTCGTCGCCGGAGGAGAGCCCCAGCTGGTCGGGCCCGACCCCGAAGAAGAGCCCCAGGAGCAGGGCGATCAGGCCGGCGATGCCGCCGCCCACCGTCGCCCGGCCGCCGGGGATCCGACTGCCGCGCACATCCTGCACCTCCGAGGTGTCCAGGTCGGCGTCGTCGTCGAACTGCATGGGCGCACCCCTCTGCCGCGCATCCGGAACGGCACACGCCGTCCCGCGCCGGACCACCGGCCACTTCATCCTGATGTGCCCGCCCCCGCCGAGCCCCGGAGGAAGGTCCGAACGGGGGACACGGAACGCTCCCCGCGCCGTGTCGCCCCGCCGCGGGACAGCAGCCCCGACCCCCGCGGCTACGCTCTGCGCCTGATCCGTGGGCAGTGGTACCGAAGGGGGCGTCATGGCCGCTCTGCCGCTCGACGCGAGGGGCCACGCCCCGGCCCGCCGGGGCACGCGCATCGCGTTGCCCGTGGCCCTCGCCGTGCTCGCCCTGCCGCTCATCACCGCCGCCCACCACTCGCGGCCCGCCCCCTACGGAGACCGGCTCACCGTCCACGCGCGCGTGGACGACGCGCGGTCCGCCCGGGAACCCGCGCTGCGCGCGACGGGCCCGGCCATCCAGGCGTACGACAAGGAGAGCGGCACCCCGCGCTGGACGTACACCCGCGCGGGACGCCGTCCTGTCACCCTCCTGTCCGCGCCGGGCCACGCCTTCACGCTCTGGAGCGACGGCCTGGTCACCGACACCGCGCGGGCCGACGGCGGCTCCGTGCGCTGGCACCGCGCCGTCCCCGCGAGCGCCGACTGGCTGCGTACCCCGGAGGCCCGTGCCGGCGCCGGAGTCCTCCAGCCGCTCACCCGGGCCGCCGGCATGCTCGCCGTCGTCACCCCGCACCGCATCGCCGCCTACCGCACGTCGGACGGCGATCTGCGCTGGGTTCTGCCCGCGAGAACCGGCTGCGCCTTCGAACCGGCACGCTCCGTCCGCCGGGGCGGGGCGCTCCTGGTCGCCCAGCCCTGCACGGGCCCGGCCGCCGCCTGGACCGCGCAGATCGTCGCCGTGGACGACTACGGCAGAATCGTTCCGGGCCGCACTCCGCTGGGCAACGGTGACCTGCGGCGGGGCGCCGACGGCGCCGGGAGCCCGGAAAACTAGTTGCGACGGCCCGTTAGACTGGCTGCCATGGCAGCACCTCTCCTCAGTTGGACGGCATAGACACCGGTCCTGAGCACCTCAGTCGTCCCTCTCGCCGTCCACTCTGTTTCTGGAGAACCCCGTGATCACCGCTTCCGGCATCGAGCTGCGCGCCGGCGCCCGCATCCTCATCGAGAACGCCACCTTCCGCATCGCGAAGGGCGACCGCATCGGCCTCGTCGGCCGCAACGGCGCGGGCAAGACCACCCTCACCAAATGTCTGGCCGGTGAGGGCATCCCCGCCGGCGGCACGATCTCCCGCTCCGGAGAGGTCGGCTACCTCCCGCAGGACCCCCGCACCGGCGACCTCGACGTGCTCGCCCGCAACCGCATCCTCTCCGCGCGCGGACTCGACGTACTGATCCGCAAGATGCGCGAGAACGAACAGCGCATCGCGAACGGCTCGGGCGCCACCCGCGAGAAGGCCCTCAAGCAGTACGAGCGCCAGGAGACGGAGTTCCTCACCAAGGGCGGGTACGCCGCCGAGGCCGAGGCCGCCACCATCGCCGCCGCGCTCAACCTCCCGGACCGTGTGCTCGGCCAGCCCCTGCACACGCTCTCCGGTGGTCAGCGCCGCCGTATCGAGCTGGCCCGCATCCTGTTCTCGGACGCCGACACGCTCCTCCTCGACGAGCCGACCAACCACCTCGACGCCGACTCGATCGTCTGGCTGCGGGACTACCTGAAGACGTACCGCGGCGGCTTCATCGTGATCTCCCACGACGTCGACCTCGTCGAGACGGTCGTGAACAAGGTCTTCTACCTGGACGCCAACCGCGCCCAGATCGACGTCTACAACATGGGCTGGAAGCTCTACCAGCAGCAGCGCGAGTCCGACGAGAAGCGCCGCAAGCGCGAGCGGCAGAACGCCGAGAAGAAGGCCGCGACGCTGCACTCGCAGGCCGACAAGATGCGCGCCAAGGCCACCAAGACCGTCGCCGCGCAGAACATGGCCAAGCGGGCCGACAAGCTCCTCGCGGGCCTGGAGGCGGTGCGCCAGAACGACAAGGTCGCCAAGCTGCGCTTCCCCGAGCCCGCGCCGTGCGGCAAGACGCCGCTGATGGCCGAGGGCCTCTCGAAGTCGTACGGCTCGCTGGAGATCTTCACCGACGTCGACCTCGCCATCGACAAGGGATCGCGCGTCGTCATCCTCGGCCTCAACGGCGCGGGCAAGACCACGCTGCTCCGGCTCCTCGGCGGCGCCGAGAAGCCCGACACCGGCCAGGTCATCGAGGGTCACGGCCTGAAGCTCGGGTACTACGCGCAGGAGCACGAGACCCTCGACCCCGAGCGCACGGTCCTGGAGAACATGCGCTCGGCCGCGCCCGACCTCGACCTCGTCGAGGTGCGCAAGACGCTCGGTTCGTTCCTCTTCTCCGGAGACGACGTCGACAAGCCCGCCGGTGTCCTCTCCGGCGGCGAGAAGACCCGGCTCGCGCTCGCGACCCTCGTTGTCTCCTCGGCCAACGTCCTCCTGCTCGACGAGCCCACGAACAACCTCGACCCGGCCAGCCGCGAGGAGATCCTCGGCGCGCTGCGCACCTACAAGGGAGCCGTCGTCCTCGTCACGCACGACGAGGGCGCCGTCGAGGCGCTCCAGCCCGAGCGCATCATCCTGCTGCCCGACGGTGTCGAGGACCTGTGGGGCCAGGACTACGCGGACCTGGTCGCCCTCGCCTGAGACCGGCGGCCCCGGAGACCCGTGCCGGGGCGTCCACCGTGCTTGATCGAATGACTGATCCACTGGGTATGGATCATTCGGCCGATCCGTGATCCCTCATCTGTGTGAGCCGACCTCGTACCGAGGTGTGGCATACACGGATTTCCGGGCTGAGCTGCGACAAGGCTTGCCCCGGCGATGGTCACGGCGCTGACCTGGGCATTCGCCGTTCTTCGCGTTCCGCTTCGCGCAGGACGACGTGCGGAATCCTGCACTCCGCTCGTGATGTCCGTCCCCGAAGGGACGAACCCCGCCGTACGGACCTTGTCGAATGGGTGGCCAGGAAGCCCAGGAGGGGTGATCATGAGAAGTCCAGAGCGCACTTCCCACGAGGAGGCACGGGTGGCCGAGACTCTGAAGAAGGGCAGCCGGGTAACCGGCGCCGCGCGCGACAAGCTCGCGGCAGACCTGAAGAAGAAGTACGACGGCGGTGCGAGCATCCGGGCGTTGGCCGAGGAGACCGGCCGCTCGTACGGCTTCGTGCACCGCATGCTCAGCGAATCCGGCGTCACGCTGCGGGGACGCGGCGGGGCGACGCGAGGCAAGAAGGCCGCCGCCGGCTGACGGCGGGCGGCACGCTGTCCCATGGTCCGATGGTGACCACCCGGTCGGTCTTCCCCCAGTGCCCTTAAGGGGGCCTGGGGGTATCCCCTGCCGACCGGGTGGTTACTGTGCAGTCACTTACGGGCGCCCCCGGCGTCCGGTCCGACCGCACCCCCATCGGAGGCACCCATGGCTTCGTCCGACAGCGAGCTCGCACCGGTTCTCGACAAGGACGGCGTACGCCTCACCATCGACGAGGCCGTCGCCACGGTGACGCTGACCAATCCGGCCAAGCGCAACGCCCAATCTCCCGCGCTGTGGAGGGCGTTGGTCGAGGCCGGTCAGCTGTTGCCGGGCAGCGTCCGTGTCGTGGTGCTGCGCGGGGAGGGGAAGTCATTCTCCGCGGGCCTCGACCGGCAGGCGTTCACGCCCGAGGGCTTCGACGGCGAACCGTCCTTCATCGATCTGGCACGTGGTGAGGACGGCCTTCTCGACGCCACGATCACCGAGTACCAGGAAGCGTTCACCTGGTGGCGGCGGAGCGACATCGTGTCCATCGCCGCCGTCCAGGGACACGCCATCGGCGCGGGCTTCCAGCTCGCGCTCGCCTGCGATCTGCGGATCGCGGCGGACGACGCGCAGTTCGCCATGCGCGAGACCAGCCTGGGCCTGGTCCCCGACCTCACCGGCACACACCCGCTGGTAGGGCTCGTCGGCTATGCCCGTGCGCTGGAGATCTGCGCCACCGGGCGCTTCGTCCACGCGGACGAGGCCGAGCGGGTGGGCCTCGCCAACCTCGTCGTGCCCGTCGACCAGCTCGACGCGGCCGCCACGGACCTCGCCGCCGCGCTCGTCGCCGCGCCCCGCGACGCGGTCATCGAGACGAAGGCCCTGCTGCAGGGCGCGGTGGGCCGCTCCTACGAGGACCAGCGCATCGCCGAACGCGCCGCCCAGGGCCGTCGCCTGCGCGACCTCGCGGGCCTCGGCGACTGATCCCGCGGGGCGTTCCTACCGCACCTCGGTGACGAGTACCGCCACCGAAGGACCGTCGGGCAGGGCCGTGCCGACCGCTTTGCGGACCGCGAGCGCCACATCCAGGGCGCGGTGCTCGCGGTCCGTCGCGAGTTCCACGCGCGCGTGGCGGCGCGGCAGCGTGTGCGTTGCCGGGGGTTCCTCGAAGTGGACGGCACGGCCCAGGACGCCGGTCAGGTGTGTCACTCCGGGGACCGAGAGGGCTGCCCGTTCGGCGCGTGCCTCGTCGTCGTTGTCGGCGCCCTCGCCCGCCGGCTGCTCCGGGGAGGGTTGCGGGGGATCGTCGCTCTGCCGAGCGCCGGCCCCGTCCTCCGCCCCGTCCGCCTCGTCGAGGAGCGCCGTCACCCTCAAGTCGACCTCGTCGACGATCAGGCCCAGCTCCTTCGCCGCCTCCGACAGCGCCATGCGCAGCCGGTCCGCCGCCGCGGGGATCGGCTCGCCGGCGACCGCCGCGAACTCCGCGGTGATCCGCAGCGGCCCGGGCGGCAGCGCGCTCGGGGGCGGCGGAACGGCCGGGACCCCCGCCTCGTCCGGTGCGGCCTGCGCGATGCGCACCGTGCCGAGCCGCACACCGGGAACCCGCTCAGCCATTCGGCGCAACGCGCCGTCCGCCGCCGATTCCGTCATCCACACGCCGTCCGCGGCACCGCCGAGCGGCAGCACCCGGCCGAGCCCCAGCTGCCTGCGCACCGCCTGTGTCCAACCCTCTCCCGTCATGACCCCAGCCTGCCGCATCCCGGGCGCGCGGGCGCGGGGCCGCGCTTAATGTGGGCGGAGAAGCAGCCCGACTCGGGCAGTTCCCCTTTCGAAAGGGACGGGACGGCCATGACCGACACCGGACAGCGGAAGGCGTCGCAGACGCTGGAGAAGGACACCCCGGAGGAGAGCGCGGCCCGGTCCGGGCCCGGACGGGGCGGCGGTGCCCCCGGCAGCCGCGGCCGCACCACCATCGCGGACGGCGTCGTCGAGAAGATCGCCGGCCTCGCCGCGCGGGACGTCGACGGCGTGCACGCGATGGGCGGCGGTCTCGCCCGTACCTTCGGGGCCGTGCGCGACCGCGTGCCCGGCGGCTCGAAGTCGGTGTCGCGCGGTGTGAAGGCCGAGGTCGGCGAGGTGCAGACCGCGCTCGACCTGGAGATCGTCGTCGAGTACGGCGTCTCGATCGCGGACGTCACCCAGGACGTACGGGAGAACGTGATCACGGCCGTCGAGCGCATGACCGGCCTGGAGGTCGTCGAGGTCAACATCGCGGTCAGTGACGTGAAGCTGCCCGACGAGGAAGACGACGAGCAACAAGGACGCCTTCAGTAGGGAGCGCACATGAGTATGGCCGTGATCGGGATGATCGCGGGAATGGCCTTGGGCTTCGCCGGATACTTCGGCGGATTCGGGGCATTCCTGCTGGTGGCCGCCCTGGGCGCCATCGGCTTCGTCGCCGGCAAGTTCCTCGACGGAGATCTGGAACCCGGCGAGTTCTTCCGCACCCGCGGCGACCGGCGGCGGTGAGCGGTGGCGGCACAGGTCGCGCCCCGGGAGCGCGGCGCGACCCGGATCGCCGACCGGGTCGTCGCGAAGATCGCCGCGAGAGCGGCACGTGAGGCGGTGGACGCGGTCCCGGCCGACGGATCGCCGCCCCGTGCCACGGTCTCCGTCCACCACGAGGCGGCCCGTATCCGCGTCAGCCTGGAGCTGGAGTACCCCTGCGACATCGGCGGGCAGTGCGGCGCGGTGCGTCGCCATGTCGCCGAACGGGTAGAGGCGTTGGCGGGGATGGACGTACCCGAGGTGGCCGTTCAGGTGGAGCGGCTGCACTCCGCGCAGGTACGCGCCGCGGCACAGGGGAGGACACGATGAGCGAACCCCACGGGGGCGGCACCCAGCCGCTGCCGGTCATCGAACAGACGGAGGGCGAGCTGCGCCAGTCGTCGTCCGCGACGGCGTACGACCCGCTGCCCACGCTCTCCGGTGACGAGGAGAAGGCCTCCCGGTTCTGGTCGTCCCGCCGGGTGCCCGCCGCCCTCCTCGCCCTGGTGGTCCTCGGCGCAGCGGGGCTGCTCCTCTACGACGTCGTCGCCGTCCGGGCCGAACACCCCGCCATGCACTGGCGGCGCGAACTGGCCCACCAGCTCGGCAGGCGACCCCTCGACGACACCGCGGTGCTCGCCGGGGCCGCGACCGCCGCCCTCCTGGGCCTCTGGCTCCTCGTCCTCGCCCTCACGCCCGGGCAGCGCGGCATCCTGCCGATGCGCCGCACCCACTCCGACGTACGCGGCGGTCTCTACCGCGGGGCTGCCGCCATGGTCCTGCGCGACCGGGCCATGGACGTGCCGGGCGTGCAGTCCGTGCGGGTCCGCATGAAGCGCTCCAAGGTCGACGTGCGCGCCGTGTCCCACTTCCGCGAACTCGACGACGTACGCGGTGACCTGGACGCGACGCTTGCCGACGGCATCAGCGACCTGGGCCTCGCCCGTGCCCCCGGACTCTCCGTCCACGTGGCCCGGCCCGGAAGGAAGGGGTGAGCGGCGTGCTGCGTACGGTCAACCGCGTCGTCCTGGCTCTGGCCGGGCTCGTCCTGCTGGTCCTCGGCGGCTCCGTGCTCGCCGTCGGACTCGGCGCGTCCCCGCCCTCCTGGTGGATCCACGACGGCCGGCACGACGTGCTGGTCAGCGCCGCCGACCGGGCGCGGTGGCGGGACGACGGATGGTTCTGGCCGACGGTCATCGCCGCCCTCGCGGTGTGCGTGCTGCTCGCGCTGTGGTGGCTCTCCGCGCAGCTGCGCAGGCGCCGCCTCGCCGAGGTCCTGGTGGAGACCGGGGACGGCGAGGGTGCGCTGCTGCGCGGCCGGGCCATGGAGAACGTCCTGGCCGGCGAGGCCGAGACCCTGGACGGCGTCGACCGCGCCCAGGTCGTCCTGACCGGTCGGCGCAGCACACCGCGGGCGCGTGTGGACCTCACCCTGGCCCCCCACGCCGCCCCGTGCGAGGCGCTGCACCACCTCTCCGCCGACACGCTCGGCCGGGCCCGCGACTCGGCGGGCCTCGCGACCCTGCCGGCCACGGTCCGGCTGCGGGCCGCCAAGCACCGCGCGGAACGCGTGAGTTGAGCCCCGCACGTCCCGCACGGCCCGCACGTCCCGCACGCCCCGCACGGCCCGCACGCCCCGCACGGCTCGTGTGACCCGCACGGCCCGTGCGACCCGCGCCGTCAGAACCCGGAGCGTGAACCGCCGTCCACCGGCACCATGATCCCCGTCAGGTACGAGGCCGCGGGCGACAGCAGGAACGCCGCGATGCGGCCGAACTCCTGCGGGGTGCCGTAGCGCCGCAGGGGGATGCCCGCCTCGTTGGCGGCGCGGGCGGCCTCGGGGTCGGGGGAGAGACCGTCCAGCTGGCGCATGCGGTCGGTGCCGATCCGGCCGGGCAGCACGCCGACCACGCGGATGCCGCGCGGTCCGAGCTCGTCCGCGAGGGACTTGGCGAACCCGGCGAGCCCCGGGCGCAGACCGTTCGAGATCGTCAGGCCCGCGATCGGCTCGTACACCGACCCGGAGAGCACGAAGCCGATGACGCCGCCCTCGCCGAGCTCCGCGGCCGCGGTCCGTGCCAGGCGCACCGCTCCGAGGAACACCGACTCGAACGCCGCCTGCCACTGCTCGTCGGTGTTGTCGGCGACGAAGCCGGGCGCGGGCCCGCCGACGCTGATCAGCACGCCGTCGAAGCGCCCGAAGTGCTCACGGGCGGCGGCGACGAGCGCGGCCGCGGAGTCCGGGTCGGCGTTGTCCGCGACGACACCCACCGCGTTCGGGCCGAGCTCGGCGGCCGCCTCGTCGACCGTCTTCTGCTGACGGCCCGTGACCACGACCTTCGCGCCGTCCGCGACGAGCTCGCGGGCGGTGGCGTTGCCGAGGCCCCGGGTGGCGCCGGTGACTACGTAGACACGGTTTTCCAGTCCAAGATCCATGGCCCTATCCTCCCCCGTTCGCCCCGTAGAGCGCGAGAGCGGTATTCACCAGGCCGATGTGGCTGAATGCCTGCGGGAAGTTGCCCAGCTGACGGCGGGACGAGGGGTCGTACTCCTCCGCGAGCAGCCCCACGTCGTTGCGGAGCGCGAGCAGACGCTCGAACAGCTCGCGCGCCTCCTTCGTACGGCCGGTCATGTGCAGCGCGTCCACCAGCCAGAACGAGCAGACGACGAAGACGCCCTCCTGGCCCGGCAGGCCGTCGATCTCCGTCTGGTCGGCGGTGTAGCGGCGCAGGAGCCCGCCGTGGCCGAGCTCGGCGTGGACCGCGTCGATGGTGCCGATGACGCGCGGATCGTCGGGCGGCAGGAACCCCACACGCGGTATGAGCAGCAGCGACGCGTCCAGTTCGGCGGAGCCGTAGGACTGCGTGAACGTGTTGCGCTCCGGGTCGTAGCCGCGCTCGCAGACCTCGCGGTGCACCTCGTCCCGCAGCTTCCGCCACCGGTCGACGTCACCGCGGAGCTTCGGGTTCTCCTCCAGGGCGCGCACCGTGCGGTCGGCGGCGACCCAGACCATCACCTTCGAGTACACGAAGTGCCGGCGCGGGCCGCGCACCTCCCACAGGCCCTGGTCCGGCTCCCGCCACTTCTTGTGCAGGAACTCGAGCAGCGACAGCTGGAGGTGCCAGGCGTGCGGAGGGGTGGCGAGGCCCGAACGGTCGGCGAGGGCGAGGGAGTCCACGACCTCGCCGTACACGTCGAGCTGCAACTGTTCGACCGCTTCGTTGCCGATGCGGACCGGGGTGGAGTCCGCGTACCCGGACAGCCACGGAACTTCGTACTCCGGCAATCGGCGCTCTCCGGAGAGGCCGTACACGATCTGCAGGTCCGCCGGGTTGCCCGCGACGGCGCGCAGCAGCCAGTCGCGCCACGCCTCGGCCTCCTCCGAGAAGCCGGCGGCGAGCAGCGCGCCCAGGGTGAGGGTGGAGTCGCGCAGCCAGCAGAAGCGGTAGTCCCAGTTGCGCACGCCGCCGGGTTCCTCGGGCAGCGAAGTGGTGGGGGCGGCGACGATGCCGCCCGTCGGGGCGTACGTGAGGGCCTTGAGGGTGATGAGGGAGCGCATCACCGCGTCCCGGTGCGGTCCGTCGTAGTGGCAGAGGGACGTCCAGGCGCACCAGTCCTCCAGGCTGTGCTCCAGCGACTCGTACGGATCGACGAGCGAGGGGCGCGGCTCGTGCGAGGGGTGCCAGGTGAGGACAAAGGCGACCTTCTCGCCCTCCTCGACGGTGAACTCGGAGTGCGTCCCGAAGGCATGGCCCCAGGTGTGCACGGACGGCTCGCTGCGCAGCCACACGGAGTCGGGGCCCGCCACGGCGACGCGGTGGCCGTCCTTCTGGCGCATCCAGGGCACGACCGAGCCGTAGTCGAACCGGAGCCGGAGCGTGCTGCGCACGGTGACGCGGCCCTTGAGGCCCTCGACGATGCGGACGACGTCGGGGGCGCGGTCGCGCTGCGGCATGAAGTCCGTGACGCGGACGGAGCCGTCGTCGGTGTCCCACTCCGAGTCGAGGACGAGGGAGTCGGGACGGTAGGCGCGGCGGGTGCAGGCCTCCGCGCCCTTGGGCGCTATGCGCCAGTGGCCGTTCTCCTCGTCGCCGAGCAGCGCGGCGAAGCAGGCGGGCGAGTCGAAGCGGGGCAGGCAGAGCCATCCGATGGAGCCGTCCCTGCCGACGAGGGCGGCGGTCTGATGGTCGCCGATGAGCGCGAGGTCCTCGACGGGCACGAGCTCTTCGGCGGGCGGGAGGTCGGTGGCGGGCGCGAGGTCTTCGATGTGGCGGGACACGGATGACGGTTTCCCGGAGTGGGGCCCCGTCAATCCGGGCGAATGCGGGACTGTCGGCTCAGGACCTAGACGGCCGCGGGCGTCGCTTCCGCAGTGGTGGCCTCGGCGGCCGCCGCGCGGTCGCGCCGCTCCCTGCGGACCAGGACCACCCAGCCGACCGGGACGCCCGAGGCGAACAGCCACCACTGGACCGCGTAGGCCATGTGCGGGCCGATGCTGCTGTGGTCGGGCTCGCCGATCAGCTCGGGGGAGCCGCCCTTCGCCTCGGGGGCGGACAGCTCGACGTAGCCGCCGAGGACCTCCTTGCCGAGGGCGTCGGCCTGCTGCCCGCTGCTGATCAGCATGATCTGACGGTCCGGAAGACCGCGGACGTCCTTGATGCCGCTGGCCGCGGACGTCTCGTCGGCCATGAGGCGGCCGGTGACGGTGATCTCGCCCCCGGGGGGCGCGGGGATCTTCGGGAAGGCGGTCTGCGGGCCGTCGGCGGGGATCCAGCCGCGGTTGACGAGCAGGACCTTGCCGTCGTCCAGGACGAACGGGGTCAGGACGTGGAAGCCGACCGCGTCGTCGGAGTTGGTGCGCCGCCGCACGACGACCTCGTGCTTCGTGTCGAACGTCCCCTTGGCGCTCACCCGGCGGTAGAGGTCCTCCTTGGGCACCTCGTGATCGGGCGAGGTGAGCTTCTCGGCCGGGACCGGGTCGGCGTTCAGCGCGTTTGAGATCCGCTGGTTCTGGGCGACACGGTTCTCGTGGCGGTGCAGCTGCCAGAAGCCGAGCTCGACCATCACGGGGATGAGAACGAGGGCGATGAGGGTGAGGATCACCCACTGCCGGGACAACAGGAAGCGGTACACCCCACGAAGGTACCTCTCGGGTCGTGGGGTGTACGGCGGCGGGGTCCGGTCAGACGTTGTCGACGATGCCCACCCGCCCCTCCGCGCGTGAGCAGTGGGCGCCGCAGTACCAGTGGCCCTCCACCTCGACGCCCTGGCCGATGATGCGGCACCGGCAGTGCTCGCAGATGGGCGCCATGCGGTGGATGGCGCAGGAGAAGCAGTCGAAGACGTGCACGGCCCCTTGGGCGTGCACTTCGAAGGACATGCCGTAGTCGTTTCCGCAGACCTCGCAACGTGCCATGCGCCACAGGGTGGGACGCCGCGGCGGTGCGGGGCGAGCGGTCGGCGGGCGAGTCGCGCGGCAATCACCCGTCTGACGCGTGCGGGGGTGCAAGTCAGGCGCTTACGACTCCGTGGCGGGCGTCACGTCCTGGAGGAGTTGTCCGAACGCCGCCTCGTCGATCACGGGCGTGCCGAACGAGCGGGCCTTGACCGTCTTGGAGGTGCCGGAGTCCGGGTCGTTCGTGACGAGCAGGCTCGTGAGGCGCGACACACTCGTCGCGATGTGCAGCCCGGCTTCCACCGCGCGGTCCTCCAGGAGTTCACGCTCCACGGAGGTGTCCCCGGAGAACGCGACCCGCATGCCCTGCTTGAGTGGTTTGCCCGGTTCGTAACGCCCCGGGTTCGGGTACGGGCACGGCGGGCGCTTCCGTGAGGGGCGCCAACTTCCGGGCCGGTACGACGAGGCGGGCGTCGGTCCCGTCGACTGGCGGACGATGCGGGGCGCGCCGTCCGACCACTCGGTGAGCGGCCTGCACTCCAGGAGCGGCAGGCGGACGTTGCCGCCGGCCGCCGCCAGCAGGCTGGGGCGGAACGCCTCGGCGAGCACGCGCGCGTCGTCCAGGGCGTTGTGCGCGTGGCGCTGCTCGACGCCGAAGTGCGCGGCCAGGGACTCCAGCTTGTGGTTGGGCAGCGGGAGTGCAAGCTCCTTGGAGAGCGCGATGGTGCACAGGCGTTGGCGCACGGGGGCCGTGAGCTCCGCGCGCGCGTACTCCCTCGCGATCATCGACCAGTCGAAGACGGCGTTGTGCGCGACGAGGACGCGCCCGTCGAGCCGGGCCGCGAACTCCTCGGCGACGTCCTTGAAGAGGGGGGCGTCCGCGAGCATCTCCCCGGTGAGCCCGTGGATCCAGACGGGACCCGGGTCGCGCTGGGGGTTCACCAGCGTGTACCAGTGGTCCTCGATGTCGCCCCGGGCGCTCACGCGGTAGACGGCGGCCGACACTATGCGGTCGTCGCGGGCCAGGCCGGTGGTCTCCACGTCGACGACCGCGTACCCCGTTGGATACGCGGCCGGCCAGGGCACTGCGGACGCTGCGGTCGTGCGGTCTTCGAGCATGGTCCATGAGGATACGGGCCGCGACCGACAGTCAGGGCGCCGGTCCGAGAAGCCCGGCCACCAGAGCCCTGACGGAGGTGGCGAAAACCGCCTCGGGGTCGACGGGTCCCGCCAGGGCGCGGGCGAGTGCGCCGTCCTGCTCCGCCGCCTGCTCCGTCCACAACTCCTCCTCGCCCGGCCGCTGCACGGGCGCCCGCTCGCGGGCGCGCTCGACCAGCACATGGCCGACGACGTGGACCTGGACGGCGCGCACGGCCTCGGCGGCGCGGGCCCCGCGCAGACCCGCCTCGTGGACCTCGTGGACGAGCGTGCGCTGGGCGGGCAGGAACATCCTCTCCGTCAGGCCGCGTTCGTGGACCATCGCGACGAGGTGCGGGTGGTCGAGGAGCTGGCGGCGCAGGGCGTCGGCCACGGACGCGACGCGCCGGCCGGGGGTGCGGCCCGTGGCGCGGATCTCGCCGAGGTCGGCGAGGGTGCGCTCGACGAGGGCGTCCAGGAGCGACTCGCGGTTGCCGACGTGCCAGTAGATGGAGGTGACGGCGGTGCCGAGCTCGGCGGCGAGCGCCCGCATCGTCAGGGCCTGCGGGCCGTGCCGCTTGACGAGGTGCGCGGCGGTGTCGAGCACGACGGCCCGGTTCAGCTGCGTGCGCGTCTCTTTACCCTTCACGGGTCCTGTTGTAACTGTGTTACAGAACCGCCGCAAGTCCCGCCCGCGGACCCTCGGTCCGCGCCGACGAAGGGTGGTACGACATGGCACGCATTCGCTACGGAGCACGTGACGAGGCGGAGATCGCCGCCGCGCGCGCCGCGAGTTCCCGACTCCCCGACATCTGGTCCACGGGTGTCGTGGCCGTCTGGGAGAGCGACCCGGACGTGGTCGCCGCGGTCCTTCCGCCGCCGTTGAAGCCCGCCGGGCGGCCTCTGGTGCGGGCGAACATCAGCAAGGTCGACCTGCCGGGCTACCCACTGGGCGCGGGCTCGGTCGCCGTCGCCGCCGAGCACGGGGGAGTGGAGGGCTGGTATCCGCTGGTGATGCCGATGACCCACGAGCGGGCCCTGATCGGCGGACGCGAGGTGTTCGGGGAGCCGAAGAAGCTCGGCGAGGTGGAGGTCGAGCGGGACGGCCTGGTGGTACGTGCCCGCCTCGCCCGGCACGGCATCTCCTTCGTGGAGGTGCGGGGCGCGGTCAGCGGCGACCTGCCGCTGCCGGACCCGGCACAGAAGACCGACTTCTACTTCAAGTTCCTGCCCGCGGTGGACGGTTCGGGCTTCGACGCGGACCCCGTGCTCGTGCACTGCGTACGGAACGAGAAGGTCCGCAAGCTGGAGGCCGTCACCGGGGACGTGGTGCTGCGCGAGTCGATGTACGACCCGGTGGCCGATCTGCCGGTGCGCGCCCTCGTCGAGATCACCATCGGCGAGAAGACCACCGACCAGCAGGGCCGCGTCGTCGAGCGCGTCAGCGCGCAGGCCCTGCTGCCCTACATCCACCAGCGCTACGACGACCCCGCCCAGATCCTCGACGGCCCGCCCGAGGGGAGCGCCTGAGATGGAGCTGCGCGCGGGTCAGGTCGCCGTCGTCACGGGCGCGGCGAGCGGCATCGGGCTCGCCATGGCGCGCCGGTTCGCGGCGGACGGCCTGCGGGTGGTCCTCGCGGACGTCGAGGAGAGCGCCCTGGAGAAGGCGGCCGCCTCCCTGCGGGAGGACGGTGCGCTGGTGCACGCGCGCGTGGTGGACGTCGGGGTGCGCGAGCAGGTCTTCGCCCTCGCCGAGGAGACGTACGACAGGTTCGGCGCCGTCCACGTGCTGTGCAACAACGCGGGGGTCGGGTCGGGCGCCGAGGGGCGCATGTGGGAGCACGACCCGAACGACTGGAGGTGGGCCTTCGAAGTCAACGTCTGGGGTGTCTTCCACGGCGTCCAGGCCTTCGTGCCCCGCATGATTGCGGGCGGTGAGCCGGGGCACGTCGTCAACACCTCGTCCGGCGACGGCGGCATCGCCCCGCTGCCCACCGCCTCCGTGTACGCGGTCACCAAGGCCGCCGTCGTCACGATGACCGAGTCGCTGTACGCCCACTTGAAGGCGGAGCACGCGCGCGTGGGCGCCTCCGTGCTCTTCCCTGGCCCGCACATGCTCCGCACCGGCCTGTGGGAGTCGCACCGCAACCGGCCCGACCGGTACGCCAAGTCCCGCCCCCGCAGGACCCCTTACCGCAGTCTCGACCAGTGGGAGACCGCGATGAAGGAGGCGGGCCAGGAGATCGCGTTCACGCCGGTCGAGGAGGTCGCGGACTTCGTGGCCGAGGGCATCGCGGCCGGCCGTTTCTGGCTGCTTCCGCAGAGCGAGCACAGCGACCGCCAGATCAGGGCGAGGTCGCGTTCGATGCTCGACCGCGCCGACCCGGCGTACCTGGAGAACTTCATCCTGGACTGAAGGGAGCTTCGCAGATGAGCGCCCAGGACCCGTACCTGATCATCTCCTCCGACTGCCACGCCGGACTCCCCACCGAGGAGTACCGGCCCTACCTCGACCGCCGCTTCCACCGCGACTTCGACGACTTCCTCGGCGAGCGCGGCGCCCGCCGCGAGGAGGCGACCCGGCTCGGCATCCGCAACGACGCCTTCGCCGCCAAGTGGTTCCAGGACAACGAAGAGGGCCTGCGCGGCGGCTGGGACGCCGCACAGCGCCTCAAGGAGCTGGACGGCGACGGGGTGGCCGCCGAGGTCGTCTTCCCCGACGCGGACGCCGTCGACAGCCGCACCGCGGCGCCCTTCGGGGTCGGCCTCGGTCTCTCCGGCGACCAGGACCCCGAGCTCGGCATGGCGGGCGCCCAGGCCCACAACCGGTGGCTGGCCGACTTCGTGTCCGAGCACCCCGAACGGCACTGCGGCGTCGCCCTGTTGCCCATCACCGGAGACGTCGACCGCGTCGTCGCCGAGGTGCACCGCGCCAAGGAGTCGGGGCTCGGCGCACTGATGATCCCCTCCATGTGGGTCGACAAGGCGCCCTACCACGACCGGCGCTATGACCCCGTGTGGGCCGCGGCGGCCGAGTGCGCCATGCCCGTGGTCACCCACTCCGGAGCGGCGCCCCGCCACGAATACGGCGACCACCTCGGGATCTACGTCTGCGAAGTGACCTGGTGGCCCGCCCGCCCCCTGTGGTTCATGCTCTGGTCCGGCGTCTTCGAACGCCACCCGGGGCTGAGGTTCGGCGTCGCCGAGTCCGGCTGCTGGTGGCTGCCGAACCTCCTGTGGTTCATGGACCGCCTCTACCTGGGCGCGCACGGCGGCAAGAAGCTCTCCCCGTTCGCGGAGCTGAAACGCCCTCCGCACGAGTACCTGGACCGCCAGATCTTCGTCTGCGCCACCAACACCAAGCGCCGCGAACTTGCTCAGCGCTACGAGATCGGCGTCGACAACATCCTCTGGGGCAGCGACTTCCCGCACCCCGAGGGCACCTGGCCCGACACGCGCGCGTGGCTGCGCAAGACCTTCCACGACATTCCCGTGGCGGAGAGCCGCCGCATGCTGGGGCTCGCCGCCGCCGAGGTCTTCGGCTTCGACACGACGGCACTCGCGCCGCTGGCGCACCGCATCGGCCCGACACCCGGCGACCTCGGCCAGGACGCCGACCAGACGTCCGTCGAGGCCTCCTGGGCCCGCTCGCGCGAGGTGGGCCGCCACTGGCTGACCGACCACGACTTCCCGGTACTGGGGGCGGACGCATGAATGCACCACGGACGACCGAGGACCGCTACACCGTCATCTCCGCGGACTGCCACGCGGGCGCCGACCTCCTCGACTACAGGCCGTACCTGGAGTCGCGCCACCACGACGCGTTCGACGCCTGGGCGGCCACGTACGTCAACCCGTACGAGGACCTCCTCGCCGACACCGCCGACCGCAACTGGAACTCCGACCGCCGGGTCGCCGAGCTCGAGGCGGACGGCATCGTCGCCGAGGTCGTCTTCCCCAACACCATCCCGCCGTTCTTCCCCTCGGCGTCCCTCATGGCACCGGCGCCGACCCGCGAGGAGTTCGAGCAGCGCTGGGCAGGACTGCGCGCCCACAACCGCTGGCTCGCGGACTTCTGCGCCGCCGCGCCCGGGCGCAGGGCGGGCGTCTTCCAGATCCTCCTCAACGACGTGGACCGGGCCGTCGAGGAGATCCACCGGTCGGCGGAGGCGGGCCTGACGGGCGGCCTCATGCTGCCCGGCACTCCACCGGGCTCAGGCCTTCCCGAGCTCTACTCATCGGCGTACGACCCGATCTGGGCGGCCTGCGCGGAGCTGGGCGTGCCCGTCAACCACCACGCGGGTTCGGCGTCGCCGCCGCTCGGCGAGGAACCGGCCGCCCGCGCGGTGTTCATGGTCGAGACGACGTGGTTCTCCCACCGGGCGCTCTGGCACCTCACCTTCGGCGGGGCCTTCCGCCGCCACCCGGAACTCAAGCTCGTCCTCACCGAGCAGGGCTCGGGCTGGGTCCCCGGCGTGCTCGACATGCTGGACTACTACCACGGCCGGCTGGTCGCCGCGGCGCGGCGGGCGGGCGGCGCGGACACGGCAGAGTCGAAGTTCGGCGCGGGGCTCGCCGACGCGATGGGCAAGGGCCCCTCCGAGGTGTGGCGCGACAACTGCTTCGTGGGCGCGAGCTTCATGCGCCCCCACGAGGCGGCCCTGCGCGACCGCATCGGCCTCGACAAGATCATGTGGGGCAGCGACTACCCGCACGACGAGGGGACGTACCCCTACTCGCGCGAGGGCCTGCGCATCGCCTACGCCGGTCTCCCCAGGGAGGAGATCGCCGCCATGGTCGGCGGCAACGCGGCCCGCGTCTACGGCTTCGACCTGGAACGGCTCGGGGAGATCGCCGCGCGCGTGGGACCGACGGTCGGCGAACTGGACGAACCTCTCAAGGAAACACCCGCGGACGCGACGAGTCCGGTGTTCGCGACGGGAGGGGCGGTGCGGGTCTGGTGAGCGGGCGCGGCCGGTGAGCGGGCAGGGGTTCGGTGCGCCCCCGCCCGCTCGCCGCCCGTTTGAGCCGGGATCTTTGGTGAGGATCACCAACATCCGCACCCGTACCGCCGGTAATACTTGTCGGTAACAACCCCTAGTCGTGGGCGAATAGCCGTTCTACGGTGCCTGCATGTCCCCGAACCTGCCCGATGTCGTGCTGTGGTCCATCCCGGCCTTCGTGCTGCTCACCGTCGTCGAGATCGTGAGCCACCGGATCCATCCCGACGACGATGCCGCGGGGTACGAGAGCAAGGACGCCGCGACCAGCATCACCATGGGGCTCGGCAGCCTCGTCTTCGACTTCCTGTGGAAGATCCCCATCGTCGCGATCTACTCGGGCGTCTACGCGCTGACCCCGCTGCGCGTGCCCGTCCTGTGGTGGACGATTCCGCTGATGCTCCTCGCGCAGGACTTCTTCTACTACTGGTCGCACCGCGGCCACCACGTGATCCGCGTCCTGTGGGCCTGCCACGTGGTGCACCACTCCAGCGAGAAGTTCAACCTCACCACGGCGCTGCGCCAGCCCTGGACGAGCCTGACGGTGTGGCCGTTCTATCTGCCGCTGATCGCCTGCGGTGTCCACCCGGCGGCGCTCGCGTTCTGCTCCTCGGCCAACCTGGTCTACCAGTTCTGGATCCACACCGAGCGCATCGGGAAGCTGCCCCGCCCCTTCGAGTACGTCTTCAACACGCCCTCGCACCACCGCGTGCACCACGCGTCCCAGGGCGGTTACCTCGACCGCAACTTCGGCGGCATCCTCATCATCTGGGACCGCGTGTTCGGCTCCTGGGTCGCCGAGACCGACCGCCCCGTGTACGGCCTCACGAAGAACATCCACACGTACAATCCGCTGCGCGTCGCGACCCACGAGTACGCCGCCATCGCCAGGGACCTGAAGGCGGCCACCGGTTGGCGCGAACGGGCAGGGCGCGTCTTCCGCGGCCCCGGCTGGCAGCCCGCGGCCCCCGCGGCCCCCGCGGCCTCCGCGACCCCCGAGGCTCCCCGGGCCGCCCCCGAGGCGTCCCCGGCGGACGCGCTCCCCGCCGTCGAGGCGACCGTCCCGGAGCGCGCCGCGTGACGCGACGTCCCGCGCCGCGGACGGTCCTCGGCGCCCTCGGCGTCGCCGCGCTCGGTGACCTCCTCGCGCTCCTCGCGGACTTCGAGCCGGGCCACGCCGTCTGCAAGCCACTGCTCATGCCGCTCCTCGCGGTGTACGTCGCCCTGCGGAACGGGCCGCGGCCGCTGATCGCCGCCCTCCTCTTCGGCTGGGGCGGCGACACCTTCCTGCTCTTCGACGCCGAGCCCGCCTTCCTCGCCGGGATGGGCTCCTTCGCCGCGGGCCATGTCTGCTACCTCGTGCTCTTCAAGCGGTACGGAAAGCAGGCATCCCGCGCGCGTGGGGCGGGCCTCGTCGCCGTGTACGCCCTCGCGCTCATCGGCACCGTGGCGCTGCTCTGGCCCGATCTGCCGGCCGACATGCGGGGGCCTGTCGCGGGCTACAGCCTGCTGCTCACCGCCATGGCGTTCGGCGCCACCACGCTCGGTCCCGCGGCGGCCGCGGGCGGGGCGCTCTTCCTGCTCTCGGACACCCTGATCGCGACCGGCGTCGCCGAGTGGCCCCAGCCGCCCCGGCCCGACTTCGCGATCATGATCACCTACATCGCGGCCCAGTTCCTGCTGACCGAAGGAGTGCTGGCGGCTCACCAGCGAATCGGTACCGGCACCGCGGTGAGCAGCGCCGAGAGGATGACGACGACACCCAGCGCGATCACCTCCCCGCGCGCGGGCGCGTAGGCCGAGGCGCGGTCCGAGGAGCCGCGCAGCCGGCGACGGGCCAGCACCGCGAGCAGCGCGACGGCCAGGACGAGCAGCACCTTGGCGAGCAGGGTGCGGCCGTAGGCCGTCCCGGTGAGCTGGTCGACGACCGTGCCCGCCGGCATCCGGCGCAGCGTGCTGCACACCCCGGTCGCCGTGATCGCGGCGAACAGGAAGGCGGCCACGCGCGCGTAGAGCCCCAGTACCGCGACGGCCTCCTCCGGGGACGACGTCCGCCACCGGCGCAGCATGCGCAGGACGTACAGCAGCCCGCCCGCCCACAGCGCGCCGCACGTCAGATGGACGAGCGTGAGACCGCTGCCGACGAGCGGGGCGTCCTCCACCGGAGGGTGGGCACGCAGCGCCTCCGCGACGATCACCGCGGCCAGAGGGAGCGCCGCCCCCGCCGGACGCCGGGATCGCGCGCACAGCGCGGCCACGATGAACGCGTTGACCTCCAGGAGGGCGAGCCGCCCGTCCCGGGTGTCGTACAGCCGCCCGATGTCCAGGTCCGAGAGCTCCCGCGGGACCAGGTTCCCGTTCGCCACGATCGCCGCGAGCCCCAGCGCCGCCGCACACCCCGCCCACGCCGCGTACGCCGACCAGCTGCCCGGCGCCCGGTCGAGCGGCGCCCCGGGCACCCGGCGCGCGAGCCGGACGGCGAACACCTCGCCCAACTGCACGCACAGGGCGGCGAACAGGACCGTCCGCAGGACCGTGATCCCGCCCGTGCCCGGCGCCCGGGCCTCACCGGTGTCGTGCAGCGCCGCCGACGGGCCGAGCAGGGGGATCAGCGCGGCGACGGCCACGAGGACGAGCACGGCGACGGCGCGGCCGACGGAGGGCCGACGGCGCGGGGCGCGGTGCGAGACGGGGGAGGTGGCCGGTACACCGGTCGCGGCATCGCCTCCGGGCTCGACGGACGGTCGTATGGAGCTCACCACATGATCTTCACCAGGGCTTCCCGTGGCGGGCAAGTCCTAGGGGACAACTGGTGCAAAGCAGTTCCGATCGGATCGAGTCACTCATTTCTCAACTGCTCGCCGACCACCACAGCCTGACCGACTTCTCCGGATCCGAGGGCCGCAGCTCCCATCCCTGGGCGGCCGCCACCTGGACGACGTAGTGCCCGCCGCACCCGCGGTAGGCACGGCGCGGGATCTCGCACTCGGAGACCGGCCGCGACTTGTTGGGCACGCGCGGGACCGACGCCCTGGCCGTCCACTTGGCGACGAGCCTGTCGACCTCCGCGCGGTAGTGCGCGGCGTCCCCCTCGTACCGCATCTCGGACCAGAGCACGCACCAGCGGGGCAGTGTGAAGACACGGCCGAGCGCCTTGTCCATGAACCGGTCGAAGGCCTTCTCGTACGACGAGCTCACCGCCGCGATCACCTCGGTGACCAGGCCGATGGCGAGGGTGCCGAGGAAGATCGCGATCCCGAGGACGACCCAGAACGGCAGGAACACCACCGTGGCGGCGAACCGGGCCACCAGCTGCCACCGGGGGCGCGTGGGCCACGCCACCCAGTGCTCCGTGCCGGCGACGACGAACTCGGAGTTCTTGTACTCGTACATGACACGAGATCCTCTCGTGGGCCGACGGGAAAGGGCCGGGCGACCCCCTGGCCGCCCGGCCCCGCCCCACCGCGTTCCGGTGCTACTTGCGCACGGCGTCCAGCGCGTCGGCCATGCCCACGCCGTAGAAGCCGTTCTTGTTCCGGCCGCCCTCGCAGACCGCGTCGGCCTTGCCGTCACCGTCGTAGTCGTACGGCTTGGTGCAGGCCATCGCGTCCGCCTGGCGGTAGAGCAGCGCCTTGATGCGCGCCGCCGAGGCGTGCGGGTGCGTCGACTTCAGCAGCGCGGCCACGCCCGCGGCGTGCGGCGACGCCATCGACGTACCGGCCTTGTACCCGAACTTGCCGCCCGGCAGCGTCGACAGGATGCGGCCGTCGACGGCCGGCGGGTTCGGAGCCTGGTACTTCGTGGAGTCGCCGCCGGGAGCCGTGATGTCGACGACGCCGTTGCCGTAGTTCGAGTACGACGACTTGAAGCCCTTGGCGCCGGTGGCCGAGACCGTCACGACACCGGGCAGCTGCGACGGAAGGTCGAGGCAGTCCTTGGTCTTGATGGTCCGCGGCACCGGAGTGGTGTCGTCGGGGCTCGACTCGTCGAGGATCTCGTCCTGGGCGAGGTCGGTCTTCGCGTTGCCCGCGGCCGCGACGTTCACCGCGCCCTTGCGCTCCGCGTACTTCGAGGCCCGCCCGACCGCGTCGACGAGCGCCTTCTGGTCGGCGTCGGTCTTGCAGTTGAACAGCCACGGGTCGGTGTAATAGCTGTTGTTGGTGACGTCGACGCCGTGGTCGGCCGCCCACACGAAGCCGCAGACCACGGCCTCCGTGTAGTACATGCCGGTCGCCGGCTCGGCCACCTTCAGGCTCGCGACCTTCACGCCGGGCGCGACACCGGTGACGCCGGTGCCGTTCTTCGCGGCGGCGATGGTGCCCGCCACGTGCATGCCGTGGTCGCTCTCCCCGGCCACCGGACGCCAGGCGTCGCCCTTCTGGACGGGCACGCCGCCCAGGCAGCTGGCGGACGCCCCGCGGTCGAAGTTCGGCGCGATGTCGGGGTGCGTGTCGTCGACCCCGGAGTCGAGCACGCCGACCGTGACCTTGCGGCTGCCGAGCGAGATCTCGTGCGCCTTGTCCGCCTTCATGGCGGGCAGGTCCCACTGCAGCGGCTCCAGCTCGTCCTGACCCGCCGACGCCTTGCCCGCCGCGGCCTTCGCCTCCTGGGCGGTCAGCGGCCGCTCCGACTCCAGGGCGTCGTCGGCCTGCGCCGACAGCGGGGCCGTCCGCGTCGCGCCCGCCGAGTCGACGCCCTTGACCTCGCGGATCGTCTTCGCGAAGTCGGGGTTGGCCGAGTGGACGACGATGACGCCGATCCGGTCGTACGCGATGACGACGTCACCGCCCGCCTTGGCGATGGCCTTCTTCGCCCGCTCCGAACTCCCCTTGCCGGGGCGGACGTTCACGACGTAGCTCATCGACCCGGCGTCCGAGGCCGTGGCTCCCGAAGCCGCCGACACCGAGGCCGGAGCGTCCGGGACCGCCGCGGGCCGGGCCGAGGCCGTCCCCGGCAGGAAGGCGACGGCCGAGACCAGCGCGGCGCCGAGCGGCAGGGCCAGCGCGCGGCGGGAGCGCAGGAAGGCCGTTGCCGATATGTGGGACTTGTGCACGTTCTCTCTCCCCGTCACTTCTTCTTCACGGCGTCGAGCGCGTCGACGAGACCACTGCCGTAGAAGCTGTTGTCGTGCTTGCCGCCGCTCTGGCAGACCGCGTCGACGTCGCCGTCACCGTCGGGGTCGTACGGACCCGCCGGGCACTCGAGCCGGTCGGCCTGCTTCTTCAGGAGCCGCTGCACCTCGGCCGGGCTCGCCTTGGGGTGCGTCGACTTGATGAGCGCGGCGACGCCCGAGGCGTGCGGCGCGGCCATCGAGGTGCCCTGCAGCCAGCCGTACTCGCCGCCCGGCATGGTGGAGAGGATGCGGCCGTTCTTCGACGGGGTGTCCGCCGGGATCTGGAACTTGTCGCCGCCCGGGGCGGCGATGTCGACGACGCCCTTGCCGTAGCTGGAGTAGATCGACTTCAGGTCCTTCACGCCCGTCGCGCTGGTGGTGACGACGCCCGGCAGCTGGGTCGGCACGTCGAGGCACTCGTGCGGGTCGATGGTGCGGGTCACCGGGGTGGAGTCGTCCGGGCTCGAGGTGTCGACGATCGCCTCGGAGTCCAGGTCGTGGTTGGAGTTGCCCGCGGAGGCGACGTGCAGGGTGCCCTTCTTCTGGGCGTACAGCTGGGCGCGGTTGACCGCGTCGAGGATCGCCCGCTGGTCCGGGTCGTCCTTGCAGTTGTACAGCCACGGGTCCACGTAGTAGCTGTTGTTGGTGATCTCGACGCTGTGCTCGGCGGCGAACACGAAGGCGCAGACCACGTTCTCCGGGTAGAACAGCTCGTCGACCGGGTCCGCCACCCTGATGGCCGAGATCTTCACGCCGGGCGCCACGCCCGCGACGCCGACGCCGTTGCGCGCGGCGGCGATCTCACCGGCCACGTGCGTGCCGTGGTAGCTGTCCTTCGACGACGGGCGCCAGGCCCCCGCCGAGGTGTCGGCCTTGCCGCCGACACAGCTCGCCGACTGCTGGGGCGAGAAGTTGGCCGCGAGGTCGGGGTGGGTGTCGTCGACGCCGGTGTCGATCACGGCGACAGTGACCTTCTTGCTGCCGGGGTTGATCTTCGCGGCCTTGTCGGCGTCTATCGCGCGCAGGTCCCACTGGTCGGCCTCCATCGGCTCGGCGCCGGGGGCGGCGCTCCGCTTCAGGGCCTTGGCCTCGGACTTGGAGAGCAGCTTCGCCTTGCCGTCGTCCGTGGTGCCCGCGGCCTTCAGGGGCGAGGTGTGGGTCGCGCCCGCGGACTGGACGCCGCGGACGCCACGTATCCGCTCGCCGAACTCCGGGTTCGACGAGTGCGCGACGATGACGCCGATCTTGTCGTGCGTGACGACGACGGAGCCACCGGCCCTGGCGATCGCCTTCTTGACGTACGCGAGCGTCTTGCGGTCGGTACGGGTGTTGACGACGTACGCGAAGACGGGGGCGTCCTCCGCGGCCTTCGCCGACACCGGGGCGGGCGACTCGTTGGGGGCCGCGGTCGCGGCGCCGGGCACGAAGCCGACCGAGGCGGCGAGCGCGAGGCCGAGCGGCACGATCAGTGCCGTACGGCGTCTGGAACGCAGATGAGCCATGGGATCTCCACATCATCCGGAGACGGAACCGCATACGGAATCGCATACGGAACTGCCCGAACACGACTGGTGCTCGGGCAGGTACATGACGGGTGGTTCAGGGTGAAGCTAACCCTGAAACTCCCAGGCCAGCAATGACTTACCGAAGAAATGGGGGAGTTCGGCCACGTCGGACGCGGCGCGGGGACGTTGAGCAGACAACGGAAGCAACATCAACCCCCTGTCGGATCACGTCCCATGGCCTTAGCATCGCCATCCGTGGCTCACGTGATCCGCGTCACGCTGGATGTGAGACCGGAGCCCATGGAACAACTGTCCGTCCCCACCCCACCCGCACCACGAGGAGACTCCGTGGCCACCGACGCACCGCCCCCTTCGAAGGGTGGCGCAGGAAAAGAACCCGCTCCCCACGCGCCCTCCACGGAGGAGTTCACCGAGGTGCAGGAGAGCACGGAATTCGGTGAACTGCGCTCCGCGCACCGCTCGTTCGCCTTCCCGCTCACCGTCGCCTTCATCGCCTGGTACCTCGTGTACGTCCTGCTCTCCAACTACGCGGGCGACTTCATGGGCACCAAGCTCTTCGGCAACATCAACGTGGCCCTGGTCCTCGGGCTCGGGCAGTTCCTCACCACGTTCCTCATCGCCTGGTTCTACTCGCGCCACGCCGCCTCGAAGCTCGACCCCAAGGCCACGGCCATCAGGTCCCGCATGGAACACCGCACGCAGACGCCTTCGGACCGCCCGCAGACCCGCCTGGAGGGCGACGCATGAGCCCCGCGCACCCCGCCGTCATCGAGCTGGCGGCCGCGTCCGACGCCTCCGAGCACCGGACACTGATCATCAGCCTCTTCGCGGCCTTCGTCGTCGCGACCCTCTGCATCACCGTCTGGGCAGGACGGCAGACCAAGAGCGCCGCCGACTTCTACGCGGGCGGCCGCCAGTTCACCGGCTTCCAGAACGGCCTGGCGATCTCCGGCGACTACATGTCCGCCGCGTCCTTCCTCGGCATCGCGGGCGCCATCGCCCTCTTCGGCTACGACGGGTTCCTCTACTCCATCGGCTTCCTCGTCGCCTGGCTGGTGGCGCTCCTCCTGGTCGCCGAACCGCTGCGCAACTCCGGGCGCTACACGATGGGTGACGTCCTCGCGTACCGCATGCGCCAGCGCCCGGTCCGTACCGCCGCCGGCACCTCCACCATCGTCGTGTCGATCTTCTACCTGCTCGCGCAGATGGCGGGCGCGGGCGTCCTCGTCTCGCTGCTGCTCGGCATCACCTCCGACGCCGGCAAGGTCCTCATCGTCGCCCTCGTCGGCGTCCTGATGATCGTCTACGTCACCATCGGCGGCATGAAGGGCACCACCTGGGTGCAGATGGTCAAGGCCGTCCTGCTCATCACCGGCACCGTCCTCATCACCTTCCTGATCCTCCTGAAGTTCAACTTCAACGTCTCCGACCTGCTCGGCACGGCCGCCTCCAACAGCGGCAAGGGCTCGGCGTTCCTGGAGCCCGGCCTCAAGTACGGCGTGTCGGGCACCTCGAAGCTGGACTTCATCTCGCTCGGCATCGCCCTCGTCCTCGGCACCGCCGGCCTGCCGCACATCCTCATCCGCTTCTACACGGTGCCCACGGCCAAGGCCGCCCGTAAGTCCGTGAACTGGGCGATCGGCATCATCGGCGCCTTCTACCTGATGACGATCGTCCTCGGCTTCGGCGCCGCCGCCCTGCTCAAGCCCGGCGAGATCATCGCCTCCAACAAGGCGGGCAACACGGCGGCACCGCTCGCCGCCATGGAGATCGGCGGCGGTGGCGACTCGACCGGCGGCGCGATCCTGCTCGCGGTGATCTCCGCGGTCGCCTTCGCCACGATCCTCGCGGTCGTCGCGGGCCTCACCCTCGCCTCGTCGTCCTCGTTCGCGCACGACATCTACGCGAACGTCATCCGCAAGGGCAAGGCCACGGAGAAGGAGGAGATGAAGGCGGCCCGCTGGTCGACGGTGTTCATCGGCATCGTCTCCATCGCGCTCGGCGCACTGGCCCGCGACCTCAACGTGGCCGGCCTGGTCGCCCTCGCCTTCGCGGTCGCGGCCTCCGCCAACCTGCCGACGATCCTCTACAGCCTGTTCTGGAAGAAATTCACCACCCAGGGCGCCCTCTGGTCCATCTACGGAGGCCTCGTCGCCGCGGTCGGCCTGGTGCTGTTCTCACCGGTCGTCTCCGGCAAGCCCTCCTCGATGTTCCCCGACGCGAACTTCGACTTCTTCCCGCTGGAGAACCCGGGCCTCATCTCCATCCCGCTGGGCTTCCTGCTCGGCTGGCTCGGCTCGCTCCTCTCCAAGGAGGAGCCGGACAAGGGCAAGTACGCGGAGCTGGAGGTCAAGTCCCTCACAGGCGTCGGAGCCCACTGACCGGACTTCGTTCACACATCTGTAGCGGCCGCGTCGTAGAGTCCTACGACGCGGCCGTACCGTTCCTCGTGGCAAATGGCCCATGAGGATGTCAGAGGCGTCGCGTAAGGTCGAAAGCAGTGGACCCAGAACATCCAACCGCCGGGGAGGGGGCCGCAGTGCTCATCGACACCTTTGGCCGTGTAGCCACTGACCTGCGCGTATCACTGACCGACCGCTGCAATCTGCGCTGTACGTACTGCATGCCGGAAGAGGGCCTGCAGTGGCTGGCCAAGCCGGACCTGCTCACGGACGACGAGATCGTGCGGCTCGTGCGCATCGCCGTCACCCAGCTGGGCATCACGGAGGTCCGCTTCACCGGCGGCGAACCCCTCCTCCGCCCCGGCCTCGTCGGCATCGTCGAGCGCTGCGCCCGGCTGGAACCCCGCCCCAAGATGTCCCTGACGACGAACGGCATCGGCCTCAAGCGCACCGCGAAGGCCCTCAAGGCCGCGGGCCTCGACCGGGTCAACGTCTCCCTGGACACGCTGCGCCCCGACGTCTTCAAGACGCTCACCCGCCGCGACCGCCACAAGGACGTCCTCGAAGGCCTCGAAGCCGCCCGCGACGCGGGCCTCACCCCGGTCAAGGTCAACACCGTCCTGATGCCGGGCCTGAACGACGACGAGGCCCCCGACCTGCTGGCCTGGGCCGTCGAGAACGACTACGAACTCCGGTTCATCGAGCAGATGCCCCTGGACGCCCAGCACGGCTGGAAGCGCGACGGCATGATCACCGCGGGTGACATCCTGCAGTCCCTGCGCACCCGCTTCGAACTCACCGAAGAGGGCTCCACGGAGCGCGGTTCGGCCCCCGCCGAGCGCTGGATCGTGGACGGCGGCCCGCACCGCGTGGGTGTCATCGCCTCCGTCACCCGCCCGTTCTGCTCGGCCTGCGACCGCACCCGTTTGACGGCCGACGGCCAGGTCCGCACCTGCCTCTTCGCCACCGAGGAAACGGATCTGCGCGCGGCACTGCGCGTGGCCCCGGAAGACACCACGGACGGCTCGGACGAAGCCATCGCCCGCATCTGGAAGATCGCGATGTGGGGCAAGAAGGCAGGCTCGGGCCTGGACGACCCGGAGTTCCTGCAACCGGACCGCCCGATGTCGGCGATCGGCGGCTGACTAGCTGTTCCCGCTGCCGCCGACTTCGCCGTCGGCGGCCTCGCGCGCCTGCCACTCCTCCAGCGTCACGACGTCCTTCAGGAACCCGCGTACACCCAGGAACTGGGAGAGGTGCTCGCGGTGTTCGTCGCACGCGAGCCACGTCTTGCGGCGCTCCGGGGTGTGGATCTTGGGGTTGTTCCAGGCGAGTACCCAGACCGCGTCGACGCGGCAGCCCTTGGCGGAACAGATCGGGTTTTCGTCACTCACAGGCGCGTCCAAAAAGTGCTTCAAACAAGGCGACGCCGAGCAGCCACGGGGGGAGCTGCCCGGCGTCGGTCTGTCGCTCCGACGGGGGATGCGGAGCGCGTACGAAGTATGTCATGGGGGACCCGGCTACTGGCACCGGAACTACATGATTGATCTGAGGTTTTCTTGAGCTTGGCGCAACGTCGACGGTCAGCTCGGCTCGGTCGCCGCGCCGCGCCGCTGGTCGTACGCGGGCCCCGGGGGATCTTCCGGGACGGATTCCGCGGCGGCGGCCGCGGCGGGCGGCGCCAGCATTGGCCGAGAAGGAGCGGGCACGAACGTCGACGGCAGCGAAGGCGGACTCTCCCGCCCGGCGTTGGCGATCACGACGGAGATGTACGGCAGGAGGATTCCGAGCACCAGTGCGACGAGCGCGACATGGCGCTCGACGTTCCAGAGCACCGCGGCGGCCACCACGGACACGGTGCGTACCGACATGGAGATCACGTAGCGGCGCTGCCTGCCCCGCACGTCCTCCGCCAGCCCCTGCCGGGCCCCCGTGATCCGGAAGACCTGGCCGCTGCTCTGCTTCCGCATCACGTTCCACCGCCCTGTCCGCTGTGCCGGACTCTCCCTGGAATCCACCCCTGGCCCGACCCGTCCAACGTTACGCCGCGGCTGCGCCGCCTACGAGACCGGGGCAGCCCTCACCTCGGTGCCCTGCCTGCGCCGTGCCACGTATGGAGCTGCCCGACATGCGCCGTATGGCGTACGGGACGAGACTGGCCGTAACGCTCATGTAGAGCCGACTAGGAGGCAGCTATGGGCTGGTTGTGGGCGATCATCGTGGGATTCGTGCTGGGGCTGATTGCCAAGGCGATTCTGCCCGGCAAGCAGCACAGTCCACTCTGGCTGACCACGGTGTTCGGCATCATCGGAGCCGTGCTGGGCAACTGGCTCGCGACGCAGTTCGGCATCAACGAGACCAAGGGCATCGACTGGGGCCGGCACGCGCTCCAGCTGGTCGCGGCGCTCGTCGTCGTCGGCCTCGGTGACGCGGCGTACACCATGCTCCGCGGCAACAAACGCAGGGCGTAGCCGCCTCGCACGGAAAGGGCCGGTCCCTCGGGACCGGCCCCTCTCGTCCGCGGACGACGGCTACCGCGTGACCTCGACCGCCGCCAGGTTCTTCTTGCCGCGGCGCAGCACCAGCCACCGCCCGTGCAGCAGGTCCTCGCGGGCCGGCACGGCGTCCTCGGCGGCGACCTTCACGTTGTTCACGTAGGCACCGCCCTCCTTGACCGTGCGCCGCGCGGCGGACTTGCTCGCCACCAGGCCCACCTCCGCGAGCAGGTCCACGACCGGGCCGAGCTCGGCGACCTCGACGCGCGGCAGCTCGGAGAGCGCGGCGGCCAGCGTCGCCTCGTCGAGCCCGGCGAGCTCGCCCTGCCCGAAGAGCGCCTTGGAGGCGGCGATCACCGCGGCGCACTGGTCCGCGCCGTGCACCAGCGTGGTCAACTCCTCGGCGAGCGCACGCTGCGCGGCACGCGCCTGCGGACGCTCCTCCGTCTGCTTCTCGATCTCCTCCAGCTCCTCGCGGGACTTGAAGGACAGGATCCGCATGTACGTCGAGATGTCCCGGTCGTCCGTGTTCAGCCAGAACTGGTAGAACGCGTACGGCGTCGTCATCGTCGGGTCGAGCCAGACCGCGCCGCCCTCGGACTTGCCGAACTTGGTGCCGTCCGACTTGAGCATCAGCGGCGTGCCGAGCGCGTGGACCGCGGCGTCCGGCTCCAGGCGGTGGATCAGGTCGATGCCCGCCGTGAGGTTGCCCCACTGGTCGCTGCCGCCGGTCTGCAGCGTGCAGCCGTACCGCCGGTAGAGCTCGAGGAAGTCCATGCCCTGCAGGAGCTGGTAGCTGAACTCCGTGTACGAGATGCCCTCCTGGGACTCCAGGCGGCGGGCCACGGAGTCCTTGGTCAGCATCTTGTTCACGCGGAAGTGCTTGCCGATGTCGCGCAGGAACTCGATCGCGGACATGCCCGCGGTCCAGTCGAGGTTGTTCACCATCGTCGCGCCGTTCTCGCCCTCGAAGGACAGGAACGGCTCGATCTGCGAGCGCAGCCGCGCCACCCAGTTCGCGACCGTCTCCGGGTCGTTCAGGGTGCGCTCGGCGGTCGGCCGCGGGTCGCCGATCTGGCCCGTCGCCCCGCCGACCAGCGCCAGCGGGCGGTGGCCCGCCTGCTGGAGCCGCCGGACGGTGAGGACCTGCACGAGGTGCCCGACGTGCAGGCTCGCCGCGGTCGGGTCGAAGCCGCAATAGAACGTGACGGGACCGTCCGCGAGCGCCTTGCGCAGTGCGTCTTCATCGGTGGACAGGGCGAAGAGCCCCCGCCACTTCAGCTCGTCGACGATGTCCGTCACGGGTCTCGCGTCTCCTTGGGTGTGCTGACACTGTGCACGTAGGTGCAGGGTCCGAGGTTATACGCCCGGGCTGACCGAACTCATATTGAAATCGGGGACGCGCAGCGCGGGCATCGCGGCCCGGGTGAAGTAGTCGCCCCACTCGCGCGGCAGCGTCTTCTCCGTACGGCCCGCCTCCGTCGCCCGGCCGAGCAGGTCCACGGGCGATTCGTTGAACCGGAAGTTGTTCACCTCGCCCACGACCTCCCCGTTCTCGACCAGGTACACGCCGTCCCTGGTCAGCCCCGTGAGCAGCAGCGTCGCCGGGTCCACCTCACGGATGTACCAGAGGCAGGTGAGCAGCAGCCCGCGCTCGGTCGCCGCGACCATCTCGTCCAGCGTGCGCTCGCCGCCGCCGTCCAGCACGAGGTTGTCGACGGCCGGTGTCACCGGAAGCCCGGTCAGCTGCGCGCTGTGCCTGCTGGTGGCGAGGTGAGCGAGCTCACCGGCGCGGATCCACTCGGTGGCGGACAGCGGCAGACCGTTGTCGAAGACCGAGGCGTCGCCGCCCGAGGCGTGCGCGAGCACGAAGGGCGCCGACTCCAGGCCCGGCTCGTGCGGGTCGCTGCGCAGCGTCAGCGGCAGCTCGGCGATCCGCTCGCCGAGGCGCGTGGCACCGCCCGGCTTGGAGAACACCGTGCGGCCCTCGGCGGCGTCGCGGGCCGAGGACTGCCACAGCTGGTAGATCAGCAGGTCCGCGACGGCGGTCGGCGGCAGCAGCGTCTCGTACCGCCCGGCGGGCAGGACGATACGGCGCTCCGCCCACCCGAGGCGCTGGGCGAGCTCGGCGTCGAGCGCGGCCGGGTCGACGTCCTTGAAGTCGCGGGTGGCGCGCCCCGCCCACGCCGACCTGGTGCGGTCGGGCGACTTGGCGTTGAGCTCCAGGGTGCCGTTGGGCTGGTCGTGCCGGAGACGGAGCCCCGTCGACGTACCGAGATAGCTCGACACGAACTCGTGGTTCGCGAAGCCGTACAGCTCCCGGCCGCCCGCGCGGGCCCGGGCGAAGGCCTCGCCGAGCGCCGGGGCGAACTCCGCGAAGACCGCCGAGGACGTCTCGACGGGCGCCTCGGTGAAGTCGGGGGAGGCGGCCGTGCCGGTCACCAGCGGCTGCGCGTCCTCGGCGGGCCCCGCCCCGCGCGCGGCCTCCTCGGCGGCCCGCACCAGCGGCTCCAGGTCGTCCGCGGTCACGGCCGCGCGCGTCACGACACCGGACGCGGTGCCCTCCTTGCCGTCGACGGTCGCGATGACGGTGAGGGTGCGACCGCGGGTGACGCCATTGGTGGTCAGGGCGTTGCCCGCCCAGCGCAGGTTCGCCGTCGACTCCTCGTCGGCGATCACGAGGCAGCCGTCGGCGGTGGACAGTTCGAGGGCGCGCTCGACGATCTCGTGCGGCTTGGTGGCGCTGCGGCTCATCGACCGGCCTCCTGCGTGGTGTTCAGAATGTTCACGCCCCGGAACAGGGCGGACGGGCAGCCGTGCGAGACCGCGGCGATCTGGCCGGGCTGGGCCTTGCCGCAGTTGAAGGCGCCGCCGAGGACGTACGTCTGCGGACCGCCGACCGCGGCCATAGACCCCCAGAACTCGGTGGTTGTCGCCTGGTAGGCGACGTCGCGCAGCTGCCCGGCGAGACGCCCGTTCTCGATGCGGTAGAAGCGCTGTCCCGTGAACTGGAAGTTGTACCTCTGCATGTCGATCGACCACGACCGGTCCCCGACCACATAGATCCCGCGGTCCACGCCCGCGATCAGATCCTCCGTGGAGAGCCCGCCCGGGTCCGGCTGGAGCGACACGTTCGCCATGCGCTGCACCGGGACGTGACCGGGGGAGTCGGCGTACGCGCAGCCGTTGGAGCGCTCGAAGCCGGTGAGTTTCGCGATGCGCCGGTCCAGCTGGTAGCCGACCAGGGTGCCGTCCTTGACCAGGTCCCAGGACTGGCCGGCCACGCCCTCGTCGTCGTATCCGATCGTCGCGAGGCCGTGCTCGGCAGTCCGGTCGCCCGTCACGTTCATCAGCGAGGAGCCGTACGCCAGCTTGCCGAGCTGGTCGAAGGTGGCGAAGGAGGTGCCCGCGTACGCCGCTTCGTAGCCGAGCGCGCGGTCCAGCTCCGTGGCGTGGCCGATGGACTCGTGGATCGTCAGCCACAGGTTCGACGGATCGACGACGAGGTCGTGCGCACCCGCCCGGACGCTCGGCGCCCGCATCTTCTCCGCCAAAAGCTCCGGAATCCCGGCCAGCTCCGTCTCCCAGTCCCAGCCGGTCCCCGTGAGGTACTCCCAGCCGCGGCCGACCGGCGGCGCGATCGTCCGCATCGAGTCGAACTCGCCGCTCGACGCGTCGACGGCCACCGCGGTCAGCTGCGGGTGCAGCCGCACGCGCTGCTGCGTGGTCGACGTCCCCGCCGTGTCCGCGTAGAACTTGTTCTCGTGCACGGTCATCAGCGACGCGTCGACGTGCGTGACCCCGTCGGCGGCGAGCAGCCGCGCGCTCCAGTCGGCGAGCAGCCCCGCCTTCTCCTCGCCCGGCACGGAGAACGGATCGATCTCGTACGAGGAGACCCACGTCTTGTCCGCGTGCACCGGCTCGTCCGCGAGCTCCACTCTCTCGTCGGATCCCGCGGCCTTGATGACCTGCGCGGACAGCTTCGCCATGGCCACGGCCCGCGAGGCGACGCGCGCCGCCGCGTCCATCGTCAGGTCGACACCGGAGGCGAAGCCCCAGGTGCCGCCGTGCACCACACGGACCGCGTACCCGAGGTCCGTGGTGTCGGAGCTGCCCGCCGGTTTGGCGTCGCGCAGCAGCCAGGACGCGCTGCGCACCCGCTCCAGGCGGAAGTCCGCGTGGTCGGCGCCGAGCGCCCGCGCGCGGGCCAGCGCGGCGTCGGCGAGAGCCCGCAGCGGCAGTGCCGTGAAGGCTTCATCGATGGAATGAGGCACGGATGTCTCCCTGCTGTCGGCTCCGGTCAGCCCCGATCATGTCGCGCCCGGCGCCCCGGCGGCCAGGGGTTTCTGTAGGGATCCGACAGCGAGTCCTCTGAGCCACTGTCGGTCGTCGATTCTCCGTATCGCGACAGGTACCGATAGGTTTTCGAGGTACCAGACCACTATGGAAAGGGTGATCCGTTGAGCCGCTCGGTTCTCGTCACCGGAGGAAACCGGGGCATCGGCCTCGCCATCGCCCGCGCCTTCGCCGACGCCGGCGACAAGGTCGCGATCACCTACCGCTCGGGTGAACCGCCGAAGCTCCTCACCGACGCCGGAGTCCTCGCCGTCAAGTGCGACATCACCGACGCCGAGCAGGTGGAGCAGGCCTACAAGGAGATCGAGGAGAAGCACGGGAACGTCGAGGTCCTGATCGCCAATGCCGGCATCACCAAGGACCAGCTCCTGATGCGCATGTCCGAGGAGGACTTCACGTCCGTCCTCGACACCAACCTCACCGGCACCTTCCGCGTCGTCAAGCGTGCCAACCGCGGCATGCTGCGCGCCAAGAAGGGCCGCGTCGTCCTGATCTCCTCCGTGGTGGGCCTCTACGGAGGACCCGGACAGGCCAACTACGCCGCCTCCAAGGCCGGTCTGGTCGGTTTCGCGCGTTCGCTCGCCCGCGAGCTCGGCTCGCGCAACCTCACCTTCAACGTCGTCGCCCCCGGTTTTGTCGACACCGACATGACCAAGGTGCTGACGGACGAGCAGCGTGAGGGCATCGTCTCTCAGGTGCCGCTCGGCCGTTACGCGCAGCCCGAGGAGATCGCCGCCGCGGTGAAGTTCCTCGCGTCGGACGACGCTTCTTACATCACTGGAGCCGTCATCCCCGTTGACGGCGGATTGGGCATGGGTCACTGATCACATGAGCGGAATTCTCGACGGCAAGCGCATCCTCGTCACCGGTGTGCTGACGGAGGCCTCCATCGCCTTCCACGCGGCCAAGGTGGCCCAGGAGCAGGGCGCGGAGGTCATCCTGACCGCCTTCCCGCGGCCCACGCTCACCGAGCGCATCGCCAGGAAGCTCCCCAAGCCCGCCAAGGTCATCGAGCTGGACGTGACCAACCAGGAGCACCTCGACCGCCTCGCGGGCGTCGTCAAGGAGGAGCTCGGCGGCCTCGACGGCATCGTGCACTCCATCGGCTTCGCGCCGCAGGGCGCGTTCAACTTCCTGGAGGCGTCGTTCGAGGACGTCTCCACGGCGATGCACGTCTCGGCGTACTCCCTGAAGTCGCTCACCATGGCCTGCCGCCCGCTGTTCGAGGGCGGCGCCTCGGTCGTCGGCCTCACCTTCGACGCCCAGTACGCCTGGCCGAAGTACGACTGGATGGGCCCGGCCAAGGCCGCCCTGGAGGCCACCAGCCGCTACCTCGCCCGCGACCTGGGCAAGGAGGACGTCCGCTGCAACCTGATCTCCGCGGGCCCGCTCGGCTCCATGGCGGCCAAGTCCATCCCGGGCTTCGGAGAGCTCGCGGACGTCTGGAACACCCGCTCCCCGCTGAACTGGGACATGGCCGACCCGGAGCCCGCGGGCCGCGGCGTCGTCGCCCTGCTCTCGGACTTCTTCCCGAAGACCACCGGCGAGATCATCCACGTCGACGGCGGCGTGCACATGATGGGCGCCTGACCAGGCACTCGCCCCAGTAGTGGGTACGTTTTCGAGGCCCCGTCCCCCGCAGCGCGCGGGCGGCGGGGCCTCACCCGTTCGGCCCCCTTGTCAGGCGGCGAGGGGGGAGGGACCGGCACTCTGAAGTGTGCGTCTTACAGGTGCGGTGCTCGTGGCTCTCGCTCTTGTGGTCGCCGCGCCGAGCGCCGCGCCGCAGGGTTCCTCCCACGCGCGTGGGAGGGCGGACACGCGGGAGAAACCGCGCCCCTTCGGTTCGGAGTGCCGCACCGGCGTCGCCGGTCCCCACGTCGTCGCGTACTGCCACAACCCCTACCCGGAGACCGACCGGGTCCGTCTGCACGTGGAGTGCGACCAGTGGTGGGACATCGACACGGACTCCCGCCCCGTCGAGGCGGAACCCGCGATGACGGTGCGTCTCACCGGGCGGTGCTGGAAGGAGATCCGCTCGGTCTGGGTCAGCCACCAGAAGTGAGCGGGGCCGGTCGCCGCAAGTGAGTGCGGTCAGCCGCCGGAAGCGAAACGGTCCGGGCGGCACATGAACGGGTAGCCCGCGGCCTCCGAAGCGGCGGCCTCCGCGTCGCCCGCGCGGATCGCGTCGACCAGCCGCGCGTGGTCCATGTGCGCCTCGGGCGTCAGCTCCTCGCCGATGTCCTCGCGCAGCCAGTCACGCAGCACCTCGCCGAGGTCCGCGTAGAGCGCCGTCATGACGTCGTTGTGCGACGCGGCGACGACGGCCATGTGGAATGTCGCGTCGGCCGTCACGAAGGCCTCCGCGTCCCCGGACGCCCACACCTCCTCGCGGCGCACGAGCAGCGCGTCAAGCTGCTTGAGGTCCCGCTCGGTGCGTCGCTCGGCGGCGAGCTTCGCGGCACTGGACTCCAGCGTGCTGCGCAGCTCGGCGATGTGCCGCGGGTCCGCGTCGGCGAACCTGCGCTGCATCACGCCCGCGAGCTCGCTCGTCGCGACCACATACGTTCCCGAGCCCTGCCGGATGTCGAGCAGGCCGTTGTGCGCGAGGGCGCGCACGGCCTCCCTGACCGTGTTCCTGGCCACGCCCAGCTGGTCGACCAGCTCGGGCTCGGTGGGGATGCGGGAACCGACCGGCCACTCGCCCGACGAGATCTGGTTGCGCAGCTCGGAGATGACCTGTTCGGAGAGTGCCGAACGGCGAGGGGTGGTCAGCGGCATGACGTTCCTTCGTGCGTGGCCGGTGGATGAGGGGTTACTCGGGTGTGGACGGTTGCCCGCGGACGAGCAGTGTGACGCAATCGATTGGACAGTCAATCATCCCATGATTCTATGATGGCTCCATGGCTAGCGAGAAAACCGAGACGATGACCCCGACGGCCGGGGCAAACCCGGCAACGTCCCCCGTACCGGCAGGGAGCGACGAGAAACAGGCCCCCACGCGCGCGTGGGCGACGCGTCTCGTCATCGTCGGCATCGTCCTCGCCGCCATGAACCTTCGCCCGGCCATCACCAGCCTCGGCGCCCTCCTCGAAGAGGTGCGTGACGGCCTCGGCATGAGCGGCACCCTCGCGGGCCTGCTCACCTCCGTGCCGCCGCTGTGCTTCGCGTTCTTCGGCGTGATGGCGCCCCGTCTGGCCAAGCGCTTCGGCCCCAGCGCGGTCGTCTGCGTCGGCATGGTCGCCATCGCCGCCGGCCTGGTGATCCGGCCCTTCATCGGCGGCACCGCGGGCTTCCTCGCCGCCACCGCGCTCGCCCTCGCGGGCATCGCCGTCAGCAACGTCCTGATGCCCGTCATCGTCAAGCGCTGGTTCCCCGACCGCGTCGGCTCCATGACCGGCCTGTACTCGATGGCGCTCGCACTCGGCACCTCCCTGGCGGCCGCCCTCACCGTGCCCGTCACCGACGGCCTCGGCGGACGCTGGCAGACCGGCCTCGCCGTCTGGGCCCTGCTCGCCGTCGTCGCCGTCATCCCCTGGATCCCGCTCGTCCGCGACCGCAGCCAGGCCGCGGCCGCCGTGCCGGAGCACGTCAGTGCCGCCGTCCGACGCGAGGACGACGGGCTGCGCATCACCTCCAGCCGCACCGCCTGGGCGCTCGCCGTCTTCTTCGGTCTCCAGGCCACCGCCGCGTACATCACGATGGGCTGGATGCCGCAGATCTTCCGCGACGCGGGTGTCCCCGCGGGCGAGGCGGGCGTCCTGCTCGCCGTCACGATGGCCATGGGCGTGCCCCTGGCGTTCGTCATCCCGCGGGTCGCCACGCGCCTCACCAACCAGGGCCCTGTTGTGATCGTCCTCGGCGCGTGCGGCCTCGCCGGGTACGCGGGCCTCTACCTCGCACCCGCGGGCGGCGCCTGGGCCTGGGCCCTGCTGCTCGGCATCTCCAACTGCGCCTTCCCGCTCGCCCTCACCATGGTCGGCATGCGCGCCAAGAGCAGCGTGGGCGTGGCCAAGCTGTCCGCCTTCGCGCAGAGCACGGGCTACCTGATCTCGATTCCGGGCCCGCTCCTCGTGGGCGTGCTCTACCAGCACAGCGGCGGCTGGGGGCTGCCCCTCGCGCTCATGGCCGGCCTCATGGTGCCGCAGATCGTCATCGGTACCCTCGCGGGCCGCAACCGCACGGTCGAGGACGAGGTGGCGGCCCGGGGCGCGGCGGCCTGACCCCACTGGGGGAGGGGGCGGCCCGCCTCGCCGGGGGAGCGGCGCACGGGAGCGGCCCACGGGAGCGGCCCACCCCGCCGGAGGGAGGGCGGGCAAAGGGTGCGAGACTGGCCGTATGCCCGTCCTTGACCCGAACCCCCAGAACGGCCAGAAGAAGTTGCTCATCGTGCTCGGCGCGATGCTGGCCATCACCGTGATCATCGGCGTCATCGCATCCATCGCCTCGCCGTGAACCGGCCCCCGGGCGGGCGATGGTGGGGCTAGCACCACCATCCCCTAGGGGGTCAGTGTCAGGGTCAAGTGGGTGGATCTCCGGATGGGTTGAGGGGCGCCGATCGCCTAACTTCGAGTTGTGGCCGCGAAGACGCGGCACGGAGCACTCGAGGACCACGGAGGCGACATGTCGGCCCGATCGCACACCCTGCGCGACCCGGCGAAGTCGGGCAGCATCGAGGTCCAGCTTCCCTGGTGGGCGATCGCCCTTCCTGCCATCGCCTTCGCGGCCCTGCTCCTGCTGATCCTGAACCCCGTGGACGCGCACGCGGCATCCAGCGAGCCGGTGATCACCAACGTCCTGGAGCGGATACAGACGATGATCCTGCGCACGGCCTCGTGACCCCGTTTCCCCCGGTGCCGTCACCCGCGTCGGGGGACCGCACCAACTCCCTGCGCCCCGTGGCGCGTTTCATGCGAAGCTGGGAAGCATGAGCGTCGCAGAACCCCGCAGGATTGTCCTCTTCCGGCATGCGAAGGCCGACTGGCCGCAGGTTTCCGACCACGAGAGGCCGCTCGCCGAGCGCGGACGCCGGGACGCCCCCGTCGCCGGACGCAAGCTGGCTGACAGCGGCATCGCCTTGGACCTGGCCCTCTGCTCGACCGCCACCCGGACCCGGGAGACCTGGAAGCTCGCCGTCCAGGAGCTCCCGCAGCGGCCGAAGACCGTCTACGAGGATCGGGTGTACGAAGCCTCTCCCGGTGAGCTGATCGCCGTGCTCAACGAAACCCCGGACGACGTACAGAACCTTGTCCTGATCGGCCACAACCCCGGCATCCAGGGTCTCACCGACGTCCTCGCGGGGGACACCGAGGGCGACGCCAGGACGCGGCTGAACCGCAGGGGCTTCCCGACCGCTGCCTTCGCCGTCCTGACGTACTCCGGTTCGTGGAAGGCGCTGGAGCCCGGCGTGGCCACGCTCGTCGACTACTGGGCGCCGTCCGAGTAGCCCCTCTCCCCGCCCGTCGCCAGGGGCCCGGCACCTTCACGGTGCCGGGCCCCTTTGACATGGTCGTACGCGACTGACGTGGTCGTACGCGACGCAGGTAGACGTAAGCGATGCGCGCCGCGGCCTCAGTCGGTGTGCGTATCCGCCGCCTCGACCTCTTCGCGCGTGATGCCGAGAAGGTAGAGGACCGTGTCCAGGAAGGGGACGTTCACCGCGGTGTGCGCTGCCTCGCGGACCACGGGCTTGGCGTTGAAGGCGACGCCGAGGCCCGCGGCGTTCAGCATGTCCAGGTCGTTCGCGCCGTCACCGATCGCGACGGTCTGCTCCAGCGGGACGCCGGCCTCCGTGGCGAAGCGGCGCAGCAGCCGGGCCTTGCCCGCGCGGTCGACGATCTCGCCGGTCACCTTGCCGGTGAGCTTGCCGTCGACGACCTCCAGGGTGTTGGCCTGGGCGAAGTCGAGGCCGAGACGTTCCTTCAGATCGTCGGTGACCTGAGTGAACCCGCCCGAGACGACGCCCACTTGGTAGCCGAGACGCTTGAGGGTGCGGATCAGGGTACGGGCGCCCGGGGTGAGCCGGACCTCGGAGCGGACCTTGTCCACGACCGAGGCGTCGAGACCCGCGAGGAGCGCCACGCGGGCGTGCAGCGACTGCTCGAAGTCCAGCTCCCCGCGCATCGCCGCCGCCGTCACCTCGGCGACCTCGGCCTCGCATCCGGCGTGCGCGGCGAAGAGTTCGATGACCTCGTCCTGGATGAGCGTGGAGTCGACGTCCATCACCACCAGGCGCTGGGCACGGCGGTGCAGGCCCGCCGACACGACCGCGACGTCCACGCCGAGCCGCGCGGCCTCTATGGCGAGTGCGGTGCGCAGCGGCTCCGTCTCGGTGCCGGACACGGCGAACTCGACGGCGGTGACCGGGTACTTGGCGAGCCGGAAGATACGGTCGATGTTGCCGCCGGTGGCGGTGATGCTGGCGGCGATCGCGGCCGTCGACTCGGAGGTCAGCGGATGGCCGAGGACGGTCACCAGCGAACGCCCGAGGCCTCGCGGCCTGTTGTCGCCGATGCCCGAGATGATCTCGGCCTGCATCTTCATGGACTCCGCCCAGCTGTGGACGGTGGCGCGCAGGTCACCCTCCAGGCCGGCGGGCGGCTCGGTCACGAGCGCGCACAGCACGATCCGGCCACGGGTGACGACCTGCTCGATGTCGACGACGTCGACGGAGTAGGCGGCGAGGGTGTCGAAGAGGCCGGCTGTGATGCCGGGGCGGTCCTTGCCGAAGATCTTGACGAGGAGCGTCGGGATGTCGGCGGGCTGAGGGGGCTGCGAAGCACTCATGGTGATCCCTACGGTATCCGCCCTCTTCGTGGGGGTGCCTCGCGGTCCGCCACCCGGACACCGCGCGGCCGGTCCGCCGGGCACCGTGCGGTCGGTCCGCCGGGCACCGTGCGGTCGGTCCGCCGGGCACCGTGCGGTCGGTCCGCCGGGGGCCGCGCCGCCGGTCCGCGGGGTACCGCGCCGCCGGTCTGCCGGGGGCCGCGCCGCCGGTCCGCGGGGTACCACGCCGCCGGTTCGCCACCCGGGCCCCGCTCCGCCGGTCCACTGGGCGCCGTGCCGCCGGTCGCCGGACACCACGCGGTCGTCCGCCGGGCGCCGCGCGGTCGGTCTGCCGGGCGCCACCCGCCGGTCTGCCGGGCGCCGCCGCCGGTCCGCCACCGGGACACCGCGACGCAGCCCTCCTTCATCCATCCACCCGCCCACCTGCCCGAGCACCCCGCGGCGCAACGCCCAACACCCCACCCAAGCCAGCCCCCCACCCAAGCCAAAACCCCCACCCCGCCCGTTAGCCCGGGGCGTTGGCGCACCCCCGGCAACTCTTGTCTCCGCCCGCTGTTCGCCCTGCGTTGCGGCGCACCGGCTGAAGCCGACGGACCCGCCCGTTTGCCCCGGGACGTGGTCTTTCCGCATGAGGCGCCCTCCGTGCCGGTCGTGTGCTCTGTGGCGGGGCGTGGCGTGCGCGTTGGGGCTGAACGCTCCGCCCCTATGCCCGCCTGACCCCGCCTGACCCCGCTCGCCCTTCGCCCATCCCGCCTTCGCCCCCGTTGCCCCGTGACACGGCACCCTCCGCCCCCCGCCCCTCCCACAGGGCCCGCCCCCGCCACCTGCGCCGGGGCCCCGCCCCCCCGCCCGGGGGCAGGCGTGCCGCAGAGTGGGGCGGGTGGGCGCAGCCCACAGGGGCGGGCGTTCAGTCCGGGTCTCGTGGGGTTTTGGGTGGCGGTGGGGGCGGCGGAGGCGGGGGTGGCCAGTCGGCGGAGCGGGGGCGGGAGCGGCGTGAGGGAGGGGGGACCACCGGGCCCAGAACCGTGGGGGCCCCGGAGACGTCTCTGTCGGACCGCGGAGGGGTTCCTCGTGAGGGCTCCGCCGATCCCGCCGGTCCCGGAGAACCCGTCGGCCCCGCAGCGCCCGTCGAGCCGGTAGAGCCCGCAGCGCCCGCCGAGCCGGTAGAGCCCGCCAGGCCCGCAGAGCCGGGCCCCATCGCGCGCAGGTACGGGTTCGTGTCAGGGTTCGGTGGACGGTACGGCGTCCCGGGCGCGTACGGTCCCGCCTCCGAACCCGGAGGCATGCCTGGGTCATGGTGTCCGGGGAGGCCCGCCTCCGAACCCCTAGGCATGCCGGGGTCATAGTGTCCGGGGAGGCCCGCCTCCGAACCCGCAGGCATGCCGGGGCCATGGGGTCCAGGGAGGCCCGGCTGCGAACCCGCAGGCATGCCGGGGCCATGGCGCCCAGGGAGGCCCCCCGCGCCGGATGCGAGGGCCAAGCCTGCCGCCCGGGTGCCCGCCGCCCCCGTCAGCACCGCGAGAACCGCCCCCACCAACCCCGCCCCGAACCCCCACGCCGCCCCCAGCAGCGCCGCCGCCCCCAACCGCCCGTGCAGCTCGATCCCGGCGCCGAACGCGTCGAAGCCGAACACGGAGAGCGAGGCGTCGGCCGACACCTCCGTCAGCCACACCAGGAGCGGCAGGCCCAGCGCGGTCACGCCCCCGAGACGCACCCCGCACCGCCCGGCGAACCCGGCCGCGGACACGGTGTCCCGGGCGCGAGGAGTACGTACAGCAGTCAGCACCCCCGCGAACAGCATCGCCATCGCGGCCGCGACCCCCAACAGCCACACCCGCCCGTCGAGTTCGGCCAGGCGCCCGAGCGTCAGCGCCTTGTCGGAGGGGCCCGTCAGGAGGTCGTCCACCGGGTCCGGCAGGAAGCGCGTGAGCGCGCCCGTCGCCTCGCCGTCCCACGGGACGAAGAGGCCGACCGGCAGGCCGAGCCACACCCCGTTCGGTGCCCCGAGCAGCGCCGCGCCCGCGATCCGCTTCGGATGGTCGTCGCCGATCATCGCGTACCCCGCCGCGGCCCACCCCGCGGCCACCGCCACCAGTACCACCGCGACCAGCGCGGACACGGCCGGCCGCACCACCCGGTGCAGGCCGTCGAGGGCGCGCAGCAACGGAGTGCGCCGCGACGCGAGGAGCGCGATGAGCAGGACGGCGGTCACCCAGACCGCGCCGCCGAGCAGCGTCGGACCGGTGTCGACGGTGAACCCGACCGACGTCTTCGCCTCCACGAGGTCCCCGAGCCGGTCCGGCAGCAGCCCGCCGATGTCCCCGATCCCGCCGGGCAGCTTGTCGCCGATGCCGCCCGGCAGCTCGTCGACGCCCTCCCCGATCCCTTTGTCGATGCCGAGCTGCTTGCCGTCGATCGTGACGATGTCGTGACCGGCCCAGGCGAGCCCCGCGAGCATCCCGAGGAAGAGGGCGATCACCGCGCCCGCACGCGCGAGGAGTTCGGCGGGGGAGATCACGAGCCCCGCCCCGCGCAGGGAACGCAGGAAGAAGTGGGCGAGCAGGAGCGCTCCGACCAAACCCACACCGAGTGGCGCAATATCGACTGTCGTGGTCGCCTCGGCGTCGTCCAGACCGAACGCCGAGACGTCGCCGGACGGCGTGACCGAACCGCCCGCGCCCAGCGCGACGGTGGCCGCCGTCATCGGCCCGAGCGCGGCCACCGCGTCCGCACCGAGCAGGTGCAGGGCGAGCGCGGCCGCCCCCGCCATCCCCACCAGCGCCCAACTGACCGCGGCGATCGCGGAGAGCAGCACATCGCCCCACCGCACGCCCCGGCTCTCGCCGTTCCGTTCCTCGGCCTGCATCAGGACCCCCCGGACCGCAGCGCGTTGCCCTAAATGCACTTAATGCTCTCAATGAGCATGATCCGTATGCACTGATGGGCGCTTACTACTCTCCGGGGCGATTTCTTCTCCGTCAACGGGGCAACCCGTCACGCGCGTACGCAGTCTTCACAAGGCCCGACTTTCGGTCAGAGCCCTCCGCCTGAAATAGTTCCTCCCGATGTTCGACATCCCTAGACTCCCCATCGATGGGGGCTAGCTCGGGGGACAACTCAGTGGGGCATGGAGTGCCGGAACTCGTACTGGAATTGAATGGCAGGACCTGGACGCTGGACGCGTCCAGGCCGTACACCCTCGGACGTGATCCGCAGGGGGATATCTCGCTCGACGACGCCAGGGTTTCCTGGCGTCACGCGACGATCAGCTGGAGCGGCCGCAGTTGGGTCATCGAGGACCACGGCAGCACCAATGGCACCTTCGTGCAGGGCCAGCGGATCCACCAGATGGAAATCGGCCCGGGCACGGCCGTGCACCTCGGCAACGCGACCGACGGTCCACTGGTGAACGTGTCCGGTGGCGCCGCCGCCGCGGCCGTCTCCGCGCCGCAGCACGCCCAGCAGCAGGCTGCGCCGCAGCACGCGCCCCAGCAGCACCAGCAGCACCAGCAGCACCAGCAGGAAGCTCCCGGCTGGGCCGCTCAGACCCCGCAGCAGCAGGCACCCCAGCAGCAGGCCCCGTACCAGCCGCAGCAGCAGGGCTGGCAGCAGCCACCGCAGCAACACCAGCCACCGCAGCAGCATCAGGCGCCGGTGCATCAGCAGCACCCGCCTCAGCAGCAGCACCAGTCGCACGTGCCCCAGCAGCAGAGCGGCCCGTCCGAGCAGTACGCACAGAAATCTCCGGGTTCCGGCGGTGTCGCGGGGGCCCCGCCGGTCTACGGGGACCGCAGCCCGACGACGTTCCACCAGCTGGCCCTGGGCCGCAAGATGCGCATCGGCCGTGCGCTCGAGAACGAGCTGGTCGTCTCCGACCTGCAGGTCTCGCGCCACCACGCCGAGTTCACGGCGACGCCCGACGGCCGCTTCGAGATCCACGACCTCGGGTCCCACAACGGCACGTACGTCAACGGCCAGCCGATCGCGAAGTCCTCGACGGTCTCGATCGGCCCGAACGACATCGTCGGCGTCGGCCACTCGACCTTCCGTCTCGTCGGCGGACAGCTCGAGGAGTTCGTCGACACCGGTGACGTCTCCTTCTCGGCCCGCCACCTCACGGTCACGGTCGACGGCGGCAAGCAGATCCTCAAGGACGTCTCCTTCGGCGTCCCGGAGAAGTCGCTCATCGCGGTCATCGGCCCCTCGGGTTCCGGCAAGTCCACCCTGCTCAAGGCGCTCACCGGCTACCGGCCCGCCAACCAGGGCGACGTCCTGTACGACAACAGGAACCTGTACAAGCAGTTCGCGGAGCTGCGTCAGCGCATCGGTCTGGTCCCGCAGGACGACATCCTGCACAAGGAGCTGACCGTCAAGAAGGCCCTCAAGTACGCGGCCAAGCTGCGCTTCCCCGCGGACACCACGGAGGCCGAGCGCGAGTCCCGCATCGACGAGGTCCTTCGCGAGCTCAAGCTGGACATCCACAAGGAGAAGAAGGTCACCTCCCTCTCCGGCGGCCAGCGCAAGCGCGTGTCGGTGGCCCTGGAGCTCCTGACCAAGCCCTCGCTGATCTTCCTGGACGAGCCGACCTCCGGCCTCGACCCGGGCATGGACCGCGACGTCATGCAGCTGCTGCGCGGCCTCGCCGACGACGGCCGCACGGTCCTCGTCGTCACGCACTCCGTCGCGGAGCTCGCGATCTGCGACAAGCTCCTGGTGATGGCACCCGGCGGCTCGGTGGCGTACTTCGGCCCGCCGGAGGAAGCCCTCAACTTCTTCGGCTACAGCACCTGGGCCGACGTCTTCTCCGCCTTCGAGAACTACCGCGACTACGACTGGGCGGGCCGCTGGAAGGGCTCGCAGCACTACCAGATGTACGCCGCGGACATCGACGCCGTCGCCGCGCAGTCCGTACAGATGCCGCCGCCGCAGGCGGTGAGGCCGCCGAAGCCACAGGGCTGGGGCTCACAGCTGTGGACCCTGATCCGCCGCTACACCTCGGTGATCGCCTCCGACAAGGGCTTCATGGGCCTGATGGTGATCCTGCCCGCGGTCCTCGGCATCGTCAGCGTCGTCATCCCGGCCGACTTCGGCCTCGCGCCACCGAAACCGCCGGTCAAGTTCAACGGCGACGCCGGCACGATCATGCTGATCCTCGCGGTCGGCATGTGCTTCTCGGGCGCGGCCAACTCCGTACGAGAACTGATCAAGGAACGGGTCATCTACGAACGGGAACGGGCCACCGGCCTGTCCCGCTCGGCGTACCTGATGTCCAAGGTCATCGTCCTCGGCGTGATCACGGCCATCCAGGGCGTCATCATCTGCGGCATCGGCTTCGCCCCGCGCGAACTGCCGGAGGAGGGCCTGATCATGCCCCCCGCCGCGGAGATCTGCCTGACGATCATCGCGCTCGGCTTCACGTCGATGATGTTCGGCCTGGTCATCTCGTCGCTGGTGAAGACCGCCGAGAAGACCATGCCGCTCCTGGTGATGTTCGCGATCGTCCAGGTCGTGTTCACCGGCGTCCTCTTCCAGATCTACGGTTCGCCCGGCCTGGAGCAGTTCGCCTGGCTGATGCCGTCCCGCTGGGCCATCGCCGGCGCGGGCGCCACACTCGACCTGGCCCACCTCATGCCGCCGTGGGACCCGAAGAAGCCGGGCGACCTCGACCCGCTGTGGGAGCACTCGGCCGGCCAGTGGGGCCTCAACATCACGGTTCTGATCGTGCTCGGCGTCATCTGCGGCTTCGCGGTCGCACGCCTGCTGCGCCGCCACGAGCCGGAGGTCATGCGCAAGTGACCGGTGCCCTCGGGCACACGAGAAGGGCGGCACCCCGCGCGGGGTGCCGCCCTTCGGCGTCTTGAGAACCTCTGCTTCGGCTGAAGAGGTCCAGTGATCAGGCGATCAAGGCTCAGTAGGCGCCGTTCACGTTGTCCATCGAGCCGTACCGGTCGGCGGCGTAGTTGGCCGCGGCCGTGATGTTGGCGACCGGGTCGTAGATGTTCGTCGAGGTGCCGTCGACGTGGTACGCGTCGAACGTCGGCTGGATGACCTGGAGCAGACCGATCGACGGGGTGCCGTTGATGGCGTTGATGTCCCAGCCGTTCACGGCCTGCGGGTTGCCCGCGGACTCGCGGATGATGTTGCGGTGCAGGCCCTCGTAGGAGCCGGGGATGCCCTTGGCCTTCATGATGTCGAGGGACTGGCGGATCCAGCCGTCGAGGTTGTTGGCGTAGACGGGCTTGCGGGCGGCGGCGCGGCTCGCGGCCTCCTTGGCCTTGCGCTCGTCCTCGGCCTTCTTCTTCGCGGCGGCCTCGTCGGCGGCCTTCTTGGCCTCGTCGGCCTTCTTCTTCTCGGCGGCGGCCTTCTCTGCGGCGTCCTTGGCCTGCTTGTCGGCGTTGGACTGCTGCTTCGAGACGCTGGCGTGGACGGCCTGCTGCGCGCCGGTGCCCGCGGCGAAGGCGACGGGGGAGACGTCGCCGGCGGCCTGGGTGGTGGCCTCGGAGTTGCCCGGCACGAGGGAGAACGCGAGGGCGGCGGCGCCGAGCGTGGCGACACCGGCGATCGAGAGCTTCTGGGTCTTGGTCACGGTCGAGCGACTATGACCAGGAAGGTTGTGCTTGGACATGCGAGATGGACCTCTTCGGATAGCGGAGGTCGCTCTGGTCCGGCGGGGGACATGGTGCTTCTCCGGCACAAACGCCGCGATGGTGAGACCGCGGCGCCGAGCGACGGGAGCAATTCTTAGCGGCAGCAAAAATCTGTGGCAAAGGTGTGATGTACGATCCCGGGTAGTGGATCAACCGTTCCGTATAAGCCGCAGGCGCCATGCATCCCCGTGACATAAAGGGATTCCTTATCCACTAGGGACCTTCGTACGTGATGTGCGTCCTATGCGCGGGCTCACATCGAACACGTAACAGTCTCACCAAGAGTTGCCCGAGCAACGCTCTCCGTGAGGAGCCTCTCCGCCCGGCCCACGGACCATGGACCTAGGCCCCGCGCCCTAGGCGGGGGCCTCCACAGGTCGGATCCGCACGGTCACACCCCGCCGGTAGCGTGTGCCCATGAGTCAAGGACCCCGATCCGGCCTGACCGCGGTGAGCTCCGCGCTCCTCGCCATGAGCAGGCACCTCGAGGTGCGCGACGTCCTCAAGACGATCGTCGCCTCGGCCCGCGAGCTGCTCGACGCCGAGTACGCCGCGTTGGGGGTCCCGGACGACCACGGCGGCTTCGCCCAGTTCGTCGTCGACGGGGTCAGCGAGGACCAGTGGAAGGCCATCGGCCCGCTGCCCCGGCAGCACGGCATCCTCGCCTCGATGCTGCAGAAGGGCGAGACCGTCCGCCTCGGCGACGTGCGCGAGGACCCGCGCTTCGGCGGCTGGCCCTCCGCCCACCCGGACATGTCCGACTTCCTCGGCGTGCCCATCAGCTCCGACGACGAGACGCTCGGCGCGCTCTTCCTCGCCAACAAGAAGTGCTCCAAGCCCCAGGGCGTGTGCGGCTTCACCGAGGACGACGCCGAGCTCCTCGCCATCCTCGCCCAGCACGCCGCCATCGCCCTCACCAACGCCCGCCTGTACGAGCGCAGCCGCGAGCTGACCATCGCGGAGGAACGCTCCCGCCTCGCCCACGAACTGCACGACGCCGTCAGCCAGAAACTCTTCTCGCTGCGCCTGACGGCCCAGGCCGCCACGGCCCTGGTGGACCGCGACCCGTCCCGCGCCAAGGGCGAACTGCAACAGGTGGCGATGCTCGCCGCCGAAGCCGCCGACGAACTGCGCGCGGCCGTCGTGGAACTGCGCCCCGCCGCCCTCGACGAGGACGGCCTGGTGGCCACGTTGCGCACCCACACCCGAGTGCTGCACCGCGCGCACTCCGCCGAGGTCACCTTCGAGAGCAACGGAGTGCGGGCCCTGCCGGCCTCCCAGGAAGAAGCCATGCTGCGGGTCGCCCAGGAGGCCCTGCACAACGCTCTGCGCCACTCCGGCGCCGAGCACGTCGCCGTGCTCCTGGACAAGCGCGGCGCCGGTGCCGCCCTGCGCGTCGTCGACGATGGCTCGGGCTTCGACCCGAGGTCGGTACGGAGCGCGGGGCGCCACCTCGGCCTGGTCTCCATGCGGGACCGGGCGAGCGGGGTCGGCGGACGGCTGACCGTGGAATCGGAGCCCGGCAAGGGCACGACGATCGAGATGGAGGTGCCCGGTGGCTGACGCAGCGCTCAATACGGTCAACGCAGGGACAAGGATCCGGGTGCTGCTGGTCGACGACCACCAGGTGGTCCGCCGCGGCCTGCGCACGTTCCTGGAGATCCAGGACGACATAGACGTCGTCGGAGAGGCGTCGGACGGCGCCGAAGGAGTCGCACAGGCCGAGGAACTGAAACCGGACGTCGTCCTGATGGACGTCAAGATGCCCGGCATGGACGGCGTCGAGGCGCTGCGCAAGCTCCGCGAACTCGCCAACCCCGCGCGCGTGCTCATCGTCACCAGCTTCACCGAGCAGCGCACGGTCGTCCCGGCCCTGCGCGCAGGCGCCGCCGGGTACGTGTACAAGGACGTCGACCCGGACGCCCTCGCCGGCGCCATCCGCTCCGTGCACGCCGGGCACGTGCTCCTGCAGCCCGAGGTGGCGGGCGCCCTCCTCTCCCAGGAGGAGACGGGCGGCGGCCAGGGGAGGGGCGGTTCGCTCACCGAGCGCGAGCGCGAGGTCCTCGGCCTGATCGCCGACGGCCGCTCGAACCGCGAGATCGCCCGCGCCCTCGTCCTCTCCGAGAAGACCGTCAAGACCCACGTCTCGAACATCCTGATGAAGCTGGACCTGGCCGACCGCACCCAGGCCGCGCTCTGGGCCGTACGCCACGGCGTGGCCGGCTGAGACCTTCCGCCGAACCGTCGACTTGCGGTCTGAGATTCATACCGTCGTGTGGATGTCCCCCGGATGGCGTATCCCCCGGGGCGTTCGGGCGTTCTCCAGTGCGTGCTGCGGCGGCTGGCCGCAGCTTCTGCTCAGGAGGACGTAGAAGTGAAGAACCTGAAGAAGGCCGCTGCCGTCACGATGGTGGCCGGCGGCCTGGTTGCGGCCGGCGCCGGCATGGCTTCCGCCCACGGCGGCGCGCACGCCGACGGAGTCGCCAAGAACTCCCCCGGCGTCGTCTCGGGCAACCTGGTCCAGGCCCCGGTCCACGTCCCGGTGAACGTCTGCGGCAACACCGTCACCGTCATCGGCGGCCTCAACCCGGTGTTCGGCAACGTCTGCAAGAACCTCTGATCGCATCCTGCGAACAGCACATCCCCTGACCCCGTCATCTCCGGGGTCGCCCATGTCAGCAGGAGGAGCACGTTCCATGAACAGCATCGCCAAGAAGGCCGCCCTGGCCGTCGTCGCCGCCGGTCTCGCTGCGGGCGCGTCCGCCGGAGTCGCCTCCGCCACCTCGGACGCCCAGGCCGACGGTGTCGCCACGAAGTCCCCGGGCGTCGGCTCCGGCAACCTCGTCCAGGTGCCGATCGACGTCCCGGTCAACGCCACCGGCAACAGCGTGAACGTCATCGGCGTCCTCAACCCGGCGTTCGCCAACCACACGGTGAACCACTGAGGCACAAGCCGATGACACGGGCCCGCGGACCGAAAAGGTCCGCGGGCCCGCGTCGTCGCTCAGCGCCCGCCGCCCCGCTCCCGCTCCTCGACACACGAGTTGAACGCGGCCACCTGCGCCCGCCGCGCCGTCCGCTCCACGGGCCGCAGCGCCTGCCCCCGCGCGGCCATCTCCGACGCGCTCACGGCCCCGCCGTGCCCGTTCTCGTACGCCAGTGAGATCAGCAGACCGACCCGCTGGGCCAGCTCGAGCACCCGCACCGCACGCGGCGGATAGCCCGGCGCCAACAGCTCGCGCCCCCGCTCCGCCCGCGCCCGGTACGCGTCGAGCGCCGCCTCGGCCACCGGCCCCGACCCCGCGACATCGAGCCGGGACAGCACCTCCGTCGCCTCCCGCAGCGCCTCCGCGAGCTCCCGCTCCGCCTCGCCCAGCGAGGGCACGTCGGCGGGCGGCGCCTCACGCACCGGCAGGCAGTGCCAGACGACCTCCACGTGCACGTCGCCGTCGGGCCCCGCCTCGTACACCTCGGGCACAAGACCGTACGGCGCGCCGAACCCGACGACCGCCTCCTCCGCCTCCAGTGCGCGCGCGTTGAACTCGGGCGGTCCGCTCAGCCCCAGCGGATGTCCCGGCGCGGGCAGTGCCACCCGCAGACCGGTCATCCCCAGGGAGCGCAGCCGCCCCATGGCGAGCGTCAGCCCGACCGGGCCGGATTCCCCGGGCAGTCCTTCGACCCGGTGCACCGCGTCGTCGCCGACCATGGCGAGCACGGCGTCATCCGGAGAAACAAGTCCGGCCAAAAGGGCATTTCCCCATGCGGCCAGGCGTCCTGAGCGTGGTTCCGAGAGCATGCCCACAGCCTAAGGACCGGGCTCACGACAGGAACGCTCGGCCAGTGGCGTAGGTTTTATCCGGGGGCCGCGTCCACAGGCGCGAGCGACGACCGAGACTGCAATGGGAGACAGCGCGCTCATGAGCGATGTACTGGAGCTTGAGGACGTATCTGTGGTCCGCGAGGGCCGGGCTCTGGTGGACCAGGTCTCCTGGTCGGTCAAGGAAGGGGAGCGCTGGGTCATCCTCGGCCCCAACGGCGCCGGCAAGACCACCCTCCTCAACGTCGCGTCCAGCTACCTCTACCCGAGCACCGGCACCGCCACCATCCTCGGCGAGACCCTCGGCAAGCCCGGCACGGACGTCTTCGAGCTGCGCCCGCGCATCGGCGTCGCCGGCATCGCGATGGCGGAGAAGCTGCCCAAGCGGCAGACCGTCCTGCAGACCGTGCTCACCGCGGCGTACGGCATGACCGCCGGTTGGCACGAGGACTACGAGGACGTGGACGAGCAGCGCGCCCGCGCCTTCCTCGACCGCCTCGGCATGAGCGACTACCTCGACCGCAGGTTCGGCACGCTCTCCGAGGGCGAGCGCAAGCGCACCCTGATCGCCCGCGCCCTGATGACCGACCCCGAGCTGCTCCTCCTCGACGAGCCCGCCGCGGGCCTCGACCTCGGCGGCCGCGAAGACCTCGTACGCCGCCTCGGCCGCCTCGCCCGCGACCCGATCGCCCCCTCGATGATCATGGTCACGCACCACGTCGAGGAGATCGCACCCGGCTTCACCCACGTTCTGATGATCCGCCAGGGCAAGGTCCTCGCCGCGGGCCCGCTGGAGCTGGAGCTCACCTCCCGCAACCTCAGCCTCTGCTTCGGTCTCCCGCTCGTCGTCGACCAGAAGAACGACCGCTGGACCGCCACGGGTCTCCCGCTCAGCTGATCGGCGCCCTGTCCCCGGAGGGACCCGCGGTCCTACGATGACGACGTGGACATCGACGCATGGGTGTGGTGGCTGATCGGGGCCGCCGCACTCGGAATCCCGCTCGTACTGACCGCGATGCCGGAACTCGGCATGCTCGCCGTGGGCGCCGTCGCGGCCTCCGTGACCGCGGGCCTCGGCGGCGGCGCCGTGCTCCAGGTCGTCGTCTTCGCCGCGGTCTCGGTGGCGCTCATCGCCGTCGTACGCCCGGTCGCCGCCCGGCACCGCTCCGGGCGGCCCGGACTGGCCACCGGAGTCGAGGCCTTGAAGGGAAGATCCGCTCTCGTCCTCGAACGGGTCGACGCCTCCGGCGGACGCATCAAGCTGGCGGGGGAGATCTGGTCGGCCCGCGCACTCGACACCGACCGCGCCTACGAAGCGGGCCAAGAGGTCGACGTCGTCGAGATCGACGGAGCGACGGCCGTCGTCATGTGAATGCCCCACGGGCGGTACGACGGTCTGACAGACTCGACCAGCAAGATCTTCGCGACCGCGCGAAATCTTCCGGGAACACCGAGGCATGAAGGGTACGGGGAGTCACGATGCAACCCATCATCATCGTCCTGATCATTCTGGTGGTGCTGGTCTTCATCGCCCTGATCAAGACCATCCAGGTCATCCCACAGGCCAGCGCCGCCATCGTCGAGCGCTTCGGCCGCTACACCCGCACGCTGAACGCCGGACTGAACATCGTCGTCCCGTTCATCGACTCGATCCGCAACCGCATCGACCTGCGTGAACAGGTCGTACCCTTCCCGCCGCAGCCGGTGATCACCCAGGACAACCTGGTGGTCAACATCGACACCGTCATCTACTACCAGGTGACCGACGCCAGGGCCGCGACGTACGAGGTCGCCAGCTACATCCAGGCGATCGAACAGCTCACCGTCACCACCCTGCGCAACATCATCGGTGGCATGGACCTGGAGCGGACCCTGACCTCCCGCGAGGAGATCAACGCGGCCCTGCGCGGTGTCCTCGACGAGGCGACCGGCAAGTGGGGCATCCGCGTCAACCGCGTCGAGCTCAAGGCGATCGAGCCGCCGACCTCCATCCAGGACTCGATGGAGAAGCAGATGCGCGCCGACCGTGACAAGCGCGCGGCGATCCTCCAGGCCGAAGGTGTACGGCAGTCGGAGATCCTGCGCGCCGAGGGCGAGAAGCAGTCCGCGATCCTGCGCGCCGAAGGCGAGGCGAAGGCCGCCGCCCTGCGCGCCGAGGGCGAGGCCCAGGCGATCCGCACGGTCTTCGAGTCGATCCACGCGGGCGACCCCGACCAGAAGCTCCTGTCCTACCAGTACCTCCAGATGCTCCCGAAGATCGCCGAGGGCGACGCCAACAAGCTCTGGATCGTGCCCAGCGAAATCGGCGACGCCCTCAAGGGCCTCGGTGGCGCGCTCGGCAACTTCGGCCCGCTGGGCGGCGGTTCCGGCGGCTCGGCCCCCGCCACCGAGCGCCGCGAACAGCCGCCGATCGACTGATACGCTCGCAATCCGTACGCGGCAGGGACGCTAGGCGGCGGGCTGCGCCAGCCACTCAGGCAGCGAAGCCAGCTCGTCCCTGCCGAGCGACAAGAGCATCGCATCCGCGGGCGTCGGCTCGAACGGCTGCCGGAGCAGAGGCATACCGGCCTCCTCCGGAGTCCGGTTCGCCTTGCGGTGGTTGTCCAGCGCGCACGAAGCGACCGTGTTCAGCCAGGAATCGGCACCGCCCTGCGACCGCGGCACCACGTGGTCCACGGTGGTGGCGCGTCGGCCGCAGTACGCGCACCGGTGCCGGTCCCTGACCAGCACGCCCCGCCTCGACCAGGGCGCTTGTCTTCGGAACGGCACCCGCACGTATCTGCACAGCCTGATCACCCGGGGCACGGGTATGTCGATCGCCGCCGCGCGCACACGCAGTCCGGGGTGGGCGTGCTCGACCACGGCCTTGTCCTGGAGCACCAGAACGACGGCCCGGTTGAGCGACACCGTCGAGAGCGGCTCGAAGCTCGCGTTCAGCACCAGCGTGTCCCGCATCAACCTGCCCACCTCCCGTATGCACCGGCCCACCGCCTGGCGGGCTGGGATCAACTCTGGCCGGGCACGCCGAGATGGACAACGCAATAAAAAATGCCCGCCTCTGATCACTTCCATGACCAGAGGCGGGCAAACACTGGGTGAACGCTCAGTACCTGACAGTCGCTCAGCTCTCCGCGGGAGCCGCGTACTCGGCGATCACCTGGGCGCGCGCCAGCGTGTGGAACCGGAGGTTGAAGCCCACGAACGCGGGCGGCGCGTCCGAGTCGGGACCCAGCTTCTCCTGGTCCACTGCGTACACGGTGAACACATAACGGTGCGGCCGGTCGCCGGCAGGCGGCGCCGCACCCCCGAAGTCCTTCGTCCCGAAGTCGTTGCGCACCTGCACCGCGCCCTCGGGCAGCCCCTCGAACTTCCCGCTCCCCGCACCGCCCGGCAGCTCGGTCACCGAGACCGGGATGTCGAAGACGGTCCAGTGCCAGAACCCGCTGCCCGTCGGGGCGTCCGGGTCGAAGCACGTCACGGCGAAGCTCTTGGTCTCCGGCGGGAAGCCCTCCCACCGCAGCTGCGGCGAGGTGTTCCCGGCCGCGTAGACCTGAGCGTCCTTGAGGACCGCACCCGGCTCGAAGTCCTCACTCGTGACCGTGAAGGACGGCACGGGCGGATGGAAGTCATGGGGAAGCGGCGGCCTCTTGAGCTCGCTCACGTAGGCACCTCCTGGTTGATTGCTGGTCCTCGCTGATCCTCTACGAGCCTAGAACCAGTTGCGCTTGCTGCCGACCTGGGACAGCCACTCGTTGAGGTACGCCGCCCAGTCGGTGCCCTGGAAGTCGTTGAGACCGACCTTGAACGAACGGAACGAGTCGCTGCCCTCGCTGAACAGACCCGGCTTCTTGTCCATCTCGAGCACGACGTCCATCTCACGGTCGTCGGCGACGAAGCTCAGCTCGACCTGGTTGAGCCCGCGGTACTGCTGCGGCGGGAAGAACTCGATCTCCTGGTAGAAGGGCAGCTTCTGCCGCGTACCGCGGATGTGGCCGCGCTCCATGTCCGCGCTCTTGAAGCGGAAGCCCAGCTGGATGAAGGCGTCCAGGATGGCCTGCTGCGCCGGCAGCGGGTGCACGTTGATCGGGTCGAGGTCACTGGAGTCCACGGCGCGCGCGATCTCCAGCTCGGTGGTCACACCGATGTTCATGCCGCGCAGCTGCTGCCCGTCGATGCTCGTGACCGGGGTCTCCCACGGGATCTCCAGGGTGAACTGCACGGCGTGCACCTGGTTGGCCTGCAGCGTGAAGGCGCCGCCGAGCCGCACCTTTGTGAACTCGATGTCCTGCTTGGTCTCCTGGTCGTTGCCCTCGACCTCGACCCGTGCCTGCAGACCGACGGAGAGACCCTCGATCTCCTGGTCCACCGAACCGCCCTGGATCCGCACCTCACCCTGGACGACGCCGCCCGGGACCACGTTGACCTCGGCCAGCACGGTCTCCACCGAGGCGCCACCGGCACCCAGACTCGCGAGCAGCTTCTTGAACCCCATGACACTCCATCCCCAGGCCGCCGCCTGTGGCTCGTCCGACGTGAATACTTGATCGATAGAAACGCGAGGGAACCGTCCGTGGTTCCGCCCCCTCACCCTGACAACCGAGCGGTCCGTGGACCACCCATGGACGAGGACGAGTGCATTACGCTCGTACGGCATGATCGCGAGCCCTGACCGTACGCCCCTGACCCGAGACTTCTTCGACCGACCGGTCCTTGAGGTCGCACCGGACCTGCTCGGCCGCATCCTCGTACGCGACTCCGCGGACGGCCCGATCGAAGTGCGCCTGACAGAGGTGGAGGCGTACGCGGGCGAAGTCGACCCCGGCTCCCATGCCTACCGCGGCCGCACCGCCCGCAACAGCGTGATGTTCGGACAGGGCGGACACATGTACGTCTACTTCACCTACGGCATGTGGCACTGCATGAACCTGGTGTGCGGCCCGGAGGGCAAGGCCGGCGCGGTCCTGCTGCGCGCCGGCGAGATCACGGAGGGCGTGGAGCTCGCCCGCAAACGACGACTCTCGGCCCGCAATGACAAGGAACTGGCCAAAGGTCCCGCCCGCCTGGCCACCGCCCTTGACGTGGACCGACAGCTCGACGGCGCCGACGTCTGCGGGGACCCGTCCTCCCCCTTCTCCGTACTGACCGGCACACCCACCCCGTCCGACCAGGTCAGCAGCGGACCTCGCACGGGGGTGGCAGGGGAGGGCGGCGTCCACCCGTGGCGCTTCTGGATGACCAACGACCCTACGGTCAGCCCCTATCGGGCCCATGTGCCCCGGCGCCGTCGAACTTGACGCGGCCTTGGTGGCTCCGTAATGTAGTCCGAGTCGCTTGAACCGGGTACGGCAGTCTGCCAGCAGCCGGAAGCGGCCAACCACTACCTAACAACTTCCCCTCAGCGGGGTCTTATTCGGCGTGCCCGCATGCCGTAATTCGAACTCGTGGAACTCGATTATGAGTTGCGGAGGGAGTCCGCTAAAGTAGTGAACACGCCGAAAGGCAAAGGCCCTCCAACGGCCACCGGAAATGAAATCCGAACCGGAAACGGAACGGAAAACGGATCTGGTAAGGTTGGAAACACGAAATACCGAAGGGAAGCGCCCGGAGGAAAGCCCCAGAGAATGTTCTGCGGGTGAGTACAAAGGAAGCGTCCGTTCCTTGAGAACTCAACAGCGT
>NZ_JBWKJS010000019.1:0-32454 GCF_056432085.1 Streptomyces sp. NPDC045678
GGCCGACCGGGTTGTGCGTCGGGCGGGTGTGTCGTCGTTCGGTGCGTCGGGGACGAATGCGCATGTGATCGTGGAGCATGTTCCCGAGCCGGTGGCCGAGTTGGGGGCTGGGGGAGCTGGTGATGGTGCGTTGGTGCCGTGGGTGGTGTCGGCGCGCAGCCCGGAAGCGCTGCGCGACCAGGCACGGCGACTGAGCGAGGCGGTGACGGGCGACGCGGCTCCGGCGGTACGTGACGTGGGCTGGTCCCTGCTGCGTTCAAGGTCGCTCTTCGATCAGCGCGCTGTGGTGGTCGGGTCCGAGCGCGCCGAACTGGTCGCAGGCCTCGACGCGTTGGCCGCCGGAGAGACACATCCGACGTTGACGCAGTCTTCTGAAAGCACGGTGACCCCGAGCGAGGACACGGTCTGGCTGTTCAGTGGTCAGGGCAGTCAGGTGGTGGGGATGGGGGCCGGGTTGTATGAGCGGTTCCCCGTGTTCGCCAAGGCCTTCGACGAGGTGTGTGAGTTTCTCGACGCCGAGTTGGGTGGCTCGGTTCGGGAGGTTGTGTTTGAGGGGCCGCGGGAGCGGTTGGATCACACGATGTGGGCGCAGGCGGGGTTGTTTGCGCTCCAGGTGAGTCTGGCCAGGTTGTGGGGGTCGGTGGGGGTGCGGCCGGATGTGGTGGTCGGGCACTCGATCGGTGAGATCGCGGCCGCGCATGTCGCGGGGGTCTTCAATCTGGCGGATGCGTGCCGGGTGGTGGGGGCCCGGGCGCGGTTGATGGGTGCGCTGCCTGAGGGCGGGGCGATGTGCGCGGTGCAGGCCACACCTGAGGAGCTGACCAGGGACCTTGAGGGTTCTGGTGTGAGTGTGGCGGCCGTCAACACCCCGGATTCCACCGTTATTTCGGGTCCGGCGGACGAGGTCGAGAAGATCGCCGCGCTGTGGCGGGAGAAGGGGCGTAAGACTAAGGCGTTGTCGGTCAGTCACGCGTTCCATTCGGTGTTGATGGAGCCGATGCTCGCGGACTTCACCGAGGCGATACGTGACGTGGAGTTCGCGGAGCCGAAGGTCCCGCTGGTCAGTAACGTCACGGGTGCGGAAGTCGGGGCTGAGATCACCGCTCCGGAGTACTGGGCCCAGCATGTGCGCCAAGCCGTTCTCTTCCAGCCCGCCATTGCCGAAGTCGCCGACCGGGCAAGTGTGTTCGTGGAGCTGGGCCCCGCCCCGGTATTGATCACGGCAGCCCAGCACACCCTGGACGACCTGGACGACCCACACGCACCCGAGCCGGTACTAGTCTCCTCGCTCGCCGGTGAACGCCCCGACGAGCAGGCGTTCCTGAGTGCGATGGCCCGTCTCCACACCACCGGTCTGGACGTGGACTGGTCGGTCTTCTTCGCGGCGGATCCGGTGCCGTGCGTGGTCGAGTTGCCGACGTATGCGTTCCAGCGGGAGCGGTTCTGGTTGGCGGGGCGTGCGGTGGGTGGGGATGCGGCGGGGCTGGGGTTGGTGGCGGCGGGGCATCCGTTGCTGGGTGCGGCGGTGGAGTTCGCCGACCGGGGTGGTTGCCTGTTGACCGGGCGGCTGTCGCGTTCCGGGACTTCGTGGCTGGCTGATCATGAGGTTGGCGGGGCGGTGTTGGTGCCGGGTGCGGCGTTGGTGGAGTGGGCGTTGCGGGCCGGTGATGAGGTTGGTTGCGCGACGGTGGATGAGTTGATGTTGCAGGCGCCTGTGGTGGTGCCTGAGGCGTCGGGGCTGCGCGTGCAGGTTGTGGTGGATGAGGCGGGGGAGGACGGGCGGCGCGGCGTTCACGTCTACAGCCGCCCCGACGCCGATACCTCCACGGCGTTCGACGGTGACGACTCGTGGGTCTGCCACGCCACCGGCGTACTCGCGCCCGAATCCGAGCACCACACGGCAGAAGGGACTGCCGAGGTGTGGCCCGGGGCGGGCACCGTGCCCGTGGACCTGGAAGGCTTCTACGAGCGCGAGGCCGACGCGGGATATGCCTACGGCCCGGCGTTCCGAGGTTTGCAGGCTGTGTGGCGGGACGGCCAGGACCTGCTGGCCGAGGTCGCCCTGCCCGAGGCCGCGGGCGCTCACGACGGATACGGCATTCACCCCGCCCTCCTCGACGCCACCCTCCATCCGGCCCTGCTGCTCGACTGGTCCGACGGGCAACCGCAGGACGACGGCAAGGTCTGGCTGCCGTTCACCTGGAACCAGGTCTCCTTGTGGGCCGCGGGGGCCGGCACCGTACGGGTGCGGTTGTCGCCCGGTGAGCACGACGAGGCCGAGCGGTCAGTACGGGTCCTGGTCACCGACACCGCCGGGGCGAACGTCCTGAGCGTGGGATCCGTGACGTTGCGCCCCGCCGACCTCGAGCAACTGCAGTCCGCGCGGGCGCAGGACGACGGCCTGTTCACGGTGGACTGGACACCGCTTCCGGCTCCACAGGCGGACGTGTCCGACGGTGCCGGTTGGATCGTGCTCTCGAACGAGACCGGCGGCTTGGCTGATGTGGTGGCGTCGGTGGGTGGTGAGGTGCCGTGGGCGGTGCTGGCGCCTGTCGATACCTCTGTGGGTGACGGGTTGCGGGTTGCTGAGGGTGTGTTGTCGCTGGTGCAGGAGTTCCTGTCCGCACCTGAGTTGGAAGAGTCTCGTCTTCTTGTTGTGACGCGCTGTGCTGTCGTCGCGGATGGTGACGGTGATGTGGATGCGTCCGCGGCGGCGGTGTGGGGTCTGGTGCGCAGTGCGCAATCGGAGAATCCGGGTCGTTTCGTTCTGCTCGACGTCGACGTCGACGTGGACCTGCGTATGGATGGTGAGGGCGCGTTGCCGCAGTCTCTGCTGCGCCGCGCCGTGGAAGAGCTCGACGAGCCCCAACTCGCCCTCCGTCACAACACACTACTGATACCGCGACTCGTTCGCGCGAGCGGTGGCGCCAGCACCGCCATGCCCCATGACCGTGCCTGGCGCCTGGACAAGGGGAGTGCCGGGACGCTGGAAAGCGTGGCGCCGGTCGCGTACCCCGAGGTGCTGGAACCCCTGGGGCCGGGACAGGTGCGACTCGGCATCCACGCAGCGGGCATCAACTTCCGTGACGTCCTGGTCAGCCTCGGCATGGTGCCGGGACAGATCGGCCTGGGCGGTGAAGGCGCCGGTGTCGTGACGGAGGTCGGCCCCGACGTGACGCACCTGTCGGTCGGCGATCGCGTCATGGGCGTACTGCACGGTTCCTTCGGTCCGACGGCCGTCGCGGACACGCGGATGGTGGCGCCGGTGCCGCGGGGCTGGGACATAAGGCAGGCGGCCGCGATGCCCGTCGCGTACCTGACGGCTTGGTACGGCTTGGTCGAGTTGGCCGGGTTGAGGGCGGGTGAGCGGGTGTTGATCCATGCCGCCACGGGTGGTGTGGGGATGGCGGCGGTGCAGATCGCCCGGCATCTTGGGGCTGAGGTGTTCGCCACCGCGAGTCCGGCGAAGCATGGTGTGCTGGAGGAGATGGGGATCGACGCCGCCCACCGTGCGTCCTCGCGGGACGTGGGATTCGAGGACGTGTTCCGGCAGGCCACCGATGGGCGCGGTGTGGACGTCGTACTGAACAGCCTCACCGGTGAGTTCGTCGACGCTTCCCTGCGGTTGCTGGGGGAGGGCGGCCGGTTCCTGGAGATGGGCAAGACGGACCTGCGGGAGCCCGAGGAGGTGGGTGCGGAGTACCCGGGCGTCACGTACACCGTCTACGACCTCGTCACCGACGCCGGCCCCGACCTCATCGCGGTCATGATGCGGGACCTCGGCGAGAGGTTCACGTCCGGGGCCCTGGCCCCCCTGCCCGTACGTTCCTGGCCGCTGGACAGGGCACGCGAGGCGTTCCGGTTCATGAGCCAGGCGAAGCATACGGGCAAGCTGGTGCTGGAGGTCCCGCCTGCCCTCGACCCTGAGGGCACGGTGCTGATCACCGGCGGCACCGGTGCGCTGGGGCAGGTCGTGGCGGAGCACCTGGTGCGGGAGTGGGGCGTACGGCATCTGCTGTTGGCCAGTCGGCGTGGCCCCGATGCCCCGGGTACGCAAGAACTCGCCGCTCGCATAGCTGAGTTGGGTGCTGAAGCAACCCTCGCTGCGGCTGATGTGAGCGATCCGGGGTCGGTGGCGGAGCTCGTGGGCAAGGTGGACCCCGCCCATCCGCTGACCGGCGTCGTGCATGCGGCGGGTGTGCTGGAGGACGCGGTGGTGACCGCGCAGACGCCGGAGGGGCTGGGGCGGGTGTGGGCGGCCAAGGCTGCCGCCGCCGCGAACCTGCACGAGGCGACCCGGGACCTCCGCCTCGGTCTGTTCGTGGTGTTCTCCTCGGCCGCTGCGACGCTCGGCAGTCCGGGGCAGGCCAACTACGCGGCGGCGAACGCGTACTGCGACGCGCTGATGCAGCTGCGCAGGGCCCAAGGCCGGGCAGGACTCTCGGTCGGATGGGGCCTCTGGGAAGCCGCGAACGACGAGAGGGCCGGCAACCCGGTCGGCGAGCCCGAGCCCGGGCACCACGCCCGCACCGAGAACGCCACCGGCGCCACGACGGGCCCCACCGGGACCGCCGGAATGACCGGCGCCACGGCGAACCCCACCGGGACCGCCCGAATGACCGGCGCCACGGCGCCCACCGCCAACACCGCCCGAATGACCGGCACCACGGCGCCCACCGCCGGCACCGCCGGAATGACCCGCGCCCTCAGCGACGTCGACGTCGCCCGCATGGCCCGCATCGGCGTCAAGGCGATGACCACCGCCCACGGCCTCGCCCTCCTGGACGCCGCACACCGCGAGGGCCACCCCCACCTGGTGGCCGCCGACCTCGACCCCCGCGTCCTCGTCGGCAAACCCGCCGCCGCCCTCCCCCCGCTCCTCCGCGCCTTCGCCGGCGGCCGGGGACCCGCGCGGCCGACCGCCGCCACGGCGGTCCGGCAGAACGTCGACTGGGCGGGCAAACTGTCCGCGCTCACCACCGAAGAACAGCACCGCACCCTGCTCGACCTGGTACGGACGCACGCGGCGGCCGTCCTCGGGCACGCGGGGACCGACGCGGTGCGCGCCGACGCCCCCTTCCAGGATCTCGGCTTCGACTCCCTCACCGCGGTCGAACTGCGGAACAGGCTGTCCGCGGCCACCGGTCTGCGCCTGCCCGCCACGTTCATCTTCCGGCACCCCACCCCGTCGGCCGTCGCCGAAGAGCTGCGCACGCAGCTGTGCCCGGCCGGGGTCGACCCGTCGGCGCCGCTCTTCGGCGAGCTGGACAAGCTGGAGACGGTGATCGTGGGGCACGCGCACGACGAGGACACACGCGGCCGCCTCGTGTCGCGCCTCCAGAGCCTGCTGTGGCGCCTCGACGACACCGCGAGCGCGGCGGGCGACACCGGTGGGGACGCCGCCGAGAGCGACGGCCACGACCTCGAATCCGCGTCGGACGACGAGCTCTTCGAGCTGATCGACCGGGAACTGCCCTCTTGACCAGGAGGGGACCAGGAGTGGACTTGACCAGGAGCGGAGAAGACATGCCGGGTGGGAAAGAGGCGCCGGGTACGGAGGACAAGCTCCGCCACTACCTGAAGCGCGTGACGGCGGACCTCGGGCAGACCCGTCAGCGCCTGCGCGACATGGAGGAGCGGCAGCGGGAACCGATCGCCATCGTCGCGATGGCCTGCCGGTACCCGGGCGGCGTGACCTCACCGGAACAACTGTGGGACCTCGTGGCCTCCCAGGGCGACGCCATCGAGGAGTTCCCCACCGACCGCGGCTGGGACGTGGGCGGCCTCTACCACCCGGACCCGGACCACCCGGGCACCACCTACGTACGCGAAGCCGGGTTCCTCCGGGACGCCGCCCGCTTCGACGCCGACTTCTTCGGCGTCAACCCGCGCGAAGCGCTCGCCGCCGACCCGCAGCAGCGCGTACTCCTCGAAGTGGCCTGGGAGCTGTTCGAGCGGGCGGGCATCGACCCGGGCACACTCAGGGACACGCTCACCGGCGTGTACGCGGGAGTGTCCAGCCAGGACCACATGTCGGGGGAGCAGGTACCGCCCGAGGTCGAGGGGTACGCGACCACGGGCACCCTGGCCAGCGTCATCTCCGGCCGCATCGCGTACACCTTCGGCCTGGAGGGCCCGGCGGTGACGCTCGACACGGCGTGCTCGGCATCACTGGTGGCGATCCACCTGGCGTGCCAGGCGCTGCGGCAGGGCGACTGCGGCCTGGCCCTTGCGGGCGGCGTGACCGTGCTGTCCACCCCCACGGCGTTCGTGGAGTTCTCGCGCCAGCGGGGCCTGGCCCCGGACGGCCGTTGCAAGCCGTTCGCGGAGGCCGCCGACGGCACGGGGTTCTCCGAGGGCGTCGGTCTGATCCTCCTGGAGCGCCTCTCCGACGCCCGCCGCAACGGCCACCAAGTGCTGGGCGTCGTACGCGGATCCGCCGTCAACCAGGACGGCGCGAGCAACGGCCTCACCGCCCCCAACGACGTCGCCCAGGAACGGGTGATCCGGCAGGCCCTCACCAACGCCCGTGTCACCCCCGACGCCGTCGACGCCGTGGAGGCGCACGGCACCGGCACCACGCTCGGCGACCCCATCGAGGGCAACGCGCTCCTCGCCACGTACGGGAAGGACCGTCCGGCGGACCGGCCGCTGTGGCTCGGCTCGGTGAAGTCGAACATCGGCCACACGCAAGCCGCCGCGGGCGTCGCGGGCGTCATCAAAATGGTGATGTCGATGCGCCACGGAGAGCTGCCCGCCTCCCTGCACATCGACCGGCCCACGCCACACGTGGAGTGGGAGGGCGGGGGAGTGCGACTCCTCACCGACCCCGTGCCGTGGCCCGAGGCGGACCGGCCCCGCCGGGCGGGCGTCTCCTCGTTCGGCATCAGCGGCACCAACGCCCACCTGATCCTGGAACAGGCCCCCGCACCGAGCGCTGCCGAAAGTTCCGAAGGTTCCGAGCCGGGGCAAGGGTTCGTGGTGCCGTGGGTTGTCTCGGCACGCGGCCGAGAAGCGCTGAGGGCGCAGGCGCGCGCTCTCGCCGACCGGACCATCGACACGGCCCAGCCGCATGCTTCTGTCGACGTCGGCTGGTCGCTGCTCCGCACGCGTGCGCTGCACGAGCGCCGGGCCGTGGTGGTGGGCGCGGACCGCGCCGAGCTGCTGGCCGGGCTCGAGGCGCTGGCCGCGGAGGAGCCGCATCCGGCACTCGTGGGACCGCCTCCGGCACCGGTCGGTGCGGGCAGGGACACGGTCTGGCTGTTCAGTGGTCAGGGCAATCAGGTGGTGGGGATGGGGGCCGGGTTGTATGAGCGGTTCCCTGTGTTCGCCGAGGCCTTCGACGAGGTGTGTGAGTTTCTCGACGCCGAGTTGGGTGGTTCGGTTCGGGAGGTTGTGTTTGAGGGGCCGCGGGAGCGGCTTGATCACACGATGTGGGCGCAGGCGGGGTTGTTTGCGCTCCAGGTGAGTCTGGCCCGCCTCTGGGAGTCGGTGGGTGTGCGGCCGGATGTGGTGGTCGGGCACTCGATCGGTGAGATCGCGGCCGCGCATGTCGCGGGGGTCTTCAATCTGGCGGATGCGTGCCGGGTGGTGGGGGCCCGGGCGCGGTTGATGGGTGCGCTGCCTGAGGGTGGTGCGATGTGTGCGGTGCAGGCCACACCTGAGGAGCTGACCAGGGACCTTGAGGGTTCTGGTGTGAGTGTGGCGGCGGTCAACACCCCGGAGTCCACTGTTATTTCGGGTCCGGCGGACGAGGTCGAGAGGGTGGTCGCGCTGTGGCGGGAGTGGGGACGTAAGACCAAGGCGTTGTCGGTCAGTCACGCGTTCCACTCCGCCTTGATGGAGCCGATGCTCGCGGACTTCACCGAAGCGATACGTTACGTGGAGTTCGCGGAGCCGAAGATCCCGCTGATCAGCAACGTCACGGGTAAGGAAGCCGGGGCTGAGATCACCGCTCCGGAGTACTGGGCCAAGCACGTGCGGCAAGCCGTCCTCTTCCAGCCCGCGATCGCCCAAGTCGCCGACCGCGCTGGCGTGTTCGTGGAGCTGGGCCCCGCCCCCGTCCTGGCCACCGTAGCCCAGCACACCCTCGACGCCCTCGCCGACCCGCAAGGAGGGTTCGAGCCCGTCGTCACCGCTTCCCTTCACCACTCGGACCTGCCCGACGATGTCGCCTTCGCGCAGGCCATGGCGCGCCTGCACACCGCCGGAATCACGGTCGACTGGTCCGGCTGGTTCCCTGCCGACCCTCCGCCACGCGCCGTCGACCTTCCCACCTACCCCTTCCAGGGGCGGCGCTTCTGGCTGGCGGACGTAGCGGTGCCCACGGCCGCGTCTGTGGCGGACGGTGAAGAGGCCGGGTTCTGGGCGGCCGTCGAAGGTGCGGACGTCCAGGCCCTCTGCGACACCCTGCACCTGAAGGACGACTCGCACCGGTCAGCCCTGGAGACGGTGTTCCCGGCGCTGTCCGCGTGGCGGCGCGAGCGGCGGGACCGGTCGACCGTCGACGCCTGGCGGTACCGCGTCGACTGGCGACGCGTGGACCTGCCGACGCCCGCGCCGGGCGCAGGGGCCTGGATGGTCCTGGCCCCCGATGGCGCGGCGGATGCTTGGTCGCGTACGTGCGTCCGGGCGCTGGAGGAGACGGGTGCGCCGGTACGCCTCGTCGAGGTAGGGGCGGGTGTCGGCCGGACCGAGATGGCCGACCTGATCCGTTCGTGGCAGTCGACGTGCTCGGACGACGACGTACCGCTCGCGGGAGTGCTGTCCTTGCTGGCGCTCGACGACGGTACGCACACCAACGCCAACGCCAACGCCAATGCCAACACCAACACCAACACCAGTCTCAGCGCCGACGCCAGCTCCCGCGTCAGCACTGACCCCCGACGTGGGTTCAGCGGTACCCCCGCCACCCTCACCCTCCTGCACGGCCTCCTCGACGCCGAAGTCGAGGTGCGCCTCTGGTGCGCCACCCGAGGCGCGGTGTCGAGCGGCGACACCGACCCGGTCGTCTCCCCGGAACAGGCGCCCATCTGGGGGTTCGGCCGTGTCGCCGCCCTGGAACACCCGGAGCTGTGGGGCGGACTGCTGGACCTGCCCGCCGACCCGGACACGCTCGACCCCGCCGGGCTGTACGCGGTGCTGTGCGGGGACAGCGGCGAGGACCAGGTGGCGCTGCGTCGTGGCGGCGTCCTCGGCCGACGCCTGGTGCCCGACGCGCCCATCGGCGACGAGGCGGCCGAAAGCAGGCGGCCGGAAGGTGCCGTCCTGGTCACGGGCGGCGTCGGCCGGCTGACGGAACAGGTCGTGCGATGGCTCGCCGCGTCCGGCGCCGAACATGTCGTACTGCTGGACACGGCCCCTGACGACGGTCGCGACACCCTCCAGAGCGACCGCGACCGCGACCGCGACGGCGAGCTCGCAGCTGAAGTCGCCGCCCAAGGAGCGCGGTTCACGGCTCTGCATGTCCCGTACGGAAGTCGGAACCGGGACCAGAGCCGCAGCCGCGCATTCGCCGAGCTCGCGGACGTACGCATACGAACCGTCATCCACACCTCCCTGCCCGGAGAGCTCGCGCCCCTCGCCGAGGTCACGCCCGCCGCTCTCGACGCGGCCACGGCCGCAGCCATGGAGCTGGGAGAACTGGCGGCCGCTGTCGGATCCGACGGCGGCACCGTGGACACCGTGCTGTACTTCTCCTCCGTCGCCGCCACGCTCGGCAGCAGGGAGCACGGCGCGTACGCCGCCGCCAACGCCTATCTCGACGCGCTGGCCCAGCGGCACGGCGCCGACGGAGAGGACCCCCGCACCGTCTCCGTGGGATGGGGCATCTGGGATCTGCCGGAGGACGGCGACCTGGCACGCGGCGCCGCCGGGCTGTCCCGCCGTCAGGGACTGCCGCCCCTGGAACCCCAGCTGGGGCTCGGCGCGCTGCACGCCGTGCTCGACGCGGGACGAGGGCACAGCCTGGTCGCCGACATCGAATGGGAGCGGTTCGCGCCGCTGTTCACCCTGGCCCGGCCGACCCGCCTGCTCGAAGAGGTCCCCGAGGCCCGGCGGATCCTCGACGCCTCGTCGGAGAGCGCCGAAAGCGCCGAGAACGCCTCCGCGCTGCGACGCGAGCTTGCCGCGCTACCCCTGAGGGAGCGGACAGGGAAGCTGCTCGACGTGGTCCGCGAACAGGTCGCCGGCGTGCTGCGGTACGAGCCGGGGCAGGAGGTGGAGCCGGAGAAGGCCTTCAAGGACCTGGGCTTCGACTCCCTCGTCGTGGTGGAGCTGCGCAACCGGCTGCGCGCCGCCACGGGGCTGCGTCTGCCCGCCACCCTGGTCTACGACTATCCGACGCCCCGCGCCCTCGCCGAGCACCTGCTGGACAGGGTGCTGCCCGACGGCGGCGCGGGCGAGCTGGCCGTGGCCGGGCACCTGGACGACCTGGAGGACACCCTCGCCGGACTCGCGGTGGACGACCCCCGCCGCAAGGGTTTGATCAGGCGCCTGCAGACCCTGCTGTGGAAGCAGCCGGACGCCGCGGCGACCCAGGGCCCCGCCGACGAGGAAGGGCAGGGGGAGACGGACGACCTGACGGCCGCGAGCGCCGACGACATGTTCGCGCTGATCGACCGCGAGTGGGGCACACAGTGACGCGCGCCGCCCGGCACGGCGCGGTCGGGCTGGTGGAGCGGGCCGAGGAGCTGGCCGCCCTGCAGAGCGCATACGAGGACGCCGCCGACACTCGCGGCAGCCTGGTGGTGGTCAGCGGTGCGGTCGGTACCGGCAAGACCGCGCTGCTGCGGGCGTGGACGGAGCGGGTCGCGCCCGACGCGCTGGTGCTGACCGCCACCGCCTGCCGGGCCGAGCGCGACCTGCCCCTGGGAGTCCTGGAGCAACTGGTGCGCGGCTGCCCCGAACTGCCCGCCGCGACCGCCGAACGCACGCTGGCGTGGTGCGACGAAGCCGCCTCCGTACCCGCGCCGAACCTGCCCGCGCCCACGCCCCCACCCCCGGCCGTTCCGAACGCACCCGCACTGCGCGGGCTCTGCGAGGCGCTGCGCGGTCTGGTCGCCGAGCGGCCCGTCCTGATCGCCGTCGACGACGCGCACCACGCCGACGCGGGATCACTGCGGTGCCTGCTGTATTTGGTGCGCAGGCTGCGCTCGGCGCGGCTCCACGTGCTGTTCACCGAGTACGTTCACCAGACGGCGGACAACGCCCTGCTCGGCAGCGAGTTCCCGCACGAGCCCGCGCTGCGGCGGATCCCTCTCGAGCCGCTGTCGAAGGCCGGGGTGGAAGCCGTGCTCGCGCGGCGGCTCGACCAGGAGACGGCCCAGGACCTCACGCCCGTCGTCCACGGCATGAGCGCGGGCCGCCCGCTCCTCGTCCACGCACTGGCCGACGACCACCGGTCGACGGGCCGCGCCGGCGAGGCGTTCGGGCGGGCGGTGCTCGGCTTCCTCTACCGGCACGAAGCGCCGGTGACCGAAGTCGCTCGGTCCTTCGCCGTGTTGGGGGAGCAGACCGGTCCGGCCCTGGTCGGCCGGCTCCTCGACGCGGACGCCGCCTCCGTGGCCCGCGCCGTGCACCAGCTGACGGTTGCGGAGGTGCTGCACGAGGGGCGGCTGTGCCATCCGGCGTTCGGAGCGGCCGTTCTGGACGGGATGCCGACGGAGGAGCGCCGCGCGCTGCACGGGCGGGTGGCGGCCCTCCTGTACGAGGAGGGCGCACCGGCCGACGAGGTGGCCGCCCACCTCGTCGCCGCCGACCGGTCGGACACGCCGTGGGCGGTGCCCGTGTTCGAGGAGGCGGCTCAACTCGCCCTGGAGAGCGACCAGGTGGAGACCGGAGTGGAGTACCTGCGGGCGGCGTACCGGCGGTGCCGGGGTGTCGCGCAGCGGACCGCGGTCGTGGGCGCGCTCGCCGACGCGGAGTGGCGCCTGGACCCCGCGAAGGTCCTGCGTCACCTCCCCGACCGCACGTCGGCGCCGGCCCCCGCCCCGGCCGCCGCTCCCGCCGCTCTGCCCGTCCCTCTCACTCTGCCCACCCACCTCCTCTGGCACGGTCGTGTCGACGAGGGCCTGGACGCGATCGGCGCGCTCGCCGGACCCAACGCCGCCGGCGCGCCGCCCATGAACGCCGCGGACCTCGACACCCCGTGGCTCTGGGGCGCCTACCTCTACCCCGGACGCGTCAAGGAGCGCCTGGGCTCCGGCGTCCTGTCCGCGCAGCGTTCGGCCCCGCCGGCCGCCACCCCCGAACTTCAGGGCGCGGGCACCCTGATGCACGATCTGCTGCACGGCGGCGAGAGCGACCCGGCCGACGCGGTCGACGCGGCCGAGCGCACCCTCAACCGCTACCGCCTCGGCCCCCGCACCGTCGCCGTCCAGACCGCCGCCCTCGCCGCGCTCACCTACCGCGACCGGCCGCACCGGGCCGCCGCCTGGTGCGACGGGCTCGTCGCCCAGGCCGGCGAACGCAACAGCCCCACCTGGCAGGCGTGGTTCACCGCGTGGCGCGCCCTCATCCACCTGCGCCAGGGCGACCCGATCGCGGCACAACAGCGCGCCGCGACCGCGCTCGACATGCTCGGCCCCAAGGGCTGGGGCGCCGCGATCGGCCTTCCGCTGGCGGCCGCCGTACAGGCGAAGGCGGCCGTCGGAGACGTCGACGGAGCGGCGGCCCTCCTCGAACGGCCCGTGCCCCAGGCGGTGTTCCAGACCCGCACAGGACTGCACTACCTGGCGGCGCGCGGCCGCTACCACCTGGCCACCGGCTGCCATTACGCGGCCCTGTGCGACTTCTACGCCTGCGGTACGCGGATGAGCAGCTGGGGCGTCGACCTGCCCGCGTTGGAACCGTGGCGGCTCGGCGCCGCCGAAGCGTACCTGGCCCTCGGTGAGTCTCTCCTCGCCCGCCAACTCGTCGACGGCCAGCTGACGTTGCCCGCGCCTACGGACGGCCGCACCTGGGGCATGACGCTGCGACTGCGGGCCGCCACCTCCCCCGCCCCGGACCGCACCGAGCTGCTCGACGAGGCCGTCGCCGTGCTCAGGGGCGCCGGTGACGTCTTCGAGCTGGCACGGGCCGTGGCCGAGCAGAGTGAGGCCGTACGCGAAAGGGGCGAGACGGAACGCGCCCGGCTGCTCGCCCGCAAGGCCCAGCTCCTGGCCCGGCGCTGGGGCAGCACGCCCCCGCCCGCGACCACCCCCGCGTCACCGGCCCCGCTCGGCCGATCCGAGCCGGACGCCGAGCTGACCGACGCCGAACGCCGCGTGGCCGAGCTGGCCGCCGACGGGTTCACCAACCGGGAGATCTCCCGCAAGCTGTACGTCACGGTCAGCACCGTCGAACAGCACCTGACCAGGATCTACCGGAAGCTCGACGTCAGGCGGCCGGACCTCCAGGCCGTGCTGGGATAGCAAGCGGTTCACCGTGCAACCTTCCCGCCGCTCGGGCGGTCATCCAGTCATGATCCTTGCGTCCGAAGACCCCGGTATATGGGTTCTGCCCGTGCTGCTCCTGTTGGGGGCGGCCGTTGTCGCACCGCTCGCCGGTGCGGTGCTCGCCGGGCGCGTCGTCCTGCGCATCGCGCGGTCCGCGGCCGCCGGTGACGTCTGGAGTGCGCTCACCCCCGGCACGTGGTTGCTCGCCGCGGGGGCGGGCGCGCTCGGCGCGGGGGCCCGGCTCTCCGCCGCCGTGTTCGAGAGGCCCCCCGCATGGGTCGGGACCGTGAGCCTCGTCTGCGGCAGCTTCGCCCTGGCCGCCGCGGCGATGGCGGCCGTCACGGCGGCCCTCGACCGGCACCTCGAGACGGTGCGCGTCACGCCCCGGTCGTCTTCCGCGCGCGATACGCGGCGGCCTTGATCCTGTTGCCGCAGGACTCCATGCCGCACCGCTGCCGCCGCATGCCGCGGGAGCGGTCGATGTGGCCCCGCCGGGCCCTCGATCTGGGGCTGTAGCCCCCGCGTCGGAACACCGCGTCAGTCGGGCCACTCCCACTCGATCCCGTAGACGCCCGGCCTGCAGTGCGTGGGCAGCAGATGGGTCGTGTGGAAGGCGTCGAGTGCGGTGCGGCGGCGGTGGCGGGGTTCGGCGCCGATCTGCTCGCGCTGATAGCTCCAGCAGCCGGCGGGCGGCGCCAGGGGGTGGAAGCGGACGTGCAGGAGGTAGGCCTTCAGGGGCGTGGTGACGCGGCGTTCGTGCTGGTGGGATACGTCCGAGGCGGCCCGGAGCGTATAGGCGACCACCGCGGTCTCGGTCCTGGCCAGTTGCCGCCCGAGCGGAATGTCGGCCGCCACGCACCCGAGCTCCGGCAGGAAGCGGCTGCGCGGCGGCGGCCCGTAGGGGACGGCGAGCTCGACGGTCCCCGCCTTCGGGGAGTCGAGGAAGTGGACGACGGTCAGGTGCTCGACCGCGTCACGGACGGCCTGTACCACCGTCGTGATCGACGTCTCGTGGATGGACCGGTGTTCGTCCAGGCACACCGTCTCCTGGATGGTCAGCGGCCGCAGCCCCTCGTTGAACTGCGGGAACGCGTCCCCGAGGGCCTGTTCCACGTCCGAGTTCTCGCCGTAGACCGTGCGGGCGACGGTCGGGTCGACCGGTGGGGGGCCGCCGCGAGGCCGGTGCGGGCCCAGCAGGGAGCGCAGCGTGCCGGTGGGCAGGTTGAGGAGCGGCTCCAACGCGTCGACGGCGCGCAGGGACTGGGCGCGTTCCGGCTGGCTGCGTCCGCGCTGCCAGTGGCTGAGCGTGGCGAGACTGACGGTGATCTGCTGGGCCCTGAGGTGGTCGCGTATGCGTTCCAGCGGCAGCCCGCGCTGTTGCAGGGCCCGGCGGAACACGGTCGCGAAGGTCGTATCGGGCCCTTCGGTGTGGGGGAGGTTCGGCATGGCGTCTTTCGGCGGGCGGGAGGCAGCACCTCGCCCCGATGAAGGTGACCTCAACGGCGGTTTCAGGCCACACAGGCGACCAGGGGCCGCCCACCTTAGCCGGTGGGCGGCCCCTGGTCTTCCCTCGAAGGCCGGTCAGTTGGTGTTGAGCGTCAGCCCGTAGTACGAGAGGGCGTCGTCGAGCGGCTGGAAGTAGGAGGAGCCGCGCGAGTTCACACCCCCGGTGCACTGCTGGCTCACCGGGCCGCCGGAGGTCATGCCCTGGGCCTGGTTGCCGGAGATGTACGCGCCGCCGCTGTCGCCGCCCTCGGTGCAGACGCTGGAGGTGGCGAGACCCGTGACGACCGTGTCGGGGCCGCCGTTCTGGTCGACGTAGGTGACGGAGACGTTGTACGAACCGACCTTGCCGCACGTCCACCCGGTGGTCGCGCCGGACTTGCAGAGCGCGGCGCCGGACGAGGCGCGGCGGCTGCCGTTCACGGCGACGTTGCCGGCCTGGCCCCAGGTGCCGACCTTGGTCGTGATCGAGTGGCCGGAGCCGATGGTGGCGACGCCCATGTCGACGCTGTTGGTGCCGACCCCGAAGCGGGTGTGGGTGCCCTTGGCGAACGCGGTGCCGCCGTAGCGCAGGGTGGGCAGGCCTTCGACGCAGTGGCCCGCGGTGACGAGGTACTGCTTGCCGGACCGGTCGCGGGCGCCGTAGCCGACGGAACACCAGCCGCTGGTGTCGTTGATCGTCATCTTGCTGCCGGGGGCGATCGCGGCCTGCGGGGCGCGCTTCTCCTGGTCCCGCACGATCTTGACGGCCGAGCCGTACGTCCTGGCCTTGGCGAGGAACGCCTTCGCCGCCGCGCCCCGGTCGCTGTTGACCTTGACGGTGACGTTGTCCGATGCCAGGTCCACGGACCAGTCGACGACACCCGCGGGGGCGCGTCGGGTGGCCGCGGCGTCGAGCCGTGCCTTGATGCTGTCGAGCTTGTCCTCGCCCCGGACCGGCACGCGGGCGTCGAGGCCGGCCTTCTCGATGGCGGCGACATCGGACTTGTCGGCGGCGTTGACGGTCAGCCGGCCGGAGGCGTCGAAGAACGCCCCGTCCTCGGATATCCCGCTTTTCCTCAGCTCGGCGAGCCGGGCCTGCTGGGCGTCCTGCCGGTCGAGCCGCTCGACCGCGGCTTTCTCGCTCACACCGAGCGACGCGGCGAGCGCCCGCACCATCTCGGGTTGGTAGCGCGCGGCCGGAGCGGCGTCCTTCACCGGCGCCTGTGCCTGCGCCGTGGCCTGGGTTCCCACGACCACTGATGCCGAGAGCAGAGCGGCCACGGCGGTGAATCTGTATCTACGAGAATGCGACACACTGATTCCTTCCGAATGGCAGGCAGGAACTCTCCGTAAAGCGAGAAATGGGGGGGTGGGTTCCTGCCTGGCAGTGAGCGTGGGGCTCGCTGCGGCATGAACTCTGGCCCAGTGCTCAGCTCTTCAACAAGGTCTGTGACGAGGGCAGCTTTTAACAGAACATCAAGGGAACTGTTAAAACGGCGCCCTTCCGCATTGGCCAATAGAGTGCATTGGCCAATAGGGGCGGGAATGAGCGACGGCCCTCACCGTGGTCCGGTGAGGGCCGTCAACGGCCGCACGTGGGCGCGGCGAAGGGGTCAGGAGCGCACGGCCTCAGGTGTGATCTTGGCCGGATCCAGATCCACCACGGCCAGCTCCTCCGGGCGCAGCGGGGGAGCCGTCAGCTCCGGCAGGCGCTCGTCGGCGCGCATCGCCATCAGGAAACGGTTGGAGCCCAGTTCGGTCTGGGGCGCGTTGAGACTCATCACGTCCGTGACGATCTCGGACGCCTTGGGGGACCGGATCGACGCGGCCGTGATGGCCTCCGCGAACCGCAGACGCTGTTCCGTGTCCACGCCGATGAGGCGCGGATCCGTCGCCGAGACACGGCAGTTGACGTAGTCGATGTCCTTGGTCGCGGCCAGGATCCAGGGATCGTCTACGGCCGCGCCGATCGCCTTCTGGAGACGGAGCGCGGCCCCCGTGCCTCCCTGCGGATGCTGCCGGAACTCGCGGTCGATCGTGTCGGCGCAGCGCGCGGCCGAGCTCATCCCGTGCCCGTAGATCGGGTTGAACGCGGTCAACGAGTCGCCGATGACGAGCAGTCCGTCGGGCCACTCGGCGAGCCGCTCCGGATACAGACGGCGGTTCGCGCCGGAACGGGAGCCGAAGACCGGGGTGAGCGGCTCCGCGTCGCGCAGGAGCTCGGCGAGGATCGGATGGCTCAGGTTCTCCGCGAAGGGCAGGAACTCGTCCTCGCCGCCCGGTAGGTGGGCGCCTCTCGTGCAGGACAGCGTCGCCAGCCAGCGGCCGCCCTCGATGGGGTAGACCACGCCGAAGCGGCCGGGCTCGCGGACGCGGTCGTCCGCGGCGATGTTGACGGCGGGGAAGTGGGTCGTCGCACCGGGCGGGGCCTGGAAAAGCCGGGTGGCGTAGGCGACGCCCGCGTCCACCACGTCCTCTTCGAGCGCGGGCACGCCCAGCGCCGACAGCCACTGCTTGAGGCGGGAGCCGCGCCCGGTGGCGTCGATCACCAGGTCGGCTTCGAGCGTGTCCTGCGTACCGCTGTCCACGTCGCGTACGACGACACCGGTGACCCGGCTCCCGCCGCCCGAGAGCTCGACGGCCTCGGTGCGCTGCCGGACGGTGATGTTCGCGGCGGACAGGGCCTGTTGACGTACCGTCAGGTCCAGTAGCGGGCGGCTGGCGACCAGCGCGAACTGGGTGGCCGGGAAACGGTGCTGCCACCCCTGCCCGGTCAGGGTCACCAGGTCCTCGGGGAAGCCGAGGCGGCGCGCCCCGGCCGCCAGCAGACGGTCGGTGGTGCCCGGCAGCATCTCCTCGATGAGGCGGGCGCCGTTGGACCAGAGCAGGTGGGCGTGGCGGCCCTGCGGAACTCCCTTGCGGTGCTGGGGCTCCTCGGGCAGGGCGTCACGTTCCACGACGGTGACGGCGTCGACGTGGCGGGCCAGGATGTGGGCGGCCAGGGTGCCTGCCATGCTGGCACCCAGCACGACGGCGTGTGCGGGTCGGGTGGTGGTCACGCGCGGATCCCTTCGGGGTGGGTGGAGTCGGCGGGCCCGTCCATGGTCACGTCGGTGACTCCCCAGAACGCCTGGACCCGGCGGCCGAGCCCGTCCTCGTCGAGTTCGACGATGCCGACGATGCGGAACGTCATCGGCCGCGGCCGCTGCACGGTGACCGTCGTCGGCGTCACCACGAAACGGTCGTCCATCGAGGTCATCGGAGGTTCGGGCACCTCGTGCGTACCGCAGGAGACGGCCAGTTCGAGATGCCTGCGGAGGTCGTCCTTGCCCACCATCGGCGGCCGCCCCACCGGGTCCTCGAAGACGATGTCGTCCGTGAACAGGTCGAGGACGCCCTCGATGTCACCGGCGTTGATCCGCTGGGCGTAGTCGACGGCCATCTGCTTGCGCGCGGCCTCGTCGGGCATGGCACCTCCAGGAAGGGTGGGCAGACCTTGTGCGGGTCGTCGCGGTCCCGCGGTTCAGCCGAGGACCGTGACGTCGGACGTGCCCCAGTACGACTTCAGATGCCGGACGAGGCCGGCCGCGTCCATGCGGATCACGAGCATCGCGGTGCGCCGGATGCGCGCCGTCTCCGGGGCGTCGGGTGCCTTGAGCCAGCCCCGCTCCGCGTACTGCGGGCCCAGGGGCAGGTAGTCCATGACGGAGGTGATGCGAATCAGCGCGTGCGTGGCGTCCTGGCCGGCGACGGGCTCGGCCGCCTCCTCCCGCGGGTGCGCGGAGAGCAGCAGTCCGTAGTGGGCACGCAGCGCGTCGTGCCCGGTGAGGGGCGGCAGGCCGACCGGGTCCTCGACCACGGCGTCGGGCGCGTACAGCTCGACGAGCGCGTCCAGATCCCCGGCGTTGATCCGCCGGCTGTGCTCCAGGGCACGCTTCTTGCGGGCGAACTCGTTCATCGCTGTCCCTCCACTGCCTGTCCGTTGCCCTGTCCGTCGCTCTGCCCGTTGCCGTTGTCCCTGCCGAGGTCCCGGTCGATGAACGCGAAGATCTCGTCGGCCGACGCGTCCTGGATCCGGGCCGCCACCGCCGCCTCCTCGGCCACCTTCTCCGCCGTCTCCCGCGGTACGTCGAGCCGCGCCAGCGTGGCCCGCAGCCGCCCCGCGAGCTCGGCCCTCGCCGTGCCGTCCTCCGAGGAGACCGACAGGAGCGAGTTCTCCAGACGCTCGAACTCCGCGAGGACGTCGGCGAGCGGATCCGCGGCGCGCGGCGCCAGCTCCTGCCGCAGATGCGCGGCGAGCTCCGCCGGGTTCGGGTGGTCGAAGACGAACGTGGCGGGCAGCTTCAGCCCCGTCGCGGTCGAGAGCCTGTTGCGCAGCTCCACCGCCGTCAGCGAGTCGAAGCCGAGCTCCCGCAGCCCCTGCGTCGCATTGACGGGCGTCGCCGCGTCGTATCCCAGGACGGCCGCGATGTGCGTGCACACCAGGTCGAGCAGCGCCTCCTCCCGCTCCGCGTCGGACATCGCACCGAGCGACTTGAGCAGCGCGGACGCACCCGCCGACACGGCGGCCCCGCTCCCGCTCCCGCTCCCGGCGCCGCGCACCAGGTCCTGGAGGAGCGCCGGCACGGGATGGCTCACGGCCTGCCGGCGCATCCGGGCCAGGTCGAGGCGGACCGGCGCGTACAGCGGCAGACCGCCGGCCCAGGCAGTGTCGAGCAGGGCGAGGCCCTCGTCGGCGCCGAGCCCGACCACACCGGCCCGGGCGTGACGTGCCCGGTCGGCGTCGGTGAGCCGCCCCGACATCCCGCTCTCAAGATCCCAGTAGCCCCACGCCAGGGAGGTCGCCGCCGCGCCGCCGTCCTGCCGGTGTCGGGCCAGCGCGTCCAGGAACGCGTTGGCGGCGGTGTAGCTGCCCTGCCCGGGGCCACCGAGGAGCCCGGCGACCGACGAGTACAGGACGAACGCCGACAGGTCGGCGTCCCGCGTCAGCTCGTGCAGGTGCCACGCCGCGTCCGCCTTCACCCGCATCACGTCCTCGACCTGTTCGGCCGTGAGGTTCTGCACCACCGCGTCGCTCACGGTGCCCGCGCAGTGGAAGACGGCGGTCAGCGGGTGGTCCGCGGGCACCGACTCCAGGAGGGCGGCGGCCGCGTCCCGGTCGCCGGGGTCGCAGGCGGCGAACGTGATGCGCGCGCCGAGCGCGGAGAGGTCCGCGGCCAGTTCGAGGGCGCCCGGCGCGTCGGCACCGCGCCTGCTGGACAGGAGCAGATGCCTGGCTCCGTGACGTTCCACCAGGTGGCGGGCGGTCAGGGCGCCGAGGGCCCCGGTCCCGCCGGTGATGAGTACGGTGCCGTCCGGGTCGAAGGCGACGGGCAGGGTGTACACGATCGTGCCCTCGGTGGGCGGGGCCGCCATGGCGGTGGGGGCCTGCCGGACGTCCCAGGCGGTGACGTCGAGCGGTACGAGGACGTCACCGCCGTCGGACGCCGCCCCGGCCGTCCCGGCAGCCGCCGGAGAGCCCGTCACGTCGGTCAGTTCGGCGAGGATCTCCCGTACGCGGCCGGGCCCGGGCGGAGCGACGACCTGGCCCCCGTCCGGGGAGCCCGCCCGCCGCAACACCAACGCCCCGTCACGATCGAGGGTGAAATCGGCCGCACCGTCCACGACGTCCACGAGCCGGTGCGGCGCGAGCCGCGTCACCGCCCGCCCCACGGAGCCGGTTACCGCCGCGACGAGGAGACTCGCCCCGCCGCTCGGCACGACGACATCCGTCAGTACGTGGTACGCCGCCACATAGGCGCCCAACGACCCGGCCGCCTGAGCCCAACTCCAGTCGGCCGGAACCGTCGTGAGCAGCGCCGCGTCGGTGACGGCCACCGGCCCCACCGTGTCGAACAGCCCCATCACCCGGTCACCCACGGCCACCGGGCCGGCCGCACCGCCGACCTCCGTGACGACACCGGCGCCCACGATCCGACCCGCCCCGAGCGGTCCCGAGTCGGGTGCGGCGGCCCGCACCGCGACCCGCACCTCGTGCGGTTCCAGCGCCCGCCGGGCATCCGGAGCGTCGATCAGGGCCAACTGCCCACCGGCGGAACGGCCTTCGCCTCCGGAGAGGCGCCACGTCGGCGCCCCGACCGGCGGCGTGAGCCGGGCGGAGGCGTCGTCACGTACGAGCCGCGGCACGAACGCCCGCCCGCCCCGCACCGCCAACTCGGGCTCCACGAACCCCAGTACACCCGGCAGAGCAGCCAGGGAACCGTCCAGCGCGTCCACGTCCAGCAGCGTGAGACGCCCCGGGTTCTCGGCCTGCGCGCTGCGCACCAGTCCCCACAGCGAGGCCCCCGGCAGGTCACCGACCGCCTCGCCCGGCCGTGCCGCGACCGCGCCCCGCGTGACGACGACGAGACGGCTCGCCGCGAACACGGGATCGCCGACCCACTCCTTGAGCAGCGACAGAAGCGTCACGGCGGCGAGCCGCGCGTACCCGGCCGCATCCTCGACACCGCCGACCCCCCGCGCACCGCCTGCGCCACCCGCACCGGGCGTGGCGCACACGGCGAGCACGACATCGGGCGCCTCGCCCCCGTCCGCCACATCCTCCCGCAGCGCGGCGAACGACTCCCGCACGGGAGCACCGGACAGCGCGTCGGCGAGCGCGGTACCCAGCGGCTCCCCGGCAGGCGCGAGGACAGCGGGACGCACGGCCCCGCCGCCCTCGTCGGCCCGCGCGGCAGCCTCCGTCCACACGAGCCGGAACAGCGCGTCCCGGTCGGCCGTACGGGCACCGGCGATCTGGTGGGCGGCCACCGGCCGCACCGTGAGCGACTCCAGCGTCAGGACCGGCGCCCCACCGTCGTCGACGGCCGTCAGGGCCAGCTGGTCCGGCGCGGTGCGTGCGATGCGTACCCGCAGGCTGTCGGCGCCCGGCGCGTGCACCCGCAACCCGCTCCAGGAGAACGGCAGCAGCACCTGGTCGGTGTCGGCGGACGAGGTGACCGCGTCCAGGATCAGCGCGTGCAGCGTGGCGTCGAGCAGCACCGGATGGACCTGGTAGCGGTCGGCGCCGCCGCTCTCCGCCTCGGGCAGCCTCACTTCGGCGAAGAGGTCGTCCCCGAGCCGCCACGCGGTCACGAGACCCTGTGAGCCGGGCCCGAAGTCGTAGCCGTACGAGGCGAGTTCCCCGTACGGATCCTGCCCGCCGACAGGTGTGGCCCCGGGCGGCGGCCAGGCGCCGCCCGGTGACCCGTCCGCGGCGACGGGCCCGCCGGGAGCCACCGTGCCGGCGGCGTGCCGGGTCCAGACGGCTCCCTCGCCCTCACCCGTGGGCCGCGAGTGGACGGACACGGGACGCCGCCCGTCCTCGGCCGCGGCACCGACCGCCACCTGCAGATCCACCGCCCCCGCGCCCTCGTCCCCGAAGGCGAGCGGCGTGTGCAGCGTCAGCTCCGCGAGCTCGTCGCAACCGGCGCGCGCCGCCGCCTGCAACGCGAGCTCCACGAAGGCGGAGCCCGGCAGCAGCACCGTCTCCATGACCCGGTGCTCGGCCAGCCACGCCTGGTCACGCGGCGAGATCCGCCCGGTCAGCAGATGACTGCCGCCGTCCGCGAGCTCCACGGCGGCCCCGAGCAGCGGGTGCCCGGCCGAGGCGAGCCCGAGCCCCGCCGGGTCCCCGGCGAGCCCCCGGCGCCCTTCGAGCCAGAACCGCTCCCGTTGGAAGGCGTACGTCGGCAGGTCCACCACCCTCGGCAACGGAACCGCGGGGAACCACCCCGTCCAGTCGACGTCGGCGCCCGCGGCGAAGGCCTGGGCGGCGGCGCGGGTGAGCTGGGCGGTGTCGCCGTGGTCGCGGCGCAGGGTGGGCACGACGGTGGCAGGCATGTCGGCCTGTTCGATGGTCTCTTCCATGCCGAGAGCCAGTACGGGGTGGGGGCTGGCCTCGATGAACAGCCGGTAGCCATCGGCGAGGAGCGCATCGACAGTGTCGGCGAAACGGACCGGTTGTCGGAGGTTGGTGACCCAGTAGTCGGTGTCGAGGGTGGTGGTGTCGGTGAGGCGTTCGGCGGTGACGGTGGAGTAGAACGCCACGTCGGTGGAGACGGGCCGGATGTCGGCCAGGCGTGTAGTGAGGAGGTCGTGCAGTGCGTCGATCTGGGGGTTGTGGGAGGCGTAGCCGACGTCGATGACCCGGGCGCGCAGCCCAGCCTCCTCCGCATCCGCGACTACGGCCGCGACATGCTCGGGTGTCCCCGAAATGACGGTGGACGAGGGGCCGTTGACGGCGGCGATGCTCACGCCCGGCCGGTCGCCGATGAGCTCGGCGGTCCGTTCGGCACCGGCTCCGACGGATGCCATGTCGCCGTGTCCCTGAAGCTGGCGCAGTGCGTCACTGCGTACGGCTACGATCCGTGCCGCATCCTCCAGCGACAGCGCGCCCGCGACACAGGCGGCGGCCATCTCACCCTGAGAGTGCCCGATCACGGCGGCCGGGACGATCCCCTGATCCGCCCACACCGCAGCAAGCGAGACCATGACAGCCCACAACACCGGCTGCACAACTTCCACCCGCGCCAGTTCCTGGCCGTCCCCGCGCAACACCTCACGCAGCGACCAGTCGACGTGAGCGGACAGCGCCCGCTCACACTCGGCAATCCGCCCCGCGAACACAGGCGACTCATCCAGCAGCCGGGCCCCCATCCCCACCCACTGCGACCCCTGTCCCGGAAAGACCAGCACCGGACCCGCACCGGAAGCACCCTGTACGGCGCCCTCCACTACGTCTGGTGAGGGTTCGCCCGCTGCCAGGGAGCGCAGCCCGGTGAGGAGCGCGTCACGGTCCCGGCCCACGACCACGGCACGGTTCTCGAACACCGAACGGCTCTTGACCAGGGACCAGCCCACGTCAAGGGGCGACGCCAGCCGCGGGTCGGTCGTCGCGCGCTCGGCCAGCAGTGCCGCCTGGGCCCGCAGCGCCTCCTCGCCGCGCGCCGACACCACCCACGGCACCACTCCGGCCGGTGCGTCGGACATGTCGGAGGAGGTGGGCGCGTCCTCCGGCGCGTCCGGGGCCTGTTCGAGGATGAGGTGGGCGTTCGTGCCCGAGATGCCGAACGCGGACACTCCGGCGCGGCGCGGGCGTTCGCCGCGCGGCCAGGCGACCGGCTCGGACAGGAGCCGGACGCCGCTGCCCTCCCAGTCCACGTGAGGTGTGGGCGCGTCGATGTGCAGCGAGGTGGGCAGCTGCTCGTTGCGCAGCGCCATCACCATCTTGATCACGCCCGCGACACCGGCCGACGCCTGCGCGTGCCCGATGTTCGACTTGATCGAGCCGAGCCACAGCGGCCGGTCCTCGGGCCGCTCCTTGCCGTACGTGGCCACGAGCGCGCTCGCCTCGATGGGGTCGCCCAGCATCGTGCCCGTGCCGTGCGCCTCCACCGCGTCGACGTCCCCGGCGGCCAGCCGCGCGTTGGCGAGGGCCTGACGGATCACGCGCTGCTGCGCCTGCCCGTTGGGTGCCGTGAGCCCGTTGCTCGTACCGTCCTGGTTGATGGCCGAGCCGCGGATCACCGCGAGGACCTTGTGGCCGTTGCGCCGGGCCTCCGAGAGCCGTTCGAGGACGACCAGGCCGACGCCCTCGGCCCATCCCGTGCCGTCGGCGGCGGACGCGAACGGCTTGCACCGCCCGTCCTCGGCGAGCCCGCGCTGCAGCGAGAACTCCACGAAGGCGCCCGGCGTCGCCATCACCGTCGCGCCGCCCGCGAGGGCGAGCGAGCACTCGCCCTGCCGCAGCGCGTGCGCCGCCTGGTGGATCGCCACCAGCGACGACGAGCACCCGGTGTCGATGGTCATGGCGGGGCCTTCGAGGCCGAGTACGTACGACACGCGGCCCGAGGCGACGCAGCCGAGGTTGCCGGTGCCGATGTAGCCCTCCACCTCGGTGGGGCGTTCACCGACGAGCGCCAGGTAGTCGAAGATGGTCAGGCCCGTGTACACGCCGGCGTTGCTGCCCTTCAGGGTCTCGCGGTCGAGCCCGGCGCGTTCGATCGCCTCCCAGGCGGTCTCCAGGAGCAGTCGCTGCTGCGGGTCCATCGCGACGGCCTCGCGCGGGCTGATGCCGAAGAAGCCGGCGTCGAAGTCGCCCGCGTCGTAGAGGAAGCCGCCCTCGCGGACGTAGCTGGTGCCGCGGCTCTCCGGGTCCGGGTCGTACAGCGTCTCCAGGTCCCAGCCCCGGTCGTCGGGGAAGTCGCTCATGGCGTCCCTGCCGGCCGTGACCAGGTCCCACAGTTCCTCGGGCGAGCGGACGTCGCCCGGGTACCGGCAGGCCATGCCGACGATCGCGATCGGCTCGTCGTCGGCGGCCGCGGCGGTCGCGCGCGCCGCTTCGGCGGACGCCGTCTCGCCCGACAGTTCGGACTGGAGGACGTCGGTGAGCGCGTCGGGTGTGGGGTGGTCGAAGACGACCGTGGTCGGCAGGGTCAGGCCGGTGCTCTTGTTCAGCCTGTTGCGCAGCTCCACCGCGGTCAGCGAGTCGAAGCCCAGCTCCTGGAATGGCTTGGTCGCGGGCACGGCGTCGACGTCCGAGTGCCCGAGCGTGGCCGCCGCCTGCGACCGCACGTGCTGCAACAGCAGCTGCCGCTGCTGCGCGGGCTTCGCCTCGGTCAGTTCCTGCTGGAGCGACGACACCTCCGAGGCGTCCTCCTGTGCCGCGGGTGCGCTCGCGCGGCGGTTCTCGGGCAGGTCGGCGAGGAGCGGGCTGGGTCGTTGCGCGGTGAACGTCGACGTGAACTGCGCCCAGTCGAAGTTCGCCACCGTCAGCGTCGTCTCGCCCGCGTCGAGCGCCTGGTGCAGCGCCTTGACGCACAGGTCGGGGCTGAGCGGGTGCAGGCCGAAACGGCTGAAGAACGTCAGCGCCGCCTGGTCGGCCGCCATCCCGGCCTCGGCCCAGGGTCCCCAGGCGATGGAGGTGGCGGGCAGGCCCTGGGAGCGGCGGTGGTCGGCCAGCGCGTCGAGGAAGTGGTTGGCGGCTCCGTAGGCGCCCTGCTGTCCGCTGCCCCACACTCCGGCACCGGACGAGAACATCACGAACGCCGAGAGGTCCAACTCCCGGGTCAGCTCGTGCAGATGGAGAGCCGCGAGGGCCTTGGGGCGCAGTACCTCGTCGAGTTGCGCGCCCGTCACCTCGCCGAGGCCGATGTAGTTCGGGACGCCGGCGGCGTGCACGACGGCGGTGAGCGGGTGCTCGGCGGGAATGCCGTCGAGGAGGCGGCGCACCTGCTCGCGGTCGCCGACGTCGCACGCGGTGATCGAGACGCTCGTGCCCAACGCCCCGAGCTCGGCAGCGAGTTCACTGGCGCCGGGGGCGTCGGGGCCGCGTCGGCTGGTGAGGAGCAGGTGCGGGGCGCCTTCGCGGGCGAGCCAGCGGGCCAGTACGGCGCCGATTCCGCCGGTGCCGCCGGTGATGAGGGTGGTGCCGCGGGGCTCCCAGCTCACACCGCTGTTCGGGGTGGTGGCGGGCGCGTGGGCGAGGCGGCGGGCATGGACGCCGGAGGGGCGTATCGCGATCTGGTCCTCGTCCTGCGAGGCGGGCGCCGGGGCGAGGGCCGAGGCGAGACGGTTCAGCGACTGGTGGTCGATACGTGCGGGCAGATCGACGAGTCCGCCCCACAACCGCGGATACTCCAGGGCGGCGACCCGCCCGAGGCCCCAGACCTGTGCCTGCACGGGGCGGGTGAGGGCGTCGGTGGCACCGGTGGAGACGGCGCCCTGCGTGAGGGTGCGCAGGACGACGTCGGTGCCGTTGTCGCCGAGGGCCTGGACGAGAGCGGTCGTCGCGGCGAGCCCGGCGGGCACGGCAGGGAACTCGGGGTGCGGCTGCTCGTCGAGCGCCAGCAGATTGACGATGCCCGCGTGCGGTTCGTCGCCCATCAGTGACCGCAGCTCCGCCGCCAGTCCGGCACGTTCCACGGCGCGCGCGTCGAGCACGTGCCGTCGCACCTCGCCGCCGTGCGCGGCCAGCGTCTGCGCGGTCGCGAGGACGGCGGGGTGGTCGGCGTGCGCGGCGGGCACGAGCAGCAGCCAGATGCCGCCGAGCTCCGGTGCCGCCGCGTCGGGCAGGTGTTTCCACGTGACGTGGTAGCGCCAGGAGTCGACCGTGGACTGTTCCCGGTGCCGGCGCCGCCAGGCCGACAGGACGGGCAGCGCGGGTTCCAGCGCCTCGACGGTCTCCGTCTGCCCCTCGATCTCCAGGCTGCTCGCGAGCGCGTCGATGTCCAGATCCTCGATCGCCTGCCACACCCGGGCCTCGACCGGATCGTGCCCGCCGCCCCCGGACGCCACCGCGGCGGGCGGCTCCACCCAGTACTGCTTGCGCTGGAACGCGTACGTGGGCAGGTCGACGGTGCGAGGGGTCGGCTCGGCCGGGAACCAGCGGCGCCAGTCGACCTCGGCACCCGCGGCGAACGCCTGCGCGGCGGCGTGCGTGAGCTGGGTGCGGCCGCCGTGGTCGCGGCGCAGGGTGGGAACGGTGGTCGCCATGACCCCGGCCTGCTCGATGGTCTCCTGAATGCCGAGGTTGAGGACGGGGTGGGGGCTGGCTTCGATGAAGAGCCGGTAGCCGTCGGTGAGGAGCGCTTCGACGGTGTCGGCGAAGCGGACGGGTTGTCGGAGGTTGGTGACCCAGTAGTCGGTGTCGAGGGAGGTCGTGTCGTCGAGGCGCTCGGCGGTGACCGTCGAGTAGAACGCCGCATCGGTGGAGACGGGCCGGATGTCGGCCAGGCGTGTAGTGAGGAGGTCGTGCAGTGCGTCGATCTGGGGGTTGTGGGAGGCGTAGCCGACGTCGATGACCCGGGCGCGCAGCCCGGCTTCCTCCGCCTCGGCGACCACGGCCGCGACATGCTCGGGTGTCCCCGAAATGACCGTGGAAGAGGGCCCGTTGACGGCGGCGACGCACACGTCAGACCGGTCGCCGATGAGCTCGGCGGTCCGTTCGGCACCGGCACCGATGGACGCCATGTCGCCGTGTCCCTGAAGCTGGCGCAGTGCGTCACTGCGTACCGCCACGATCCGTGCCGCATCCTCCAGAGACAGTGCCCCCGCGACACACGCGGCGGCCATCTCACCCTGAGAGTGCCCGATCACGGCGGCCGGCACGATCCCCTGATCCGCCCACACGGCAGCGAGGGAGACCATCACCGCCCAGAGCGCCGGCTGCACGACCTCGACCCGCGCCAGTTCCTGGCCGTCCCCGCGCAACACCTCACGCAACGACCAGTCGACGTACGCGGACAAGGCCTGCTCGCACTCGGCAATGCGCGCCGCGAACACCGGCGACTCATCGAGCAGTTGGGCACCCATCCCCACCCACTGCGACCCCTGTCCCGGAAACACCAGCACCGGCCCGGGGCCCACGTCGCCCGCGACCCCCGAAACGACATCCGCGGACGCCTCGCCCGAGGCCAGCGCCCCCAGCGAGGCAAGCGCCTGGGCGGAGTCCTGCCCGACCAGCACCACGGCGCGGTGTTCGAGGATCGCGCGGCTCGTGGCCAGCGACCAGCCGATCTCCGTCGGCCGCGCTCCCGCGGCGCCCGCCGCGAACTCGGCGAGCCGACGGGCCTGTTCGCGCAGCGCGTCGGCCGTCCGCCCGGAAACGACCCACGGCACCACCGCACCCGGCGGTGGCGCGGCGGCCTCCTCCGCGGCCGTCTCTTCCTGCGGCGCCTCCTCCAGGATCAGATGCGCGTTCGTTCCCGAGATGCCGAACGCCGAGATGCCCGCACGTCGCGTCCGCTCCGACCGCCACTCGACGGGCTCGGAGAGCAGCCGTACGCCGCCCTGCTCCCACTGGACGTGCGGCGAAGGGGCGTCGATGTGCAGCGAGGTGGGGAGGAGGCCGTTGCGCAGGGCCATGACCATCTTGATCACACCGGCCACACCGGCGGCGGCCTGCGTGTGACCGATGTTGGACTTGACGGAGCCGAGCCACAGCGGCCGGTCGTCCGGCCTGCCCTGCCCATACGTGGCGAGGAGCGCGTTGGCCTCGATGGGGTCGCCGAGCGTGGTGCCCGTGCCGTGGGCCTCCACGGCGTCGACGTCCTCGGCGGAGAGGCGCGCGTTGGCGAGGGCGGCGCGGATGACTCGTTCCTGCGAGGGGCCGTTGGGCGCGGCGAGCCCGTTGCTCGTACCGTCCTGGTTGATGGCCGAACCCCGCACCACCGCAAGGACCTTGTGGCCCCGACGGCGGGCCTCGGAGAGCAGTTCGAGCGCCACGACGCCCGCGCCCTCGCCCCAGCCGGTTCCGTCGGCGGCGGCCGCGAACGGCTTGCAGCGGCCGTCGGGCGCGAGCCCGCGCTGCCGGGAGAACTCGGTGAACGAACCGGGCGTGGCCATCACCGTCGACCCGCCGGCCAGCGCGAGCGAGCACTCGCCCTGCCGCAGCGCCTGACTCGCCAGGTGGATCGCGACCAGGGACGACGAGCACGCCGTGTCGACCGTCACGGCGGGGCCTTCGAGGCCCAGCGTGTAACTGATGCGGCCCGACACCACGCTGCCGAGGTTGCCGGTGCCGATGTACCCCTCGACCTCACTGGCCGTCTGGCTGATCAGCGTCAGATAGTCGTGCGCGCTGACCCCGGTGAAGACACCGGTGTCGCTGCCCTGGAGCCCCTGCGGGTTCAGGCCCGCGTGCTCGATCGCCTCCCACGCGGTCTCGAGGAGCAGTCGCTGCTGCGGGTCCATCGCGACGGCCTCGCGCGGGCTGATGCCGAAGAACTCGGCGTCGAAGCGGCCCGCGTCGTACAGGAAGGCGCCGTCCCGCACGTAACTGGTCGCCGGGTGCTCCGGGTCCGGGTGGTAGAGGGACTCCAGGTCCCAGCCCCGGTCGTCGGGGAACCCCGAGACGGCGTCGCCCCCGTCGCGCACGAGCTGCCACAGGTCCTCCGCGGACCGGGCGCCGCCGGGGAAGCGGCAGGCCATGCCGACGATGGCGACCGGCTCCGCCGACTCCTTGTCACGGAGCTTCTGGCGGGCCTCGCGCAGCTCCGCGGTGACCCACTTGAGGTGATCGAGAAGCTTCTCCTCGTTCGACATCTGACCCAGGCTCCTTGGCGGTACGTGGTGATCGGGGAGGATTGCGGGCGGGTGTGCGGGCGAGTGTGCGGGCGGGCGGGGTGTACGGATGGGCGTGCGGGCCGGGGCTCGGGGGAGGGGCTCAGGACTTCCCGAACTCGCTGGAGATGAGGTCGAAGATGTCGTCCGCGCTCGCCGCCTCGAGGTCGGCGTGGCCGGATTCGCCGCCGTCCGGGCCGTCCTGCGCCGGGCTCCACTTCGAGACCAGCACGTGGAGCCGTCCGACGATGCGCCGGCGGGCCGCCTCGTCCATCCCCGCCGTGCCGTACGCCGCGTCCCACTTGTCGAGTGCCGCGAGCACGCTGCCCTCTCCGGTGCTCTCGCCGTCGTCTCCCAGCTGCGCGCGCAGGTGCGAGGCGAGGGTCTCGGAGGTGGGATGGTCGAAGATCACCGTGGCGGGCAGGGCGAGCCCGGTCGTGGTGTTGAGCTGGTTGCGCAGCTGGACGGCGGTCAGCGAGTCGAAGCCGAGCTCCTGGAACGGCTTCGCCGCGGGGATGTCCTCGACCGTGCGGCCCAGTGTGGCGGCCGCGAGCGTCCTGACGTGCTGGACGAGGAAACCGTGCCGCTGTGACGCGGGCGTCTTCGCGAGCTCCTCGCGGAACGCGCTGGTCTCGGCCGCGGAACCGCCCCGCTCGGCCTCGCGTCGGTTCTCCGGCAGGTCGTCGAGGAACGGGCTCGGCCGCTGCGCGGTGAACGTCGGTGTGAACTTCGCCCAGTCGAAGTTCGCCACCGTCAAAGTGGCGTCGCCCGCGCCGACCGCCTGGTGCAGCGCCTTGACGCACAGGTCGGGGCCGATCGGGAGCAGACCGAAGCGCTTGAAGTACGAGAGTGACTCCGGGTCCGCGGACATGCCGGCCTCCGCCCAGGGTCCCCAGGCGATGGAGGTGGCGGGCAGGCCCTGGGAGCGGCGGTGGTCGGCCAGCGCGTCGAGGAAGTGGTTGGCGGCTCCGTAGGCGCCCTGCTGTCCGCTGCCCCACACCCCGGCACCGGACGAGAACATCACGAACGCCGAGAGGTCCATGTCCCGGGTCAGCTCGTGCAGGTTCCAGGCCGCATCGGACTTCGATCCGAGCACGTCGTCCAGGCGCGCGGTCGTCAGATCGGCGATCGACGTCAGATCGGTCATGCCCGCCGCGTGGATGACAGCGGTCAGGGGCTGCTCGGGCGGCGTCCCGTCGAGGAGCCCGCGGAGTTGCCGCGGGTCGCTGACGTCGCAGGCGGTGAGGGTGACGGCGGTGCCGAGTCCGCGCAGTTCGGCGGCGAGTTCTCGGGCGCCGGGGGCGTCGGGGCCGCGGCGGCTGGTGAGGAGCAGGTGCGGGGCGCCTTCGCGGGCGAGCCAGCGGGCCAGTACGGCGCCGATTCCGCCGGTGCCGCCGGTGATGAGGGTGGTGCCGCGGGGCTCCCAGCTCGCACCGCTGTTCGGGGTGGTCGCGGGCGCGTGGGTGAGGCGCCGGGTGTGGGTTCCCGTGGCGCGGACGGCGGTCTGGTCCTCGTCCTGGGGGAGGAGCGCGGCGGCGAGACGCGCGAGGGTGTGGGGGTCGGTACGGGCCGGGAGGTCGATGAGCCCGCCCCACATGCGCGGGTGTTCCAGGGCGGCGACGCGCCCGAGTCCCCACACGTGGGCCTGGAGCGGATGGGTGAGTGGATCGGTGGCACTCGTGGAGACCGCTCCCTGCGTGACGGTGTGCAGGGGAGTAGTCGTGCCGTTGTCGCCGAGAGCCTGGATGAGCGCGGTGGTCGCCGCGAGTCCGGCGGGCACGGCCGCGTGCTCGGGGTGCGGGGTCTCGTCCAGCGGCAGCAGATTGACGATCCCGGCAAGCCCCGACGTGTCCACGGCCACCAGCGCCTCGCGCCGAACCCGTCCGACCTCCACGGGGTGCAGGCGGACGGAGGTGGCGCCGTGCTCACTCAGTGCGTCGGCGGCGGCTCGTACGGCGGAATGTTCCGCGTAGCCGTCGGGGACGAAGAGCAGCCATTCGCCGCCCAGTTGGGGGTTGGCCGTGTCGGGTTGGTGCTTCCACGTGACGCGGTAGCGCCAGGAGTCGATGGTCGCCTGGTCCCGGTGCCGACGCCGCCACCCCTGAAGCACGGGCAGCGCGGGCTCCAGCGCCCGCACCGCCTCATCACTGCCCTCCTCCGACCGCAGCGTCTCCGCCAACAGCCCGAGGTCGAGATTCTCGACCGCCTGCCACAACTGTGTCTCGGCCGCGCTGTGCTCGGCGCCGAGGGTCCTGACGGCGCGGGGGGAGTGTTCGAGCCAGTAGTGCTGGTGTTGGAAGGCGTAGGTGGGGAGGTCGACGGTGCGCGGGGTCGGGTCGGCCGGGAACCAGCGGCGCCAGTCGACGTCGGCGCCCGCGGCGAAGGCCTGGGCGGCGGCGCGGGCGAGCTGGGCGGTGTCGCCGTGGTCGCG
>NZ_JBWKJS010000020.1:0-15793 GCF_056432085.1 Streptomyces sp. NPDC045678
CCACTCCGTGGCCCGGGAGGCAACTCCGTTGCCTCTGGCCTGGATCGCTCCGCGATCCAGGCACGGCCCCCGCTCCGCGCGGGCCTAAAACGGCTGGCTAGAGGGGAGCTGGCGACCGACTGTGAGGTGACGGGCCGTCATGAGTCACTGTGACAAAAACCGCGATCAAAGGTGACTCGAAACGGATCCTCACTGTCAACCTGCGATCGCAAGGCTACCAGTTCCGGCCAACTTCGGACAAGGTGCTAGATGTGCGTGCGTCAAAGTTTGTGGACAGGTAGCTTCTGGAGTGAGATGGCACCCCCGGAGCGGGGGCGTCGCTTCGAATCTGCATCTCGTTGTCCAGCGAATCTGAACGAGGGTGTCCCTGGCAATCTGGACGGAAGTGTCCCCACCCCAGTTCAACCCCGGGGACACACCATAAAGAACCGGGGACAACGAGATGCAGATTCGCAAATGGCCAGGGGCGGGGTGCGGGTTTCCGCTAGGCTTCCGTGCGGGTTTGCCCGGGAATCACAATGGTGTCTCCCTGGTAATTGGCGGGGGTGACACCGGGCAGATTTCGCGCCCTGATCTCATCACAGGCGTCACAGAAACATCCTGCGGGATGCCTTCCGTTGGGCCCCAACTGCTTTCCGGGAACGTAGTAGTCGTCCAGGGCGACGCGCAGAACGCGCGCCCGCCGGGTGGCGGCGGAGCAGGGTTCGAGAATGGCCCGCGCGTACAGAACAGCCGTCACCATATCCCCTTCGGCGCTGAATGCGTTGCCGATGCTGCCGAGTACGTCGAGCGCATGAGAGACGGTCATGGGGTGCTGGAATTCGCAGCGACAGGTACTGGTGCGCTCAGCCGCAATGCCGATGAGTTCGCGTGCGTGGTCGGCGGCGGGGATGCACTTGGGGTGGCGGTTGAGGGGGCGCGGGATTCCGTCGCCATTTCGGCCACGGAGCTTGCTCCAAAATCGGTGCCCCTCCCACTTTCGGCAGAGACGGCAGTTCATCAGCCACGGCTGATCCGCGCCCGGGTATCCCTCCAGCGGGACCCAGCCGAGCTGTGCGAGGCGCGCCATTGCTTCGGCGGCCCTCACGAGATTGGAGAGGGTAGGAGTCAGGTCCGGGATGAGGTGCGCGTAGGTGCGCGTGCCGGGCAGGCCTTCGGCGGCGTGCCTCATCTGCTCGTGGGGCGCGGCGGGCCTGATCAGGGGCGTGACCTGGGGGGCGGGGCCCTCGTCGGTCATGGTGACCAGGTGATCGGCGGCTTCGTAACGGTCGCTGAATCGCTTGTCGGTGGTGTGTCCGCCTGCCGCGATCGGGAACCAGCTTCCGTGACGCCGATAAATGATTCCGGCGTGAGTCCCGTCGACCGCTACCGGGTAGAACCCGGTGCTGTTGCGCATGCCGATTTCGTAGCGCTGCTCATTCTCCACTTTTGGAGCCTCTTTCGATTCGACTTCAGAGTTTCGGCTTCGTTGGTTCATGCCACTGTCCCAACGCGAAAAACTATACCCGGCGAAGGTGTCGAAATCAAAGATCGTGGGCTGAAAAATGGGGAGGCGTAGGGCCTTTTTTCGGTTTCTTTTTTGGGGGCCGATTTCTGGCGTAGGGCCGGTGCTGCCTCGCCGGGCCACGGAGTGGACCGGATTCCTGGGCCACGGAGTGGACCAGACCCGCCAGGGGCCGAACGGAGTTCGGCGCACCCAACGCCGCGTAGCGGCGTCGCGTCGCGTCTGCGGAGCAGAGCGCGCGCACAAAGGGGGTTGCTGCGCCCTGTCGCGCGCTGCGGCTACCGCGGGGCCCCGGTGCTGCTCCCTGCCCTGATCAGCCTGTTGGGGGCCCGCTCGTGGGTGGCGGCGCTATGCTGGCGGGGATCCCTCTTCGGGGGTTTCGGCTGGCCGGTGCCCCTTGCCACCCGCTTCGGCGGACTGGGGCGCCGGCCACTTTGCTGCGCCGTGTCCGTCTCGTGGACTGCGGCATGCACGTGGCCCCCGCCCGGGTGCGGGCGGGGGCCACGTCTTTGTTTCTTTTCCGTTCTGCCTTTTTAGGCTTTAGGCGGCGAATCCAATATTGGTGACGTATTCGTACTGTCCCCATTGGCTGCCTAGATCGACGATCTCATCAATCCATGCGTCATCGAGTTCGGAATCGCTGCCTGCTGCCCATGCCTTTACAATTCGGTCCCACCGTCGGACATTCAGCGTCCGGTGTTCCACGATGCGATGCCGGGGCCGGTCAACGGCCGATTGATTTACGGGGTGGATTTCCACGCGAGTGCCGCGTCCGGATTTATTGAGCCGGGCAGCCAGGTGCCGGGCCACGTTCGCGCGGCGCACGGTGCGGTAGGCCGTTTCGATCTGCTGAAGACTTTTGCGGCTGGGCTTTTGCGTGCCGTCCCGCCACGCCTTGATCGTGCGGGGTGTGGCGGTGAGGCCGGCTGCGCGGGCGGCGGCCAGGGCGTGGGGTGTGCGGGTCAGGTAGTTCAGGCGGGCGGCGAGGCCGCGGCGAGCGGTGATCGGTGTGACGATGCCGCCCGCGAGGGCGTCGAGCTGGCGGGCAACGGCTGTGTAGCCCTTGATGCCATGGGCGCCGTACTTCCCGAACTCAATGTGCCGTTCCGGCATGATGGGTTGTCCTTCCTTGGCTCAGTGCCCGTCGACGGGGCGGGCGTGCTCACAAAGTGCCCTTGACTGGAGCGGCGAACTGCTTCCTAGATCGCTTGTACGGCTGTATGCGGGCCGATCTCTGTGGATCATGACCCTTTTCCCCGCCGAGGGCCGAACGGGCGCGAGAGGGGCGCTCAGGGCTCTTGTGTGGGTCGCGGAGGTCATCAGGTGCGGGCCATGTCGACGAAACGGCTGTAGTGCATTTGCGCACCGGCTGTGATCGTTGCCAGGGGACCGAACCTGTTCTTCTCGACCACGAGGTCGACCTCCCCGGCGCGCCGCGACTCGGGTTCGTCCATGTCCGGTCGCTCGACCTTGATCACGACTGAGGCGTCGTTCTTGATCGCCCGGGATTCGCGCATGAGGCCTTCGTCGTTGAGTTGCGACAGGGCGATGACGTGGCAGTCCAGCGCGACGGACAGGTTCTTCAGGCCGCGCGAGACGGTGGCGACGGCCTGTTCGCGTGTGACGTTGCGGGTCTGCTCGATCTCGACCAACTGGAGGTAGTCCACGACCAGGAGCGCGAGCCCGCCGTTACGGACGCTGGCGCGGGCTGCGGATTCGATGTCGCGCAGTGCGGCGCCCTCGGGTCGGTGCACGCGCAGCGGGAGTTTGCGGAACAGCTCGCGTCCCAGCCGCTCCACCGTCTGCCAGCCCTCGGAGGTGAGGCCTCCCTGTCGGGTGAGGTGGTGCAGCGGGACGTCGCCTTCGGCGGCCACGATCTTGTTCATGAGTTCGTTGGCGCTCATCTCCAGGGAGGAGAACATCACCGGGGCTCCGGACTTGGCCACAGCGACGGCCGCGTTGAGCGCCAGGGTGCTCTTGCCCACGCCGGAGCGGGCCGCGATGATCGTGACGTTCCCGGGCCACATGCCGCTGGTGACCGCATCCAGATCGCTGATGCCGTACGGGAGACCGATCTCCCGCCCGTCCTGCACCTCCTGGAGCTCGGCGGCGTACGGCAGGTACAGATCGTTCACCAATGGCGGGGCGTCGGCCACGTCCGGCATGCCCGCGATGATCTGGGTCAGCTTCTGCTCGACGAGGCCGCGCACGTCGGCCTCGTCGCCTTCCTCGCTGTAGGCGTATTGCAAGATCTGCTGCGCCGCCTCGATGGCTGAGCGCCGGTAGGCCTTAGCCCGAACGATCTCCGCGTACTGGGGACCGTTCGCGGCCGTGGGCAGGGTCGCGATGCAGGTGTGCAGGTAGCTGGCGCCCCCGATCCGGGACAGTTCACCGCGCTGCGTGAGCTCGTCGACGACGGTGACGGGGTCAACAGGCTCGCCCTTGCGGTGGAGGGCGCAGATCGCGCGATGGATCGTCGCATGGGCGGGGCGGTAGTACTCCTCCGCGACGATGCCGGTCTCCATCGTCTCCGCGAAGCACCGCTGCAATGCTCCGGTGCTGCTCATCAGGGCCGCCAGTACAGCCTGTTCGGCCTCCAGGCTCTGTGGCGGCGTGCGCAGGACATCGGAGGACGGCGGTCCGGACGGGTCGGAGTCACTGAGGCCGGCGGGCGGGTGCTGGGTGGGAACGGTCGGGGTGTTGGACACTGGGGGTCTCCTGATTCGAGTGCAACGAGCTGGATCGAGCAGGGGATACGGGCCGGACCGTTCCAGCGGTCCGGCCCGACGTCTCAGGCCGTCATGCAGGGGACGCAGCGCCTCCCTGCCGGGTACTTGGGATGCTTAGGGCACATCTGGCGCTCTGCCGCGCCCGTCGCCGATTCCTGGGCCGCCGCGACGACCGTGTAGCGCGGCAGGTTCGGGATTCGGTCGCTTTGAAGCAGGCGATAGGGGTTCGTGACCTTGATGGGGTTCTTCGTCAGCTGCTGCGTCAACATCTTTCGGTCGACGGCGTGGATGTCTGGCCAGCCCTGCATCGCCATCACATCGAGCAGCTTCGGCGCCAACTTGGACGCGTTCAGCCTGCCCTGTGTCCACGGATCGGGAAGCAGCTGCAACACATCGGACGCGGCCGCAAAGTCTTCCTCGGCGTAGCCAGCGCCTCCCCCCTCCCCCCGTGGTGACGGCAACGACGTGTGACCGCTGGTGTCCGTGTGGGGGGAGGGGGAGGAGGTAGTTACCTCCTCCGGGGGGTGTGGGGGGGATGGCTTTCCGCTTCGCCTGTCAGGCGAAGCGGTCTGACCTGCGGAAATGCCGCGTTTCCCGCTTCGCCTGTCAGCGCGTGCCTTGTCAGCGCGTGCCTTGTCAGGCGAAGCGGTCTGACCTGCGGAAATACGGTTACTCGTGGGTAGCTTTGTATCCGCTTCTCCTGACAAGGGAAGCGGGGCATTCTGTGCCGAGTCGGGCGCTGCTGGAGGGGTCCAGTTCGGGTTGAGGGAGGGGAATTCGTAGAAGGTGTACGAGACCGTCCCGAAGTTGCCGCCGTTGTCCTGGCTCCTGTGCAGGAAGCCCGCCGCGCGCAGCCGACCGACCGACTCGTAGACGGCCTTGCTGCCGATCAACCCCTTGCCATTCGAGCTGCGGATTCCCTCGCCGCGCAGCGTCTCCACCAGGTCGTCGACGCTGAAGGTCTTGCCGTCCTCGCACATGAAGTGGACGTGCGCCAGGACCACGAAGTCCAGGGCGTGGGACAGCCCCGAGCCGTACAGCATGTGCCGGTACAGCGGCACCGAGGGGCGGAGGGCGGGAGCGCGGCCAGCGATCCGGGCTGCTCCCGGATCCTGCTGCATGTCGGCTTCAGGCACCGCGCACCTCCGCCCCGGAGCGGGCGGTGGCGACGGGCCGCAGCAGGATTTGTGGCCAGTTGACCTGAATCTGCTGGGTGTGGTGTTGCACTTGTGGTGCTCCCTGACTGTGTCGAGAGAGCCGTGGCCTGCGGGTGTGACCTGGACGTGGCCCCGGATAGTGGCGTGGCGCGGGAATCCGCGCCTATCCTGGGTATAGGTGACCGCGCGGGCCCATGGCCCACGGGTGCACCCCGGAGAGGTCACCTCACCGGCACGACTCGGAGTGGCAAGCTGGCGAGTCGATTCGTTTGGAAGCGGTCCCGTTGTGGCGACGGGGCCGCTTCGCTTTTCTACATGTCACTCCTCGTGTAGGTCGGGCGGGTAGCGCGCTGTGCCTAGGCGGCGCGCCCTGCGTCCGTACTGGGGCGCTTCTTGTCACGAACAGGAAGGCCAGCTTCGGTCAGCCATCGGTACAGCACGGAGGGGCCGACTCTGGCTAGCTCGCGGATTCGTGACCGGCCGGCTCCCACCCTTGCCGCCTTGACCGCCAGAGGCTGGATCTCCTCGACGAGGATCTTCTCCGCCTGTTCGAGGAGCGCGGCGCGCCGTGCACCTGCTTCGGCGACCGCACGTAGCGCCGCCGCCTGTTGCTCTTCCCTGATCTCGGTCACGCGGAAGATCCTACCCAATCGCATCGCTTGTGTCGCGTAACCACAGTCGGTGTTTTTGGTGTTTCTCTCTTCCTCAGGATCACGAAGCGCCCTCGCCGCTCCTGAGGTTCTGTAGATGGGCAAGGAACTCGATCGCTTCGGGAGCTGTGGCGTAGTGACTCTTGAGGACTTGGCCAAGGTCGCTGGACACCATCGCCAGGCTAGGGAGGCTCTTTCGGTCCCCGACCAGGGCGCGCTCCCCATATGCCAGAGCGGAGTCGAGATCACCCCCACGGGCCGCGGCGACCGCGAGCGTGATGCGGGCCTCCGCGATCCTCATAGGTGCGCGTTCCGTGCCGTCCCAGTCGGTGCTTGCGCGGATGACCTCGCCTGCGAGCTGTTCCGCAAGTTGGTCCTCGCCGACGCGGCGGTAGCAGTCCATGCGGTAGAAGTCGTATTTCCCGGGATCCACGATGAAGTGATCTTGAATGTTGTCCGGATACGGCAGGGCTTCGAGTACCTGGCGGCCGCGGTCAAGCGCGACCTCTGTCTGCTGACGGTCTCCCAATCGCGCCCACGCCTTGGCTTCCTGGGCGTACAACTGCGCGGCTACCGACTCGTGTGGGGCGAGCGCGACGCCCTCGTGCGCGGCCTGGATGACGCCGCGGTAGTCACCGCGTGTCAGCGCGAACCAGCAGCGCATTTCGTGGGCCCAGCCAGCCACGCCTAGGTGGCCGGCTTCGTCTCCGAGGGAGAGTGCTGCGCGTCGGGTCGCCTCTGCCTGCCGGGGGTCGCCTGAGTCGAATTCGACGCAGCCGACGAGTAGTGCGAGCTTGCCAGCCAGCGCGTACAAGTCGCGCATCTGGGAGAGGCTGACCCGCTGACTCAGCATCGTGACGACTCGGCTCATCCACCGTCGTCCCTCGGCGAGCAGCTGATCAGCGGGCGTATAGGCGTACTCGCAGCACAAGGTGTCGACGGTGATCCGCAGGGCGTCCAGGGTTGCCTGGTCGACGTCCGACCGCCTCATGCGCGCCACGATCTCGACCGTGTCCATGCCGGTGGCGACCTCAAGTTGAGGGCGCGGCTCACGGCTGGACGGGGGGAAGATCGCGTGCGTCGTGGTCCCGAAGACGGCGGCAATGTGGGTCTGGTACTTCTCCGGGAACTTCGCGCCGCTCTCCCAGCGCTTCCACTGGCGCAGCATGCTCTGCTCGTCCGGCGCGTCAGGGTCGTACGGAAGTCGGGCCATCAGGCTGCGGACTGCCGTCGGCTGGGTCCAGTTGCGGACCAGTCGTTCCTCGCGCATCCGACGTGCCCAATCGGGGCGGTCGGTCATGGTGATCACCTCCGGAGACTGGGGCCGAGTGTGACAGTGCGCGCGCTCTCGAACAGGTGACCTTTGGGGGTGACCTTCAAAGGTCACCATGATCAGTCACTGTCTGTTCACCTCACGGGCCGTCAGTTTGGTTGCTCAACCAGCAGACGGAGCGGGGTGGTTCAGTGGTCGTCGCGTCGGAGCGTCAGCGGGTTCGTCGCGTGGGTCGGACTTCGAGGCCCTCTTCGTCGAGCCAGCCGTACAGCGTTTTGGAACTGACTCCTGCGAGCTCCCGGATGCGGCTGCGCTGCGCGCCGATGCGAGCCGCGGTGATGGCCGCCTCTCGTAGCGGGCCGTTCAGCTGCTCCGCTTCGGCGAGCAGCTGCGTGCGACGCGCGCCGATCTCGGCGACCTGGCGCAGTGCGGCGGCCTGCTGCTCCTCCGGAATCTCAACCATATGGCGACGATACCAGCCGGTGAACCCTAGGTCTCCAGATAGTTTCTAGGAAAGGTTCCTTGTTTCCTAGAAACGTTTGTGGCACTCTCAAAGCACACCGAGCCGGACCACCGGATCGGCCTGGACCGCCCGGACTCTGCCTGACCGCGCAAGCGGGAGGAGAAAGAGAGCGGTCATGACCTTGAGAACTGAATAGAGGGCGCACCGCACCCTGCACACGGGGAGAGCGGCCGTCAGTACGACAGGCAATGGCGACAAGCCGCAGGCCCTGCCGCACGGAGCAGCAAGCACTTTGCCGCTGACCCGCCCCTTATCGGGCGGACCAGCGGCCCGTCACGTGTGGTGAGACAGGGGCAAAGATCGCGGACCCCGGAGGAAGAACAGACCGGTTCGATTCCGGTCCGGGGTGCTGCGCCGCACAGACGGCGCACCCCCGGCACGGCGTTGCAGCGCCATGTGTGCCGGGGGCGACGGACCAACCAGTTCAGGGAGTGATCCGTATGTCCATTCTCCTCGATGCCCCCAGGGCGAGTGAACGGCCCCCGCTGCCGAGTCGGCCGATCCCTCACGAGCGGGACGGCCGACAGCCCGTCCCGTCCGAGGGACGCCCCCACCCGCAGGTGGAGATCAGCGAAGCGTTCCTGACGGAGGCTCTGACGCGAGTTGTTGAGCAGCAGATCGGGCCGCGCCGTCCTGGCGCCATCTACCAGACCACGGACGGGCTCTTCGAGGTCCTGGCCGTGGTCACCGACGCGGCCATGGCGCGCGGCATGCTCAAGCGGCGCTGCGCGCGCTTCGCGGTCGTGGTGCGCGACATCTGCCGTCCCGACGGTCAGCCGTTCGCGGTCGGGAGCGTTTGGACCACCAACGACTGGCTCAGGCGCGCCGGGACCAACGCGCCCGCTCACGAGCGGGAGCAGGTGACGCCGTGACTCTCCAGGAGCAGCAGGCACGAGCGGCGGCGGCCGCGGCGGCCGTTCAGCGTGCGGAAGAGCAGGCGCGAAGGACGGCGGCTGAGCTGAAGCAGCACGCGGAGGACATGGCTAAGGGGCGCCGATGAACGACGCGCCCGACGTTGAGATCGTCGGCACGGTTTACAAGATGATCCTGGAGACCGACAGCCGGGGCGCCGTGCTCGTCGCGTACACCCGCGACGAGTCGGGGCGGATCGGCCGGTCCTGGATCCGGATGGACCAGCGGACGGTCGACTACATGCTGCGGCGTCTCGCTCCGCAGCCGTGACCAGCCGCTTTTGGGATCCGGACGGGGAGCGCTACGGCATCCCTACCTACCCCAAGAAGTGGGCTCCTGACGGTCTGGCGACGCGCCGTCAGCTACGCCGGGACGGTCTGCGTCCCGGCGGGCAGGAGATCGCGGCTCAGATCCTGTGGCGCGGACCGCGCGACCCCCGCACCGGAGAACGTTCGGTGCGGGTCGCCTACCTCTACCGCCTCGACCTGGCCGCGCCGGTCCGGCCCATGACGCCGGGCCGCTGGCGCGCGCACCAGGCCATGATGCGCGCCCGCCGTACCTGCCCGCAGTGCCAGGTGACGCAGGACTTCGTGATCCCGACGTCCCTGGGCTGCTGTCCGGCATGCGCCGATGGCCATCAACTCGCAGCGTGAGAACGGAGAACAGACGTGAAGATGATGAAGAGCAAGACGAAGAGCGACGAGCCGGGACGGGTGCGTGCGCGGCTGGCGCAGTGGTCGCCGCGCGGCATGGTGCTGACGGCCCTGGGTGCCCTCACGCTGGGGGTGGCGGGGCTGTCGGTGGCGGTCAGTCAGCAGATCTTGACCCCCGTGTTCGGCCTGTGGGCCGCGCCCACCGTCGGGGCCCTGGACATCCTGTGGGTGGTGCTTCAGGCCACGGAGATCATCGCGGGCAACAACCGGGGCCGCGCCAAGCACGTGCGGTGGGCGGGGCTGGGCCTCACCGCGGCTATCGCGGCTATCCCCACGGCGGACCTGATCCTCTCCCACCACAGTGGCGGGACGAGTCTGGCGGTCGTGCTCGCGCCGGCCGCCATCGTGGCCACCAAGTTGACGTGGTGGCTGGTGCTGCCCGCCCTGGGACGGCGCGTGTCCCCCGAGACCCGACGGGCCATCGCGACTCGCCGCCAGGAGGTCGCCGACCGGATCGAGGTCATGGAGGCTGGCGCTGCCGACCGGATCGAGCTGCTGAACGTCGCCGCCACGATCAAGGAGCAGGTGAGCGCAGCAGAGACCGACTACCGCGTGAAGGTCCTGGCGGCGCAGAAAGAGATGAGCGAGCAGCTGCACGACCAGGCGCGACAGACGGTCGAGTCGGTGACGGCGAGCCCGCTCCCGCCGATGGCCGCCATCGACCTGCCGGACCTGGAGTCCTGGACGCTAGAGGGGCTGTCCCTCCCCGGCACGCCTGCCCGTCCCGCCGTCACACCCGGTGGCGCGGACCGTCACACCCCCGGCACGCAGGTCACCGCCCTGGAGGGGGCGGAAGACGACACGTCTCGCGGCACGGTCCTGACCCTGGCGGACATGGCGGCAGTCGGGGGCGTGCCGACTCCCGAGCCTGGCGTGCCGCTGACCGACGCTCAGATCGGCGTAGTACTGCGTCACCTGCGCTACCAGGAAGAGCCGCCCCTCTCCAAGCGCCAGGCAACCAAGCAGTTCCGAAACATGGGCTTCATGGGCAGCCAGGAGCGCCTGAAGCGCGTATGGCGCGCGGAAGTCTGCCCCAACGAGCCCGACGAGGACAGCACCGACGAGATCACCGATGACGCCGACGAGTCCGACGCCGTCGACGCCCGCTAATCCATCGCTCGAAGAACCCTCAAATCTTGCTGGAGGAATCGTGTTCCGCAGGACTCAGCACACCCCCGAACCCGTCGCGAGCGCACCGGCGGATCCCGTACGAGTGATCGCCATCGGCGTGGACGACGTCGACGCCCTGGAACGTGTGCTGCTCGCCGCCGACAAGCAGCGCAGGAGCTGGGCCGAATCGCGCGTGACCTACTGGGCCGACGACGGGCGCACGCCTCTGCACAGCGTTCAGGACGTCCTTGCGCTGCTCTACCAGCGCGTGGGAGTCGCCGCCGCGACCTCCCCCGATCCGCAGCGTGCGCGACTGCCGCTCTTTGAGCACGAGTTCGAGTGGCTGGACGACGCCATCACGACGCTACAGCGGTGCTACGGCAGGCCCGGCTTGATCTCGGACGCCCGCCTGCTGCACCGCAAGTTCCACACCCTGCTGGGGCATGCGCGCGCCATCACGCACATGGGCGGCGTGCCGGCCTTCACGCCCGACGCTGAGCAAGCCCCGCACCACCTGCCCGACGTGCGCACGTCCTGACCTCCGACACCACCGATGCAGCCCCGCGTTATGACCTGGCGGGGGGCTGTGTCGCGACTGCCGGATGTCCATCGCAGTCGACGCGCTGAGGCGAGCCCCGGCGAGCACGGCCCCCGGTCATGCAGACCCGTAGAGCAGACCCGTCAGCGCCGAAAACCAGTCGAAAAAAACCGGAATCGCTGGAACCGTTCGAACCCATTAGCGAGTCACGCTCTGTACACGTGATCTCACACACTCGTGAAAGGGAGGGAAGTGGCAAAGAAGAAGAAGCAGTCCGACGACATCGAAGCGCAACTGCTGGCCTCACTGGGTGGCCTGGTCGTCGTCTTCGGGGTGCTGTCCGCGCTTAAGGACAAGCTCGGCCTCTCGTGGCCGGCCCTCATGGCCCTACTCGTCGGCACGCTCGCACTGCTCGGGTACGCCGCATGGTGGACCAGGACCAGAGTCCGGCGCGCGTGGAACCGCGACGATGCAGCCACCACGACAACGACCGCGGTGGTCAAGGCGGCTGAGGCTGCGGAGCAGCCGCAGGAGCCTCAGCACGAGGCCCTGACGATCGCCCTGCGACGTGCCGGATCCATCGGGCAGGAGGAGTACATCCGGGCCGCGGACGTGCTCACAGACCAGCTCGACGTCGGCACGCGGTACCGACTCCTGTTGCCCGCGGGGCGCACGCACGCGGAGGTCTCCAAGCACCTGCCCCGGATTGCGTCCATGTTCGGCGTGACCCGGATCCACCTGAAGGTCAAGACGTCGCGCGCCAGCGAACGGCAGGTGGAAATGCTCGTCCTCAAGGAAGAGCCGTTCTCCACCCCGTTTGCGCCTCCGACCCGTCAGGAAATCCGCTCCTTCGCGGGCGTTCCTATCGGGCATGAAATCACCGGCGAGATCGGTGGAGTTCGCACGTTCAGCAGGGCGTCAATGCTCGTCGCGGGCATGAGCCAGATGGGAAAGACCACCCTGGTAAACGGGATGATCACCTGTCTTCTCGTTGCGTACGAGGCATTCGATCTCTATCTGCTGGACGGGAAGTTTTGCGGTCTGGCACCATTCGAAAAACTCGCCGTCCGGTATGAGGCGTCCGAGGATCCCGCCGTCCTGGAAAGCATGCTGGATGAACTGATCACCCGACTCAACGGGCGGTATCAGGAAATCCTGGCGGCAAAGAAGGAGCGTCGGGAGGCGCCGAAGTTCAAGCCGGTGTTCTTCATCATCGATGAAGCGGCGGACTTCTACACCGACAACGGAACCACAAAGTCCAAGGAACTCGTCGGCAGGGTGATTGAAAAATCACGCAAGGTCGCCGGGAAGTCCTTGGAATCGGAAATCTGCACCATCATGCTCACGCAGCGACCTGACAAGGAAGCCATCCCCACGAAGGTGCGCTCCCAGCTCCAGTACCGCGTCTGTATGTATGTCGGTGGTGAAGGTGACGCAAAGGTGGCCCTGGGTGACGACTACTTCAACACTGTCGCGCCGATCAATCCGGTCCATCTGAATCCCTCCGTCAAGGGTCAAGCCGTCGTCTATGCAGAAGGAGAGTCCCGCTTGCTACGGGGATTCAACTTCCCGGATGAATTCATGTGGCAGGTCATCGACGAAGTCCATGAGCGGCAGCAGCATGAGCTGCAAACGGCTTTGGAGACGGTACCGAACACGCCCATTCGGCAGGCAATCGACCTCATGGAAGAGCGTGGAATCACGTTCATCCCGACTACGGATCTCGCCCAGCATTTCGGCCTTGCCGGGAAAACTGCTTCTCAGCAAGGGAAAGAAGTGGCGGCGCTCCTCGGCGGGGTGAAACCCCGGCCCGACGGGTCCAAGCGCGGCTACGACCTCGCCGCGCTGACCGCAGCCGCGCAGGCCCACACCTGACTCGGCACCCGTCAGATCACCCGTCAAACCGTCCGTCAGAGCCCCGTCAGGCTGACATCACCACCCGTCAGCCTGACAGGTCGCTGACGTACCTCCGACAGGACCATCTGACGTACCTGATCAGCACAAACGCCCAAAACCCAGGGAGGGGGAAGTTTGGTGAAATCCGCCGCTGTAGCAGCGATCGGCGTGGGAGCGACCGCAGCCGTCATCGGGGCCGCGCTCGTCCAGGCGGCCGGCGACACACCCGCGGGCAAGGCCCTCGGCCTGTCCGTGTCCGTACCCAGCCAATACAAAGGCCTGATAGAGGATGGCGGGAAAGTCTGCCCCGAGGTCAGCCCCAATGTTCTGGCTGCACTCCTCACGCAGGAATCCGGGTTCAACCCGAAAGCGAAATCACCCGCCGGGGCCCTCGGTATCGCGCAATTCATGCCGGGGACTTGGGAGGGAAACGCAGTCGACGGAGACGGCGACGGGGACCGCGACATCTGGGACCCCAAAGACGCCATCCCGTCAGCAGCCCGGCATTTGTGCGACATCGCAAAGTCAGTAAAGGACGTACCCGGCAACAAGCAGAACAACATGCTCGCCGCCTACAACGCGGGAGCGGGAGCCGTCCAGAAATACGGCGGAGTACCGCCCTACCGCGAAACACAGGACTACGTCAAAAACATCAGCGCCATGGCCGACAAACCCGCACCCGGAACGCGCGAAATGTCGACCACCGACCAGGCCGTAATAGCAATCAACGCGGCCAATGACGTCGTCGGAACGCCCTACTCGTGGGGTGGCGGTAATGCTAGTGGCCCGAGCAAGGGAACATGCTGCTCCCCTAAAGGTCGATCCGGATCCAATGTCTCCGGCTTCGACTGTTCCGGGCTCACGCTCTACGCCTACGCAAAAGCGGGTGTATCCCTGCCCCGGACCGCAGCTCAGCAATACGCCGCATCCGAGCCCGTCGACCCGAAGAACGCTCGCGTCGGGGATCTGGTTTTCTACGGATCCAGCGCCGCGAGCCTCCACCACGTCGGAATCTACGTAGGCGGCGGATACATGATCGACGCCCCCCGCCCCGGAACCAAGGTTCGGTACTCCCCCATCAACTCCATGTCCGACCGATTCGGTTTCGCACGTCCCACATCTAGTTCGAAAAAGGAGATCTGACAATGGCCAAATTCATCACCCTCGCCAAGCCGCAGGATCTGTCCGTCGGTTTCAAGGACTTCTTCGAAACGATCGGGCTCACGGGCGGCGGCCTCGTCACGAAGGGAATCGTCGCGGTGCTCGCCGTTATCGCCGTACGCATGCTGCTCCAGGCCGCCGGCGACCCGAAGCTGGCGCTGCGCAAGGGCGGCATGGGCGTGGGCGTCCTCGTCGTCGCCCTGGCGCTCGCGCTGTACGGCAACGATCTGTTCGGCACCATCGGGACCAACGGCAAGGCTGGCTAACCATGTTGCTGGCTGACAAGGATCCGTGCGGGCTCCTGCGGGGGCCCGCACGCGATCACTGCGAAGGCAAGGTCGACACCAACGACCCTCCCACCACCACCCCCGACAGTGGCGGGGGTGGTGGCCTCACCGACGGCGCGAGCAGCCACGTCCAAGATCTTGCCGACAGCCTGATCAAGGCACTGAAAGGGCTGCTCGCGCCCAACAAGGCGTGGGCGCCGGAGTCGGCTGACAACGCGTTCTACTCCTCCTTCATGTGGCTCGGGCAGCACCTGGCGGTCGCGATCTTCACGTGCGTGATCGTGGTATGCGCGCTGACCGCGTGGCAGGGCACGCCCCGGCTGAAGCAGATGGGCGCCAGCACCGGATGGACGCTCGCTGCGGTAGCAGGTATGGCGAGTGTTCCGGGCGCGGTGATGCTGTTGAACAAGGCCGTGAGCAGCGCATTCACGGCCGCGTTCAACAGAAACGAGGGAACGCTGCTGACCGTCATTAAGGACGATCTCGGCGACGGTGCGGACGCGGGCAACCCGTTGGCGATTCTGTTCATCGTGGGCGCGCTCGTGGTCGCGTTGGCATTCGCAGCGCTGGTCTTCATGTGTCGCCAGCTCGGGATTCTGGTGTTCGTCTGCCTCGCGCCCCTGGTGCTGGCCTCGCTCGCACGCGGTGGTGACACCGCCGCCGTCAAGGCCTGGGCTATGCGTCTGCTGGGGCTGATGTTCGCGCCCTTCGCGCTGCTGCTCGTCGCGCCGTTCGTCCCGCTCGTCGAGGGCAGTCTGGTGATGGACGCAGTCCTGCTCGTCGCGGCCGACGCACTGATGCTGAGGATGATTTTCCACGGCGTCCCCTACTTCGGTCCGAAGATCAGCCGGGGCGTCAGGTCTCTGGTCGAGCAGCGCACCAGTAACCCGGTGGCCCGCGCGGTCGTCCGGGCCGGGGCGCCCGCGTTCGACGAGCAGGAGAACACTCCTCGGGGGCCCCGCGTGGCGCCCACGCCGGTCCGCGCCATGACCCAGGACCGCAGCGTGCTCTTCGGGGCCTACGGGATCAAGCAGAAGGCGCGCCCCGGGCGGCTGACGATCGACTCGGCCATCAGGCAGACCCGGCGGGACGCCGGCCGCAGTGCGCAGCTCAGTGCGGCGCGCCGACAGGCGCGGGGTGCGGCTCAGCCTGCCGCACCTGCTGGGGCGGGGAATCCTCCGCCTCCGCAGCCGCAGAATCCGCCGCCACGGCGACGGACCCCCTAATCGGTCGGAGTCCTGGGGGGGGGGGGGGGGGGGGGGGAGGGGGGGGGGGGAGGGGGGAGGGGGGGGGGGGGGGAGGAAAGGCAAAAGGCATCGGATTGGGGCACGTGTGAGCGA
>NZ_JBWKJS010000020.1:15800-30218 GCF_056432085.1 Streptomyces sp. NPDC045678
ACCCCTCCCCCCCCCCCCCCCCCCCCCCCCCCCCCCCCCCCCCCCCCCCCCCCCCCCCCACCCCCACCCCCCCCCCCCCCCCCCCCCCCCCCCCCCCTCCCCCCCCCCCCCCCCCCCCCGCCCCCCCCCCCCCCCCCCCAGGACCCGGCCCCCAACCCCACCACCTGCCACCCCGTGCCGGGCCGTTCTTCACCGGTCGGCCCCCTGAACAGGAGAGATTTCGTGTACTCGTTGACGCCCGGCTACCGCATCCCTGCCATCCAGCGCGGACTGTCCCCTGCTGAGTCGATGCTCACCAAGCTGAACGCGAGCGCGGGCGGCGCTGTCCTGGCCTCGTCCCTGCTCGCTACCCCGCCTGTCTGGATGTTCGGCGCGGTCGGTGCCGCAGCGGGCATGCTCAACCTCGCCCCCGGGCCCCGTTCGCTCGCCCGGTGGGCGACGGTTGGCTACCGGTACCTGCGCGAGCGCACCGCCCCCAGCTCCATGACCACTGCGCCCGGAGCCTCCCGTACATGGGCCTTCTATCCTGACCACGGCACCATGCAGGATCAGGAGACCCGGACGCGGTTTCATGCCATGCTGGCGCGCGCGCTCACGTTCACGGGTGCGCAGGCCCGCACGGCGGGCATCCAGGTCCACGTCACCCACCACGCGCAGACCACGGACTGCACCGTGCACACGCAGACCCTGTCCGTGCACGTGCCCAAGGGGCTGGCCGGTGATCCCGAGCGCATCCTGAACACGCTTGAAGGTGAGTTCGCCGGACTCGGAGGACTGCTCCTTGAGGTCGAGGCGGACGCGGTGGCGGCCGTGACCGACCGCGGGCCCGGATGGGTCGCCCTGGAAGATGGCCGGTACGCGGCCACGGCCAGGATCACCGGATGGCCCGACGAGACTAGTGGCGATCTTATGCCGCGTCTGCTGCTGGCCAACGCCCGTGAAGCCGACGGCACCGTGCCTGAGCGCTCCTTTGCGGTGCTGTACAGGCCGTTGACGGCAAGTCAGTCTCGCCGGGACGCGAAGTGGCGTGAAGCGGCGTCCGGGGCATTCACCACGGACAAGATCAAGGCGGAGGCGCAGGCACTGGCAGGCGAGACCCGGCGTGACGCGATCGTGCAGGGCGCGTCCCTGGTCGACCTGGACGCCTACCTGACGGTGTGGGGCGACAGCCCCGAGAGCGTCTCCGATGCCCGGTGGCAGACCTCCCTGACCGCCGATCGCTACCGGATCACCCTGGACTGGCTGACCGGTCAGCAGCACCGCGCCCACCTGATGACCACGCCACACGGCGCCCGCACCCGGAAAGGGGCACTTCTCTGATGATCCGTCTGCCCGCCACCCACGCGGCGATCACGGCCCCCCTGGTCGCCTCCGCCACGACGTTCCCCGGCATCCCCATCGGCCGCAGCCTGCTGGACGGGCGCCCCTTCCATCTGTCGCCCGTCATGGTGGACCAAGAGATCCTGCCGTCCACGAACAGCCTTGGAATGGGCGGACTCGGTTCCGGGAAGTCGACCACGGGTAAGGTCCGCGCGCCTCGGGAGATCCGGGAGAACGGACACCAGTACGTCGTCATCGACAGCTTCGGGGAAGACGCGGCGGCAGGCGAGTGGGCGGCTCTGACCCGCTCCCTGGACGGCCGTGTCATCGACGCGTCCCAGTTCACCCTGAACCCCTGCAGCTCGCTCTTCTCTCCTCAAGTCCGTGAGCAGCTGGTGCGGTCGCTGATCCTCGCCGTCGAGCCGGGGGCCCTGACTCCGCAGTCCACGCACGCGCTCCAGCACGCTCTGAACCACCCCAAGGCGAGTCACTTGCCGGGCCTGGTCGATGCCCTGATCGCACCCGAGGACGGACGGTGGCCTGCGGCCACGCTGGCCGAGTGGGGCGTAGATGCGGCTATCGCCCTGAGCCGCTACACCGAAGGCAGCCTGCGGGGCCTGTTCGACGGCAGGGAGGCTGACCTCCCCGAGACGGACCTGCCGATCCTCTCCTTCGACTTCAGCCGCTTGGACCGCAACAGTCCCGCCATTCCCAGCTTGATGGCGGCGGTGTGCTGCTGGGTCGAACACGTATGGCTGCCGCAGTCCATCGCTGTCCACCGTCACCTGGTGCTCGAAGAGGCGTGGCAGATCCTGCTGTCACCCGCGACCAGCGGACTGATCCAGCGACTGCTGAAGAACAGCCGCAAAGCGGCCCTGTCCCTGGACGTGCTCATGCACACCATCAGCGACCTTGGGGAAGGGCAGGCGCAGGACCTGGCACGTCTCTGCGAGGTCATCCACATCGGGCGGCTCAGCCCCGAAGAGGCGCGCATCGTAGGCACCATCCTGAAACTGCCGTCGTGGGTCGTCGATGAGATCCCGAATCTCGACCCCGGACAAGCCGTCTGGAAGGTGGGACCGCACTACGTCGACATCGTCAAAACAGTCCTGAGCGCCGACGAGATCAAGCTGACTGACACCTCTTCCCGTCGCCGCCGCGCACAGCAGTCCCCCGCTGTCGACGTCGACAGCGAGCCCGACGCCACCGACGTCGTCACGTTGGCAAAGGAGGATGAGGACAAGGAAGGGGAGCCCGACGACCTCGACCTCTTCGAGGTCCTGCACGTGGACGACGACGAGACGCCCGCCGCAGATGAGGGGTGGGGTTGGGAGATGCCGCCCAACCTCGTGGACTGTCAGCCGCTGGACACTCGACACTACGACGTCATCCAGGCGGCACAGGAAGGACGGATGAGCGAGGCCGCCGATCTGGCCGCCCTCGGCGAGCGCGAGGACATCTTGGCCCACGGCATCCATTCAGATGAGGCCACGGCTTGGCTGTCGACCCGGGCCCGGATGGCAGAGCTCGGCGGAAACCCCGTCCAGGCCGCCCACCTGCGCGCTAGCGTGATCCGTATGGGCAAAGACGTCGACTGGTGGGCCGATGACAACAATCAGGCGGACACGGATCCTGAGTGGCATCGCGGACCGCAACCAGTCGCGTCCCCCGCCCCGGAACCCACCGGAGGGCAAACCCCCGCGCACCCCCGCCGCCGCATCTGGCCCTACGTCGCTGCGAGCGCGGTCCTGACCACTGCGCTGATCGGCGTATGGCAGAGCGGCGACGACAAGCAGGACGACAAGCAGCGTCAGGAGAAGGCCGCGGCGTACAAGGGCCGCTCAGGCGCAGAGATCAGGATCGACGGCGTCAAAGCCGACGTGGTGGCCCATTGGACCAAGGATCGTGACCACGTGATCGTGGAGCTCCGCTCTTTCTTCGAGAAGGACGCGAAGTATCTGCGTCTCGACGCTGGCAAGGAGAGCGCCGTCAGTACCCGGAAGGACGGCTACTACCCGAAGGATCCTGAGGTGATGGTTCCGGTGACGGACCCGCTCGCTGACGTGACGGTCCGCGTTGCGGTTGGGGGCAAGACCTGGAAGAAGGACGCCCGAGCCGCGGCTAAGGAGATTCGACTGTCCCCCACCGGCCGCGCATACGACGCAGGCACCGGCAAGGAACTTCCGTCTGATCTCTAAGTTAGGAAGTCGAATGAGTACCAGTACGGATGTCTCCGCCAGGCCCTACGTTCTTAGGATCGCTCCATGACCACAGACACTCCCACAGATCGCGGCCAGCTTGCCCAGATGTGGCCGACTCTTCTCGGCACCGGGGTCATGTTGTTCGGGGTCATCCCGGGCGTGCTCGTCTTCGCTGTGGGCGAGAGGATCGCAGGTGCGGACGCCGGACAGTGGTTCGTCGCAGTCGGGTGCCTGGTCGGAGTACTCGCCGTGCTAGCCCCGCTCGCCTGGTGGGCGGATCGCTCTAAGCGCGGGGAGTTGAGCCGCCTCACGGACAACGCGGCGCCCGCCGTGTGCTTGATGATGCTGTTCTCCCTGGTCGGGGCTTGGACTATCGCACTGGCGCGGTTCGCTGGCTAACAGCCCCCGCACCAGTTTGAAGACAGGTTCTAACGCGCTGAAGCCCCGCTCCCCAACAGGAGCGGGGCTTTTCGTGTTTCTGGACTGAAGACTGGCCGTTCTCTTGTGTGGAGAACGGACCGAAGTGTGTCACCGCGTCTGGGTGCGCGAGTACCGTCCTGAGTGCGACGTCAGAACGGAGACCACCATGACGGACAAGGCCAATGAACCGCGTACGTTCGGTCAGCGGGTCCGACGGGCACGGGAGCGTAAGGGCAAGTCGCGGCCGGTGGTGGCCGGCCTCGTCGGTCGCAGCCCGGAATGGGTCAAGGCGATCGAGACGGGTCGGATGGGCATGCCCCGATGGAGTCTCCTCCTGCGGCTGGCGGAAGTGCTCGGAGTCGACGACCTGTCCGAGCTCACTGGAGATGAGCGCGTGACATCCGCGATCTACACCCGGTCCGCTCACCCGCAGCTGGTTCACGTCAAGGAAGCCCTGACCGCCTACCCCGTACTCCCCCGCGACGAAGAGCCCGTGCCCGCGGGCGTACTTGAGGATCGGGTGAGGCAGGCATGGCAGGCATGGCACGGCATCGGGGACCACCGGTCGCGGGTCGCGACCACGCTGCCCCCGCTCCTCGCCGATCTCCAGCATGCCGCCCGTGCCCACGAGGGTTCCGACCGGCGCCGGGCCCAGGTCGCGCTCGCGCAGGCCTACCACCTGATCCAGCTCTACCTGTCGTTCCAGCCTGCCCCCGAGCTGATCATGCTCGCCGGTGACCGTGCGATGACGGCGGCTCAGGACGCGGACAGTCCCCACGCGATGGCGGCCGCAGCCTGGTACCTCAACCACGTCTGGCGCGACGCGGGCGAAGCGTCCGAAGCGCGCGTGGATCTCGCGATGCGCACGACCAAGCTCCTCATCCAGGACCAGGGCGCCGAAGACATCGCGCTCACAGGGCTACTGCACCTAGCCGCCGCCCTGTCCTACGCCAAGATCGGCGAGAAGGGCAGCGCCGAACGGCACTGGAACGCGGCCGACGAAGCCGCGGACCGTCTCGGGGAGAGCTACGCGCATCCGTGGCTGATCTTCGGTAAGGCCATGGTCGACGCCTACGCGATCACCATGCAGAACGACCTAGTGAGGACCGGTGCGGCGGTCGACGAGGCAACGCACATCGACCTCGGCACCATGCCCTCGGCTACGCGACGTTCTTTCCACTTGATCGAGATTGCGCGCGCACACCGACTCAAGGGCGAAGCCGTGTCCGTCGTGAGCCTGCTTGGCAAGGCGTATAAGGCCTCCCCGGAGACGGCGCAGTTCAACACCTTCGCCCGCCACATGGCTATCGAGCTGTCGGAGGATGACAGCGCCCTGGTCCGCGAAGACGCGCGCGGACTCGCCCGTCAACTCGGCGTCGCCGCATAGGGGTAGTGGGACTACCCCTCGGCAGGGGGTAGCGGGAGTACCCCCTGCCTCTCCCAGCCGCGCCTACGGTCGGTCATCCCACCATCGACGCGAGGTCTGGCGATGACCAGCATGACCGCAGAACGCACCCCCAGCACGGACCACCCCGGCTACAACGTGAGCCGGGACCGGGCCCCCCAAGCCGCCCGCGATGCCCGGCGCATGGCGCACGCGGCACTGTCCGCATGGAACCTGTCTGACGACCAGGTGGAGGCTGGCGCCCTGGTGCTCACCGAGCTGGTCACGAACGCGATCCGGCACGGGACCGGACCGGCAATCCGGATCATCATCGACCGCCCCAGTCACCAGTGGGTGCGCCTGGCCGTGGTCGACCACGCCGCCCGCCGGCTCCCCCAGCAACGCACCCCCCACCTGCACGACATCGGCGGCCGCGGCCTGGTCCTGGTCGACGCTCTCACCGACCGATGGGGCTACGACCGGATGGGCACCGGACCCCGCCCGTGGGGCAAGCGCGTGTGGGCCGAATTCAAGATCAAGGTCGGGGAGTGACGGCCGTGCAGCTCCCGGAAGTCGGCGACGAGGTGACGGAAGGGCACACCCGCGCAATCGTCACGGACATTCGAGGCGGCGTCATCTGGCTGCGCGCGAAGGGCCGCGAGGAGTGGCCCGTACGCGACCCCGAGACCCTGATCCCGGGACGCACCCGTGCCGAACTCATCAAGGCGGGTGAGCTGTGACCTCGACCCCGAGTCACGACGCAGCCGCTGACTGGCTGGCACACGCCCACCAGGCCGCCACCCACCCCGCGTCGCAGACCGACCCGGGCGCGGCCACCGCATGGCACGAGTGGTCAGAGCGGGGCGTAGCGCTGCTCCCATGCGGGCACCGCGTCTCTGCGGTGCGCCTGCCCGCTGACCTCGTGCACGCTGCGGCTGCGGCCGGAGGCGACCTCACCGCACCCGTAGACGCGGCACTCTTGAGGCTCGGCGGGCCGGTGATCGTGGACGCGTTCGGCATGGCGTGCTACGCCCTCGTACCGCCCACCCCGCGCCGACTCTGGCAGTACGGACCCTCCGTCGCCCCGCTCCTGAGTCAGGGGAGTTTCGTGGGGGTTCCTCGGGTGGACCGGCTCGCACCCCCAGGAACGCACTGGGCAGTCCCGCCCCACGCTCCGGGCGACCTATGTCCCATCCGGGCAGTGCGGGACCTTGTGGAGGCTGGCCTACGTCGAACCGATGCGTCGAGCTAGCTGCTGGGGGTGTCGCTCTGACTAAACGTCAGTGGTTGGCGGCTCCCCCAGTGTGTGCGATCGTCGGCGTGCCATGGCTCCGTGCCCAGGGCCGCGAGTCGTGTCCGGTCTCCGATCCGGACGCACTCGCTGTGACTCGCGCCCGGGCAGACCGGCAGGCTGACGGCTCGTAGCGACGGTTATGACGCGGTCGCTGCTCGCTTCTCGCGATCGCGGAGCAGCGCGTCACACAGCTTGTCGCGTTCTTCCGGAGGCATCTTGAAGAGGATCAAGGTGGCGGCCTCATCCCCGTTGCGGTAGGGGAAGAGCTTCGGTGTTTGCGGGTCTGCCGCGTCCGCTTCGCGGGGTTCGGGGACGGACCCCGCGCCGCTCGCGGCAGGAGCTGGGATGGGCGCCCCATGCTGCCCCGTTACCTTTTCGTGATTATTCACGCCGTGAAAATCGCCAGGCGCCGGAGTCTCCTGCTTGCGTGGCCGTCGGCGTGACGCAGCGGCCCTAGCGTCGGCCTTCGCCTTCTGTGCTTCGGGTCGGAGCTTGCTCAGATTACGAACGTGCTCTGCCGTCCGCTTGCCTGTCATCAGGTCCTTCTGTAGCTCCGGGGTGAGCTTGAGGAGTGACAGCTTGCTGGAGAGCGTTGACGCCGACATGGAAAGCCGCTTGCATGCTGTTGTTTGTGAGCCGTAGTAGTCGACCAGCTGCTTGAGGGCGTTGGCTTGCTCCAGGTCGGTCAAGTCTTCGCGGTGGTAGTTCGCGATGAAGGCCGATTCGAGCAGCTTTTCGTCGTTGCTCAGTCGGTCGTCATCCACTCGCACGGGAATGGTCGCTGACCCGGCCCGGCGTGCCGCCTCAAGGCGGCGGTGACCGTCGATGACGACGTACTCGGCGCCGTCGTCCAGGTCGTCGGCGCGGTCTGGACGACGGCGGACGTACGCGTCTACGGTGCCGATCACGATGGGCAGGATCACACCTACTTCGCGCACTGATTCGACGATTTCATCAAGGTTGCGCAGGTGATTGCGCGGGTTGTCGGGGTTGTCACTGATCGAGGGAACGGGCAGGTCCGTGATTGCCTTCGTGTCACCCCCACCACTCCCGCTGATCGTCTGCTCGATTGCGTCACGGCGGGCACTGCGGCCGGAACGGGTGCTGAACGAGGCTCCACGCCCCAGCTGATCCCTCTTGCTCACTTGCCTGCCCCTGCCACGATCAGCCGCATGATGTTCGCCTGCTTGCTCTCAGGTTCGTAAGACAGCAAAGGCCTTTTGAGGCGCACTGTCTCCCGCTGTTCTTTGAGGTCATCCAGCACCGCGATGACATTCTGATCTTCCACGTTGTGCCATTCCTCCAGTGAGGACGTGGCGATATAGCCCCGCCGGGGGTCGAAAAGGTTCACTACGATGCCGAGACGGTCGATCTCAATGCGCAGGTCGTCCTCCAGGTCGTCGATCTGCTCGACCAACATCTGGTAGGCATCGGCGGAGCTGTCCTCCGACTGCACAGGTACGAGCACCCCGGAGCGTCCAGGTTTCTCATTCCGGCGTCGCCGTGCGTAGTACAGGCCAGCGTCCATGCTCAGGCCCAGACTGGGGGGTGCGTCGATGACGATGACGTCGTAGTCGGCCTCTAGGGGGTGCAACGCACTTTCCAAGGCCGCTTCCTTTTGGAAACCGCGTGACTGCGCTGCGGTAAGCGCCAGTTTGGAGTCGAGGAGGAACCCCCCGCGGGTCCCGGGCAGCACGTGAAGCCGGCCGCTGAACCGATCATCGTCGAGGGCAACAGGAAGATCCCTGATGTCCCCCCGAGCCTCCCCCGTCATGTGTGAGACCAGGCTCTCTTTGCCCACAGGGATGGGTGGGATACCGAGTTGGTTGCTGAGGTGAAGCTGCGGGTCGTAGTCGACGAGCAGCACCCTTTGACCGCCTGCCGTGTAGTCGGCAATCACGGCCAACAGCTGCTCTCGGGTACGCCTGAATCGTTCAAGTTCGCCGTCGGTCAGGTTCTCGACGAAGTGGCGCAGGCATCGCGCGCCGACGCTCTGCGGCTCAGCGTGCGCTTCGGCGACGCCTGCGGAAAGGGTGGTCTTCCCCACGCCACCCTTCTGGTTGCACACCACGATTCTGCGTGGGGAGGTCGGCAGACCTAGCTGCTCGGGTGACGGATTGTCGTCTAGCCATGCCCGAATGCTCTGTGCCAAACCCTGGATGTAGGAGACGCCGCGGGCGGCGCAGGTCTCCTTGAACTCGTCATACATGCCCTGCGGGAGCCAGGTGGAGAAGGACTTGGCGCCCGTGGTGGGAATGCTGGCATGTGGGCCGTCACTGGCGCGCCAGTCGGTAACGGCTGCGGTCGCAGCGTCCTGGATGTCCAGGCCGAGTTCGGCGCAGCGGATCTTCAGCTCTTGTTGCAGCGTCCGAGGGAGCTTTGAAGCCACCTTTTCCCGGTCGCCGTCAGGGTATGGAGAGGCCATTGCGTCACCATACTGACTTCGAGGCTTGAAGTTCCATCCAGCCTGCGGTAATTGAGGGCGTTTCATCCCGTAGATGTGTGGTGCCGGGCCCGATGATGCGCGGTGACTGACGCAGGGGGAGCACGTAGGAGTGATCGCGGATGGAAGCCCGTGCTTCCCCCGAGGGCAACAGCGTTGTCGCGGTATGCGAAAAATGATCACGCTGGCTCTCGCGGCCGTTGCTGCAACCGCCGCTCTGTCCGCTCCTTCGGCCACGGCCGCGCCCACGGTGGCGCCCGATGTGCGGGCAGCGAGCGCGGCCACGGCGGTGGCCGCCAGGCCGTGCCCGCTCTACAAGATCACCGGGAAGAGGGTCGCCGTTCGGCGTCCGCTCTCGAACCGGTCTCACGCGGTGGCGTCTGACCCCGTCGACCACTACCTGCGCCGAGGGGACCGGGTGCGGTCGTGCGTGTCGACGAATGTCCGGGGCAGCGGCTACGGCTACCACAAGTGCGGTCGAGACGGGGTGGACTGGCGACTCGTCCGCGGGGGCCAGGTTCCGGTGACGTGCACGAAACGGGTCCGGTGAGTGCCTGCGCGAAGACCCGTCATCGGTCACACCGAGTTCCCGGAGCACGTGGAGCCCATACCTTTCCACTAAGGGCATTCGTTGTTTGGGCATGACGACGCAAGTGACGACGACCCTTGAAGTGGCGTGGATTCAATGCCGGGGATGCCAGGGGTCAACACAAGCGGTACTGCTGGCCGACCCCATCGCCCCCATCATGGCCGCAGCTCACGAGCACGTGACTACAGCTCACCCCGGGCGAAGCGGGCTCGATCTACTGGGGATGCGTACCGGCAATGCTGCACATGTTCGCGGGGCGTCCCCGGAGGACCCCGGAGGGTGGCTAAAGCTGTGGAACATGGCGTTCCCGCCCGACTTCGGCCCGGGGACACCTGGCATCCACAACGCGCAGTAGCAGATCAGAGGTTCTCGCACGGGCACTGACAGCGGATGTAAAAGCGTGGCCCCGGAGTCTGGACTCCGGGGCCGCTCCCCCTTCCCGGGTCGGGTGGTGGGCCTTGTGGCCCGGGTCGACGGATACGCTCGACGGATGAGCGCGACCCACATTCCCGAGCCGTCTGAGGCTCGTCCGTGGCGTCCCTCGGACGGGCCGGAGCCCACCGTCAGTACGTGGCCTGCCGGGCGTCGGCCGGCGCTGGAGGTCTGGGCGGGCGGACGGTGGAGGCATGCCTCCGTGCAGGCCCGGCAGGACTGGGCGGACGGGCGCGTGATCTACCAGGTGACAGTGGATCTGTACGGGGACACGTCGGTCACCACGCGCCGGTACGAGTGGCCGCAAGAGGGGCTGCGGATGGCGCACGGCAGTACCGCGCAGCCGACGGCTGGCGTGGAGATGGAGCGCGGGGACATGCCTCGCGCACGGCCCCGGCGCCCCGCACCGCCGCGCTCCTGACCCTCCCTGCGCGGCAGTTTGCGGGCCCCCTGCCCCGGCACCGGCCGACCGCGTACCGTGGAGACGGCATCACCACTGGAGGTCCCTATGTCCGCGCTACCGCACGAGCCCGCCCCGCAGGCCTACGCCGATGCGCACCGCCTGGAGGCGCACGAGGGCCCGCAGACGCTTGCCGAACTCCGTGCCGCGCTCGCCGTGGTGGACCCCGTAGCCCTCGCCGCGTTCAACGCCCGATACGAGGCCGCCCGGTTCGGCCGCGACCAGGCCGACGTCCTCGCAGAGGCACGCCGCACCGTCGCGTTCGCCACCCGCCCCGAGGTGGCCGCCGCCGTGGCCGCCTCCCTCGCTGGCACCAGCCAGACACGGCCCGTCGACGAGCTGTGGGCCCACCTGGACGGACGGGCAGCATCGCGTGACTGAGTGGCAAGTCGAAGTGCCTCCCCGGCTCTACGCGGAATTCGCGCACCTCACCGGCCCCGGCCGCAAGGCCGTCCACACAGTGCTAGATCAGCTCGCCGTGGACCCGCGCAACCCCCACAGCAGCCGCGAGCCCATCGCAGGCGCCGAACTCCGCCAGATCGCCACGGCGCCCACGACCGACACCGGCGACCGCATCGCGATCCTCTACCGCGTCCACGAGCCCGCCCCGGGCAGCGACACCGGACGGGTAGAGATCATCTTCGTCATGTCCGGGCCCTGACGCCGACCCGCCCCAGTCACTCGTGTGAGGGATCGACGGAGACAGCGGCGAGCAGGATGCTCCGCAGAAAGCCATGGGGACCGGACGTGTGAGCGCGGCCGGTCCCGCGCGGGCCACGACGGCGCGCACATGCAGCAAACAGGGCCCGCACCGATCGTCGGTGCGGGCCCTGTCTGTCGTCCTACTGTTCCGCGGCCCACGCGACGCCCAGCGCGGCCAGGTCCGCCCGCCGTTGGCCGGTGAGCTTGTCGGCACGCTTGCGGGTGTTGTCGAGCCAGGTCCCCAGCCGCACCGGAACGCCCTGTACGCCCTCCTGAGCCCCGTTCGCATCCGGATCGGCGTCCAGGAGCTCGACGTGCTTACGCGGCACCCGCAGGTGCCCCTCACGCGCATGAAACGCCCGCGCAGCCCGCATGTTCAGCGCCCACTTGTCGTCCTGCGTACGCCGCTTCGCGGGCCGCTCATCCTCGCCCGCCGCCTCCAGGCCCAGCACGTTGTGCAACAACCACCGCTGTGCGGGAACCAGGGCATCCCATCCCAGCCGCTGCGCGTACGCCCACCGGCCCAGATCCTCGCCCTGCACAACCAGCTCGCCCGCCGCCCCCGGCATGCTCCCGCCCGCGCGCAGGTGCTCCTGAAGCAGACGGAAACAGCGCTGCCACCCCACATCCCACGCCGGGCACCACCCCGGATCGATCTCGTCCAGCGCATCCCGCCGCGCCTGCGTGAGAGCTCCCGCCGCCCGCTCGACCGACTGCCCCGCCGCGCGCTGCTCCTCGACCTGGTCGGCGAGCTTGGCCGCCGCCCGCAGGTTCTTGGCCCACGCCCCGACCTGGTAGCCGTTCCAGACCGCGGTGGCGGGGGGCAGGAAATGCCCGTGCGCCGCCGCCCACGCCCGCGCCGCAGACAGCCCCTCCTCGAAGGCAACGTCCTGGTGCGACCACACCATGCCCAGCCCGTCCAGCTGCTCCACCCGCGGGCGGGCGAGGGAGCCGGCCTTCGCGAACCGCCGCTGATCCGCCAGCCACGTCCCCAGAGGAAACCCCGCCGGAGCCCAGTCCTGCGGGGTGACGAAGTCGTACGGCACCCGCAGCGACGCGGCACCGGTCTCCTTGCGGTAGCGGACGCACGCCTCGATACCGCGCCGCCAAAACTGGTTCTCGGGATCGATCACCCGCAGACTCATGAACCGGGCGAGCAGCGCCGGATCGCGCGGGGTGGAGAACTTCAGCAACTCCCGCGCCGGACTGCTCGCCCCCGCGCCCGCGCTCTGCGCAGGCTCGCTCGACTCGTCGTCGACGTCGACCGCCTCGACGTCGTCCAGGACGTCGCCACCGTCTTGGACGTCATCGGCCGCGTCCGCCGAACTCCCGCTACGCGGGCGGGAGTCGGCAAGCGCCTCGATCGTCTCGGAGTCGTGCGCCCGCAGCGCCGCTAGGATCTTCGCGAGGGTCCCGTACGCGGTCGAGGTCAGCATTTCATCCGGACTTTCACCCGGAGCGAGAAATACCGGCACCATCAAAGAGGCAATCTTACCCTCTCCCGGCTGCATACGAAGCGCACGCCCGACCATTTGCGAGATATCCACCATGGACCCCCGCGCATCACAAAAGGCGACGGAATCGCAATTCTTTGTGTCGACCCCTTCACCCAGGACTTTCACGGAGCTGAGGACCCGCAGTGCGGCCGGACGCAACCGCGCCCCACCCTGCCCCTGGTCGTGCTCGTGGTCCTGGTCGCGCTCGTCGATGACGTCGGACGCGAACTCGGCCAGCACCGCCCGCCGGTGCCCCGGGGTGTGCTCCCCACACAGCCAGTTCGACCACACCCGATCCGGCGCGGGGAAGCGCCGCGGATCCTCATCCCACAGCCGCGCAGCCACAGCGGGCACCCCCGCCGCCATGGCCTCCGCTTCCGCCACCCGACTGTGAAACGTCAGCAGCTTCCGCCGCTGCTCCTCGACCGCCGCCGTCAGCATCCCCGTCTGCAAAGCCGCCAGCCGCGCCCCGCGCACCGCCTCCGACCCGAAGTCCCCGCCCGCATACGCCTGGTGCACCTCGGGGTCGCTGATGTCGACACACACCACCTGATACGGCGCCACCAACCCCCGACTGACCGCCTCCGACAGAGTCAGCCGATACGCCACCGGACCGAAGATCGGCGAATCCGGCGACATGCTCGCAATGAGCCGCCCCTCACCATCCTCCGAGTCCGCCCCCCGGTCGGAGGCCTCCCAGATCCGGGGCGTAGCCGTCATGTACAACCGCCGCGCCGCCGGAATCCGCTGCTGATCATGCACGGCCGCCCACGGCTTCAAGCCGTCCCCACTGGTGCGGTGCGCCTCATCCACCACCATCAGGTCCCACGCACCCAGACCGGCCGCGTGAGCCCGTTGCAGAGTGCCCTGCCCCACCGACGCGTACGTCGCGAACACGGTCACGACGTCGAGGCCGGCCACCCACGCCGCAAGCTCCCGCGCGTCCGTCGTGCACGGCACACCCTGGGAATCCTCCGCACGCAGCGAGCACACCCCCACCATGGCCCCCGCACGACCGCCCACACGCCACGCAGACGCCGTCTGCACCAACAGATCCAGCGTCGGCACCAGCACCAGGACCCGCCGCGCCCCCAGCCGCTGCGCCGCCGCTGTGGCAATCAGGGTCTTGCCGGACCCGGTGGCCGCGATGACCTGCGTGCGCAGACCCTCCGGCGGCATATCCCCACCCGCAGGCACTTGCAGCACCCGCGCAATGGCGTCAACCGCCTCCACCTGATGCGGGAAAAGAGACTGACCACTCATCGAGAATTCCGCCCTTCATCCGTGCCGTATTCGTGATCTGAGAAGTGAAATTCACTGCGCATGAGACCCCCCTCTAACTCAGGGGTAGATCGGTGGTCCTGCCCCGTAGCGGGGGTGGGCCGTCACTCCATAAGCTACCTGGCAGAGAACTTTGACGCACAGACATCTGACCTCTTGCCCGAAGTTGGCCAGAACTGATAGCTTGGTGACCCTGGTTGATGGTCGGCGACCGCTTCGAACCGCTTTCGTGCATTTTTGGGGCCACGCTGTCTCCTGGCGGGCCGTCACCTTTCGCCCGGTCACCCCTCCCCCTCTAGCGAGCCGTTTTAGGCCCGCGCGGAGCGGGGGCCGTGCCTGGATCGCGGAGCGATCCAGGCCAGAGGCAACGGAGTTGCCTCCCGGGCCACGGAGTGG
>NZ_JBWKJS010000021.1:0-11519 GCF_056432085.1 Streptomyces sp. NPDC045678
CGCCCACTCGCCAACGCCTGACGAATCACCCGCTCCTGCGACGGACCATTCGGCGCCGTCAAACCATTCGACGCACCGTCCTGATTCACCGCCGACCCCCGCACCACCGCCAACACCCGACGACCATTGCGACGCGCATCCGACAACCGCTCCAACAACAGCACACCAACACCCTCGCCCCAGCCCGTGCCGTCCGCCGACGCCGCGAACGGCTTGCACCGGCCGTCCGGGGCAAGGCCGCGCTGGCGCGAGAAGCCGGTGAAGACCTCGGGGGTCGCCATGACGGTGACACCGCCCGCCAGGGCAAGGCTGCATTCGCCCTGGCGCAGCGCCTGGGCTGCCAGGTGGATGGAGACCAGCGACGACGAGCACGCCGTGTCGACCGTCACCGCCGGGCCCTCAAGGCCCAGCGTGTAGGAGACCCGGCCGGAGACCACGCTGCCGGAACCGGCGAGCATGGAGTAGCCCTCCAGCTGGGCGTCCTGGGCCAGGCCGGCCGCGTAGTCGTGGTACATGACGCCGACGTACGTGCCGGTCAGGCTGCCCTTGAGCGTCGTCGGGTCGATACCCGCACGCTCGAACACCTCCCACGACGCCTCCAACAACAGACGCTGCTGCGGATCCATCGCCAACGCCTCACGCGGATTGATCCCGAAGAACGCCGCGTCGAAATCACCCGCGTCGGGGAGGAAGGCGCCCTCGTCGGCGTAGCTGGTGCCGGGGTGGTCCGGGTCGGGGTGGAAGAGGCGCTCCAGGTCCCAGCCGCGGCCGGTCGGGAATTCGCCGACCGTGTCCACGCCCGCCGCGACCAGGTCCCACAGTCCTTCGGGCGACGCCACTCCGCCCGGGTACTTGCAGGCCATGGCGACGATGGCCACCGGATCGTCCGTCGTGGCGGCGGGCAGCGCGACCGGCGCGGCGGGGGCCGAGGGCACTCCGCCCAGGCGGGTGCAGAGGTAGGCGGCGAGGGCCTGGGGGGTGGGGTGGTCGAAGGCCAGTGTCGCGGGCAGGCGGAGGCCGCTGGCCGCCGAGAGGCGGTTGCGCAGCTGGACCGCCGTGAGCGAGTCGAAGCCCAGGTCCTTGAAGTTGGCCTCGGTGCGTACGTCGGAGAGCGACCGGTGGCCGAGCACCGCCGCCACGCACTCGCGCACGACATCGGTGACGGCCGCCCTGCGCTCCGTCTCGTCCAGGCCCGCGAGCCGTCGCTCCAGCGCGCCCTTGTCCACGGCGGAGTCGGCCGCGGCCCTCCGGCGGGTGCGGCTTGTGAGGTTGCGCAGGATCGCCGGTACGTCGTCCGCGGACAGTTCGCGTACGTCGATGCCCGCCGCCACCAGCAGCGAGGTGTAGGGCGCGGCCGCGCGTGCCGCGTCGAGGAGGGCGAGCCCCTGCTCGTCCAGCAGCGGCTTGACGCCACTGGCGCGCAGCCGCGCCAGGTCGGCGTCGTCCAGGTGGCGGGTCATGGCGCTGCCGCGCGCCCACAGGCCCCAGGCGATCGACAGACCCGGCAGACCTGCCGCGCGGCGGCGGGCGACCAGCGCGTCGACGAAGGCGTTGGCGGCGGCGTAGCCGACCTGGCCGGCGTTGCCGAGGACACCCGCCGCGGAGGAGAACATGAGGAAGAGGCCGAGCGGGAGGTCCGCGGTGGCCGCGTCGAGGTTGGCGGCGACGGAGGCCTTGGCAGCCCATACCCTCGCCAGCTGCTCGCCGGTCTGCGCGGTGACCACGGCGTCGTCCAGGACGCCTGCCGCATGGATCACACCCGTCAGCGGGTGCGTGGGGTCGACCGACGCGACCAGGTCGGCGCTGGCTCGCGCGTCCGTCAGGTCGGCCGCGACGATGCGGACGGCGGTGCCGAGACCGGTGAGCCGGGCGGCGAGTCCGCGGGCGCCGGGGGCGTCGGGGCCTTGGCGGCTGACGAGCAGGAGGTGCCGTACCGACCAGGCACTGACCAGGTGCTCGGCGACCAGGCCGCCCATCATGCCCGTGCCGCCTGCGATGAGGACGGTGCCGTTGGGGGCGAGGGCGAGGGCGGGGTCTTTGGGAGCGAGGCCGGGGTCGTTCGGAGTGAGGGTGGAGTCGTTCGGCGTGGGGGTGGAGTCGTTCGGCGTGGGGGCGGGGTCGTTCGGGGTGGGGGCGGGGTCGTTCGGGGTGAGGGTGGCGTTCTCCGATGCCGGTGTGCCGGACGCGGTGTTGAGGGCGGTGGCGGCGGCGCGGGCCAGGCGGGGAACCAGTACCCCTCCCCCGCGGACGGCCAGCTGGGGTTCGCCGGTCGCGAGGGCCGCGGCGACGACAGCTGAGTCCGTGTCCACGGTGTCTACCGTGTCCAGCAGGACGAATCGGTCCGGGTGTTCGGCCTGCGCGGCGCGTATGAGGCCCCACAGGGCGGCCGCGGGTACGTCGATGGCCGGGAGGTGCGGGTCGTCAGTGGCATCGGTCGTCGACACCGCGCCATGAGTGACCAGTACGAGCCGGGTCTCGGTGAGACGCGGCTCGGCGAGCCAGTCCCGGAGCAGGCCCAAGACGTGCTCGGCGGCGGCCCGCCCTCGGGCGTCGACCGTCCCGGAGGCCGGGGTGGCGGTCTCGACCAGGACGGTCCTGGGGGTCTGTGTCCCCTCGTCCAGGGAGGCCAGCAGGGCGGGCAGGTCGGGGTAGTGAGGGGTATGTGACTCCGCCCAGTCAGGTGTCTCCTGACCGAGCACAGCCCAGTCCTCCGCGCTCTCCTCGGTGCCCTCCCCCACGGCTGCCGCAGTCGGCAGCGCGTTCCATTCGACGGTGAACAAGTTGGGGATGACGCCACCGCCCGCACGGCCCGCCGAGCGCAGCAGTTCAGGGTCGGCGGGGCGCAGAGCCAGGGAGTCCACGCTGAGCACGGGCGCGCCCGCGGCATCGGCGACGGTCACGCGCAGCGCGCCACCGTGTTCGCCCTCGTCCCCGTACGGGGTCAGCCGCACCCGTACGGTGGCGGCGCCCGTGGCCCACAGGGACACCCCGTTCCACGCGAACGGGAGGTTGGGGTTCCGGTTTTCGTCGGAAGCGTCACCGGCGAGGAGAAGCGCCGGGTGCAGCGCGGCGTCAAGCAGTACGGGGTGGATGCCGAAGCCGTCCTCGGAGCCCGCCTGTTCCGGCAGCCGCACCTCGGCCAGCAGGTCCTGCCCTTGCCGCCACACGGCATGCAGGCCTTGGAACGACGGCCCGTACTCGTACCCTGCCGACGCGGCCCGCTCGTAGAGGTCACCGATCTGTACCGGCTCGGCGTCCGTCGGCGGCCACTGTCCGGTCAGCCCGTCCGGTACGTCGCCGGGGGCGGGGCTCAGCACGCCGGTCGCGTGACACAGCCAGTCCTCGTCCCGGCCCGGCCCGTCGTCGGACCGGGCCGCGGATTCGGCCGCTGATTCGGCCGCGGACTCCGCTTCGGTGCGTGAGAAGACGCGCACTTCTCGTCGGCCGCCCTGCTCGTCGGCCGCGCCCACGACCACCTGGACCTGAAGGCCTCCGGTGCCCGGCAGCACCAGGGGCGCCTGGAGCGTCAGCTCCTCCAGCGTGGGGCAGCCCGCCTCGTCGGCGGCCTGCAACGCCCACTCGACCAGCGCGGCACCGGGTACGAGTGTCGTGCCCGCCACCGCGTGGTCGGCCAGCCAGTCGCCGCCGCCGGACGCCGAGAGCCGCCCCGTCAGCACGAGTGCCCCGTCGGCGAGCCCGAGCGCGGCGGGCAACAGCGTGTGTTCCAGCCGCCGCAGCCCAGCGGAACGCACGTCCCCGACGCCGTCCACGGGCAGCCAGTAGCGTCGGCGCTGGAAGGCGTACGTCGGCAGGTCGACGGTACGAGGGGCCGGCTCGGCCGGGAACCAGCGCCGCCAGTCCACCTCCGCACCCGCGGCGAACGCCTGCGCGGCGGAACGGGTGAGCTGAGCGACGTCACCGTGGTCACGACGCAGCGTCGGAACCACCGTCGCGGACACGTCCGCCCGCTCGATCGTCTCCTCCATGCCGAGAGCCAGCACGGGGTGAGCACTGGCCTCGATGAACAGCCGGTAGCCATCAGCCAGGAGCGCATCGACAGTGTCGGCGAAGCGGACGGGCTGGCGGAGATTGGTGACCCAGTAGTCGGTGTCCAGGGCGGTGGTGTCGGTGAGGCGCTCAGCCTTGACCGTCGAGTAGAACGCCACATCGGTGGAGACGGGCCGGATGTCGGCCAGGCGCTCGGTGAGGAGGTCGTGCAGTGCGTCGATCTGGGGGTTGTGGGAGGCGTAACCGACGTCGATGACCCGGGCCCGCAGCCCGACTGCCTCCGCCTCGGCGACCACGGCCGCGACATGCTCGGGCGGCCCCGAAATGACCGTGGAGGAAGGCCCGTTGACCGCGGCGATGCTCACGCCCGGCCGGTCGCCGATCAGCTCGGCGGCCCGCTCGGAACCGGCACCGATGGACGCCATGTCGCCGTGCCCCTGCAACTGCCGCAGTGCGTCACTGCGTACCGCCACGATCCGCGCCGCATCCTCCAGCGACAGCGCCCCCGCGACACACGCGGCAGCCATCTCACCCTGCGAATGCCCGATCACGGCGGCCGGGACGATCCCCTGATCCGCCCACACGGCCGCGAGCGAGACCATGACGGCCCACAACACCGGCTGCACGACCTCGACCCGGGACAGTTCACTCCCGTCCCCGCGCAACACCTCACGCAACGACCAGTCAACGTAAGCGGACAGCGCCCGCTCACACTCAGCAATCCGCCCCGCGAACACGGGTGACTCGTCCAGCAGCCGAGCCCCCATCCCCACCCACTGCGACCCCTGCCCCGGAAACACCAACACCGGCCCCGGACCCACATCACCGGACGCGATCCCCGACACCACATCCGCGGACGCCTCGCCCGTGGCCAGCGCCGCGACCCCGGCCACCAGCTCCTCCCGGCCACGGCCCACCACCACGGCCCGGTGCTCGAACACCGACCGCGTCGCAACCAGCGACCAGCCGACCTCACCCGGCGCCGCCTCCGCACTCCCCGCCACGAACTCGCCAAGCCGCCGCGCCTGTTCGCGCAACGCCTCCTCGGACCGTCCAGAGACCACCCACGGCACCACCGCACCCGGCGCCGACTGTGGCCCCGCCGTCTCCGCTTCCCCGGACGACTCCGCAGGCACTTCGGGGGCTTCGGGCGCTTCAGGCGCTTCGGGGGCTTCGGGCGCTTCCTCCAGGATCACGTGCGCGTTCGTGCCCGAGATGCCGAAGGAGGAGATACCGGCGCGGCGCGGGCGGTCGCCGCGCGACCACGGGACCGGTTCCGTGAGAAGACGTACGCCTCCGCCGTCCCACTGGACGTGCGGGGTCGGCTCGTCGACGTTCAGCGTGGCGGGCAGCAGTTCGCGCCGTAGGGCCATCACCATTTTGATGACACCCGCCACGCCTGCCGCGGCCTGCGTGTGACCGATGTTGGACTTGACCGAGCCGAGCCACAGCGGACGGTCGTCCTCGCGCTCCTTGCCATACGTGGCGATGAGCGCCTCGGCCTCGATGGGGTCGCCGAGTTTGGTGCCGGTGCCGTGCGCCTCGACGACGTCGATCTCCGACGTGGACAGGTTGGCGCCGGCCAGGGCCTGGCGGATCACGCGGCGCTGCGAGGGGCCGTTGGGCGCGGTGAAGCCGTTACTTGCACCGTCCTGGTTGATGGCGGAGCCGCGGATGACCGCGAGGACGTCGTGGCCGTTGCGACGGGCGTCGGAGAGGCGCTCCAGGAGGATCAGGCCCGCGCCCTCCCCCCAGCCCGTGCCGTCCGCCGATGCCGCGAACGGCTTGCAGCGGCCGTTGGGGGCCAGGCCGCGCTGGCGCGAGAAGCCGGTGAACACCTCCGGGGTGGACATGATGGTGACGCCGCCCGCCAGGGCCAGGTCGCACTCGCCCTGGCGCAGCGCGTTGGCGGCCAGGTGCATCGCCACCAGCGAGGAGGAGCACGCGGTCTCGACGGTCACCGCCGGGCCCTCCAGGCCGAGCGTGAAGGAGACGCGGCCCGAGAGGACGCTGGGCGCGGTGCCCGCGTACCCCTCCGTCGCCTTGCCGCCCGCGTCGCCTTGCGTCTGGTTGCCGGTGGTGGCGGCGCCGACGTAGACGCCGGTGGGGCTGCCCTTGAGGGATGCGGGGTCGATGCCCGCCCGTTCGAGTGCCTCCCAGGACGTCTCCAGGAGCAGCCGCAGTTGCGGGCTGCTGGCCAGCGCCTCGCGCGGGCTGAAGCCGAAGAAGTCGGAGTCGAACCGGTCGGCGGCGGTGAGGAAGCCGCCTTCGCGGACGTAGCAGGTTCCCGGGTGGTCGGGGTCCGGATGGTAGATGCCCTCCAGGTCCCAGCCGCGGTCGGTGGGGAAGGGTGCGATGGCGTCGTCGCCCGCGGCGACCAGGTCCCACAGGCCTTCGGGGGTCTCGATGCCGCCGGGGAAACGGCAGGCCATGCCGACGACCGCCACCGGTTCCTGCCGACGGTCCTCCACCTCGCGCAGACGCTGCCGGGTGTCGTGCAGTTCGGCGGCGACCCGCTTGAGGTAGTCGACCAGTTCCTCTTCCCTCGCCATGAGAGTTCACCCAGCCTTCAGCGTGGTTGTCGCGCCGTGCACGGTCGTTTCACACACCCAGTTCTTTGTCGATGAAGTCGAGGACCTGGTCGGTCGTGGCAACCTTGAGCTGCTCCTTCGTACTGCCCGAGCCGGGCACCGCACTGGCCGACTTCCACTTCGAGAGAAGCGATTCCAGCCGTGATGTGACCGCTTCGGCGTCGAGGTGTTCGACGGGGGCGGAGGACAGGGCGTGCTCGAGTTTCGCGAGGTCGCGGAGGAGCGGTTCGGTGGCCTCCTGCCCGGCGGGCACGGCGCCGTCGGGGGCTAGCTGCGCGCCGAGGTGTTCGGCGAGGTTGTCGGCGTCCGGGTGGTCGAAGACGAGTCCGGAGGGCAGCCGGAGGCCGGTGGCCGCGGACAGCCTGTTCCGCAGTTCGACCGCGGTGAGGGAGTCGAATCCGAGTTCTTTGAAGGTGCTGCCCGGGGTGAGGCTGTCGGGGTGGTGCCCGAGGACGGTGGCAGCCTGCTCCCTGATGAGCCGCACCAGCGTGTGATGGCGGTCGGAGGGCGGCAGGGCGGCCAGTCGGCCGGCCAGGTCCGCGGGCTGCCCGGCCGCCGTCGCGGTGGGCCTGTGCCTACCGCCCGTGGTGGGGGCGGCGAGGCCGCGCAGCAGGGCAGGCCTGGTGTCCACGGAGTGCGTGGCGAGGGTGCGCAGGTCGAGGTTGAATCCCACCAGGTGGGGGCGGCCGTTTCGGTACGCGGCGTCGAGCAGGGCCAGGCCGTGGGCGTGGGTCATGCCCTTGACGCCGATGCGGCTCATGCGGGCGATGTCGGTGCCGGTGAGTCCGCCCGTCATTCCGCCGGTCACGCCGCCTGACGTCCCACCTGACATCCCACCTGACGTTCCGCCTACCGTGCCTCCCCCGCCGGTCGATGCGGCGGTTGTCGTGCCGACCGTTTCGCTTCCCTTCTCCTCGTTCGCGGCTTCCCAGAGGCCCCATCCGACCGAGAGTCCTGCCCGGCCTTGGGCCCTGCGCAGCTGCATCAGCGCGTCGCAGTACGCGTTCGCCGCCGCGTAGTTGGCCTGCCCCGGACTGCCGAGCGTCGCAGCGGCCGAGGAGAACACCACGAACAGACCGAGGCGGAGGTCCCGGGTCGCCTCGTGCAGGTTCGCGGCGGCGGCAGCCTTGGCCGCCCACACCCGCCCCAGCCCCTCCGGCGTCTGCGCGGTCACCACCGCGTCCTCCAGCACACCCGCCGCATGCACGACGCCGGTCAGCGGATGGGCGGGGTCCACCTTGCCCACGAGCTCCGCCACCGACCCCGGATCGCTCACATCAGCCGCGACGACGTCGGCCGAAGCACCCAGTTCCGACAGTCGCGCGACCAGTTCACTGCTGCCCGGGGCGTCGGGGCCACGCCGACTGGCCAGCAGCAGGTGCCGTACGCCCCACTCCCGCACCAGGTGCTCCGCCACGACCTGCCCCAGCGCGCCGGTGCCACCGGTGATCAGCACCGTGCCCTCGGGGTTGAGGGCAGGCGGGACCTCCAGCACCAGCTTGCCCGTGTGCTTCGCCTGACTCATGAACCGGAACGCCTCCTGCGCCTTGGCCAGCGGCCAGGAACGTACCGGGAGGGCCTTAAGCCGATCTGAGGCGAACAACTCGCCGAGCTGGTCCAGCATCCGGCCGATGCGTTCGGGCCCGGCATCGCCCACCAGGTCGTAGACGGTGTACGTGACGCCCGGGTACTCCGCACCCACCTCCTCAGGAGCGCGTACGTCCGTCTTGCCCATCTCCAGGAACCGGCCGCCACCCTCCCCCAGCAACCGCAGGGAGGCGTCGATGAACTCACCGGTGAGGCTGTTCAGTACGACGTCCACACCGCGCCCGTCCGTGGCCTGCCGGAACACGTCCTCGAATCCCACGTCCCGCGAGGACGCACGGTGGGCGGCGTCGATCCCCATCTCCTCCAGCACGCCATGCTTCCCCGGACTCGCGGTGGCGAACACCTCAGCCCCGACATGCCGGGCGATCTGCACCGCCGCCATCCCTACACCACCCGTAGCGGCGTGGATCAACACCCGCTCACCCGCCCTCAACCCGGCCAGCTCGACCAAGCCGTACCAGGCAGTGAGGAAGGCCGCCGGTATACCGGCCGCCTCCCGCATGTCCCAGCCCCGCGGCACCAGCGTTACCATCCGCGCATCGGCGATCACCACGGGCCCGTACGCCCCCTCGAACACGCCCATCACCCGGTCGCCGACCGACAGGTGCGTCACGTCGGGGCCGACTTCCGTCACGACACCGGCGCCTTCACCGCCCATGGCTCCGTACGCGGGGACCATTCCCAACGCGACGAGTACGTCCCGGAAGTTGATGCCGGCGGCGTGCACCGACAGACGGACCTGTCCGGACGCCAGGGGTTCGAGCACCTCCGGGCAGGCAACCGCCGCGAGGTCGTCCAGCGAACCGTCGTTCACCATCCGCAGACGCCAGGCCGCCTCGCCGGGCGGCGCGACGATGTCGGCGGAGTGACGTACCTGGGTGAGGCGGGGAATCTGGAGCTTCCCGTCACGGAGGGCGAGTTGGGGCTCATCGAGCTCTTCGACGGCGCGGCGCAACAGAGACTGCGGCAACGCGCCCTCACCATCCGTACGCAGGTCCACGTCGATGTCGAGCAGGACGAAACGACCCGGGTTCTCCGACTGCGCACTGCGCACCAGACCCCACACCGCCGCCGCGGACGCATCCACATCACCGTCACCATCCGCGGCCACAGCACAGCGCGTCACAACAAGAAGACGAGACTCTTCCAACTCAGGTGCGGACAGGAACTCCTGCACCAGCGACAACACACCCTCAGCAACCCGCAACCCGTCACCCACAGAGGTATCGACAGGCGCCAGCACCGCCCACGGCACCTCACCACCCACCGACGCCACCACATCAGCCAAGCCGCCACCACCGTCATCCGGGAGCGCGACCCAACCCCCACCGTCTCCCGCGTCCCCCAAGGACGACGGGACCGGCAGCGGCGTCCATTCCACTGCGAACAGCCCGCGTACGTCCCGCTGTTGCGCGGCGACGAGCTGCCCCGGCTGCACGGGACGCGTCTGAAGGGCGTCGGCCCTCAGGACGAGACCGCCGGTCGTATCCGTCACCGTCACGCTCACCCCGTGCTCGGGGCTCTCCCCTGCCGGGCGCAGGCGCACACGGACGGTCGTGGCACCCACGGCCCGCAGCGACACACCGGTCCACGCGAACGGCACGTAGAGCTGATCGTCCTCGGAACGCTCCTGGAGGCGGGAGACGAGGAGAGGGTGCAGGGCGGCGTCGAGGAGGGCGGGGTGAATGCCGTATCCGTCGTAGGCGCCCGCGGCCTCGGGCAGGGCGACCTCGGCCAGCAGGTCCTGGCCGTCCCGCCACACAGCCTGCAAACCTTGGAACGCCGGGCCGTACCCGTAGCCGTCCTCCGCTGCCGTCGCGTAGAAGCCCTCCACGTCCAACGGCTCAGCGTCGGCCGGCGGCCAGGCTCCGGACATCGTCTCGTCCACGTCAAGGGGACTTTCGGGAGTGAGTACGCCGGTGGCGTGGCAGACCCACGAATCGTCACCACCCACATCGGCGGAGGTGTCGGCATCGGCGCGACTGTAGACGTGAACACCGCGCCGCCCGTCCTCCCCCGCCTCATCCACCACAACCTGCACGCGCAGCCCCGACGCCTCAGGCACCACCACAGGCGCCTGCAACATCAACTCATCCACCGTCGCGCAACCAACCTCATCACCGGCCCGCAACGCCCACTCCACCAACGCCGCACCCGGCACCAACACCGCCCCGCCAACCTCATGATCAGCCAGCCACGAAGTCCCGGAACGCGACAGCCGCCCGGTCAACAGGCAACCACCCCGGTCGGCGAACTCCACCGCCGCACCCAGCAACGGATGCCCCGCCGCCACCAGACCCAGCCCCGCCGCATCCCCACCCACCGCACGCCCCGCCAACCAGAACCGCTCCCGCTGGAACGCATACGTCGGCAACTCGACCACGCACGGCACCGGATCCGCCGCGAAGAAGACCGACCAGTCGACGGCGACTCCAGCCGTGTGCAGGCGGCCCACGGCCTGCGCGAACGCAAGGTCGTCCGGCCGGCCCGAGTGCAGGGACGCCGTGACGACGGGCTCACCTTCTCGCGGATCGGCGACGTCATCGAGCGTGCGCTGCGCGGCGGTGGCCAGGACTGGGGCGGGCCCCAACTCCAGGAACACGCCTGCACGAGGCGCTACTTCGGCAATGGCGGGCTGGAAGAGGACGGCTTGGCGCACATGCTGGGCCCAGTACTCCGGAGCAGTGATCTCAACCCCCGCCTCCGTACCGGAAACGTTGCTGATCAGCGGGATTTTGGGGGCGGTGAACTCCACATCACGTATCGCTTCGGTGAAGTCCGCGAGCATCGGCTCCATCAAGGCGGAGTGGAACGCGTGACTGACCGACAACGCCTTGGTCTTACGTCCCTTCTCCCGCCACAGCGCGGCGACCTTCTCGACCTCGTCCGCCGGACCCGAAATAACGGTGGAATCCGGGGTGTTGACGGCCGCCACACTCACACCAGAACCCTCAAGGTCCCTGGTCAGCTCCTCAGGTGTGGCCTGCACCGCACACATCGCCCCACCCTCAGGCAGCGCACCCATCAAACGCGCCCGCGCACCCACCACCCGGCACGCATCCGCCAGACTGAAGACCCCCGCAACATGCGCCGCCGCGATCTCACCGATCGAGTGCCCGACCACCACATCCGGCCGCACCCCCACCGACCCCCACAACCTGGCCAGACTCACCTGAAGCGCAAACAACCCCGCCTGCGCCCACATCGTGTGATCCAACCGCTCCCGCGGCCCCTCAAACACAACCTCCCGAACCGAACCACCCAACTCGGCGTCGAGAAACTCACACACCTCGTCGAAGGCCTCGGCGAACA
>NZ_JBWKJS010000022.1:1668-3691 GCF_056432085.1 Streptomyces sp. NPDC045678
GGATGCCGACCCCAGTGCACTCGGGCTACTGGTCCGGGGTGATGGGTGGTTGGTCGTTGTTTGAGAACTGCACAGTGGACGCGAGCATCTGTGGCCAAGTTTTTAAGGGCGCACGGTGGATGCCTTGGCACCAGGAACCGATGAAGGACGTGGGAGGCCACGATAGTCCCCGGGGAGTCGTCAACCAGGCTTTGATCCGGGGGTTTCCGAATGGGGAAACCCGGCAGTCGTCATGGGCTGTCACCCGCTGCTGAACACATAGGCAGTGTGGAGGGAACGCGGGGAAGTGAAACATCTCAGTACCCGCAGGAAGAGAAAACAACCGTGATTCCGGGAGTAGTGGCGAGCGAAACCGGATGAGGCCAAACCGTATGCGTGTGAGACCCGGCAGGGGTTGCGTATACGGGGTTGTGGGATCTCTCTTTCACAGTCTGCCGGCTGTGAGGCGAGTCAGAAACCGTTGATGTAGACGAAGGACATGCGAAAGGTCCGGCGTAGAGGGTAAGACCCCCGTAGTCGAAACGTCAGCGGCTCGTTTGAGAGACACCCAAGTAGCACGGGGCCCGAGAAATCCCGTGTGAATCTGGCGGGACCACCCGTTAAGCCTAAATATTCCCTGGTGACCGATAGCGGATAGTACCGTGAGGGAATGGTGAAAAGTACCGCGGGAGCGGAGTGAAATAGTACCTGAAACCGTGTGCCTACAAGCCGTGGGAGCGTCGGACATCAAGCTTGCTTGATGTCTCGTGACTGCGTGCCTTTTGAAGAATGAGCCTGCGAGTTTGCGGTGTGTTGCGAGGTTAACCCGTGTGGGGAAGCCGTAGCGAAAGCGAGTCCGAATAGGGCGATATAGTAGCGCGCTCAAGACCCGAAGCGGAGTGATCTAGCCATGGGCAGGTTGAAGCGGCTGTAAGAGGTCGTGGAGGACCGAACCCACCAGGGTTGAAAACCTGGGGGATGACCTGTGGTTAGGGGTGAAAGGCCAATCAAACTCCGTGATAGCTGGTTCTCCCCGAAATGCATTTAGGTGCAGCGTCGTGTGTTTCTTGCCGGAGGTAGAGCACTGGATAGGCGATGGGCCCTACCGGGTTACTGACCTTAGCCAAACTCCGAATGCCGGTAAGTGAGAGCGCGGCAGTGAGACTGTGGGGGATAAGCTCCATGGTCGAGAGGGAAACAGCCCAGAGCATCGACTAAGGCCCCTAAGCGTACGCTAAGTGGGAAAGGATGTGGAGTCGCAGAGACAACCAGGAGGTTGGCTTAGAAGCAGCCACCCTTGAAAGAGTGCGTAATAGCTCACTGGTCTAGTGATTCCGCGCCGACAATGTAGCGGGGCTCAAGCGTACCGCCGAAGTCGTGTCATTTCAGCAATAGGGCCAACGCCCGCTGGGATGGGTAGGGGAGCGTCGTGTGCCGGGTGAAGCTGCGCCGGAAGGCAGTGGTGGACGGTTCACGAGTGAGAATGCAGGCATGAGTAGCGATACATACGTGAGAAACGTGTGCGCCGATTGACTAAGGGTTCCTGGGTCAAGCTGATCTGCCCAGGGTAAGTCGGGACCTAAGGCGAGGCCGACAGGCGTAGTCGATGGATAACCGGTTGATATTCCGGTACCCGCTGTGAAGCGTCAAACATTGAATCAGGCGATGCTAAGTCCGTGAAGCCGCCCTGGAGCCTTCGGGCAAAGGGGAGTGGTGGAGCCGACGGACCAGACTTGTAGTAGGTGAGTGATGGGGTGACGCAGGAAGGTAGTCCAGCCCGGGCGGTGGTTGTCCCGGGGTAAGGGTGTAGCCCGTCATCTAGGTAAATCCGGATGACATGAGGGTGAGACCTGATGCCGAGCCGATTGTGGTGAAGTGGATGATCCTATGCTGTCGAGAAAAGCCTCTAGCGAGTTTCATGGCGGCCCGTACCCTAAACCGACTCAGGTGGTCAGGTAGAGAATACCGAGGCGTTCGGGTGAACTATGGTTAAGGAACTCGGCAAAATGCCCCCGTAACTTCGGGAGAAGGGGGGCCATCACTG
>NZ_JBWKJS010000022.1:3785-4996 GCF_056432085.1 Streptomyces sp. NPDC045678
TCCGTGAGCTGGGGGTGGCCGCAGAGACCAGCGAGAAGCGACTGTTTACTAAAAACACAGGTCCGTGCGAAGCCGTAAGGCGATGTATACGGACTGACGCCTGCCCGGTGCTGGAACGTTAAGGGGACCGGTTAGTGCGCTTTCGGGCGTGCGAAGCTGAGAACTTAAGCGCCAGTAAACGGCGGTGGTAACTATAACCATCCTAAGGTAGCGAAATTCCTTGTCGGGTAAGTTCCGACCTGCACGAATGGCGTAACGACTTCTCGACTGTCTCAACCATAGGCCCGGTGAAATTGCACTACGAGTAAAGATGCTCGTTTCGCGCAGAAGGACGGAAAGACCCCGGGACCTTTACTACAGTTTGATATTGGTGTTCGGTTCGGCTTGTGTAGGATAGGTGGGAGACTGTGAAGCGGGCACGCCAGTGTTCGTGGAGTCAACGTTGAAATACCACTCTGGTCGTGCTGGATGTCTAACCTCGGTCCGTGATCCGGATCAGGGACAGTGTCTGATGGGTAGTTTAACTGGGGCGGTTGCCTCCCAAAGAGTAACGGAGGCGCCCAAAGGTTCCCTCAGCCTGGTTGGTAATCAGGTGTTGAGTGTAAGTGCACAAGGGAGCTTGACTGTGAGACCGACGGGTCGAGCAGGGACGAAAGTCGGGACTAGTGATCCGGCGGTGGCTTGTGGAAGCGCCGTCGCTCAACGGATAAAAGGTACCCCGGGGATAACAGGCTGATCTTCCCCAAGAGTCCATATCGACGGGATGGTTTGGCACCTCGATGTCGGCTCGTCGCATCCTGGGGCTGGAGTCGGTCCCAAGGGTTGGGCTGTTCGCCCATTAAAGCGGTACGCGAGCTGGGTTTAGAACGTCGTGAGACAGTTCGGTCCCTATCCTCTGTGCGCGTAGGAATATTGAGAAGGGCTGTCCCTAGTACGAGAGGACCGGGACGGACGAACCTCTGGTGTGCCAGTTGTCCTGCCAAGGGCATGGCTGGTTGGCTACGTTCGGAAAGGATAACCGCTGAAAGCATCTAAGCGGGAAGCCTGCTTCGAGATGAGTATTCCCACCCCCTTTGAGGGGTTAAGGCTCCCAGTAGACGACTGGGTTGATAGGCCAGATCTGGAAGCCCGGTAACGGGTGGAGGTGACTGGTACTAATAGGCCGAGGGCTTGTCCTCAGTTGCTCGCGTCCACTGTGTTGGTTCTGAAAC
>NZ_JBWKJS010000023.1:0-1678 GCF_056432085.1 Streptomyces sp. NPDC045678
GTCGGGTCGCCCGGGGGAATCTCACCCCCGGGCTCCCACAGAACCGTGCGTAACAATCTCTCGTTACACGGCTCTTGCCATCCTGATCACCAAAACGTCGGCGTAAGTGCCCACTGGGCGAAGAGCCTCGGGTGCTGACGAGTGATGCGTTGCCAGCACGCGTGGGCCTTCTTGAACGGCCGAAACCGTCTGTACTTCTTGCGGATCCAGCGCATCAGGTAGGCGTTGATGCGCCGTGCCAGAGGGAACAGTGCGGTGCGGTAGAACGCACCGTAGTACTGCACCCAGCCCCGCACGATCGGGTTGATCCATCGTGCGAGTTCGACGAACGTGAGGTGCATCCGCATGTGAAGCCGCCAGGAGCGGACTTCTCTGCCGATCCGGTTCAGGGCGTCCTTGCTGATCGCGGGCAGGAAGTTGGTGAAGCACACTCCGTTCCTGCTCCGCGCCTTGCGGGCCTGGAACGTGTACCCGAGGAAGGTGAACTGCGTGTGCTCGTATGAGCCGCGCCGGTTCCCGTCCTTGCAGTACACGATCTTTGTCTTGTCGGGATGCAGCCGCAGCCCGACCTCCGTCATCCTGTTCCCGAGCGCTTCCAGGACCTCGCGGGCCTGGCGCTCGGAGACGCAGTGCACGACCGCGTCGTCCGCATACCGTTCGAACTGGACGCCCGGGTATGTCCGGGCGAGCCACATGTCGAACGCGTAGTGCATGAACAGGTTCGCCAGCACGGGTGAGACCGCGGACCCTTGCGGGGTGCCTCGATCTCGCATCTGCAAGGTGCCGTCGGGCAGTTGAAGCGGCGCGCGAAGCCACCGATCAACATACAACTTCACCCAAACGGCGTCGGTGTGAGCCTCCACGGCCTTGACAATGAGGTCCCAGGGGACGCTGTCGAAGAACTTCTGGATGTCGAGATCGATCACCCAGTCCCGTCTCCAGCACCGTTTCCGGCAACGCTCAACTGCGTCCAAGGCCGACCTGTTCGGCCGGTATCCATAGGAGTCCTCATGGAAAACGGGATCCACGCGGATGCCCAGATGCCGGGCTACTACGGTCTGCGCAACACGGTCAGCAACTGTGGGAATGCCTAGCATTCTTATGCCACCACCATGTTGCTTCGGAATCTCCACCGCACGCACCGGAGGAGGGAAGTAGCTGCCCGATGACATACGGTTCCAGACCTTATAGAGGTTCCTCTTCAGGTCCTTCTCGAAGTCCTCGATGGACTGCTCATCTACCCCCGGAGCACCCTGATTCTTCCTAACCTCCCGATACGCCTCCAGCACCTCCAACTTCGTAATTTCAAACGGCTTGTTCGGTGACTTCAGCTTGTCCATCGGCTCCTCCCGGGCTTTACCCGGTTGACCAAACACACACAGCCACGGATGACCCGGCCCCTTCGCTCCACCCCCGTTACAGAGGCTTCGGCACTACTACGAGCCGGTCCGCCGGCACCCCTCGCGACGGTACTCAGCACCTCGCGGGTCCTCCGCTTGGTGCGCTCCCTCTCGCTTCTTCCAATGCGGGCATGCGGTTTCGAGGGATGCCTTCCCACGTTCCATGCAAGAGCGGCAGATCAGTCTCACGCCACCTTCGTGCCGGACACCACCTGGCCAATAAGCGGGCGCCCGCCAGGCTCATCCCGGGTTCGATGGGAAGCACCCGGTTTCGATGT